>JAFRBH010000007.1 GCA_017404955.1 Candidatus Saccharimonadota bacterium | reverse complement strand
TTGGAGGATGCTAAGACCGGTGTCCCAGCAGATAGTGCCAAGGCTAGATTGCTCGTCATCCAACAGTTGCCATCTGCAAGTTTTCTCACAGTGTATGGCTTAGAGTCTCTAATGTCGTACAATGTTGCTTGTGCGACATTAAAATAAAGTGTTAAAATAAGAATATGATCTACCATGTCTTCGTTAAACCGGGTTCTAGTAAAGATGAAATCGCCAAAACCGAAGACGGACTAATCATCCGAACCCATAAGAAAGCCCACGATGGGGAAGCAAATACTGCCGTAATAGAACTACTATCAGATTATCTTGATATTCCTAAGACTAGAATTTCCATCAAATCTGGGACCACGAGCCGATACAAAACTGTAGAAATTATCTAAGACACAACACTTGTCAAACTTACAAAAATATAGAAAAACCATTGACATTTTAATAAATCTGTGCTATAATGTAAGCAATATCATTATTAATATTTTTGGGAGTTTTTAAATGGAATATGAATATGATGATGCTGAAATCAAGAAACAGCGTATCCGCACCATTGCTTTCACTACTGCGATTGCTGTAATCGTGCTTGGTATTGCAATTTGGGCAATCATAGCCATCGTTGGTAGCCGCAATAATACTGAAATTGCTGATACCACCGAGATGGTCGCAACTGTTGATGCTACTTCTAAAGAGAAGACTGTAGAAGAGCAACCAGCTCCAGTGACTGAGGGTGTAGTTAAAGCTACTGAACCAGCTAAAAAATCTAATACTGTTGCAGCTCCAGCTAAAGAAGCTGTACCAGAAACTGGTCCAGAAGAATTATTGCCACTTGCACTCGTTGCTGGCGCCGCCGCTGCCTATGTTTCCTCAAAGAAACTAGCAGTTCGCGAAGCTTAAGATAGTTCGAATAAAAAAGCGACTAGCAATAGTCGCTTTTTTATGCTATAATACTTAGGCAAGTTAAAAATGAGCCCGCTCACCCCTTATGATGTACCGAGCGAGTGTTGTTAAGCCCGAGTGGTGAAATTGGTATACACGTATGCCTTAGGAGCATATGCCTTGTGCGTGCTGGTTCGAGTCCAGTCTCGGGCACCAATCATATTAAATAATAAAATGACTACTTTGTCAAACGAAGTAGTCTTTTGTTTTGCCAAAAAACCACTAGCAAAATCAAAAAGTTAGTGCTAAAATAGAAGTAGCTATGTATTTTTATGAGGGTGGAAAGTGAATAAAATTGCGAAATACCTAAATCAGCAGCTCATTGGCAATGTTTTTGATTCCAGCCAAATTCTAGAGGCTTATTCCACCGATCGTTCACCTCTTAAAATTACTCCACGCATGGTAGTCGTTCCAGAGAACGCTAGTGATGTTCGTCGCACCGTGAAATTTGTTAACCAATTGGCTCAAAAAAGCGTTCACATTCCAATTACTGTCAGGGGTAGTGGTCTCGACAAAACTGGCGCAGATCTTGGCACTGGTCTGATTCTTTCCACCGAACATCTCAACAAAATTTTAGAAATCGATGATCGTGCGAGGTTGGTCCGCGTTCAGGCTGGCGTAACTTTGGGTCAGCTTAATTCTGCATTAGCGCTCTACGGCCTACATATCCCAGTTTTGGCAGATCCGCGTGAGACTATCGGCGCCTTGATTGCAAATTTCACTACTGACGCCGCTGCTGGTAAATATAACGGTATTTATTACTATGTTGATTGCATAGAATCAGTTATTTCCACTGGTGAAGCTATCCAAACTTCACGCTTAGCTCGCCACCACCTGAATCGCAAGACTGACCTTACTTCTTATGAAGGTTCAATTTACCGTGAAGTTGATAAACTAATCGATACCCACTCCGATTTGATCAAGGAGCTTGGTAGTCGAAGCACTATTGACGCTGCTGGTTATCAGATGATTACTCAAGTAGTGCGAGATACCACAGGCAGTTTCGACTTGTTACCACTATTTTATGCATCTCAAGGTACTTTAGGCATAATTACAGAGGTGATTTTGCATTGTGAAGTTTTCCAGCCAAAAGTACGCCATTTTGTGGCTGCCTTTGAGTCTATTAACGCTGCACTTTCTTACATCGGTGAAATTTCTCCACTTGTTCCAGAAGAGCTTAACCTTTACGACGCTCGTATCTTTAAGTCGGCTAAGGATCATGGTAAAGACCCAGCACTATTTGCTTCTAAATTCAATAAAGGCTATTTTGTCTGGGCTGCTTTCGATGATAGACCTAGAAAAATCAATAAGAAACTTCAGAAATGTCTAAAACTTCTCCCTGATAATGCCGCTGCTGTCGTTGAGACCGACGATAACTCAACTGATTTTAAGCGCTTGAAATCGGCAATTGCAAGTTACCTAAATGATGATGTTAAAGGCGAAAGAGTAGCCTTTGTTGATGATTTTTACATTCCACCAGATCATTTATCAAACTTTTTGACCGATCTTCGCGATTTGGAAAAAGCGGAGAAACAAGAATTGCCGATTTTTGGCTCCTATGCCACTAGTAATTACAGCTTGCGCCCAGATGTTCAGTTGAACACCGTAGAGGGCCGTCAATTCATTGTCAAGTTCTTAAAAACTTTCAATTCGTTAGTGAAAGATCATGGTGGTTCTATCACCGGTGGTGCTCCAGAAGGAAGATTGAAAGCTACCGTTACCAACCCTGCTTATACGGAGGAAGAAGAGGAGCTTTATCTGAAGCTTAAAGATATCTTTGATCCAAACCAGATTTTCAACCCAGAAATCAAGCTTGGCGCTACCCCTAATGCGACCGTCCGCCATATTCGCACAGCATACAACCCGGGAATTACGACTTAGAATTAGTTAACTATTTTTATCTGTGATATAATAGTCTCTATGAAGACTACAGTTAAGAATTTATCAGACACCAAGGTGGAAATTAAGATTGTTCTTGATAAAGACGATCTAAAAGATGCCAAGAAAAAGGCAGTCAAAAGATTATCAGAAGAAGTGAAGCTCCCTGGCTTTAGAAAAGGTAAGGCTCCTGCCAATATGGCAGAAAAGCAGCTCAACCCTAATGATGTTGCTCAGGTCACACTAGACATCGCCGTGAGGACCGCTATTCCAAAGGCCTTTACTGACGCCAAGAAAAACCCTCTCGTTATCCCAGAAGTCAGTGTTACTAAATACGTCCCAGATGAGACCGCAGAGTTTATTGCTGCTGCCGATATTCTTCCAGAGGTAAAAATTGGAGATTTTAAGAAATTAGGTGTAAAAAAGCAAAAAGTTGAAGTTAAAGATACAGATATCAAAGATGTTTTAGAGAATGTCGCTAAGGCCTATGCCGAGAAAAAGGCTGCCAAGAAAAAAGCAGCAATGGGTGATGAGGTCATTATCGACTTTACAGGCAAGAAAGACGGTAAGTCATTCGATGGTGGCTCTGCTCACGATTTCACTCTTGGGCTCGGCTCTCATCAGTTTATCCCGGGTTTTGAAGAGGGAATTGTTGGTCACGAACCAGGCGACAAATTTGACCTAAACCTTACTTTCCCTAAAGATTACCACGCTAAGGAAATGGCGGGTAAAAAGGTCGTTTTTGAAGTGCTACTGAAGCAAGTTAATGAAGTCAAAACTCCAAAAATCGATGATGCATTTGCTAAAAAATGTGGTCCATTTAAGAAGTTGGACGACTTAAAAGCTGATATCAAGAAGAATCTCGAAGCTCAAAACGAGCACAAGATTGAAGAAAAATACAAAGACGACCTCGTAAATGCCCTTGTCAGCAAATCTACCGTTTCTGCTCCAGAGGTATTGATTAACGACCAGCTTCGTTTCATTAAAGATGATATTACTAGAAATGCTGCTGCTCAAGGCTTAAGTTTTGAAGATTACCTCAAACAAACTGGTCAGAAGGAAGAGGATTGGACCAAAGAGGCTAAGAAGATTGCTGAAGCTCGCGTTAAGGCTTCGCTCGTTCTCCAAATTCTCGCTCGCGATCAGAAGATTGAAGTACCAGATGAAGAAGTCTCCGCTAAAATTGCTGAACTTCAAGATGTCTATAAGAAGTCACCAGAAGCTTTGAAGAACTTGAAAGACCCACGCGTTCGCCAAGATCTCAAGAATCGTATGACGATCGAAAAGACTCTTGATTTCCTAGTCAAAGCCAACGAAAAATAATTGTAAGAATAAAAACTTAAGCTCAAAAATTGAGCTTAAGTTTTTTGTTATATCTTAAGTATCTCTGTTTTTAAACACTTGCTTTTTTATTTCGCTTAAGTTAAAATGAAAGTATAAATAAAAGTCATAAAAGGAGTAAAAATGACTACTACAACATTAACAACAGGGGAAGCAGCCGTAGCAGGTGCCGCAATTGGTGGTGTGTTTATCGTTGCTGCTCTCATTTCAATCGCAGTGCTAGTACTTGGTATTATTGCTGGTTGGAAAATCTTTAAAAAAGCAGGACAACCAGGTTGGAAAATCTTGATTCCATTCTATAATGCCTATATTCTTTTTAAGATCGTTGGTATGAATTTCTGGGGTTGGTTTGCTGCCTTGCTTGGTTGTAGCTTAGTCTACGGCTTCTTCGGCGGGGTAAACTTTACTGATATTACTGAAACTACTAACGGCATTTATTTCAGCATGAACATGAATACCATCGGTTGGATTGCCTATGTTGCAGAAGCAATTATCTCTATTGTGATGATGGCCATCTTGAGCAAGCGCCTAGCTACTGCCTTCAAGAAGGGTACTGGCTTTGCTGTAGGTCTATTCTTCCTACCTTTCATCTTCGAGATGATTCTCGCCTTTGGCTCAGCCAAATATGACAAGAAAGCAGCTCTTAAGAAATAAGCAAATAGGGGGGGATCCGCGACATTTAGCGAACCGAATAAAAAAGAATCTGCCACGGGCCGAGCACGGAACTGAAATTCCGGCGGAGGTCCGCCTAACAGATTCTTTTTTATTCGACGTGAGCTAACTAAAGCGAATTCCCCCTATTTTTATTAGGCGTGAAGCCGACTGAGGTGGCTTCCCCTATTTACTTATTTCTTCTGTTGCTTTTTTAGAACTTTTGTGCTAAGATATTAGGTAAGAGTTTCAGACTTAATTTATTGCTGTAAAAATTAAGTCAAAATGGGGCCTACCACCCCGAATCTAAAAGCTATTAATTTTAATTAAAAGGAATTTTAATGCCAACTATTAATCAGTTGATTAGAAAACCTAGAAAAAAGGCTGCAAAGAAGTCCAAAGCTCCAGCTCTTGGCTCCATTGTCAATACCCTTAAAACTAGGTATTACAACCAGCCAGCTCCATTAAAGCGTGGCGTTTGTATCAAAGTTACTACCAAGACTCCAAAGAAACCTAACTCCGCTCTTCGTAAAGTCGCTCGTGTGCGCCTTACTAATGGCCAGGAAGTTTGGGCTTACATCGGTGGTGAAGGTCACAATCTCCAGGAACACGCTGTGGTGCTTGTTCGTGGTGGTCGTGTCCCTGATCTTCCAGGTGTGCGTTATCACATTGTGCGTGGCACTCTTGATCTCCAAGGTGTTGACGGCAGAAAACAGGGCCGCTCTAAATACGGTGCCAAGAAGGAGGGTAACTAATTATGCCTCGTAAAGTAACAACTTCATTAGTTAGAAAAGTTAGCCCAGATAGAAAATATCAGTCTATCTTGGTTCAACGCTTGATTAACAAATCTATGCTTGACGGCAAAAAGCAGGCCGCTGAGCGTGCAGTTTACGCTGCTCTCGAAGGTGCTGCTAAGAAACTGAAATCTGAGGACCCAGTAGAAGTCTTTGAGAAAGCTCTTGCTAATGTTTCTCCAGATTTCGAAGTTAAGTCCCGCCGTGTCGGTGGTGCTAATTACCAGATTCCATTTCCAATTTCTGGCCATCGTCAGCAACACTTTGCTTTCTCTTGGCTAGTTCAAGCCGCTCGTGCAAGAGGTGGTATGCCTTATGCCAAGCGCCTAGAAGCTGAAATTGTTGATGCTTACAACGAAACTGGTGCCGCCTTCAAGAAGAAGGAAGATTGTCACCGTATGGCTGAAGCAAACCGTGCCTTTGCACACTTTGCTAGAAGCTAAACCAAAGTTTCTAAATAAGACAAGAAAAATCCCCCTATTAGGGGGATTTTTTGAGAAGAAGTTGTTTCTAGATTTTTCGGACTAGGCGGCGGTCAGGGAATCATTGCCGCCATCATCCTGGAAGTGTGGCTCATGCCAGTCTCTTTCTGATCAAGCTTGATGGCCACCTCGACTCTAGCTTTGCCCAGGCGGGCCGAGCCGTTGGCGACGGCTTTTTTCTGAGCCTCCTTAACCCCTTTGGCTAGATAGTTGCATACTTCTCGGCTTGACGTACCGATGGGGTCGAAAATGTGTGGATTTGCCTGAGCGAGTGTCAGGCAGATCTGCTCCACCTTCGCTGCCGCCCTCGGCATGTACTCGTAGCGGAGGCCTATGAACTTGCCGATCCTGATCTCTTCCGATTCATCCTGCACGAAGTGTAGGTAATCCAGAACTATATTGTAGCCCTGGAAGAGATCCTTATTCTTAACTTTCGTACTGGGGCAGAAAGCCTCCAGGAAGGTCCGAGCAACCAGTCGCTCTGTCGGCTCCTCTTTGCCTTCCAGCCACAGCCCCCTTGCCACCATCTCGGTAGCGAGCGGATAGATGTATTCCGCTACCCCAGGCCTAGGCAGAATTATGTCCGGACCCATCCAGTCCCAGTAGGGACTATTGCTGTCGATTGCGGTGTCTGCCGCTTCGCGGAGCAGCTTTTCCATGGTAGATCTGTTGGTTCCAAGATATTCCATCAGATCATCCTTGCCCGGAAAAGCTCCCAGGAAGACCGTGGCATAGATTGCACCCGTAACGCAATCCAGTATGTCATCAGTCATGCCTGTCAGTTCTCTTATTACCTGCTTTACTTCTTCATTGTAATCTCTTCTCATAAGGTTCACCCCCTTCTAAAAAACGACCTCTGTTAGCACACCATTGCACTACCCACAGTCTATGGTTCTATTATACCACACTTTTCCCAAAAAATCAAGGTGTATGCAAAAAAGCGTAAGTGTGATAAAATAACCTTAAGTATATTTTAGGAGGTAAAATGATTAGATTAGCAATCAATGGTTTCGGCCGCATCGGTAGAAATGCTTTTAAAATCGCTTTTGAGCGTTCAGATATAGAAATTGTCGCTATTAATGATATTACAGATACCAAGACTCTCGCTCACCTCTTGAAGCACGACTCTACCTATGGTACCTATGCTCACGACGTCAGTTATGATGACGAAAATATCATTGTTAAGGGTCAGAAAATTCGCGTTCTTGCCGAGAAAGACCCAGCTGCTCTCCCTTGGAAAGATATGAACATTGACGTAGTAATTGAATCTACCGGCCTCTTTACTGACCCAGCCAAAGCTCGTGCCCATATTGAGGCCGGCGCTAAGAAAGTGGTTCTTTCCGCTCCAGCCAAAGGTGAAGGTGCTAAAACCGTTGTGCTTGGTGTTAATGAAGATGTAGTTACTCCAGAAGATGAGATTCTTTCCAATGCCTCTTGTACTACCAACTGTATTGCCCCTGTTATGCGTGTGCTTGAGGATAACTTTGGTATTGAAAAAGCTATGATGACTACCGTCCATTCCTATACCGCTTCTCAGCGTCTCCAAGATGCTCCAGCTAAAGATTTAAGAGAGGCTCGTGCTGCCGCAGAGAACATTGTGCCAACTACTACTGGTGCTTCCAAAGCTGCCGCTCTTACCATTCCAGCGCTTAAAGGCAAGTTTAACGGTCTTTCTGTTCGTGTCCCTACCCCTGTAGTTTCACTCTCTGACATTACCGCCGTTTTGAAACGTGACACTACTATCGAGGAGCTAAACGAAGTTTTCAAGAAGGCTGCAAACGAGCCATATTATGAAGGCATTTTAGGTGTAACAGAAGAAGAATTAGTTTCTATTGATTTTCGTGGCAATTCTCATTCCGCGATTGTCGATCTACCGCTCACCGATGTAGTTGGTGGCAATTTGGTCAAGATTGTAGCTTGGTATGATAACGAATGGGGCTATTCTAACCGCCTAGTGGAACTCACTGCTGATTTTGCTAAGAGTATTGAAGAGCCTGGTGAAAATACTGATGAAGCCGCTTCAGTAGAATCCGAATCTGAAACCATCCCAGTTAATACCGGGGAGAATGCTTGAATGCCAGAAATCTTTATCGGTTCTGACCATCGTGGATTCGAGCTCAAAGAGCATCTCGTAGCGGTACTTTCTGGTGGCGCCGAGCCACAGATTATAGCAAAATCGGAAACCGGGGAAGATTATATGGTGACAGATTTGGGGCCATTTACGCTTGATCCTGATGATGACTATAATGATGCGGCAATTAAAGTTGCAAAAGCAGTCCAAAACAACCCTAATTCCAGAGGTATCTTAATCTGTGGTTCAGCTCATGGTATTGAGATTCAGGCCAATCGTTTCAAGGGTGTGCGCGCTATTGCTGCGTATAGCCCAGAGTTAGCCAAAATTGGCCGTGAGCACAATGATGCCAATATACTCTGTCTTTCGGCAGATTTCACCAAGAGAGAAGATATTGACAAAATAGTAGAAATATTTCTAAATACTGCTTTTTCAGGGGAAGAAAGGCATATTAGACGCAATAAACGTTTAGATGAGGAGGGTGCATAATGAACGTCACGGAAATTGTTCCAACCGTCTTAACTAATGATCCAGAGCAATATAAGATGTTGATTGCTAAATTCCAGCCATTTGCCAAGCGTATCCAAGTCGATATCGCCGATGGCACTTTTGCCCCAGCGGTAACGATCCCAGTGAATAATGTTTGGTGGCCACAAGGTTGGACTGTAGATTTACATATGATGGTGGCGCGTCCATCTGAACATATGCCAATCTTGTTGCAACTAAAGCCATCTCTGGTTATCTTCCATGCCGAAACCGGAGAAGATTTACTGCCGCTCTTTGACCAGCTTAAAAATGCTGGCATCAAAGCAGGCGTAGCCTTGATGAAACCTACCTTCCCTGGAAGTGTGCGCCCATTTATTGAGAAAGCGGACCATGTTTTGGTCTTTGCCGGTGAAATTGGCAAGCAGGGGAGCCAGGCAGATATGTTACAGACCGAAAAAATTCAGCTAATTAAAGACATTAATCCAAATGCAGAAATCGGCTGGGATGGTGGTGCAAACCTTAGGACTGTGCGTGCAATCTCTAGAGCGGGCGCTGACGTCATTGATGTTGGCTCAGCTTTGACTGGCGCTGAAGATCCAAGTGCAATGTTTGAAGCCTTAACTTCTGATTTAGACAAGAGAGGAGTGGTGCTCTAATGGCAAGAATTGTATCTTTAGGCTCGGCTTTGCAAGATTTATATTTGATTGATCATGATGATTTTGTGGCGACTAATGTTTATAGTGCAGCGAAGCCTGCGCCAGAGTCGCTCTTTGGTGAACTCAAGATTGGTACTAAAGTCGATATTGACCGCGTATCTTACGAAGTTGGTGGCGGTGGCACTAACTCGGCGGTAACTTTTGCCCGTCATGGCCACGAAACTATTATGCTTGGGAATATCGGTCACGACCCAGCTGGCGATGCAATTTTAGCCTGTCTCGACAAAGAGGGAATTGACAGCTCTTACATCTCCTATGCTCCGCATAAGAGCACTGGTTGCTCGGTGATTTTACTTGATATGAATAGCGGCGAACGCACAATTTTGACTCATCGTGGCGCTTCCGCTAAATTTGACAATCTTGACGCAAATGACCTAGAGAACATCAACCCAGACTGGCTCTATATTACTTCGCTTAGGGGCGACATGAAGACTTTGAAAGCTTTTATGAAAAAAGCGAAAGAATTAGATGCCAAAGTCATGTTTAACCCAGGCAAATTAGAGCTAGAACAGAAATCTGATTTGACAAAATTGCTAGAATATGTTGACGTATTATTGGTTAACAAGACTGAGGCTGCAGAGATTGTCCCTGGAACTGTCTTAACTGAGCTTCTTTCCAGACTTTCTAATTATGTCAAAACAGTAATTATTACCGATGGTAATATGGGGGCAATCGCTACTGATAGCAAAAACACTTACCGTTTTGGCATCTATGAAGATCTTCCAGTGAAAGATACTACTGGCGCTGGCGATGCCTTTGGCTCTGGCTTCTTGGCGCACTACGCCGCCGGCAAGTCATTCAAGGAATCGCTCATTTTTGCGAGCGCTAACTCCACCGCTGTAGTTTCGATGCTTGGCGCTAAGAGAGGAATTTTGAGCGGCAAGGAAAACTTACACGAAATGCCATTTCAGGAGGTAGAATAATGACTAGTGAAGAATTGTCAAAAGAGATGGGCCATGCGGTTAATACCGTAGAAGAAGTTGAGCCACTCACCAAAGAAGAATTAGCCGACAAAAAGGTGCTAGCTGGCCGCATCAAAGAGATGCTTGACCAGCTTAACTCTGAAGATTTGGAACGCGCCGGCGCTTATGCCAGAGATTTAGCCAATGGTCTTAGTCTGCTTCGCACTATTCCGCAGGGTGTGACAATTTTTGGCTCTGCCAGGGTGCGTGAAGGAAATAAGTATTACGATAAAGCTCGCGAGCTCGGTGGCTTGCTTGCTCAAAACGGCCACGCGGTTACTACCGGCGGTGGGCCTGGCATTATGGAGGCGGCAAATCGTGGCGCCTTTGAATATGGCGGGCGCTCTGTAGGCCTGAATATTACTTTGGATCACGAACAGTTTGCCAACCCTTATTTGACCGATACTATGGAATTCCAATATTTCTTTGCTAGAAAAGTGATGCTTTCAATGGCATCTAAAGCCTACGTCTATTTCCCAGGTGGGTTTGGTACGTTTGATGAACTCTCGGAAATTCTTTGTTTGATGCAGGAAGATAAAATGCCACGCATGCCAGTATTTCTTTATGGCAAGTCCTATTGGCGACCACTAGAGCGCTATTTCCGCAATAAACTAGTAAAAGAAAAGATGATTAAAGCTTCCGATCTCCATATTTTCAAGATTACTGATGATTTAGACGAAATCGTTCGTGCCGCCAATAAGATTGGCCATCTCAAAGTGGATGAGAGCATGTACGACCACTATAACCGTATGATTAGCGCACACGGACACTAAAAAAGCCCCTTGAAAGAGGATATACTTACATTATAACACGGATTGCGCAAAAAGTCAATGGAAGGTATAATGGGGTTATGCCAAAGTTTAAATTGCAGAGCAAATACCAGCCAACCGGTGATCAGCCGCAAGCCATTGCGGAACTTTGTGATGGCCTAGATAAAGGCGTTCGCGAACAAACTCTGCTCGGCGTAACTGGTTCAGGCAAGACCTTCACTATGGCGAACATCATTCAACATTATCAGAAGCCGACATTGGTTCTTGCGCATAATAAAACTTTGGCCGCACAGCTCTATTCGGAGTTCCGTGACTTTTTCCCAGATAATGAAGTGCATTATTTCGTAAGTTACTTTGATTACTACCAACCAGAGGCTTACATTGCTAGCTCTGATACCTACATTGAAAAAGACTCTGCCATTAATGATGAAATCGATCGCCTACGTCACGCGGCTACGGTTTCTCTGCTTACTCGTCCAGATACAATTATTGTGGCTTCGGTTTCTTGTATTTATGGCATTGGTTCGCCGGACCACTATACAGAAATGTCGCTTGCTCTCTGGAAAGAGGGGAACAAATGGGCAGTAAAAGATAACTGGTATGGGACAGCGGGTGGTGCCACTGGGGGGATCCCCAGCGCCTCGCAGCGTAATCGAGAAGCGATGGGGGAATCTGTGGCGACAGGACCCGCCGTCGATTTGACCCAGAGCAATTTTCTAACTTATCTTGTGGCAATGCAATATCACAGAAATGACTTGGCTTTTGAACGCGGCAATTTCCGTGTCATGGGCGATACAGTTGACCTTTACCCCGCTTCTGGCGAGGTGGCATACCGTTTTGTTTTCGGTTTTGACACTCTGGAGGAAGTTCGTATTATCGACCCAATTACCGGCCAGATTTTGGAAAAACCAGAGGAGCTTTTTATCTTCCCAAATACCCACTATGCTACTCCCAAAGGTCAGCTAGAACGCGCATTGGAGAGTATTAAGGTAGAATTTGACGCGCGTATGAAATTCTTTGAGCGTCACGGAAAATTACTTGAGGCTGAGCGCCTTTCTCAGCGTACAAAATACGATTTAGAAATGTTGGAGGAAACTGGCTTTGTCAAGGGAATTGAGAATTATTCGCGTCATCTTGATGGCAGAAGAGCTGGTGAGCCGCCAGCCACTCTTCTTGACTTTTTCCCAAAAGATTTTCTATTATTGGTTGATGAGTCACATATGACTTTGCCACAAGTTCGTGGCATGTACAATGGTGATCATGCTAGGAAAGAGACCCTAGTAGAATATGGGTTCCGCCTGCCTAGCGCACTTGATAACCGCCCGCTAACTTTTAATGAGTTTGACCAGCACATTCACCAGGCAATATACGTTTCTGCTACTCCTGGCGAATACGAGCTCGAGCACTCTCCGGAGCCGGTAGAGCAGGTAATTCGTCCAACTGGACTTTTGGACCCAGAAATCGAGGTGCGTGGCACCGATGGTCAGATTGATAATTTGATGGAAGAAATCGACCGCCGCATTGCCAAAAATCAGCGTGTACTCGTTACTACTCTAACTAAGCGTATGGCTGAAGATTTGTCTGACCATCTAAAAGAACGCGGCGTCAAAACTGCCTATATTCACTCCGATATCGACACACTGGAGCGCGGTGATATCTTGCGTGATTTGCGTGAGGGGGTTTATGATGTTTTGGTTGGCATTAATCTCTTGCGTGAAGGCCTAGATTTGCCAGAAGTATCTCTAGTGGCGATTCTTGATGCCGACAAAGAGGGCTTTTTAAGGTCCGAATCGGCACTAATTCAAACTATCGGTCGTGCTGCTCGCCACGTCGAGGGTAAGGTGATTATGTATGCTGATAATATCACCGAGAGTATGGAGCGTGCGATTTCCGAAACCAATCGTCGCCGTGAAATTCAGCAAAAATACAATAAAGAACACGACATTACACCAAAAGGTATTTCTAAAGAAATCTCTAAGGGCCTCCGCGCGATTATTCCAGAAAAAGAGAAAGAGAATAAACTCGATCTTCGTAAGGTTCCACCAGAGGAGATTCCAAAATTAATCAAGCAATTAGAATCAGAGATGAAACTTGCTGCCGCCAACCTGGAGTTTGAGCGCGCTGCTTCACTTCGTGATCTAATTGATGATATTAAGTCTGGCAAAGCCCAGAAAAAATAAATTTGTGCTATAATAATCATTATGAAAATTACCTGCGAGGAAATCGACCACTTAGCTGAGCTATCCAATTTTTCTTTAAGCGATGCAGAGAAAAAGAGCCTTGGCCAAGATCTGGAAAACATCATTGGCTACATTTCTCAGTTGAACGAGTTAGACACCAAGGGTGTTGAGCCTACTTATCAAGTTTTTGAGATGGAAAATGTTTGGCGTGATGATGAAATTCTGGAACAAGATGCTAGCACTGACCAGCTGATTGCCCTCGCTCCAGCAGAAAAAGACCACCAAATTAAAGTTCCGAAGGTGTTGTAGGAGGAATATGCAGATTGCGACAAAGGAAATTACTGCTGAAAGTTTAGTAAGAGCTGCTCTTGATAAGGCGGAAGAATACAAAGACTACAATATTTTTACTTCTCTAGATAAAGATGGCGCCCTAAAGAAGGCCAAAATTATTGATGAAAAGATTAAAAACGGTGAAGAGGTCGGCAAACTCGCTGGCGTGCCTTTTGCGATTAAAGACAACTTCCTAAGCCCAGTTGGCAATACTACCGCTTCTTCTAAAATTTTGGAGCCTTTGAAAAGCCCAATTACCGCTACCTCTGTAAAGAAGCTAGAAGATGAAGGTGCGATTATTATTGGCAGAACCAATCTTGACTCTTTTGCGCACGGCTCTTCTACGGAAAACTCATATTTTGGCCCAACTTTAAACTCTCACGATAAGACTCGTGTTGCTGGTGGCTCATCTGGTGGTTCCGCCGTGGCTGTAGCACTTGGTATTGTGCCTTTTGCGACTGGTACCGATACTGGTGGTTCTATTCGCCAACCAGCTAGTTTTAACGGAGTTTATGGTTTTAAGCCAACCTATGGCACAATTTCCAGATATGGTGTAGTGGCTATGGCCTCCTCTACCGACTGTATTGGCTTTTTCGCAAATTCCGCCGAAGACATTGACCTACTGATGTCTATTACTTCTGGCAGGGACCCAAAAGATATGACTACCCTTCCAGATTATTACAACATTGAAACCGGGAAATCTAGCGATATCAAGACTATTGGTATTATTAAAGATTTTAACAACGATAGTGTTGCCCCGGAAATTAGAGAAGCTTTGAAAAAGAAAATTGAGGAACTAAAATCAGCAGGCCACAAGATTATAGAGTTTGATATGCCAATGCTAAAATACGCACTTGCGGTTTATTACATCGTAGTTCCGGCTGAAATTTCTAGCAACCTTTCTCGCCATGATGGTGTACGCTATGGTTATAGAAGTAGTGAAGCTAAAGATCTTGATGAGGTTTATGGTAAATCACGCTCAGATGGCTTCATGCCAGAGAATAAGCGCCGCATCATGATTGGGAACTTCGTCTTATCAAGCGGCTTCTATGATGCCTATTACCTCAAGGCGCAACAAGCACGCACTCTGATTATCAAGGAATATGAAAACGCTTTTTCTAAATGCGACTTTATTTTGACTCCAGTTGCACCAAACCCAGCTTTCAAACTTGGCGAGAAGACCAACGACCCAGTGGCAATGTATCTTGAAGACGTGATGAGTGTACCACTAAACCTTGCCGGCGTTCCAGGCCTTGCTATTCCAGCCGGAGAAACCAAAGATGGTTTATCTCTTGGCCTTCAACTAGTCGGTCCAAGAAGAAGTGACAGGGAATTGTTACGTTTTGCAAGTAATATCGCTAAAAAGGAGGGCAAATAATGAACGCATCTATATTTTTCTTGCTTATAGCCATTGTCATCGTTGGCATCATGGTTTTTGTTGCTGTTTCCATTACTTCCAAGAGGCGTTATTCTTTCGATAAAGAAGAATATCAAACTGCTTGGCTCAAAATCGAGAATTCTTTAACCAAAGACAATAAACAGTCTTACAATGTAGTCGTAATTGACGCCGATAAATTACTCGATAAGGCCCTAAACGAAATGGGTATGCCGGGAAAAACTATGGGTGAGCGCATGAAGCGTGCTGGTGGTTATTTCTCCCAGGTAAATTCTGTATGGTATGCTCACAAAATCAGAAATCAAATTGCTCACGAACATGGTTTTTCCGTTGATTATAATCAAGCAAAACATGCGCTAGCCAGTTTCAAGCAAGCACTTAAAGATTTGGGAGCCATCTAATGAAGTACAACATTACCATCGGCATTGAATGTCACGTCCAGTTAGCTACGAAAACCAAACTTTTTTCTGAAGTCGATAACGATGCACGCGACAAAGACCCAAATACTTGTGTTTCCCCTGTTGATTACGCGCTTCCGGGCATGTTGCCAAGACTCAACCGCGAGGCTATCAAGCTCGCCATTCGCGCCGGCAAGGCAATGAATGCTAAGATTAATTCCTATTCGCGTTTTGATCGCAAACACTATTACTACCCAGATTTGCCAAAAGGTTATCAGATTTCCCAGTTTTATCACCCAATTATTGGCAAAGGTTTTATTACCTTGCCAGATGGCACGAAGGTGCGTATCGAGCATGCCCACATGGAGGAAGATGCTGGCAAACTCAATCACTACGACACTTATTCACTAGTTGACTTGAATCGCGCTGGCACCCCGCTAATTGAAATCGTCTCCATGCCAGATATTCACTCCGCCAAGCAGGCCCATGATTATTGTAAAGAGCTTTGGCGAGCGATGACTTATGCTGGCGTAACCATTGGTGACCTCTTCAACGGCAATATGCGTTTTGACGTGAATATCTCCTTGGCTCCTGAAGGCGCTAAAGAGCTAGGCAAACGTGCTGAGATTAAGAATCTGAATAGCTTCCGCAGTGTAGAACGCGCTGTTGAATATGAATATGAGCGCCAAAGCAAACTGCTTGACAAGGGCGAGCCAGTCCGTCAGGAAACTCGTGGTTGGAACGACGCCACCGGCAAGACCACTTTCCAGCGTTCTAAGGAAGAAGCCCAAGACTACCGTTATATGCCGGAGCCAGACATTCCACCGGTGAAATTGTCCGAGGAATTTATCTCTGAGGAAATGGCCAAAGTGCCGCTTCTCCCGCAAGATTATCGCGAGAAATTCTCGGGGTCTCTACCAGCTGATACCCTGGAAGTCTTACTCGACTATCAACCTTTGATGGAAAAACTGTCAGAGGTAAAAGACATTAAGCGTATTGCCAACTGGTTTGCTTCGGTGCTTCTGGCCGAAGAGAAGTCTTACGAAATGCTAAATGACTTGCCGTCAGCTGAGCAGCTTAATGAGCTAGCGGAAATGACCGAAAAGCAAGAGCTCTCCAGCACCGGCGCTAAGGAAGTGTTTCTCAAATTCTTTGACCCTCAGATGGGGAAGAAATCTGCTCGCGATATCGCCAAAGAGTTGAATGTGATTCAAGAAAACGACACTGGTGCACTTGAGGCTATTGTTGACCAGGTGCTCGCTGATCGAGCTTGCGCCCAGGCAATAGCCGATTTCAAGGCCGGTTCAGAGAAGGTAATTGGCTTCTTAGTTGGTCAGGTAATGAAAGCTTCCCAGGGCAAGGCTAACCCAGGCGCCGCCCAGCAAATCTTACGTCAGAAACTGCAATAAATATTAACAAATAATAAAGATGTAAAATTACACCTAGCGGAACTCCGCACATAACTTACGCAGAACTTAAGAGCTCTATCCTATATCACATGATCGAAAACAGAAAAGCCCAAGGTATTTAAGTCCCTGGGCTTTTAATTTTCTAGGTGTACTAGCTCCAGTTTTTAGCAGGGTAGAAAAAGTTTGAGATTCTTCTCGGGCCTTTTGTCTTGTGTACTTATTTAAGCATTGACTTTTTGAGACACTTGTGGTACAATAGAAGAATAACTAGAGTTAATTGTTTCTCAAAACAGGGGGTGAAAAATATGAAGAGACAAGTAGCAAAGTTAAGGAACTTAACTAGTGAAACAATAGGTTGCTTCGGCACGAGTGGAGAACTTGTGCTGTTGCCACCGGAGCCTTTAACGGTAGGAGAGTTTCAGAACTCCTTGCCGGAAAAGGACACCTGGTACGTGGCAGATAATGGTACATACCAGGTACTCCTTAATAGCAGGTATAATAACCGAGTGGCTAAGATTCACTACATCGGTCAAGCCCGAAACGGCACGACATTGTGTCGTTTTAGGGATGACAGCGGGAACGAAGTTAAACTCATAACAGAAGGGGTTGTGGAAAACCCCATAGCAGGGACTAAACTCAGGCATATTCAATTTGCTTATGAGAGTCTTTATGCATGAAACATTTCGCCCAGGGCATCAGGCTCTGGGCATTTTCTTGTTTAAATTTCTAAAATATTTTGTAGAAATTTTGTCCAAATTCTTGACTAGGGTCGGCTCTCTGTGCTAGAATTAGTCACAAGAGTTTATTTTTAATGATTAAAGGAAATTATGGCAAACGAAGTCAAAGATCTATCAAAACTCCGTAACATTGGTATTATCGCACATATCGATGCCGGAAAAACCACAACCTCCGAAGCGATTCTTTATCGCACCGGTTTGAAACACAAAATTGACCTAGTGAAAGGTGACACTGGTGGTGCTACTACTGACTGGATGGAGCAGGAAAAGGAACGTGGTATTACCATTACTTCCGCTGCAGTGACCGCTTATTGGAAAGGTCATCAGATCAACATTATTGATACCCCGGGCCACATAGACTTTACCGCTGAGGTGGAACGCTCTTTGCGCGTGCTCGACGGTGCAGTTGTGGTCTTTGACGGTAAGATGGGCGTCGAGGCTCAGTCCGAGACCGTCTGGCGTCAGGCTACCAAATACGGCATTCCTCGCATCTGTTTTGTTAATAAGATTAACCAGACTGGTGGTGACTTCTACAAATCTCTTGACTCTATTCATAAACGTTTGTCCAAAAATGCTATTGCCGTGCATCTCCCAATTGGCTTTGAAAAAGATATTTGCGGCGTTGTCGACCTCATCGATATGAAGGCCTACACCTATAAAGATTATGCCGATCACGAATTGACCGTTGGTGAAATTCCAGCCGACATGCTGGAAAAGGCCAAGAACGCGCGTGCGATGCTCGTTGAAGAAGCTGTGGCTGCCGACGAAGCTTTGATGGAGAAATACTTCAACCAAGGTGAGGAGGCCATCTCTGAGGTTGAACTTAAAGCCGCACTTAGAAAGCGCGTGCTTGATGGCGATTTCTTCCTAGTTACCGGTGGTGATGGTCGTGGCGTGATTGTCGAAAAGGTGCTTGATCTCATGGCTGACTTCTTGCCTAGCCCACTTGATCGTGATCAAGGTCAAACCGTTGGTACTAACCCTAAGACTGGTGACGAAGTTGTGAGAAAAGCTGATGATAATGAGCCACTTGCCGCTCTTGCCTTCAAAATCGCAACTGACCCATTTGTCGGTAAACTTATCTTTATTCGCGTCTATTCTGGTAAGCTCACCTCAGGCTCTTACATCTTGAATGCTACTACTGGCAGCAAGGAACGTGTTGGTCGTATCGTCCGTATGTTCGCTGACAAGCGTGAGGAAATTAATGAAATCACCGCTGGTGATATCGCCGCTGTGGTTGGTCTCAAAGATACCACTACTGGTACTACTATTTGTGACCCAGCTCACCCAATTCATCTTGAATCTATTGAATTCCCAGAACCACCAGTATCTATTGCTGTTGAGCCAAAAACCAAGTCCGATCAGGAAAAAATGGCCCTCGGCCTCTCTAAACTTGCTGAAGAAGATCCAACCTTCCGCGTTCATACCGATGAAGAAACCGGCCAGACTATTATCTCTGGTATGGGCGAACTTCACCTCGAGATTATTATCGACCGTCTCAACAAGGAACATGGCGTAGAAGCTAATACCGGTGCCCCACAGGTTGCTTATCGTGAAACTATTCGTGGCACTGCTGAAGCTCAAGGTAAACACATCAAGCAGTCTGGTGGTCGTGGTCAATATGGTGATGTTTGGATCAAGTTTGAGCCAAACGAGCCAGGAAAAGGCTTCGAATTTATCGACCAGATTAAAGGTGGTGTGGTTCCTCAGGAATATCGTAAGCCTGTCCAACAGGGTGTAGAAGAAACCTTGAATGGCGGCGTGATTGCTGGTTATCCAGTAGTTGATGTCAAAGCTACCCTTTATGATGGTTCTTACCATGATGTTGACTCCTCTGAGCTCGCTTTCCATCTAGCAGGTGCTCTTGCAACCCGTGAAGGTATCAAGAAAGCTAACCCAGTCTTGCTCGAGCCAGTGATGAAACTAGAAATCACCACTCCAGAAGAATTCATGGGCGATGTAATTGGCGATATCAACGCTCGTCGTGGCCGTATTGATGAAATGGAAGACCTCCAGGGTGGTGCTAAGCTTATTAAAGCCTTCTGCCCACTTGCTAACCTCTTTGGTTACACTTCCGATCTTCGTTCAATGTCCCAAGGTCGTGCTGCTTCTTCCATGGAGCTCTTTGCCTATGAGGAAGTCCCACCAAACGTAGCTCAAGAGATTATTGAAGAGCGAAACGCTTCCAAATAGCGTTAGCGCTGTTTCTTATTCATCGATGTGATTTCTGCGACAGGAAAAAGCCCTAGAACTTCTGTTCAAGGGCTTTTAATGTTAGGCACCTATCCAATAGTCGTCGTCGACCATTTCGCTGGCCACCTTCGCAGTGGCGCGCTTTCTCATTTCCGCGCGCACCGTGTTGGCAATCAGGGTCATCGCCTTGAGCTCCCGTAGATCTTTGACTCCTACGGTTGCACTAAAGAACTGATACAATCTAAATAGCGAATAATCCGAAAGCTCATCGTCTCTCGAACTCTCCAGCTTTGTCGCTGTGTCGCCAGTCAGAAACATTTTGGCGCCGAAATCTTTTACGTCAAGTGCTTTATATTTCCGATACAGCATTACCAGTTTACCGATTGTCGTCGTCTCTGTCATAATAACACCCCCTTATTTTGACAAGAGTAAGAAGTAAAGTTCGCTAACTTTAATCTAGCTGTTTCACTTCTTAACCACCATTAAAGTACCATATCCATATTTTACCACAAACAATAAAAAAGTCAATAGCAGTACCAGCTATATTGACAAAAAGCAATAAATTTGATATAATGATTGTATCAAGAGGCTAGGGGGCGCCTCTGTTTTAGACTAGAAGTTGTTCTTTCACATAAGGAGGGAATTATGAAAAATCTCGATTTATTCACATTACCAAAAGATGGTTTGGTTGTCGTTGTGGAACCGCTTAAGAATAGAGGCAATCAGACGATGAAGGTCTTTGACCGAGCAAGGCGAATGCTTCCGGTGATCGATAATGTCGAAATGGTGAAAATCCACCACGATAAGCTGGTGATCATTGGAAAGGATCAGCAGGTGGAAGAGTATATCTTTAAGAATATATATCCGAAACCCGAAGGCGGAGATGTAATCATCAAGAGCGCGCCCATTTCCGGCGAAGATTACCCTAAACCTGGACAAAGTGGATGGACCGTTATGTACAGAAAAAACTTTACGGCAGTCGTCCGCCACGAAATTATCGGGATTGAGGGTTTCTCGACAACCAAAATGGAAAAAGATGCTTTTATTTTTTGTGGAGAGACCAACGGCTGTGAAGACGTGTTACGCATTGACGCGACTGGAGACGATACAGATTTGTATAATCTGATACCGGAATATCACGACTACATCAGCGGTCTGCTTGAGGCGGACCGCTAAGAAGACCCCCTAAAAATGCCCCCAGCAGAAACTGGGGGTATTTTCTTTGGGATTAGATGCAAAAACAATATGTCATATTGTAGCTTGGTATCAAGACATCCAGATGATTGCTCTGCCGGGGCGTGGTTACCATCTTTATACTAATAGAGAACGCAGCGTCTTCGTCTGGCCGGAAATAGAATGCATAGCTATCACTATAGTTCTCTCCGGTATTAGTGTACTTACACGCTAGTATGTCGGCCGACATCTCCATAGTGCCATCCAAAAACTGTGTAGCCATAGCTTTGAGCATAACAGTTTCTTCACTAATCTCGGTGTCTTTGGGATTTTTTAACACTTCACTATCAAAGTTTCTTGCAACGCCTTCACCAAATAACGAACGGAAAGGATCCAGGCAGAACGCCTCAGTCACAATCAAATCTTTGGGGAGATCGTTTCCGTACTTTTCTTTGTAGACCTTTAGCGAGCTAGATTCCCTATGGTCTAGTGTGAAGTGCGCTCCGTGGTGATGCTTGTCGAACTCTTTATTTTGCGGATCTTCATGAAAAATCCGAATCCGTATTGGCGTCTCTGAAAAGCTTAAATCGGCAAGGCGCACCCTCAATTTACCAACTGAATTCTCCCAGGCTAGGGGGAATTGATATGACCCGATACTTTTACATCCTAAATCAATCTTTTTTTCCATCTTTTCCCTCCTAACGAGCTAAACCATAAGTTTCTATGCTTATTTTAGCGGTCTTTTTATAGCATTGCAAGCATAAGCGGAATGAGGAAGGAAATTGGGACTTTGGCTAATTTCCTCTTAATTTCCCCCTTTACAACGCTGAAGAAGTGGTATAGAATAGATACAAGTGTCTGGAGCTGGTTTTTATTAGTGCGACAGACAATTAATAACAAAAGGAGAAATAAAGAATGGCAGATTTTGACCGTTCCAAACCTCACATTAACGTAGGTACTATGGGCCACGTCGACCATGGTAAAACTACTCTTACTGCTGCAATCACTGCAGTTTTGGCAAAGAAACTTCCTTCCGAAGTTAACAAGCCAGTCGCTTACGACCAAATCGATAACGCTCCAGAGGAGAAAGCTCGTGGTATTACCATCGCTACTTCTCACCAGGAGTATGAATCAGAAAAGCGTCACTACGCTCACGTCGATATGCCAGGCCACGCCGACTACATCAAGAACATGATTACCGGTGCTGCTCAGATCGATGGTGCTATTCTCGTAGTTGCTGCTAACGATGGTCCGCTTCCACAGACTCGTGAGCACGTTCTTCTTGCTCACCAGGTGAACGTTCCAAAAATCATCGTTTTCCTAAACAAGATGGACCTTGCAGATCCAGAACTAGTTGAACTAGTTGAAATGGATGTCCGCGAACTTCTTAACAAATATGGCTTTGATGGCGACAACGCTCCAATCATCAAGGGTTCTGCTACTAAGGCCCTCGAAGGTGATCCTGAGAACGAACAAGCTATCATGGATCTTGTCAAAGCTATGGATGAATACTTTGATATCCCAGAGCACGATCTTGACAAGCCATTCCTAATGCCAATTGAAGACGTCTTCTCCATCAAAGGCCGTGGTACTGTTGCTACTGGTCGTATCGAGCAAGGTGTTGTTAAGTTGAACGACGAAGTTGAAATCGTTGGTCTTCGTGACACTCAGAAGTCAGTTGTTACTGGTATTGAAGCCTTCCACAAGACTCTTGATCAGGGTCAAGCAGGCGACAACGCCGGCCTTCTTCTTCGTGGTATCGAGCGTGAACAAATCGAACGTGGTCAGGTTATTGCAAAACCTGGTACTATCACCCCACACACTGAATTTGAAGGTGAAGTCTATATTCTTAAGAAAGAGGAAGGTGGCCGCCACACTCCATTTTCTAAGGGTTACAAGCCACAGTTCTACTTCCGTACCACCGATGTTACTGGTGAAGTTGAGCTTCCAGCTGACAAGGAAATTGTCATGCCTGGCGATACCGTTACCTTCAAGGTCAAACTTCTAGCTCCAATCGCTATGAACAACAACGACCGCTTTGCTATCCGCGAAGGTGGCAAAACGGTGGGCTCAGGTGTCATTACTAAAATTGTAAAGTAAAGACTAACACGAGTCCTCCGTGAGCCCATCCCTGTGAGGGGTGGGCTCGTTGGTTCCGGTGTTCTCACCAAGATTGTCAAGTAATAACTTTGCAGTCTCTAAGAAACCCCTTCAAAAGGGGTTTCTTTTTTGTTAAAAATGTGGTATAATTAGAAAGTTAAATAATACTTTTTATCAAAGGGGGTGTATTATTATGGACATTAAAGCGATTCAAAAAATCAGAGAGGCAGAACAGCCGGACAAGTTCAAGTTGCTGATCGAAGAGGTTTGTGGCAAAGACGCTTCTGAGCGGAAGGGGACTGTCCTTCAGTTCCAGGATGCTTTGCACCAGCTGGAAAGATTCCGTTTTTCTGTCAGCCAGGGTTATCATTTAACAGTAGTAACTCCGGACGACACTAAGAAACCTTCGCGTAAGGTTATTGTTACGGAAAATGAGTTTGATGGCGTAGTCCAAAAGGAGCACAGCTCTGGGTGTTATGCTTTCTCCTTCCTTAGAGACTATCTTGGCCTTGACGGCAAGGAGCCGCTTACTCCGGAGCAGATGGCAAGACGATATCCCGATACCACCAGACAGGGTGGGGTGGCGGACTACGATTGGTATGACGCCATCACTAGGATACTGATCAAGGGGGTCAGAAGACAGATTTATGGCCCTGGCAAGAAACCATTTTAAGAAAGGGGGAAACTATGGAAGATTACACGATTGCACTCGACTCGGGATGGCTGCTAGAAATGCCGACCGAACTAATGGAGTATGCTAGCCCTGACGCGTACTGCTACTTGGTTTTTCATGGGCAAAGGTGCGGAACGATCCGCACCAAGGATTGCCTCTTCACCAGTATAGCCGCCGATGTGCCACCTAACATCAGGAACGATGCCACTAGACAGGTTGCGCTTCACCGCGATAGGATAAACGATACTTATCGGTATAATCGTAATCCACCTAAGGCGGAGTAGAGGAATCGCAGTATAAATCCCAGAGCGTTTTGCTCTGGGATTTTTCATTGACTATTTTCTAAAAATGATGTAAAATATTAACACGATTAAATAATATCAAGCCTGAAAAAACTCCATTCTTTCGAGGTTATCAGGCAAAGAAAGGATAAAATGGCAGAAGCTAAAAAGGCCGCAGGAAAAGCAACTAAAACCGCCAAGACCGAAAAAAGCGAAGGTCTTAAAATTCGTATTCGCTTGAAAGCTTATGATCATCGTGTGATTGATCAGAGCGCCAAACAAATCGTTGACACCGCTATTAGAACCGGTGCTAGAGTATCCGGCCCAGTTCCTCTTCCAACCAAGCGCAGCACTTTCACAGTAGTTAAGTCCCCACATGTCTACAAGACTGGTGGTGAAGCTTTCGAAATGAAAGTCCATAAGCGTCTTATCGACATACTTGGTGCTACTCCAAAGACTATTGATTCTTTGCAGAATCTTTCACTCCCAGCAGGTGTCGATGCAGAAATCAAGATGTAACTAACACGTCTTTATAAGGCCACCCCGACAGGGGTGGTTTTTTGAAAAAAGCATTAATTTTTACCAGGTTTTATGGTACAATAGATGTATATGAGTTTTGCGGCAAAATTTAAGAAGAAATTCTATTTTGTGGCGGCCGGATATTTTCGGTTTTTCGCTAATTTAAGCTTTAAACGCTGGCACCCACGTGTCATCGCTATTACTGGCTCGGTTGGGAAAACTACCATGCTCCACATGATGGAGTACCAGTTAGGTAGTAAGGCCCACTATTCCCACGATGCTAACTCCGCTTTTGGAATAGCCTTTGATTTAGTCAATACTCACGGTGTTACTGGCAGTAAGCTGAGATGGCTTTGGCTAATTCTTATGGTGCCGCTAAAATCTCTGTTCTACACTAGGAAGGGTGAATTTTATGTAGTAGAGATTGATGGCGAGCGTCCACACGAGACTGAATTCCTAGCCAAATGGCTAAAACCAGAGGTAACTTTATGGATTTCTCTCGGTCGCTCCCATGCCGTCCAATATGAAAACCAAGTCGAAAGTGGTGAATTTGAAGATATTGATCGTGCCATTACCCACGAATTTGCTATGCTTCCAGAGCATACTTCCAAGAAGATTTACATCGATGGCGATATCTACCTTATGACTAAGGCGCTAGAAAAGATCAAGAAACACCATCATATCAAGGCTGAGGTGATTGAATGCCATAAATCCGATCTCAAAGGTTACGTGATCACACCAAAGTCCACTGATTATTTAATAGGTAAAACTACTTTTCACTTCGCTTCGCCACAACCAAGAGATTTGGCAATCCAGCTCATCATGCTAGAAAAACTTTGCAAGTACTTAAAGATTAAGCTGAATCCAGATTTTTCCGATATGCCACTTCCTCCAGGTAGGAGTTCATATTTCCAAGGCAAAAATGGCCTAATGTTGATTGATAGCAGCTATAACGCACATTTGATTTCGGTGGAATCAATTCTGGAAATGGCTGCGCAAATGAAGGAAAAACACCTCTGGTTAGTGCTTGGCGATATGATCGAACAAGGTAAAATTGAAGGTGAAGAACATGCCAAATTAGCCGATGCTGTGATTAAGACCAACCCGGAGCAGGTGATTCTAGTGGGCCGCAGAATGAAGAAATACACCAAACCTATACTTGACAAAAACAAGATTAATGTTGTGGCTTTAGACGATGTTAAAGAGGCCTTGAATTTTATCGTAAAGAATACTACGGGTAAAGAAGTATTGGTATTTAAGGGTAGTCAATATCTGGAATGGCTAGTAGAGAAATTACTAAATAACCCAGATGATGCAGCGAAATTGCCAAGGCGTGAGCCTGTCTATGTAAAAAGAAGGGAAAAGAGAGGGCTAGACTAATGAAAAAACTTTATATTATTCACGGATGGACATATACGGTAGAACCTTGGACACGTACTTTGGCGCTTTTAAAAGAACAGGGTGTAAGCGTGGAGATGCTTCACGTTCCAGGTTTAACCGAGCCATCAAGCAAAGTTTGGACAATTGAGGAATATGCTAAATGGGCTAACAAAAATATTCCCGATGGTGCTGTCGCGCTTGGCCATAGTAACGGCGGTAGAATTCTTTTGAATCTCTTGAGCACAAAGCCGGACAAGCTAAAACACGTGATTTTACTAGATGCCGCTGGTATCTATGAAGAATCCAAAAAGCGTGATGCTGCTAGAAAAGTCTCTAAGGTATTTGCTCCTTTGAAGAAGATTAAACCTTTAAGAAAGGTCTATCACAAAGTTTTGGGCGCTTCTGATTATGATCACGCTCCCGAAAATATGAAGAAAACCCTAGCTAATATGCTAGATAGCGACAAAAAATTAAATTTCGAGCCAATTACTACCCCAGCTACTATTCTCTGGGGAAAGAAAGATACGATTACTCCGCCAAGCCAGGCTGCCGAGATGCATTCCCGTCTCAAAAATAGCACCATCAAATTCTACGAAAACTGGACTCATGCCCCATACATTGTAGATCCAGATGGACTAGCTCGCGCTATCGTCACCACTCTGAGAGAAATCGACAAGGGGGCTGCATAATGAAGCGCTATTTCTTGGGCCTTTCTTCAACTTATTCTGCGGGTGACACTTTTAGGCATACTTTTGCTACCGGTTCAGAGTATGATTTGTCAGAGCTTAGAGCTTTTTTGGCCGCACGCTATGGCGCAACCTATGATCATGTGGCAGTGTATGCTAACGGTCGCACCGCTCTAAGTGTTGCCGTAAAAGCCTTAGTTAAACGTGGCGGCAAAATTGTAGTAACGAGCCTTACTTGTTATGCGGTAATTCAGGCAATCAAGAATGCTGGCTGTGTGCCAATTTTTGCAGATATTGACAAGAAAACTATCCATTTCGGCAAAAAAGAACTCGAAAAAGCTCTGGAAGGTGAAGAAAATGTTCAGGCGGTTTTGGTCCAGAATAATCTTGGCATTCCAGCTGATATTGAAGGCATTGAAGAGGTTGTAAAGGCTCACAAACTGATTATTATTGAAGATTTGGCGCATTGTGTTGGCACCGTCTATTCTGATGGCAGAGAAGCCGGCACTGTAGGTCGCGCTGCGATTTTGTCATTTGGGAAAGGTAAGTCAATTGATGGTATCACCGGTGGCGCAGTAGTCTTTTCTAGCCCGCTCGACCCACCAGTTACCCAGCCAGTTGAACCACCGATTTTTAAGGATAACTTTAGAGCTAGATTTTACCCACTATTTTCGAGCATCATCAGAGGCGGATATCACTTAAGTCGCAAATTTGGTCGCGGCCTAACCTCTGGTTTGGTAAAGATTCATGCAATTAAACGTTCTGCTGACGGCGATGTTGATGAGAATACTAGACTCACTTTCTGGCAATGTAAAGTGATTTTAAGAAAACTCAAAAAAATACCACACCGCGCTAGGAAACCACTTCGTGATTTCTATCTTGTAGATGACCGAGACGCGGTCTTGAAAGAGCTTGCAGATGCTGGTTTTGAGTTTTCTGATTTTTGGTACGAGACACCAGTGGCCCCTGAGCGCTACTTCCACAAAGCAGATTTTCATCCAGATGCTTGTCCAGTAGCTTCAGAGGTGGCAACCAAGATTATTAACGTGCCAACTTGGTATGACAAGGAAGATTTGAAACCCGCCCTCAAAATTATCAAAGCGCACCTAATTGACTCAGCAGAAATTTCAGCCGAAGAGATTAAGGCTAGAGAGAAAACCGAGTTTGAGCTAGAGATTGAAGCCAGGAAGAAGGAAAAGAAGGAAAAACGCGAAAAAGCAGTTAAAGACAAACTAGCAAAATTGGAACCAAAAGCAGTGCTAAAGGCTGCCAAAGCCGCTAAGGAAAAATCTGCAGAAAAGAAAAAGGTTAAAAAAGAAGAAAGCGCTAAAACCAAGGAAGAGCTAGAAAAAGAGCGAGAAGAAAGAAAGAAACGACGTGCTGAAGAAAAAAAGCAAGAAGAACTAGAAAGGCGCGAAAAAATTTCGGAAGAACGTGATGACTCCGGGTTGCTTCTCGCGATGGAAAAAGCCGAAGCTGAGCGCGCAGAAAAAGCGAAATCAAAAGAAGAAGCAGAACCAAAGGAAAAATCAAGGCCGGCCGAAAAAGCAGAGTCGAAAGTAAAAGCAGAACCGACCGAGCAGCCAGCTGAAAAGATTGTTAAGAAAGAAGTAGAGCCGGCTAAGAAGCCTGCCGAAAAATTAATGAAAGAAGCTAAGAAAGCAGAGCCGAAGGATGGTACCCATATTATCACCAAGGCTGGCTCGATGCCAGGCATGCGTGTAGCTCCAGAAAAACTGTCCGACCGTGAAAAACTAAAAGCTGAGCTGGAACAGGGAAAGAAGGAGGAAAGAAGTGTCTTCTAGGTTGTTCTTAGGTCAGGCTTCAAACTACAAAGGCAAAGATATGTTAAAACATACATTTGCTTTTGGGTCAAAGAAATATTCTAATAAATTAAGGCATGAATTGGCCAAAAGATACATTACGCTAGAGAGTTTAGTCCATTTGATGAACAATGGCCGTTCTGCGCTTGCCGCTGGCTTGAAACTGACGGTTCCGGAAGGTTCGGAGGTAATTATTAATGCCTTTACCTGTTATGCTGTGGTTCAGGCTGTAAAATATGCTGGTTGCGAACCAGTTTATGCGGACATTGATACAGAAACTTTAAGTTTTACCGCTGAAACCTTAAAAGACGCTCTTAAAAAACACCCAAATACTAAAGCAATCATCTTGCAGAACACCTTGGGTATCCCGATGGACATTAAGGCTATTGAGAAAATCGCGAAAGAAAATGATTTAGTAATTATCGAAGATCTGGCACATTGTACCGGCATGAAATATGCTGATGGCCGAGAGATCGGTTCTGTGGGGGCGGTAGCGGCACTTTCTTTTGGTAAGGGCAAGTCGCTTGATGCGATTACTGGTGGTGCCTTAGTGATTAACGACCGACATCTCAAAATGATGAAGCCAGTCAAAAAGCATCCAAAGCTATCTGATACTTTACGTGCAAGATGGTACCCAGTGCTAGCCAGTATTGGTAGGGGACTTTCTAAAATTCATCTGGAAAAATATTGGTATGGCCCGCTAATTAAGATCCACTTTATTGAGCGCGCAGTTGATGCAAAGTTAGATTTAAGGAGACGTCCAGCCTACTGGCAAGATCGTTTGATTTTAAAACAACTTGAAAAAATTCCGGAAAAGGGCGCTAAGCCGATTCGCACGCACAAATTTGTCAAAAATCGTCCAGAATTGATTGAGAAACTTGCCGAAAAAGGCTTCAATTTCCGCGAAATCTGGTATGATGTGCCAGTTTCTCCAGTGAGATATTACAAAGATATGCATTTCCCAGAGAAAGAATTCCCAGTAGCAGCCAAAGTCTCTAAAGAAATTATCAATATTCCGACCTATTATACCGAAGAAGAGTTAAAGCCAGCATTAGAGATTATTAAGGGGTATGAAAAATGAGTAATCAGAAAAAACCAGCAGCTGAAAAAATGAATACAATGGAAGAAAATTATAAGGTTTTGAAAAAATACGAATCGCCAAACTTCCCCCAGAGTGAAGCTTGGGCCAAAGTCAATACTGCTATTGGACATAAAGTTGTTTCCAAAAAATTAGAAAAGGGCGGCTATATGGTAATGTATATCAAGAACGCCAAGCGCGGGCGCTTTATGGAAATTCCTTGTGGTCCAGTGATTAATTGGCACGACGATAAACAGATTGAAGATGCAATTACAGAAATCAAGAAAACCGCTAAGGCTGAGCACTGTGGTTTTGTGCGGCTTCGCCCACAATTGCTCGATACTGCTGACAATCGTAAGATTATGAAAAAGACTGGTGCAAGACTCGCTCCTTGGTATCTTGCAGCTGAACACACCGTAATTATTGATCTTTCTCAGAGCGAAGAACAGATGCTTACCAATATGCGCCGCCAAACTCGTTACGAAGTGCGCCGTGCGGATAAGCTTAAAATCAAAGTAGAAAAAGGTAACAGCGAGGAACTATTCAAAGAGTTTCACCAAGTTCAGGTTAAGACTGCCAAACGTCAGCATTTCATTCCACCAGATTTTAAGACCCTAAAAGCGGAGCGCGAGGCCTTCGGTAAAAATGCTAATATCTATGTAGCCAAAACTGAAGATGGCGAGCCAATCGCTTACGGTCTGATCTTGGTAGACGGTGATGAAGGCGAATATTACGAGGCGGCCAGCACCGACCTTAATCGTAAACTTCCGGGAGCTTACGCACTAATTTGGAAAGTTATTCGTGACCTTAAAAAGCAAGGCGTCAAACGTTTCAACCTCTGGGGTATTGCGCCAGAGGGTCAGCCAAATCATAAGTTTGCTGGAGTTACTACTTTCAAAAAGGGTTTTGGTGGTGATGTAATTTCCTATGTGCCAGCCCATGACATCGTGATTAATCGCCTAAAATATGCTCCAGATTACGTAATTGAAACTATCAGAAAAAAGCGCAGGCACGTATAAAGTATTGACAAAATAGGAAGATATTGTATGGTAAGTAAAAAAATTACGATTGAAGATGTGACTTCAAAAAAAGATTGGGACAAATTTGTTACCTCACACGAGGAAGCGAATTTCTTACAGAGTTGGGACTTTTACGAATTCCATAAAAGTCGTGGCAATGATGTTGTACGCCGTATTGCAAAAGATGGCAGCAAGATTATCGGTGCTTACGCTGGTGTGGTAGAAAACGCTAAGCGTGGCAGGCATTTGGCTATTGCCGGCGGTCCGATTTTAGATTGGAAAAACAAAACCCTAGTGAAAGATATTTTTGCTGATATGAAACTGATGGGAGAAAAATATCACTGCGTATTCGTGAGAGTGCGCCCACAGCTCGAACGTACCGAAAAAGCTTTTGAGCTGTTCAAAGATTTAGGTCTTAAAAAGGCGCCGACTTTCCTCTCTGTAGAATATGCCGCCATTTTGGATCTACATAAGAGTGAAGAGGAAATTATCAAGGGTATGCACCGCCGCATCCGTTATGCGGTAAATAATGCTAGGAACAAAGGCTTCACTATCGAAAAATCTACCGACCCAAGGGACATTCACGAGTTTTATCAGATTGAGCTCCAAACTGCCAAGCGCCAAGAGTTTGTAGCTTTCTCTGAAGATTTCCTAACTAAGCAATTTAAAGCTTTCGCGGAAAACGGCGAAGCGGTGCTCTATACCGCTAAATATGAGGGTCAGATTTTGGCACAAAATTTCATGATTTTCTATGGTAACGAAGCTAGCTATCATTACGCAGTTTCTACCGAGCTTGGCACCAAGATGTCTGGCTCGCCAATTTTGCACGTGGAAGCTATGCGTGATGCTAGAGAGCGCGGCATCTATCGCTACAATCTCTGGGGAATTGTTGGCGAAGATGAAAAAGACCATCGTTTTTACGGAGTTTCCTTCTTCAAGCGTGGCTTTGGTGGTGAGGAATTTAAATATTTGCCGGCTCACGATCTTGTTTTAAGACCAGCTTCTTATCTCAAAACTAAAGCTATTGAAACCATCAGAAAAAAAGTGCGTCACACCTAAAAAATGTGAGAAAAACTCTAGCATTTTTTATGCTGCTTGTGCTATAATAAATACAAGCAGTATTTTTGTTATAGGAGGTATATGAGTAAGCAGTTGTCAAAACTGATTTTTCCAGGGGTGATTAGTGCTCTTGGGATTTTTGCAGTTGCAATTTTACTATTTTCAGCTTGTGCACCAGTCGGCACTCACGCTACGGGCTCTGAATTGGGTGTCAATATCGACTCCCCAGACATAATTGAATCCGGTGGCTATTATATCTTGGTTGAGCATAATCCATCTACCAGCATTTCGCTTAATAGCTTTGACGCCAATGGTTTTTACAACTATAATAATGATTCGCTAAAAGTCTACACCAACTCTCCTTCTGGTTATCAACTTTATATCTCCTCTGACCAAGATGGCAACTTTGATCCTAGCGGCTCTGGTGATGCCTCTACTGCTACTAATGCTATCCCAGGAAACTCATTATTTAAGAATGGTACTTTGGGCAATACCGAATACTTCGGCCCAGCACCAGGGGAATTTACCCCACCTTCCACTGCTGTTCCTGCTGGTGGCACTGCTGTCGGCTCCACCTCTACTGCTCTTAACCCAAATACTTGGGGCTTTAGTATGACGCAAAATGATTACTATGCTGCTATTCCTCTAAAGAACAATGAAACTTTGGTTAAGAAAACCCGTCTTAATAATTCTACGCGTGCCGCCGATGATACTTCTGTTGCTCAGAATATCTATTATGGCGTGCGTGCTGCACTCTCTAAGACTGCTGGCACTTACTCTGGGAACGTACTCTATACCGCCATGTCTGATGCTGATAGCGTACTTGATGGTGTAGCTACTATCTCTCCAGATACCACTACTGAACTTTCTGGCGGGGAAGAAGTAACAATCAGAACCTCACTCTTCACCAACATGGAAGATCTTGGCGATATCTCTGTATATATCGGCGATTACAGCTCCACCTCTGATACTCCAGTAGCCGCTGATGCTTGTACCAATATCTCTTCGTCTATTGATACTGATGCAAATAATAATTTGGTCATCACCTGTGACACTCCTGCTAAGACACCAGGAACTTACGATGTACTAGTCTTGGTAGAAAAGTTTGGCAAAGCTTACCTCATTTCTGACGGACTTAGCTACACAGTAGACCTTCCAGCTTTCTGGACAATTACTTACATGCAAGACATGACACCAGCAGTTTGTAACTCGGTATATACCCCAACAAATGTTACCGGTTCTAGCGCCGTATTGGTGGATAAAACGAGTGCAATGGCCGGAAACTATCTTGATGTGACTGCTGACAACACTTCGCCTAAAGTCGCACAACATACATTGTACGACTATAGAGGAGCTGATGGAACAGGGACAGCCAGCAACAAAGTAGCTCCAGATTCTGCTAACGCTAAAAGCTATACAGTAAGGAAACTTGCCGATGGCAACTGTTGGATGACCCAGGAC
>JAFRBH010000006.1 GCA_017404955.1 Candidatus Saccharimonadota bacterium | reverse complement strand
GCAAGTTTCCTTACTGTATAGCTTTTAGCGTTAGCAGAATCTGGAGCTACTTTGTTGCTGGCTGTCCCTGTTCCATCAGCTCCTCTATAGTCGTACAATGTATGTTGTGCGACATTAAAACCTAAGCATGGGGTAAGTAGCATAAGACACTGAGCTGAGTCGAACGCACCCTTTTCTTATTTCAAAAAGCAAAAGATAAAATGCTATAATTCTAAAACGCTTTATGCTATAATTAAGACTTAAGGAACACTTATAAAATATTCCTGAATTCAAGGAGAATTTATGAATTATAAAACACCTACCAAGGCTATCATCACCGATGCTGGTTTTGCCAGCCGGTATCTTCCGATTACTAAGACCATTCCCAAGGCAATGCTACCACTTGGCAATCGTCCAATTATGCAACTAGTAGTCGAAGAATGTGTCGAAGCAGGAATTACTGATATTATCATCGTTGCTACCCCAGAAGGGAAAGCAATTTACGATGATTACTTCCATAACAAAGTAGAAAAAATCGAAGCCCAGCTTCATAAGCAAGGCAAAGATGATCGTTTTGAACCAGTTAAAAAAGTTCTAGGACTTGCCAATATCACCGTGATCGAACAGGACCAGAGCCTTCCTTATGGCAACGGTTCCCCAGTTGCTTCCGCTAGAAATTTCATTGACGATGACGAAGCATTTATCGTAGCCTATTCTGATGACGTGGTGTTTGGCCCAAGCGCCGTAAAAGATTTGATTGCAGCTCAAAAAGAACACCCAGAAGCTGCCGCTATCATTGCTGGCCAGCCAGTAGAACACGAGGAGATTAAGAAATACGCTTCCATCTCTCTAGATGGTGATAAACTTGTTGGTTTGGTAGAAAAACCAGCCCCAGAAGATGCTCCATCAGACCTTGCTTCCTATGGTCGCTATCTTTTGACCCCAGAGGTGTTCCAACATCTTGACCCAAAGAATATTGGTCTTGATGGCGAGCTTTGGACTGCTGATGCCATCGCTAAACTCATCCCAACCAATCGTGTTTATGTTAAAAAGACTTCCGGTACCTGGATGACCACCGGCGACCCAAAGAACTACTTCTTGTCACATCTAAGATATGTCAAAGATTACGAAGACTACTTTGAAGATATTAAAAAATTTGTAAATAATAATTAGAAAGGAACAAAATGGAACTCGCAACTTGGATTTTAGTCGTAATTCTATCAGTTACGCTCTTTATCTTCTTAATTTTGGGAATCATTCTTCTAGTCAAACTCATCAAGATTTCTAAGGGTGCTCAGGCTATCGTTGATAAGGGTCAACACATTGCTGATAAGACTGCCGACATCGCCGAGAATGTTAAAGGTATGACTTCAGTCGGTGGTCTTGTCAAAAATTTCGTTGATAAGTATAATGATGGTAACAAGAAGTCAGCCAAGAAATAGAAAGGATAAAATGACAGACTCTAAGAAAAAAGCAGAAAAGGGCGGCAAAAAATCAGGTAAAGGTGGAGCATTTGTGCTTGGCGCAGCTCTTGGAGCTGTTGCTGGTGCAGTAGCAGGAATTTTAACTGCTCCAAAATCTGGCAAGGAAACCAGAAAAGATCTCGAAAAGAAAGGTAAAAAAGCTTTGAAGGAAGCTAAGGCCGAAGGCAAGAAACTAGAAGCTAAAGGCAAAAAGGTTGCCAAGGCTGCTAAAGCCAGAGGTCGTCAAGCTGCCAAGAATATTGGCCGCGAATCTAAGCGTGTTGAAGCTTCCGTTAAGCGCACCGCCAAAACTGTCAGTAAAAAGGTCGGCACTACCGCCAACAAAGCTAAGCGCACTGCGAACAAAGACATCAAAAAGGCTAGAAATAGTGCTGCTAACACCCTAGAAAAAGGCGCCAAGAAACTCCGCACTAAATAGAGATTGAAATAGTAAAAAAGCGACATTTCGACGCACCAAATCGAAATAAGTTTCCTACAAGTCGAGCACGAAACTGTAATTTCGGCGCAGACTTGCCTAGGAAACTTATTTTGATTTGACGTAAGTCGAGCTAAGCTTTTTTGCTATTTTAATCTTATTTAACTGGAATTATTTGGTATAATAGAACTATGTCTGAGGAGGTCAAACTGAGTCCGATTACTGAGGGTGCGAATTTAGCACCTTCTGATTTTGTGCATCTTCATAATCACACTCACTATTCTTTGCTTGACGGCCTGACTAAGATTCCTGATTTGGTTGATTTTGTAAAAGAAACTGGTATGGAAGCGGTGGCAGTGACCGATCACGGCACCATGAGCGGCCTAATTGAGCTTTATAAAACTGCAAAGGATAACGGCATCAAGCCAGTTTTGGGACTTGAGGCCTATGTAGCTGCCAGAAAGCGCACCGATAAAGATCCGGCTCATGATAAAGAGCGCTTTCATATTACACTTCTAGCACAAAACGAAAAGGGTTTTGAAAATCTCTGTCGCATGCTGACTGAGGCTGAACTTACAGGTATGTATTATAAGCCGCGCATTGATCATGATTTGATGGAACAGTATAACGAGGGAATTATTTGTCTCTCTGGCTGTGCTTCTTCGGAAATTTCTGTCAAGCTAAAAGAGGGCGACATCAAAGGCGCTAGAAAATTAGTTGATTGGTACGCCAAGACTTTCAAAGATCGTTTCTACCTAGAAATGCAGGATCATGGCCACCCTGATAGCCCAACTCATTGGGAGTCACAAAATCGCATTAACGAAGGCTTGCAACAGATTGCCAAAGAGACTGGTTTGCCGCTCGTGGTAACTTGTGATGGTCACTATCTGAAACACGAAGATCAAGATACTCACGAAATTTTGCTCTGTGTTGGTACTGCTGCCAATCTTTCTGACAAAGATCGCATGACTTTGAAAGATTTTGAGCTCCATGTTATTCCGCCAAAAGATATTATTGCACGTTGGGGCAAAGATTTCCCAGATGCTATCAGGAATACTAAGAAAATTGCCGAAAAATGTAATGTTGATTTGCAGCTTGGGCGTATTCTAATTCCAAAATTTCCAGGTATTCCTAAGGGTGACAACGAAAAGTCTTACCTTGACAAATTAGTATTTCGTGGTCTAGTATTTAGATATGGCGGGAAAACAGAGGAGGAAGCTGAAAAATTATCTATCGCAGAGTGTCGTAAAATTCTCGAAAAAGCCGATCGAAAAGATGTTTTGGAGCGCATCGATTATGAGCTTTCGGTAGTCGATAAAATGGGCTATAATGGCTATTTCTTGATCGTTCAGGATTTCATTAACTGGGGTAAAAAACAGCGCATCGTCTACGGTCCAGGGCGTGGCTCAGCTGCTGGTTCGATTTTGGCTTATGCCTTAAGAATTACCGAGTTAGACCCTCTAAAATACGGCCTACTCTTTGAACGTTTCTTGAATCCAGATCGTATTTCTATGCCTGATATTGATACCGATATTCAAGATACGCGCCGCGATGAGGTTATTAAATACTGTACCGAAAAATACGGTCGTGGTCGTGTGGCCAATATTGTAACTTTTGGTAAAATGATGGCCAAAAACGCCGTTCGTGATGTGGCACGCGTTTTGGAAGTGCCCTATGCCGAATCTGACCGTATTGCTAAACTGGTCCCAGACCCAGTGATGGGTCACCACGTACATCTAAAAGACGCGATTAAGGACGTCCCAGATCTTAAGAATGAATACGAGCATAACCCTACCGCCAAAGAGGTGATTGATTTTGCCTCCAAACTTGAAGGTACCATTCGTTCACATGGCGTTCATGCCTGTGGTGTGATTATCGCTCCAGATGATTTAGTAAAGTTCCTACCGCTTGAGGTTGCCAAGAAAAAAGGTGCTGATGGTGAAGATGTTTTGGCAGCACAATTCCCAATGACTCAAGTCGAGGAACTAGGTCTTCTCAAGATGGACTTTCTTGGCCTTTCCAACCTTTCCGTAATCAATAATGCTCTAAGAATGATTCGTAAGGTCTATGGTGTAGATCTTGACATGTACTCCTTGCCGCTAGATGACCCAGAGACCTATGCACTCTTGCAACGTGCCGAAACTACTGGCGTCTTCCAGCTTGAATCTGCCGGCATGAAACGTTACTTAAAAGATCTTAAGGCTTCATCATTTGAAGATATTATCGCTATGGTGGCGCTTTATCGTCCTGGGCCAATGCAATTTATTGATTCGTTCATTCGTAGGAAACATGGCAAAGAAAGCATCACTTATCTTCACCCTGGTCTTGAGCCAGCTTTGAAGAATACCTATGGTATTTTGATTTACCAGGAGCAGTTCATGCAGATTTCCAGAGATTGGTGTGGTTTTACCGGTGGTCAGGCTGATACTTTGCGCAAAGCCGTAGGTAAGAAAAAAGTTGATTTGATGGAGAAAGTAAAACCAGAATTCATCGAGGGCGCTATCAAAGTCGGTGGTGCCACTCGCGAGATTGCCGAGAAATTCTGGGATCAGCTTTTAGACTTCGCAAACTACTGTTTCAACAAGTCTCACGCCGCATGCTACGCTCTGATTGCTTACTGGACAGCTTACCTTAAGGCCCACTACCCAGATGCCTTTATGGCGGCGCTGATGACCTCCGATATGCGTTGGACCGATCGTCTAGCAATTGAGATGGCCGAATGTAAGAAAATGGGCCTCAAAGTCTTAGGCCCAGACATCAATGAGTCCTATGGTGATTTCGCAATCGTTAAAGATAAGAAGACCATTCGCTTTGGCCTCTCTGGTATCAAGAGTATGGGTAAAGCTCTTGTAGAAGAAGAAGTCATTCCAGAGCGCGACAAAAACGGTCCGTTTAAGTCAGTCGCCGATTTCGCGAAGAGGGTAAATTCTACTAAATTTAATAAGCGCTCTTGGGAGGCCGCCATCAAAACTGGCGCTTTCGATCGCTTTGGTAGTCGTTCTGATTTGTTGTTTAATTTGGAAGCTATTCAGGGCTATGGGGCAAAATGTCAAAAAGATGTGGCTTCTGGCCAGACTGATCTCTTTGGCGCTTTCGGTTCTGCCGGCGCCATTCCAGAGCCAGAAATTAAAAAGGCTCCAACCGAGGCCTCCGAAAAAGAGCAACTCCTCTGGGAGCGAGATTTGCTGGGTCTCTATCTTTCTGCCCACCCACTTGATAAATATGACACCTATTTTGAGGAACAAACTCACCCATATTCTATGGTCTGTGAAGAAAATGACAACAAAATTGTTACCATTGGCGGTATTATTACCGACGTTCGCACAATTTTGACTAAATCTAATAGTAAGATGGCTTTTGTTAAGATAGAAAACAAGACTGACGAACAGGAAATCGTGGTCTTTCCAAGTATTTTTGAGCAATTTGGCGGCAAATTGGTCCAAGATAACGTGATTAAGGTGACTGGCAAGGTAAATTGCCGCGACAGAAATGGCAACATCGTGCCCGACCCTAAGGTTTTAGCGGAAAGTGTCGAACTTATCTCTGACGATGTTCTGGATAGTTATGAAAGCACAGGCACGAAAATAGCTGAGCCAAAGGGCACTACAGGCAGTAAAAGGCCAGCCCGCACATCTGCAGAATATGTTAGAAAAGCCTCAGCAAAAACCGAGGAGAAAGCTCCAGCTGAGCCAGTTAGCCCTGTAAACATTCATGAGCGCTTGTATTGTTTAGTTAAAGACCCCGACAATACTGAAGTTTTGACTGAAATTCGCCATCTTTGCGATAAACACCCTGGGCTTCAGGAGATAGTCTTAGTCCTAGAAGATAAATCTGGTAAAAAACCTCTCAAAATGCCATTTAAAGTTGATGCTAGCGATGATTTGGTAAAACCTCTCTCTGAACTTTTGGGTTCTGAGTGCGTAAAACTTGCCTAAAACTCTTGTAGAAACGCTCATGCTCGCTTGGAGTTTTCTTTTGTGCTATAATAACGCTAAGGAGGATATATGGAGATTATACTTTGCCTTCATAATATCAGATCAACTTATAACGTCGGCGCGATTCTTCGCACTGCAGAGGGGCTTGGCATTAGGGAAGTGATTTGCTCGGGCTACACACCGAGTAATTTAAACCCTAATCTCTTGCCGCACCTTGCAGATAAGATTGAAAACCAAATTGCCAAGACGGCACTTGGTGCCGAAAAGCTAGTCCCGATTCGCTGGACGGATGACCTGAGAAAGCTTTTGAAACGTTACAAAGAGGACGGCTGGCAGATTATTGGCCTAGAAAATCGTATTGATGATGATAGAAAATACACCCTAGGCTCGCCAATTTTACTTTCTAGATTAAGAGACAAGGCCGTCTTGATTCTGGGGGAGGAAATTCAAGGTATTGATCGCGAGCTTTATGACGATGTCGATTTGTTCGTAGAAATTCCAATGGTTGGCAAAAAAGAGAGCTTCAATGTCTCTGTAGCTGCTGGAATTGCTCTCTACGCCTTAAAAACCGCGTTCTAAGATTTGCCATTTTTCTCTATCTGTTGTAAAATATAAAAATCAAAAGAGGACCAAAATGAGCAGATATAATCCACAGGAAATTGAGAAAAAATGGCAAAAAATCTGGGAGAAGGAGCAAGCTTTTGCTGCTGCCGAACCTGGGAAGGACTTGCCAAAAGACCTTAAAACCCCGAAAAAATACATCGCGGAGATGTTTCCTTACCCATCTGGCGCCGGTCTTCACGTTGGGCATGTTCGTAATTTTACGATTGTTGATGTCCTTGCTCGTTTTTATCGCCAACAAGAGATGAATGTCCTCCGTCCTTTTGGTTACGACACTTTTGGCCTTCCAGCTGAGAATTACGCTATCAAAACTGGTATTTCTCCTCAAGAAGCAACTGAAACCAATATCAATAACTTTAAGAAACAATTAAAACGCCTAGGCTACGCTATTGATTGGTCTAGAGAGATTAATACTTCTGACCCAGAATATTATCGCTGGACCCAGTGGTGTTTCTTGCAGCTCTATAAGAAAGGCTTAGCTTACCGTAGGGAAAGCTATCAGTGGTGGTGCCCAGTTGACCAAACCGTACTAGCTAATGAGCAGGTTGAAAATGGTCATTGTTGGCGTTGTGGTTCTGAAGTCGAAAAGAAAAAGATGAAACAATGGTTCTTCAAGATCACTGATTATGCCGATGAACTTCTAAACGATATTGATGCTCTAGATTGGCCAGACAAGATTAAAACTATGCAGAAAAACTGGATTGGCCGTTCCGAAGGTGCGGAAATCGAGTTTGAAGTCGAGGGGAACAAGAACAAGATTAAAGTCTTTACTACCCGCCCGGACACCATTTTTGGCGCTACCTTCCTAGTTTTAGCACCAGAGCACCCTGTAATTTCTAAACTTGTTACCGATAAAACAAAGGAGAAAGTTGATCAATATCGCGAGGAAACTCTCAAGAAGTCCGAAATTGAGCGCCAAGAGAACAAGGAGAAAACTGGTGTATTCACTGGAAGTTACGCGATTAACCCCGGTACTGGCGAAAAAATTCCAATTTGGATATCTGATTATGTTCTAATGGGCTACGGCGAAGGTGCTATTATGGCTGTGCCAGCTCACGATGAGCGCGATTTTGAGTTTGCCGAGAAGTTTGATCTCCCTGTAAAACAAGTTATTGAAAAGCCAGAAGGTGTGAAAGATGATGAAAAATGCTACTCTGGTGAAGGAGAATTAATCAACTCTGGGCATTTTAATGGCACTAGCACCTCTGATGCTCGCGAAATGGTGGTGGCGTGGTTAGAAAGACAAAAAATTGGCAAGAAAAAGGTTACCTACAAAATGCGTGACTGGCTGATTTCCAGACAGCGTTATTGGGGTTGTCCGATTCCAATTGCCTACGATGAGGACGGTAACGAATACCCAATTCCAGAAGACCAACTTCCAGTGACTATTCCAGAAGTAAAGGATTACAAACCAGATAATACTGGCCGTTCCGCACTAGCTAAAGCCAAAGACTGGTTGAGCCTAGAAATGGAAGTAAAAGATCCTAAGACTGGGGAGAAGGTTAAGAAGAAGTTAACACGCGAAACAGATACACTTGATGGCTATGCTTGTTCATCTTGGTATCTCTGGCGTTACGTTTCGCCAAGCGATAAAAAGGCCGCTTGGGACAAAAAAGCCATCTCTTACTGGGCGCCAACCGATGTTTATGTTGGCGCTGACCATGCTGTTGCGCATCTTTTGTATATTCGTTTCTGGTGCAAATTCTTCGCCGATCAGGGGCTACTTCCTTTCCGCGAGCCGGTAAAAACCTTACTTTACAATGGCTACATCAACGCTCCAGATGGCAAGAAAATGAGCAAGTCCAAAGGTAACGTTATTGACCCACTTGATATCATTGATCAGGGGTATGGTGCCGACACCTTGCGTACCTATGAAATGTTTATTGGCCCTTACGATCTTGATGCGGCTTGGGACCCTAAGTCTGTGGGCGGCGTCTACCGCTTCCTCAATCGTTGTTGGACTCTCTGTTTTGACAAAGAATTAAGCAAGAAAGACGAGACAATTTCTATCCGTCATAAGACTATCAAGAAAGTCACCGAAGATTTACATAGAAATAGCTTCAATACTGCTGTAGCTGCCCTGATGGAATATGTTAATGAACTCTATAAACTTGGTACTACAAAAGAAGATTTGATTGCGCTTGCTAAGCTCTTGAAGCCGTTTGGCCCACATCTTGCCTCGGAAATGCTAGAAAAATTGAAAGCAGATGACGTCTGGCCAACTTGGGATGAAAAATACTTAAAATCTGACACTGTAGAGGTGATTGTTCAGGTTAATGGCAAACTTCGCGCCAAACTCAGCGTTGACGTAAATGATCTAGAAGATCAAAAGAAAATTGAGAAACTCGCTCTGGAAGAAAAGAATGTCCAGAATTTCACCAAAAATGGCGTGAAAAAAGTTATTTTTGTCAAAAAAGCTAAGTTAATCAATATCGTTGCGGCTTAGTCTAATCAAGGCGAGAAAAAGCCACCCATATTTGGGTGGCTTGGGGCCTTAGAAGCACTCCGATTCCTCTGCCGGAATTTCATTCATCTGAGAGATGAAATACATTCCATTGTAGCAGAGGATGTCCACTGCGTGGACCACGAACTGCTTATCGCAGTCCATCACCTCCTCGGGTGTAAGCTTCTCCGAGAAATTGACAGAGATAGACTTACCTTCTTTTAGCTGGAGATAGAGTCGCACCTTTCCACCCCCCGGATGCTTTACCCTAAAGATCAGGGTGCTTTTTTCCTCTCCGGTTGGCGATTTCCTTGCGATGTTGAATCGCGGACATATTGCGTATTCTCCGCTATCCAACTTCAGCATTACATCCTCACTCTTCTCCGACTTATTGTCCCACTTGTCCCCGTTGTACGTGAGATAAGTTGAAGAAATTGCGTCGGAAAACAGGTCTAAAGTGGCTCGGCAGGATCTTCCTGACGAGCTTGAAAATACAAAATTGCTCCCTTTGTTACTTTTTGCTGCCTCAATCTTCATATTTTCACCCCTTTGTGAAAGAACCAGGCCAGAGGCCCACAACAGAAAATGGCAAAGCCGCCATATAACCACATTATACCACACTTATGCTAAAAAGTCAATGGGCAACATTTACTAAGTCCAGAAAATATGCTATAATATCCACAATGTGGGGTGCACTTTTACAGGGAGGTGAAGATTATGTTTAGAATATTAGATATAAGAGCAGTTTTGCATGCCTGCTATCGGATGTATTACGCTGAAGTCTCCGAAAACTTTAGGAATAGTACATTGGAGGCGTTTGAAGGAACTCGTTGGCAGGGCTATGCTGATGCCATGAATCAGCTCGCTGCGGATTTTGAAGGTGTGCCATCTGAAGACCTTGAGAAATACCGGATTGATGCTGAAGCCGTGATTAATTCGACTAAAACAGGGGTCGACGAGTGTCGGCAACTCGGTACGATTACCGCCATGATTCGAATCTATCTTTTGAGTGTCTTACCATATATTGCTGGGGCTATAGTCGTATTAGCGGCACTTTTGAAGATTATGCCGCTACTAGTTATTATACCGATAATAGCATTGGCTGCGATGGTGCAATTTTATCTTTGTGGTGCGATTATCACCAAGAGGTTGACGATGATTATTTATGATTATGGTTACTCAGAGGGGATAATACGATTAACGGACAAGCGCCACCTGCACGACGAGGGTATGTTTGAAGCGCCCATCAGTAAACTGGTTTAGAAGGAGGGTGTATCTGTGGGAAAAGTAAGCTTTCGTGATCAGCCAGGCTCGCTTAGCGTTACAAAGAAGACTGAGAGCCCTAGCCGGAAGAGGCTGGATGAAATTCATGAAAAACGCGTGAAGATTGTGACTGGCGAAGTGGAACTTTATCAGAAAGAGCTGGAACAACAAAAGGCTCTTTTAAAAAGAGCCCAAGAGATGAACGACGACCCTTTATATCTAGTAGGGATGGGATTCTTCATCATTTTTACGCTTTTTTCGATTTTTTTCTTTAAAGTAAGCTGGCATTACCAGTTTAACTTAAAGACGATCCTGTCGATTGTATGTATCGTAATCGGGCTAATGGGCACTATGCTGGTGGCGCTTATCAGAAATGATGCTGAGCAGAGAGTTCTCAGCGCTAGACGCGGCATAGAGTCTGCGAAGAAGAAATTGGCTTACGCCAAAAAGAGAAAGCGTGAAGTTAAAAACAATTTTTGAGGCTGGAATTTCTCCAGCCTTTTTCTTTAAAACGCTTGAAACCATAGCAAAACTGTGCTAAAATATACCCAAATTTATATCATTAAACGGAGCATATTATGCCTGAACCTAAAAAACAGAGCAGTGCGCGCAAAACCGGCCTTCGCCGCAGTCACTTACGCCTGAAACTTGCTCGTAGCGTTAACAAGAAATCACCTGTTAAAGCTTTCGAAACCAAGAAAAAGACCCCAAATTTAAAGGTCAAAACTGTTAAGAAAGCAGCAAAGCCTGCAAAAAAGGCAGTAGCTAAAAAAGCTACAAAAACCACTAAAACCGTAAAAAAGAGTAAAAAATAATGGCAAGTAATCGGCACTTAGGCAGAATTATATCTTTACAGAGCTTGTATGAATACGAGTTCCGTGAAAAGGCGGGCGATACCACGGCCGATATTGATACCATTATCGCAAAAAATATCGAGCCTTATGAAAAGGCTCTCGGTGACACCGAATTTGTCTACAACCTCACTCATGGCGTGGCAGAGCGTTTCAAATCTCTTGATGAGGAGTTGAAACCCCTTGCTCCAGAGTGGCCAATCAGTTCTATCGCCGCGATTGACAGAAATGTCCTTCGTATTGGGCTGTACGAGCTAGAATTTTGTAAAGACAGCGTGCCACCAAAAGTTGCTATCAACGAAGCCGTAGAGCTAGCAAAAGCTTTCGGTTCCGATAATTCTTCTAGATTTATCAATGGCGTACTTGGCACAGCCTTTCGTCAGATAGATCCAGAAGCTGCTACAGAAGGTAAAAATGAAGAATCAAGAAAAGAAGAAACAGAGTCGCAGGCAGAAAGTAGCAAGGGAAGCGCTGACACAGCAAAATCAGAAAAGCCAGAAAAAGAAACCGGAGAAAGTTAATTCTACCCCTGCTAAAAAACCTGATTACACATATCGCACTGCTACCGGAACTCTGAAAATTCCGGAAGCTTTGCCTACTAAGGAATATAAAGAGCCTAAATTTCCACATATTTTCCATAAGAAGCCGGCTATCCAAGAGATTGTGCGTGAACCGACCTCTGGTGGTATTGTCTATCGCATGACCAAGGACCAGAAAGACATTGAAATCTTATTAATTCAAGATTCCAAGAACCGTTGGACTATTCCAAAAGGTCACATTGAGCCAGGAGAGACCGCCAAACAGACCGCCATTCGCGAAATTGGTGAGGAATCTGGCCTTCACCATGTCAAAGTTTTGACTTGGCTTGGCAAAATTCACTTCAAATATCGCCGCCAAGATAGATTAGTTCTGATGACTACTCAGATTTATTTAGTGCGTGCGCTTGACAAAACCGAGAAGCCACAGAAGGAAAAATGGATGAATGGCATCAGATGGTTTAGCTTCCCAGATGCGCTAGATGCGATTGAATATGATGATATCGAAAAATTAATGCTAATTGCTAGAAAGAAAATTAGAAACGGCGAGATTTAAGGAGGTAAAATGAACGGAGAATTGGTGCAGGAATATCAGGAATTTGCCAAGGAAAAGCTTGGTTTTGAATTTCATGATATCAATTTATTGGTTACCGCCCTTACCCACCGTAGTTATGTTAATGAACATAAGAATGCAAACCTAGAACATAATGAACGCCTAGAATTTCTAGGTGACGCCATCTTGGAATTGGTGGTTTCTGATTTTCTTTATCGCAATTATGACCAGCCTGAGGGTATTATGACAGCCTGGCGTTCTGCTCTAGTCAGGACAGAGAGCAATAGTGACGCTGGCATTAAACTGGGCTATGGCCCACTGGTACGCCTTTCTCACGGTGAGAAAATGGGTACTGAGCGCGCTCACAGTGTAATTATGGCCGATTGCTTTGAGGCGGTGATTGGTGCAATTTATTTAGACCAAGGTTATGACACCGCTAAAAAATTCATTGAAACACATGTTTTATGTAAGATCGATAGCGTGATTGAAGAGGGTAGCTGGCGTGATTCTAAGTCTTATTTTCAGGAACTTGCACAACACATCGATGGCATTACCCCTAATTATCGTTTGCTCAAAGAAGATGGCCCAGACCACGACAAAACTTTTACTATTGCAGTCTATGTTGGTGCCGAACTAAAGGGCGTTGGCTCTGGCCACTCTAAACAGGAAGCACAAGCTGCTGCCGCTAAAGAAGCGATTAAGAAGTATCGTTTAGCCCACCCAGAGGCATTCAAACAAATTATTGCTAAATAGCTTTTCAGGGGTGACAAGCGTTAATCTATTGATTTTTTGGATATTTTGTGCTATAATATAAAGAGTTGGGGCAAATCTGCTCCAGAGTAGCACGTTTACAAGGAGTTCTTCAAGATAGGGGGTGTATCTATGGAAGAAACAAAAGAGTTAAAAGAGATTTTAAATGAAATGTTCAAAGGCAAGGATTCCGCGCTGGAAAAATATGCCAAGGTGCGGATTACGCAATATGAGATCTCCCTCTGGAGAGGATACCACCTGCCACTCTCAGAGGTGGACAAGGGCGCCAAGGCGTATTTCTCCCAGAGGTTTCTCGGCGGCAAGGGCATTACCACTGCCTCTGAAAAAGAACTAAAAGAAGCTTTAGAGCGTCTTGACCACGCGGTGAATGATGGTTGCCACAAGCGCTGCAGGAAACTTCTTGAGGAGTTAAACGCAGCTCTTGAAGCGGTAGGCTTAAAGCCGGTCGAAGATCATGAGAAATTCTTGGATTGGCTGACTTTCAGCTATCATACTGTGCCTGACAGCTGCGGCGAGCCCACCAAGGACCCGGGTTATCACTTTGAAATCCGGATCTTTAACGACAGAGAGAATCTTCGGGAGTTTTGGGAGGAGCTCCAGACACTTCTTAAGCACAACCGCATGATGTCTATGCAGGATGTCTGCCGTATAGTGCTTGAAAAGCGCAAAAAATCCAAAAAAATATAAACTCTCTTTTAATAAAAGCCCCGGTTTCGACTGGGGCTTTACTTTTTTCAAAAATTTGCTATAATGAAGATTATTAAAAATTAAGGAGACAATATGCTAGCGATTCGTTTGCAGCGTAATGGCCGAACACACAATCCTGTGTATCGGATAATCGTCCAAGAAGCGCAGCGTCACCCTCTTTCTGGGCGCGTTGTGGCAGAAATTGGCCATTACGACCCTCAAGCCAAAGTTACTACTTTGGACAAAGAAAAAGTTAAATTTTATTTGGAGCACGGTGCTCAGCCATCTTCTCGCATGGTTCGTATTTTGAAGGCTGAGAAAATTGCTCTTCCAAAATGGGTTGCCGAACCTCTTAAGAAGAGTTCTAAGGCTAAGCATGCCGACAAGCTTCGCAAGAACCAGCCAAAGGACGCTCCAGCTCCTGAAGCACCAGCCGAAGGTGAAGCACCAGCCGAAGCCCCAGCAGAAGCTCCAGCCGAAACTGAAGCTGCAGAAGCTGCTCCAGCTGAAGCTCCAGAGGCACCAGCTGAAGCTCCAGAGGCACCAGCTGAAGCTCCAGCAGAAACTCCTGCTGAATAAGTCAAAGCTAAATAGTGCAAATCGGAAACCAAAAAGCCACCTCAAGGGGTGGTTTTTTGAACAGATAAGCTCTCAACTTGTATGTAAGCTGACTCGCAGTAAGCTTAAGTTCAATTCGAACTTCTTCTAGTTTAGCATAAGCAAAAAGTGAAAGTCAAGACTTTTTTCATCAAAAATCTAAAAAATCTGCTATAATAAAAACATTAACAACTAATCTGGAGAATTCAAATGGCAACCATTGACCAGCAATTCGTAGAATATATCGTAAAAACTCTAGTAAATAACCCAGACAAAGTCGTAGTAGATCGCAAAATCGATGAAAAAGGCGTTCTCTTGTCTCTCTCTGTTGACCCAGAAGATGTCGGCCGCGTAATTGGCCGTCGTGGCGCAACAGCACAATCTATTCGCACCTTGCTTCGTGCTCTTGGCACCAAGAATGATGCAAGATTCAATCTCAAGATTGTTAACACCGATGAAGGCGCCCCTGCTCCTAAGAAGGAGGCTCCTGCCAAAGAAACTGAATCTGTCGAAGTGATTGATACTCCAAAAGAAGAAGTTGTTGCAGCAGAAACTGTTGAAGAAGCTCCAGTAGAAGAGCCAGATAGTGCTTCTGATCTCGCCGAGAAGACTCGTGCTGAACTTGCCGATATGGACGACCTAGACATTTAATTGTCAATTATTGGGCACGTCGGTTTATACCCCAAGACCCACCTCACACACCAAAAGAGTGACATTGTCACTCTTTTTTGTTATACTAGATTCAAGGGTTGAGATACTTAAAATTTCTGCTACGGCTACAATTCCGGAATAAGGAGGGGAATATGAAGATGTTAGAGAAGCCTATTTGGTTGGGAAATGGAACTTACTTATGGACACAGGGCAAGTCGGCAGGCATAGATGGTCTGGCTTTTGTTCCGATTGCGGATTTGGCTAGGGCTAAATACACTCCGAAAAGAGATAGGTCCAAGCCTGAATTTCTGGCCTACTGGAGTGACTTAACAGCTCTTGGGCGGCCGGTTAAAGTGGCGTACGGTATGTCTATACTCATAAATGAGCTGATGTCTTCCATCAAGGCGCCGGGGGTCATAATAATGTTTGATAGCGGTTGCTATACGGACGATAGGATACATCCTTTGACCCTATCAGCTGAAGGATTGCCATACATCGTAAATGCGAAGTTTAGGCAGAAGTATTTGGTAGACGAGCCAAACTATAGAATGCGAATTACAAGGAATAAGCACGATGATATTTTGCTCCAATATTCGTATGGCGATGTTATTTGGTCGCGTCACGGAACAGAGTCTTGGCTACATGATGAAGCAAACTGACAAGCAGAGTTTAAGAGTATATTACCCTAGGGCGGATAAAATTTCCGCCCTTTTTCATGCTGAAAACAATCATATGGCATCCACCTGTAGAATTTTTGCAGAAAACCCTTGCATTCTGGCAAAAAATGCGCTAAGATAGGCAGTAAGAAGTAAAGTGTGTCGAGTTTTTGGGTGTCTTTAGAGCTGGCGACTTTAAAGATAAAAACCCGGCAGTAATCTTCGGCGCTAGGACCGAAGCATTGAGGTATGCTGCGGCCTATAAAGATTATCAACACTAAATAAAAGAGGTATAAAGTGAAAACTGCGAATAAGAGTGATAGTCGCGTATTCTTTACCGAGGGCGACCAAGCACTTCCTATTCCTGACATGATCGCACACCAGAAAGATTCCTGGGACGATTTTGTTAAGAATGGACTCCGCGAAGTCTTCAGCGAGCTAAACCCGATTGATGACTATACCGGACAAAAACTATCATTAAGGTTCAAAGACTATGAATTCCGCGAACCAAAAGAGGACGAACACCAGGCTAAGCTAAACCTAGCTACCTATGAGCGTCCACTTCACGTTCAAGTAGAACTAGAAAATAAAGTCACCGGCGAAAAGAAAGAACAAGATATCTTCTTCGGTGAATATCCGTGGATGACCGATAAGGCCACCTTTATTATCAATGGCACCGAACGCGTAATTGTTTCTCAGTTGATTCGTTCTGCCGGTGTATTCTTCATCGCCGATAATATCAACGGCCGTAACTATTATGGCGCAAAAGTGATTCCAGGTCGTGGCGCATGGCTAGAGTTTGAGACTTCCACTTCTGGCGCTATTTATGTCAAGATTGATCGCCGCCGCAAAATTCCTGTAACTACTTTCCTTAGAGCTCTTGGTATCTCTAAGAAATCTGAAATTAAGGAAACCTTTAAGGGGCTTGATGAAGGCGAAATTAGCTATATTGATGCTACTCTTGAGAAAGACACCACCTCTGGTCAGAGCGAAGCTTTGATCGAGGTCTATAGAAGGCTCCGCCCAGGTGATCTCGCTACCGTTGAAAACGCAAAATCTATGATTGAGCGTACCTTCTTCGATTACAAGCGCTATGATTATTCCCGCGTTGGTCGTTTCAAAATTAACCAACGCCTTGGCTTTGATACGCCAAATGTCAGCAAGAACCGCACTCTTCAGATGAAAGACTTAGTTGCAATTATTGCTGAAATTATTCGTCTTAACAATACTCAAGAAGCACCAGACGATATCGACTCTCTATCTAATCGCCGCATCAAACTCGTTGGCGAATTGATTCAGCGTCAATTCCGTCTCGGTATGCTTCGTTTGCAGAGAAACATTCTCGACCGCATGTCCATGGCTAGCGTAGAAGATGTCACCCCATCTCAGCTTATTAACGCTCGCCCAGTCACTGCCGCTGTGAAAGAATTCTTTACCTCATCACAACTTTCTCAGCTGATGGATGAAACTAACCCATTCTCAGAACTCGCTCACAAGCGCCGTCTATCCTCCATGGGTCCTGGTGGTCTTACCCGTGAACGTGCCGGTTTCGATGTGCGTGATACTCACCCAACTCACTATGGTCGTATCTGTACTGTAGAAACTCCAGAAGGTGCTAACGTGGGTCTGGTTTTGAACCTTGCCACCTACGCTCGCATTAACGAATATGGCTTCATCGAAGCTCCATATCGTGTCGTTAAAAATGGCAAAGTCACCGACGAAGTTGTTTATGTGGACGCCGCCACAGAACAAAACATGATTATCGCCGATACCTCTGCTAAACTCGACAAGAATGGCAAATTCGTTGACGCTCGTGTTTCTGCCCGTGTAAATGGCGCGCCAGTTCAGGTAGAATCATCAAAAGTTACTCATATCGATGCTGCTCACAAGGAAATTCTTGGTGTTTCCGCATCTCTCATTCCATTTGTAGAGAAGAACCGTGTTGACCGCTCTTTGATGGCCTGCGCGATGCAGAAGCAAGCAGTTCCATTACTTCGCCAAGACAACCCAATTGTGGGTACTGGTATCGAAGGCGAAGTCGCTAGAAACACTTCTCAGCTCGTAGTTGCTGAAGGTGCAGGCGAGGTCAAAAAAGCCGATGGCGAATCTGTAATTGTTACCTATAAAGATGGCGACAAAGAATACAAGCTCATTCACTTTGAAAAGACCAACGATGACCGTTGTTATAACCAACGTGTTAAAGTCAAACGTGGTCAGAAGGTTAAGAAAGGTGACATTCTCATTGAGGGCGCTTCCATCAACGATGGCGAGCTTGCTCTTGGCCGTGATCTCTTGGTAGCCTTTATGCCATGGCGTGGTTACAACATGGATGACGCCATTGTCATCTCCAGCCGCCTTGTCCAAGACGATACTTTGACCTCTATCAACATCAAAGATTACGATGTAGAGGTCCGTGAAACTAAGCTTGGTCCAGAACAGGTTACTCGTGATATTCCTAACGTCTCTGAGCATTCACTCCGCCACCTTGGTGAAGATGGTATCGTTGCCGTAGGCTCTGAAGTTCAGAATGGTGATATTCTCGTCGGTAAGATTACCCCTAAGGGCGAGCAAGAGCTAAGCTCTGAGGAACGCTTGCTTCGCGCTATCTTCGGCGAAAAAGCCAAAGACGTCCGCGATACCTCTGTTCGTATGAATGGTTCATCTACCGGTAAAGTTGTCGGTGTTCGCATTTATACTCGCGAACAAGGTCATGAACTAAAAGCTGGTGTCTTAATGCAGATCAAGATCTATGTTGCCGAACTTAGAAAGATCGGTGTAGGTGATAAGCTTTCCGGTCGTCACGGTAACAAGGGTGTGGTCTCCCGCGTTCTTCCAGTTGAGGATATGCCATTTATGGAAGACGGTACTCCAATTGATGTGATTCTTTCACCAATGGGTGTGCCTTCCCGTATGAACCTCGGTCAGCTTTTTGAAATTCACCTTGGTATGGCCGCTAGAGCTTTGGGCTACAAAGTTGCTACCCCATCATTTAACGGTGTCCCAGATGAGATTATCAGTAAAGAACTAGAGAAGGCCGGCTTCAACAGAGATGGTCGTGTCCAACTTTACGATGGTCTCACTGGCGAACCATTTGAAGAAAGAACCTCTGTTGGCGTGATGCACATGCTCAAACTTCACCACATGGTTGACGACAAGATCCATGCTCGTTCTACTGGTCCTTACACTATGGTTACTCAGCAGCCACTTGGTGGTAAAGCCCAGAACGGTGGTCAGCGCTTCGGTGAAATGGAGGTGTGGGCTCTTGAGGCTTACGGTGCTGCAACTACCCTTCAGGAAATGCTCACCATCAAGTCAGATGACGTCTATGGTCGTGCTAAGGCTTACGAATCTATCATTAAGCGCCTACCAATTGAAGGTCCAAAACTTCCAGAAGGTTTCAACGTGTTAGTTAAGGAATTACAAGGCCTCGGTCTCAAGGTTGATCTCCTAGACCACGGTGATTCTACTGACGCTTCCGAAGCCATCGAAGAAGTTTCCCAAGCAATTGAGAAGTCTCAGGATGATGAGCTAATCTATGCTCAGCACGCTAAAGACACTGAAAATGATTTAGACAACGCTAGCGACGAAGAAGTTTCCGAAGTCGCAGATGGCGAAGAAATGGAAATCACCGACGGCGAGGAAGAAGGACTTGTCGAAGATGATGGATTAATGGATGAGGGAGATGACGGAACTATCGACCTCGGAGAGGAGTTCTAATATGGCTTGGATGGATAATTTTATCTCAGCTTCCGACTTCGACTCTATTCGCTTGAGTGTCGCTTCTAAAGATGACATCATGAACTGGAGCTACGGTGAAGTCTTAAAGCCTGAAACTATTAACTATAGAACACAAAAACCTGAGCGCGATGGTCTTTTCTGTGAACGCATCTTCGGTCCAGTAAAAGATATCAACCCTCATGATAGCAAACTAAAAGGTGTGCGCTCTCGCGAAGCCGCTGTTGATAAAGATGGCAATCTCGTTACCAAATCTATCTCTAGACGTGAACGTATGGGTCACATCGCTCTCGCTGCACCAGTAGTTCATATCTGGTTCATGCGTGGTACTCCTTCTGCTATCTCTTTACTCCTAAATCTTACCGTTAAAAACATTGAGAAAGTTGTTTATTTCGCATCTTATCTCATTGTCGACGCTAAGGAAGAAGAAATCGAGAAGGCAATGAACGATCTTGAGGCTCAAACCGATGCAGCTCGTCAAGCTATCGCTCTACGCTACAAAGAAGCCGGCAAAGATAAAAATGCCGACGCTAAGAAGTTAGCTGAAGAAGAAGCTAAGGAATTAGATGCTCTTAACGCTAATTACGAATCAAGAAAAGAAATCTTGACTGGTCTTAAGAAGGGCGCAGTCATCTCTGAAGTTGATTACCGCAATCTTGAAGCAGACCATGAAGACTATGCCGATATGATTGAGGTTGAGATGGGCGCTACTGCTATCAAGAGAATGCTCGATGAAATCGACATTGATAAGATGATTGAAGAATTGTCTGTCGAAGTCGAAGAAGCTAAAGGTCAGAAAGAAAAGAAACTTTCTAAGCGCTTGAAGCTTGTCGAGGGCATGAAATCTGCCGGCATTAGCCCATCTGACTTGGTCTTAACTGTTATTCCAGTTATTCCACCAGATTTAAGGCCGATGATTGCTCTTCCTGGCGGTCGCTTTGCTACCTCCGACCTTAACGACCTTTATCGCCGCGTGATTAACCGTAACAACCGTTTGAAGAAGCTTCTTGATCTTAATGCTCCAGAAGTAATCTGTAGAAACGAAATGCGTATGCTCCAGGAAGCTGTTGATGCCCTCATTGATAACTCTGCTTCTCATGGCAACCGCACTGCATCTTCTCAAAATGGCCGCAGAAAGCTCAAATCTCTCTCCGACCTCTTGAAGGGTAAGCAGGGTCGCTTCCGCCAGAACCTTCTTGGTAAGCGTGTTGATTACTCTGGTCGTTCTGTAATTGTGGTTGGCCCAGAACTAAAACTTAATGAATGTGGTCTGCCAAAACAGATGGCACTTGAGCTCTTTAAGCCATTTGTCATCAGCTGGCTCATGGAACACGAGCACGCTGCTAACATTCGCGCAGCTACCCGCCAAATTGAGGCCGGTGACAACATCGTTTGGGATGCACTTGATGAAGTAATTAAGGGCAAATACGTACTCTTAAACCGTGCTCCATCTCTTCACCGTCTATCTATTCAAGCTTTCCAACCAAAGTTGATCGATGGTAAAGCAATCCAGCTTCACCCACTCGTAGCTACTGGTTTCAACGCCGACTACGATGGTGACCAGATGGCGGTTCATCTACCTCTATCTAAAGATGCTCAGGCTGAGGCTAGAGAATTAATGTCTGCAACTAAGAACTTGCTAAAGCCTGCTGATGGCGCCCCAGTGCTTTCTATCTATCAGGATGTCGTTCTTGGTATTTACTATCTCACCTACGACAAGCCTGGCACTGCTACCGATGACGTTAAACCATTCAGCTCTATCTATGAAGCTGAAATGGCCTACGATCAAGGTCTAATTCACCTACAAACTCCAATTCGCGTGTTTGCTAAGAAAGAAATTAGAAATACTACTCTTGGTCGCGTTATCTTCAATGAAATCTTGCCAGAGGATTACCCATTTGATAACTCTGTTCAGACTTCTAAGCAGTTAAAGAAAGTAATGGCTAACATCTTCGATATGTATGGTGCTGAAACCACTGTCAAGATCGCTGATAAACTCAAAAACTTAGCCTTCGAATACGAAACTATCGCCTCTGTTTCTACTGCTAAAGATGACTATCCAACTTACCCAGAAATCCAAGACTTCATCGCCGAAGGTGATGCTAAGACCGCTCTTATTCAGGAGCAATTCGACCAAGGTCTCGTTACCGAGGAAGAACGTTATAATCTTACCGTTGCTAACTGGCGTGAAATTGACAATAAGATTTCCGACTTCTTGAAGAGTAAGCTTTCTGAGATGGATACCGACATCGCTGTGATGGTTAACTCCGGCGCTCGTGGTTCCGTTTCTAACATCAAGCTTGCTTCTGCAGAAATTGGTATCATGGTCGATATTAACAACAACGAAATTGAGCTCCCAGTTAAATCAAGTTACAAGAAAGGCTTGAATACTCTTGAGTCCTTCATCGCAACTCGTGGTGCTCGTCAGGGTCAGGTTTCTACCGCACTTCGTACTGCGGACTCTGGTTACCTTACTCGTCGTCTTGTTGATGTGGCTCAGGATGTCTTTACCACTGATACAGTGGCCGAAGATCCAGGTTTCACTATCTACAAGTCCGAAACCGAGCAAACCGGTATTGAATTCGCAGCTCGTATCGCTGGCCGCTATACCGCAGAATCTATTCCAGGCTATCTTGAAGCTGATCAGCTTATTACCTCTGATATTGCCAATCAGATTGCGGAAGATGACAAGATTGAATCTGTTAAAATTCAATCTGTTCTCACTACCACTGCAGTTGAGGGCATTCCACAGAAAGCTTATGGTATTGATATGTCCACCCGTGAATTGGTGGCTCCACATCAACCAGTTGGTGTGATTGCTGCTCAATCTCTTGGTGAACCAGGTACTCAGCTTACTCTTGATACCAAACACGGTTCTGGTGTAGCAGGTTCCGGTGCTATCGCAAGAGGTCTTCCTCGTGTTGAGGAGCTTCTCGAAGCCCGTACCCCTAAAGGTCAGGCATATGTTTCACCTATCAGTGGCGTAATTGAGCTTTGGGAAGATGGAAATCACTTCATTGTTCAAATTACCCCAGAGAGTGGCGATACTCAGCGTATCGAGCTTGAAGGCAGAAAGGCCAAAGTTAAAGATGGTGCTGATGTCAAAGCTGGTGACGTTCTCGCTTCTAAGAAGCTCAAGAAAGCCGCAATCAAGGCTCCATTTGATGGTAACGCACAACTTGTTGAAGACGCTATCATCTTAGTAGCAGGCGCTGGTGCTCCAGTAAGAGTAGAAGTCCCAGGCGAAGCTGAACTACTTGTCAAGAGTGGTGATAAAGTTGCTGCTGGCGATCGTTTGACTACTGGCTCCTTGAATCTCCAAGATCTCTTGAAGTATAAAGGTAAAGAGGAAACCGAACGCTACATCATGAATGATGTGATGGCAGTTTATGCCGCTCAGGGTCACGAAATCTCCGCAAAACACCTTGAAATCATTGTCCGTCAGATGTTCTCTAGAGTAATCATCGACGAAGCTGGTGATTCAGAGTTTGTGGTTGGTGACATTGTCTCTGAGTCTGCTGTTGAAACTGCTAACTCCGCTCTAACCATTGAAGGCAAGAAACCAGCAGCTTATACCAACTTACTACTTGGTATTACTAAAGTTTCCATCTGGTCAGATTCCTTCTTATCTGCAGCGTCCTTCCAGGATACCACCCGTGTACTTATCAACTCTGCTATTGCAGGACGCGTTGACCACCTACACGGCCTCAAGGAAAACGTCATCATTGGCCGTAAGATTCCAGTAGGAACTGGTGTTACCCCAATTGAGGACCCAGAAGAGGAAGAAGCTACTGAGCCTTCCGAAGAAGAGCTCGAAGAAGCCTAAATAGCCTCGAGAAAGCAAAAAACCGCCGAAATGGCGGTTTTTTGTTAAAAAGGGGTTGTCAAGGGGAAAAAAGTGTGATAAAATATTCCCAGAATTACTAGACGCAAGGAGTAAGTCTCTGGTTTTGCATTAACGGAGATACTGCCCATAAGTCTAGTTTCTATAATGCAACAATCTATAAAATTAAGGGAAAGGAAGAAGATGCAAGTCATCATCGGCACCAAAGTTGGTATGACCCAGATCATCGGCAAAGACGGCGTAGTGACCCCTGTTACTGTGCTTCAAGCCGGACCGGCTACTGTGACTCAGATAAAGACCGTTGAATCAGACGGTTATAACGCAGTACAGCTCGGGTTTGGTCAGGGTAAGAATCTGAGCAAGTCGGTTTCTGGCCACGTCAAAAAGGCCGGAGAAAAAGTATCCCCTAAAGTCATTAAAGAGTTTAGGGTGAAGGAGTTGCCTGAAGCAAAGGTAGGGGATGTTCTTACTGTAGAAAGCTTCAATATTGGCGACAAAGTGACTATTACTGGCACCTCTAAGGGTAAAGGTTTCGCTGGTACAGTCAAACGTTGGAACTTCAACGAATCTAGAAACACTCACGGTTTCAAGGGTAATATCCGCCGTGTTGGTTCTATCGGTTCGATGTATCCACAAAAAGTATTTAAAGGCAAAAAGATGCCTGGTCGCATGGGCCACGATCAAGTTACCGTTAAGAACTTGGTAGTTGCTTACATCGATAAGGAAAACAACATCTTAGGCGTCAAGGGCGCTGTCCCTGGTCCTAAGAAAGGCATCGTAACAGTGGAGGGAGAGGAGTAATATGGCAGACGTAACATTACCAAAAGATGTCTTTGGCCTCTCCGTTGAGAGCCACGAGCTAGTTAAACTAGCTTATGATGCATATCTTGCTAACTCCCGTAGCTCACACGCTAAAACTTTGAAGCGTGGCGAAGTTCGCGGTGGTGGTAAGAAACCTTGGAAGCAGAAAGGAACTGGTCGTGCTCGTTTCGGCTCTACCCGTAACCCTATCTGGCGCCATGGTGGTGTAGCCTTTGGCCGCACCGGTGAAGAGAATTTCACTAAGAAAATCACTAGAGAGAGCAAGAAAGTGGCTATTCGCCAAGCTCTATCTATGAAGAATAAGGATAAAGCTGTCATCATTGCCAATATCAAAACTACTGGCAAAACCAAAGATGCTGCTAAATCTTTGAAAGATCTTAAACTTGAAGGAAAGAATGTTCTTGCAGTCTTCCCAGAGAAGACTCCAGAGATCATCAGAAGCTTGAACAACCTTGCTAATGTCAAAGCTGTTCGCGCTACTTACCTCAACGTTTTCGATATTATGAACGCAGATGCAATCGTTATGACTGCTGATGCTGTTAAAGTCGCTGAAAACTGGCTACTTGGAAAGGAGAACGCATAATGGAAGTTTACCCACGTGCAACTGAAAAATCCTATTTCGAGCAAGCAAAACGCACTTACATCTTCGTTATCCCTGAAGAGGCTAGCAAACAGGCAGCCAAAAAAGCGGTAGAAGAACAATTCGGTGTCACCGTAACTTCTATCCGTGTCTTGACTAGAAAAGGTAAGAAAACTCGCTTCTCTAAAGGTAAACATGCTTACCCTGGCACTACTTACCGTCGTGACAGAAAGTTCGCTTATGTCACTTTGAAAGAGGGCGACAAGATTAAAGTTTTTGAAGAAGAAGAGAAATCAGATAAGAAGGACGCTAAAAAATCCGCAAAGGCCGATAAAAAATCGGAAAAGAAAGGAGATAAGAAGTAATGGGAGTTAAAGCCTATCGTCCAGTTACTCCAGCTCAGCGCCAAAAGACCACTCAAGATTTTGATCAGATTACTACTAAGAGTCCGCTCAAATCTTTGACCAAGGCCAAAAAGCAACAGGCTGGTAAGAATAATCAGGGACGTATCACCGTCCGCCATAGAGGTGGTGGTGTTAAACGTCACTATAGATTGCTAACTCACAATCTACCAAAAGATTTGAAATTAGTAGTTGAAGAAATCGAATACGATCCAAACCGTTCTGCTCGTATCGCTAGAGTTAAGGACCAAAATGGTGTTTACTACTATGTTCTAGCTGATACCAGTATGGAAAAAGGTAAAACCTTTACTACCGGTGAAGAATCAACTATCGAAGAGTCTAACCGTATGCCACTCGAAAATATCCCAGTTGGTACTTTCGTTTACGGTATTGAAATCACCCCAGGCAGAGGCGCCCAAATGGTACGTGCTGCTGGTTCATCCGCTCAGCTTATGGCAAAAGAAGATGGCTATGCCACTCTCAGAATGCCGTCTGGTGAAGTTAGAAAGGTACTTTCAACCTGTGAAGCTAGCATCGGTACAGTTGGTAACGTCCAGCACCAGAACATTAAGAAGGGTGCTGCTGGCAGAAATCGTAAGAAAGGTATTCGTCCAACCGTTCGTGGTGTTGTAATGAACGCTACAGATCACCCACACGGTGGTGGTGACGGTGGTCGTCACGGCTCTGGTAAAGCTCCACGCTCACCATGGGGCCAGCTCACACTTGGATATCGTACCCGTCATAATAAGAAAACTAATAAGTATATCGTGCGTAGTCGCCACGAAGGAAAGAGGAAATAGTCTATGAGTAGAAGTCTTAAGAAAGGACCTTTTGTAGATTATAAGCTACAAAAAAAGGTTGAAGCTCTCTCCGCTGATGATCGCACCGTGATCAAAACTTGGGCTAGACAATCTACCATCTCTCCGGAAATGGTGGGTCGCACTATTGCCGTTCACAACGGTAAAGTTCATGTCCCTGTATTTGTCAGCGAGAACATGGTTGGCCACAAACTTGGCGAGTTTGCTCCAACCCGCAAATTTAAACGCCATGGCGGTAAGAAAGCTGCTGAAGCAGCTGCTGCGAAAGGAGATGCATAATGGAAACTCGCTTCGCACACGCCTATATTAAAGGTATTGACAGCATGCCAAGAAAAACTAGCATTGTTGCTAGCTTGGTCCGTGATCGTTATGTCGCCGACGCAATGGTGATCCTAGAGAACACCCCACGTCGCGCTGCTAGACCAGTTATGAAAGCAATTGACTCCGCAAGAGCAAACTTGCTAAACTCTGGTGCATCAATCGATCCAAAGACCATTCGCATCGCTCGTATCTCCGTAACTGCTGGTACCCGCATTCGTCGCTACAAACCAGCATCCCGCGGACGTGCTTTACCTTACGAAAAAGTTTCTTCCAACATCTTTGTCGAAGTTGCTGGTGAAGAAAAAGAGAAGAAAACTGTTAAGAAGGAGGAAAAGTAATGGGTCAGAAAGTAAATCCTGGATCTTTCCGTCTTCAAATCAGTAAAGATTGGTCTTCTAAATGGTTTACCAAGAAGTCTGATTTCAAGAATTGGTTAGTAGAAGACGTTAAAATCCGTGAAGCTATTGAAGAGCGCTTTAAGAGCCGCCCAACTATTGCCAAGATTAATATTGAGAGAAGTCCAAATCTCATCACTATTACTATCTTGACCGCAAAAGCTGGTGCTGTTATTGGCAAACAGGGCGCAGGTATCAATGAGCTAAAGAAAGACCTCGAGAAATTTACCTCAGGTCCTGTAAGAATTAACGTAGAAGAAATTAAAAAACCAGAACTAAACGCTAAGCTTGTCGCTGAAAACATTGGTTTCCAGCTTGGTAAGCGTATGAACTTCCGTCGCGCTGTAAAGATGGCTTGCCAGTCAACAATGGCTGCCGGCGCTAAAGGTGTTCGTATCGAGGTAGCAGGTCGCTTGAATGGCGCAGAAATGTCTCGTCGTGAAAAGTTTATCGAGGGCTCAGTTCCTCTTCACACTCTTCGTGCTGATATTGATTTCTACTGTCATCACGCTCCAACTACCGCTGGTATCGTTGGCGTAAAGGTCTGGATCTATAAGGGGGAGAAATAATATGGCTATTTTACTTCCAAAGAAAACCGCTCACCGCAAAGTGAGAAAAGGTAAAAACGAAGGTGTTGCTACCCGCTGCAACAGCGTAGATTTCGGTGATTATGGTCTAGTTTCATTAGACAATGAACGTGTAAATTCCCGCCAAATCGAGGCAGCTCGCCAGGCAATTACCCGTTACATCAAGCGTGGTGGTAAAATCTGGATCAGAATTTTCCCACACACCCCTGTCACTAAGAAACCTCTTGATGTGAAGATGGGTGGCGGTAAAGGTGAACCACAGTTCTTCGTAGCTAAGGTTAAAGCCGGCACCGTAATGTTCGAAATTGCTGACGTCACCGATGAGCAAGCAAAAGAGGCACTCCGCCTTGCTTCTCACAAACTCCCAGTTCGCTGTAAGATTGTTAAGAGAGAGGAGTTCTAGTTATGGCAAAAGACAAAACTAAGACTAAGGTCGTGAAGGCAAAAGCTGACAGCAAGAATAAGACTGTCGCTGAACTAAGAGCAGATCTCTTGATCGCTCAGAAGAGCCTACACGACGGCACTCTTACCAATCCACACGCTATCAAGAGTATCAAGAAGGAAATCGCAAGAAAATTAACTGCCGAGAATGCAGCCAAAATCGAAGCTGCTGGCGAGCCAAAAGCTAAGGCTAAAGTTGCCAAGGCAGAAGATAAGAAAGGAACAAAGTAATGGCTAAGACTATTCAAGGGCTCGTTTCTTCCGACAAGCGTGACAAGACCATTACCGTCTCCGTTGCCAGTCGCGAAACTCACCCACTCTATCGTAAGCAGTACACCAAGACTCGTAAGTACACCGCTCACGATGAGAAAAATGAAGCAAAAGTTGGCGATAAAGTCGAAATCGTCGAATGCCGCCCATTTTCTAAGACCGTTAACTACAATTTAGTTAAAATCTTGGAGAAATCACACGGCGCAGTTACCCTCAAAGAAGATGTTACCGAAGTGGAAATTCCTGAAAAAGTTGGCGCAGATGCAGCCGCTAAGAAGGCCGCTGAAGAAGAAACTTCTGAAGAGGTAAAGGAGTAAATATGATTGAGCAGGAAACTAGATTAAAAGTTGCTGACAACAGTGGCGCCAAAGAACTTGGTGTAATCCGTGTCCTTGGCGGGACTCGTGCTCGCTATGCTCACGTTGGTGATATCGTTACCGCTAGCGTAAAAGATGCATCACCTACTGGTGGCGTTAAGAAGAAAGCTGTCGTTCGTGCAGTTATCGTTCGCACTCGCGCTCAAATCCGTCGTCCAGATGGCTCCACCATCCGTTTCGATGATAATGCCGCAGTGCTTATTAATGACGATAAGACCCCAAAGGGTACTCGTGTCTTTGGCCCAGTTCCAAGAGAGCTTCGCGAACACGGTTTTTCCAAGATTATCAGCTTAGCACCGGAGGTACTCTAATATGGCACAGAATTTGAAAATCAATGATACCGTCAAGATTATTTCTGGCGACAACAAGGGTAAAACCGGCAAAATTGTAAAAATGGATAGAAAAAACCACAAAGCTATGGTTGAAGGTATTGAGGTTCGTGAGCGCCACATGCGCAAAACCCAGTACAACCCAGCTGGTGGCAAAAAGACTATTCATGTTGGCATTGACCTATCTAACCTAAAAAAGGAGGGTAAGTAATGGCTGAAACTAAATATGTCCCAAGACTAAAAGAGAAATATGACAAGGAAATTGTCAAAACTCTAATGAAGGAACTAAACATCAAGAATGTTAACCAAGTTCCAAAACTAGAGAAGGTTATCGTATCTTCTGGCGTTGGTAAAAAGCGCGAAGATAAGAGATTTACAGAGACCGTAGAGCTTACTATTGCTAAAATTACCGGTCAAGCTACTACTTCTCGTCTTGCTAAGAAGTCAATCGCTACTTTCAAGATTAGAAAAGGTATGGGCGCACCAATTGGTTATCTTACCACCCTTAGAGGTGCTAAGATGTACGAATTCGTTGATCGTCTCATCAACATCGCACTTCCACACGTACGTGACTTCCACGGCGTTAAGAAGAATAGCTTTGACAACCAAGGCAACTACAGCCTAGGTCTTAACGAACAGACTGTATTCCCAGAAATCACTTTCGAAGATGCAGCAGTTTTGCATGGCCTAGAAGTAACATTTATCATTAAGAACGGTTCAAAAGAAGGGAGCACCAAGTTGCTAGAACTATTTGGTATGCCTTTTGAGAAGGAGGAGAAGTAATATGGCTAAGAAATCAGCTGTCCTCCGCGATCAAAAAAGGCAGAAAATGTACGACAAATACAAAGATAAGCGCGCTGCTTTGAAGGCCGCCGGAGATCTAGAAGGTTTGCAGAAACTTCCTAGAAATTCAAGTCCTACAAGGCTCAAGAATCGCGATCTTTTAGACGGTCGTCCACGTGGTTATATGCGCAGATTTGGTCTATCTCGTATTAACTTCCGTGAAAAAGCAAGCAAGGGCGAAATCCCTGGTGTAACAAAGAGTAGCTGGTAAAGGAAAGGAGTAAAAATGTCATTACAATCTACTGATCAAATCGCTGACCTGATTACTCGCATCCGCAATGCTATTCAGGTTTCTAAGAACGAAGTTAAGGTCCCTACTTCTAAACTTAAAGTTGCAGTTGTAGAAGGCCTCAAGAAAGATGGTTACATTGAAGACTACGAAGTAGAGAAGTCTCACCCACGTGATATTCTTCATGTTATCATCAACAAAGCAGATGCTAACGCTCGCATCAATGAAATTACCAAGGTTTCTAAACCAGGTCGTAGAGTTTATACCTCTGCTGATGATATCCCAACCATCAAATCTGGTCGTGGTATCGTTCTCATCTCCACCTCTAAAGGTGTGATGAGTGGCCAAGAGGCTAAGAAGCTTCGCCTAGGTGGTGAAATCCTAGTCAAAGTTTGGTAAATGTGTTATAATAATTAAAGTTTTAAGAAAGGAATAAAATGAGTCGTATCGGAAAACTACCTGTTGAAATTCCTGCAGGCGTGACAATTACGGTCGGCGAAAGTGAAATCACTGTCGCAGGCCCTAAAGGCACACTCCAGGTTCCAGTTCAACAGAATACTACCACCAAGGTAGAAGAAAATCAGGTTATCGTCACCCGTAAAGATGACGAACCAGAATCTAAGGCTTGGCACGGTCTTCAGCGTGCATTAATCAATAACGCTGTCGTCGGTGTAACCAAAGGTTTTGAAAAGAGACTAGAAATTCAAGGTGTTGGTTTCCGTCTGTCAGGCGGTGGCAAACAGATTGAGATGGCCCTAGGTTTCTCTCACCCTGTTAAATACACTGCTCCAGATGGTATCGAACTAAAAGTTGATAAGATGGAAATTATCGTATCTGGCATCGATAAGCAAAAGGTCGGCCAGGTCGCAGCAGAAATCAGAAGTCTAAAGAAGCCTGAACCATACAAGGGTAAAGGTATTAGGTATGTGGGTGAACACATCATCCGCAAGGCCGGAAAGGCAGGTAAGAAATAATGAAAGCTGAATATCGCGCAAATCGTACTCGTGCCAAGATTCATGGCACCGCTAAGCGCCCTCGTTTATCTGTGCACGTCAGTAATCTTCACGTTACTGCGCAGGTCATCGATGATGATAATAGAGTTACATTAGCTTATGCTACTACAGTTGGCAAAAAACTTTCTGGCACTAAGACCGAGAAAGCCGCTGTCGTTGGTAAAGAAATTGCAGAAAAAGCAAAGAAAGCCAAAATTAAGACTGTGGTCTTTGATCGTGGCCCTAAGGCTTACGCTGGACACTTGTCTGCTCTAGCTGACGCTGCACGTAAGGAAGGATTGGAGTTCTAATATGGCAGAAAATAACGCAAATCAACCAAAGGTCATTAACAAGTCTGGTACTTTGAAGATGACTGATGAGACTGCTGCAACCAGAAAGTCTCGCGATATCGGTGGTCGTCCATTTGATCATCGCAATAATCGTCGCAGGAATCGTATTAAAGCCGACGTTGCACCAAAAGAATATGATGAAGTTACTATCAATATCGATCGTGTTTCTCGTACTGTCGCTGGTGGTCGCCGCATGCGTTTCAAAGCCCTAGTTGCTATCGGCAACCACAAGAACAAAGTTGGTGTCGGTGTTGCTAAGGGCAACGACGTTACTTCTGCTGTAGCTAAAGCAACCGCTAAGGCTAAGAAGAATATCGTTGAATTCTCTATGGACAAAGAAACTATTTGTCACGAAGTAGAAACTAAAATCACCGGTGCAGATGTCTTGATGAAGCCGGCTGCCCCTGGTACTGGTATTATCGCCGGTGGCGTAGTTCGTTCTATCATCGGTCTAACTGGGGTCAAGAACTTGATTTCTAAATCTCTAGGTAGTACCAATAAGGTTAACATCGCTTACGCCGTAGTTGAGGGCTTGAGGCAACAGGTTCCTAGAAAAGAATGGGAAACTACCAAGAATAAAGGTGAAGCCAAAGCTGAAAAGCCTGCCGCTAAACCTGCAACCAAAAAGGCTCCAGCCAAAAAAGCTGCTAAGAAGGAGGCTAAATAATGAAATACAATGATTTAAACGTCACTGCAAACGCTCGTCCTTCTAGAAAAGGTCGTGGCATTTCTGCGGGCCAAGGTAAAACTGCTGGTCGCGGTACCAAAGGTCAGAAATCTCGTACTGGTCATCGCAAGATGCCAGCTGGATTCATGGGTGGTCAGCGCGCTATTATGCAAGCTGTACCAAAACTCAAAGGTTTCAAATCTATTCATGCTAAAGCTGAGGTCGTCTACACCGATAGACTAAATGGCCTAAAGGGAACTGTCGACAACTTTGCATTGTACGAAGCAGGTTTGATTAAGAGCCCATACGCCAAGGTCAAAATCATCTCCCGCGGCGAACTAACCGCCAAGGTAGCTCTAGAAACACAATTTGCTTCTAAGACTGCTGTAGAGGCTATCAAAAAGGCCGGCGGCACATTTAAGAAAGCTACTGTTCCCGCTCGTAAGACTAGAGAAGATAGCAGAAAAGGCGAAAAGAAATAAGATTTCCGAAAAAAGACCCTTCAAAAGGGCCTTTTTTCGTGGAGTGGAATATTCTTCCTAAAATTGTTATAATAAAAATATCTAATCAAGGAGAAAATATGGCAGACAAGAAAGAAGAAGAGACCCCAGCCAAAGAGGGTTTAAGAATATCGCTCCTCATCGTGGGCATCTTTGGTTTACTTTATAACATTGTTAAAACCATCATTTTAGTCCCAACTTTAAGTTACGGTCTCGCAGCGTTGTTCTCTACCAATGCACCAGATGCCGGGCTTTTGATTACCTCTGGAGTACTACTTGCATCAATGCTGGCTCTTTCTACCGTGTTAGGCTTTATTATCTTTGGTAAGTGTGTGGCTTATTTCTTCAGCAAGAAACGTGCTGGCAAAGGTCTTATTGCTACAATTATCGCTAGCGTAGTGCTCATCTTCGGCATCTTTGTTGGCAGCTGTGTCACCGGCAGCATCTGGGCTCAACGAAACGGTGGCAACCTTTATGATATCTATCAGAGCGTAATTGAGGGTGTCGATATTGACGTCAAGGATTGCGACAACAAAGATGGTAAATGCGACATTGTTCAAATCAAAGATGGACATGTCAAGGTCCATTCTGGTAATACCCACTTCGAGTTTTAGATATAAAACTGGAAAGAAACTGGCTATTTTTGGGCCAGTTTCTTGTTGAACTTTATAATTTTATGATATACTTAAATAAACATAGGAGGTATAATGTCAAAAAATAGTTATGGGGGGGGGTACTTATTAAAGAGGTTTAGCATACTGAGTGCTATACCCGTGCTTTCTCTTCTTGGCATTACTACCGTTATCACTTCTCTCACTCTTACTTCTATCTCTGCTTCATCTTCAGTTTCCGCTACAACTGGGACTACTTCTGCTACTTCTCAAGTCTCCGTAACTCTTCCAGAAATCATCAACCTACGCATCCTAGATAGTACAGCTACCTCCGAACTAGACAATCTAGTACTAAACATCACCCCTACACCAAATGGCGCCTTTACCAAAGGTTCGTTTATTGCAGAAGCTAGTACTTCTAATGCTACTGGCTATAGACTATATCTAACCAGTATTGGTAGAGATCATAGTACACCTACTCCTGCTTATACTACAGCTCTAATTAATACAGACAGTGCTGTAGAGTCTAGTGTAGGCACTATTCCTACTCTAACTTCTGG
>JAFRBH010000005.1 GCA_017404955.1 Candidatus Saccharimonadota bacterium | reverse complement strand
GAGAATAGGCAGATAGACAACAAGAATGCAGCTACCGAACATGGACAAACACCTGTTACTATTGGTACTAATGTCTCTTCTGCAATAGCTTCTGGCACGTATAGAAACGAACTAGAATTAACTGCGGTGGCAAATCCACTACCAATAGATTATTCTTTGACATTTAATGCTAATACGGAAGAAGTCGTTACAAATATGCCAGTAGAAAACCCAATGACAGAAACGAGTGTTGCAGCGCAAGTTAGCTTCACAATACCAAATACCATACCAAAAGGCGACCAGTGGCTATTCAAGGAATGGAATACCGAGCCTGATGGTAGTGGAGTATCCTATTCACCCGGCAGCGATTTCGTGATAGTGGCAGACACAACTTCCGCTCAGTCAACAAAGAAAACATTATACGCAATCTGGGAAACAGTAGTGGCGTTTACGTCTGGTGGCCTTACATGGACTAAGCAACTTGGAGCTACAACTTTTTCAAACGCCAGCAGCCTATGTCCGACTGGCTACCGCCTTCCTTCGTCCTCTGAATTAGATAGATTAATAGGCAGTCCAAATTATGGCTGGTCTACAAGTTCAAGTGTGCGGACTACTTACAATGCTTGGAGTATTGGTGACGGTCGCTATAATAGTAGCTATGTTTGGTCCTCTACAAGATGGAGTAGTGGTAGTAGAACTGGTGCATATAACTTATATTATGAGAGCTCTTCTCGAGCCATCGTTACTGTAATCCAACAAAACTGGACTTCAGCACAGTATCAGGTTGCGTGTGTAAAATAAAAGCTATTGCCATTGCGGTGGCACTACTAATATAGTTTAGTTTTGATGAGTTTTAAGTACTCAGTAGCAGCTTTGCAAAAGTTTTCTAGTTCGCGACCCTTAATCTTGACGTACTCACCGCCAAGCGGTAATTTATAAACACCGTTTTCGCGAACTTCGTAGGTGATAGTTGATTCGCGCTTTTCAGAGCCTTCCATCCAACTCTCATGAAAAATCCAAACGTTATGCTTGAAGCGGAAAAATTCTCTACGATGATTCTTTGGTATTGGACCAAACAAAGTGGCACCGAGAGCAGATTCAGCGTTAATCAAATCAGATTCAGTCAGCTTTAACTTAGTATTTTTCCCTGCACTAAACAAAGCTTTAACTAGTTCTTTGTAGCTTTTGTGGGATTTTTTAGTCTCAGTTTTAGTGGATTTCTTAACTCTATTTGCGGTTGGCTTAATTGGGAGTCCAGTTTTTCTAGAATAATAAACCGTAGCATCGCGCTGCTTTAAAGCGTTTTTCGTAGAACGCGCAGTGCGTTTGCTTCTAATTTTAGACCCCAATTTTTTGGTTTCGTTCTCTATCTTTACCTTAGCTGACTTTGGCGACATCTTTCCACCTCCTCAGAGATCCTATTTAACTCATGGTAGAGTTCAAGCTCAGGAGAATCAAAATTGTAAGCCTTAGCTTTTTTAAAGCTTGGCATGCCAAAGCGAGGAGCAAAATCTGGGTTTTCCACCTCTTTAATGTGTGAGTCTGAATAAACGTCTCGCATTTTCTGTAGTTCTCCCTTCTACTTCTGACTCTGTCAATCCCAGAGTAGCAGAAATGTAAGCGCAAATATCTTTTATATGCGCTGGTTCATTTATTTTACCACGAAATGGCCGTGGTGTCAAGAAGGGGGCATCTGTTTCTAGCAACATTCTCTCTGTCGGTGGTAATGGGATTTCTGAAGCAAAAGTAGCAAGGCCATTCACACCGATGTAAAAACCGGCGTCTAAGGCCCTCTTGAGATTTTCCGGACTATCGGAAAATGAATGAACTACCCCTGTAATTTTTGGAAAATTCTTGATTACTGCAAAGAAGTCCTCAAAAGCATCACGCACATGAAAAATCACTGGCAAATTTTGGTCCTGAGCTAGTTGAAGCATGTTTTCAAATAATTTGATCTGATTATTTTTCCCTGCTACCCCTGGGCGAGGAGCACCTTCACGATAGTCTAGACCAACTTCACCAATAGCAACAGGCAATGGGGCAAACATTTCTTCAGCGACACGCTCGGCGCGGCCCATCGTTATGGGCGCGCTCTCGCTCGGCTTGCTCCCCGTTGGTCGCAAACGGTCGCTAATAGAAATGTTTTGCCCCACTACCCTGTCGGCTTCGTCGGGGTGGATACCGTAAGACCAAAATATCCCATCTCCCCTGTATTTTTTAGCAAAATCGCGAGCAAAAAGTGAATCTTCATGCGAAGTGCCAACGCAAATCATTTGCATAACTCCATTTTGATGAGCACGCATAATGATTTTTTCTGGTTCAAAATCTTCGGGCGAAACAGCCGCATCGGGATGTTTTTTTAGAAACTTTTCTGAAATTTGCTGACGAGATAAGGCAAAATTATAGGTGTCACGATCGTGAATATGGCAATGCGTATCAATCAGCACGGGCTTCACGCTTTCTCTTAATTGGGTCGAGCTGGCGCTTTCTTAAACGTAGAGATTTTGGTGTTACTTCCAGAAGTTCATCGTCAAGTAGAAAGTCTAAACATTGCTCTAGGCTTAGCTGAGTGTATGGAGTTAATTGAATTGCGCCATCAGAAGCGTGAGTGCGCATATTAGTAAGTTGTTTTTCACGGCAAACGTTGATATCAATATCTTCTTTTTTGTTAGAAAGACCAACAATCATACCCTGGTAGACTGGCACCTGTGGTGGAATATAAAGAATACCGCGAGCCTGTGCAGAATCTAGTGCGTAAGCAGTAGAAACGCCATCTTCGAAAGAGATAAGAGCGCCGTTTCGCTCTGGGCGATATTTTGACTCCACTGGGCGATAACCGTAAGGAATAGAAGACATAATTACTGTGCCCTTAGTAGCAGTAAGTAGGTTGTTGCGTAGACCAATTAACGCGGCGGTGGTAATCTCATAAGTGAAACGAGTGGCACCGGTGCTGGTTAGCTCCTGGTCGATAAGTTCAGCGTGGCGAATGCCCATTTCCTGAGAGACGGCACCCACATATTCAGATTCTACTTCAATAGTGAGATTTTCGATTGGCTCATGTAGTTTGCCATCGATTTCTTTATAAACCACCTCTGGACGACCGGCCTCTAATTCATAACCTTCACGTCTCATAGTCTCTATTAAGACTGATAGGTGTAGCTCACCACGACCGGAAACTTTGTAGCCAAGACCATCTGGTTTAATCTTGAGCGCAATATTAGTTTCTAGTTCTTTTTCAAGGCGTTCAGCAATTTGACGAGAAGTAGTGAATTCGCCTTCTTTACCTTTCAAAGGGCTAGTATTTGGACCAATATAAATAGAAAGCGTTGGCGGTTCAAGCTCAATAGTCGGTAAAGCTTCTGGATTCTCGCCAGTTGCAATGGTGTCACCAATGTTCGCGTCATTTACGCCAGTAATTGCCACAATATCACCAGCAATAGCTTCTTCAACCTCTTCTTTACCAAGACCGCGATAAATAAATAGCCTATCGATTTTGCCAGAAACACTTGTCTCATTTCTTAGTACCTTAACTGGCTGGCCTTTTTTCAGCTTACCACGGAAAATCTTACCAATAGCATATTTGCCAAGATAGTTGTCAGCGGCAAGTGCGGCAACGAGAAGCTGTGCACCTTTTGAAGCATCTTCATCAATTTTTGGCTCTGGAATATCATTAATAATTGATTCAAAAATTACATGCAAATCATCATCCAGTTCAGGAGTTTTACCAGCACGACCATCTCTAGCAATTGCATAGTAAATTGGGTAATTGAGTTGCGATTCATCAGTAGCAAGTTCCAAGAAAAGATCAGAGATTTCGTCTTTTACCTCTTCAATTCTAGCAGCAGGTTTATCTATCTTATTGATAATTACTACCGGTTTTAAATGAAGACTCAAAGCTTTTTGCAAAACAAATTTAGTCTGTGGCATTGGGCCTTCTTGGGCATCTACGATTAGAAGCACACCATCCGCCATGTTGAGAGTACGCTCAACTTCGCCAGAAAAATCAGCGTGGCCAGGAGTATCAATAATATTAATCTTGTAACCGTCGTAATAGACCGCAGTTTGCTTGGCAGTAATCGTAATGCCACGCTCGTGCTCTTGGTCCATAGAGTCCATAATTAGAGTTTGTGACATTTCTGCTTGATTATCACGAAAAGTATGGGACTGTTTGAGGAGTCCGTCAACTAGGGTAGTTTTTCCGTGATCAACGTGAGCAATGATTGCCACATTTCTAATTTTCGACTTTTCCATGAAGATAAATTATACACTTTTTATGCATAAAAGTAAAGCCCCTACAATTATGTAGGGGCTTTTTCTCGCACTCAACGAGTTGTTTTTGTGGGGGTAGACAACATCAGACCAGCCATAGCCAACTCCGGGTAAACGAATATCTGACTAGGCTTCATGCTCCAATAGATATAGAGATCTTCTTCTACCTTCAAGCTGTCCGCTACGTCTAAAAAACTTGGATTTAAAATACCTCTGACTTCCGATATGGCTTCTTCAGCAACCGTAGTTTCTCTAGTGTGAACTACTTCGCTCAACATTACAGTTCTACCTCCGCGCACTAAACGGCGACAAAGTAGGGTAACTGTGCCGCTCGGAGCATTAGGTGAAATCGCGAAAGTATCATGCCTCTCGCCTTTGTAGTCAAAATCAGAGAACTTGCCAATGGCACATTCTACACCTTTGCCTACAAAATCACTCCTACAATCAATTTCCGTCAATCTATCATAATAGTTCAGGAAATCATCCAATGGCCTAAAAAAGCTCTCAAATTCAGCCGGAATATTGTTACTGAATCTATTAGTGACATAATCTATCGGGATAAAGATACTTAATCTTTTCGGATAGACTGCACTAAAGTTTCCGGCGATAAAGCCATTAGAACCAAGCGGCGTAATGTTCATATCCACACCTATTGGGAAAATCTGACGTGCAAGTTTTTCTTCCCCCAAAGCAAACTTGCCCATATTCTCACCTCCTTAAGGTACAATAGTGTATATAATTATATCACAAATCCCCTCCTATTGAGGGGATTTGTGATTGTTTCTATGCGGTGTTGAGGAAACTATTTCTCTTTTTTTGTGGTAGTTTTCGCTTCAGGAATATCATCAATTTCTTTTGCCATCTGCTTAAATGCTTCAGAGACGTCTTTGATATTACTCTTGATAGTAGCCATCTGAATAATGTTTGAGATGCCATAAATAATCATCATGATACCGGCAAAAACCATGATAGAGATTTGACCACCCCATGGATTGAAGATTAGAAGCAAACCACAAACGAAGGCTAACACAGTTGCAACAATCGATAATGATCCAGCGCCAGTGCCTTTCAAAGTAGTAGCGAAACGGAGTGACGAAAGTGCACTAATGATGAACCAGGCACCAATTGCGATTGGGAAGATATTCATCACGTTTGGATAAACAGCAAAGACTAGCGCAACAATCACCAACACGGCGCCAAGTGCGGTAGTACTAAAGAATGGAGAGATTTTTCTTTTACTAAAATCTGCTGCAATGAAATAAATACCTGCAATCATACAAAACGCTGTGATTATCCAGCGAATAACATCCAAAGAAGTTTCTGGGAAAAATAAGAATAGTACACCCAGCGCTACGAAGATTGCCGATACGCCAATCGAAGCGTTGATAAATCCGTTAATTTTTTTCTTTAGTCCGTACATTTTGATCCTTTCTTTTAATTATTGCACGAAGTTTCACAATTCGAATTCTTTACGAGCTGCATGAAGCTATTTAGGCGAGCCTTCAAATCTTGCACTCGCGCTTCAGTCCAATATTCTGATGGATTTTTTAGTCCGGCCGTATCTTTAGAAGACTCGTGATCGTTACCCACAATTTGACCATCAGATACAAATACTACTTCTGGAACATAGATACGAGGGCGTCCTTCCTCATCGTACTGCAAGTGGTCGCCTAAGATTTCGACGAATCTCTGGTAATCAGCAGTATTATCTTCCCTGTCTTTTTGGATGTCGTAATAGTAAATCTTTTCAATATTATTGTCTTTTGCCACTTCATTTAAGTATTTAGCATAGGCTTGGCACCAAGGGCAACTTGGAAAACCAAAGAAAACTACTCCGGTCCCATGTTTGAGGATATCGGAAATTTCTTTAGCGTTTTTAAAAACAAAAACGTTATCTGCGCCAACTTCGGTATATTCTGCGGCAAAACGCTCCGCATCGGTCTTGATGCCATATTCATAAGTGTCTTTGGTGCGAATTGTTGAAAAGATAGTGATAAACGCTACTGCAACTAGCGCCGCTACACCGAGAATGATAATGACCGCGAGGCAAGCCGGCTTATTGGGGCTGCTCATCTTTTTATTATATTTGTATGATCTAGGACTTCTCTTGACTTGAGTTTTTCTAGAATTTTTCTTAGTTTTATTCTTTTTAACCATAATCTAATTATATCATATTAGATGCTCGAATGGTTAAAAATAAGCATACTTGCTCAAGGCAAAGGAAATCCAATTTCACACTTTTATTTCTTTAGAATAAGTGATATAATAATACTACCACTTTTTGTGGGCCGGTAGCTCAGCTGGTTAGAGCACGGGCCTTTTAAGCCCGGTGTCGAGGGTTCGAGCCCCTCCCGGCTCACCAATTCAAGGTGTGGGCGGTTAGCTCAGTTGGCTAGAGCGCGTCTTTGACGTAGACGAGGTCAGAGGTTCGACTCCTCTATCGCCCACCAGCTATAAAAACCACCTATCAAGGTGGGTTTTTAATGTCAGACTATACTTCTATCTAGCAAAAATCAAAGTGAGCGCACTCGCAGCCTGCGCTCACTTTATAAGATAGCCAAAAACAAATCAATCAATATTTATAGAGGTGGGTTATTTTCTTTTGTTAGCACGCCTAATCACAAATAGTGCAATTATACTAATAATAGTGAACCCAAGCACTCCCGTAATCAGAAAATCACTCTTAGAGATGTTTAAAGCGCTAAGTAGCGCACCAGTATCTGGTACGTTTGGAGCATCTGGGGTATCCGGTACGTTTGGAGCATCTGGAGCTGTATAATAAAATTTTACAGTATCAGTTCCAACTATACCGCCAGAGCGATCAGTAGTATCGTAGGCAATGGCCTTCACGATATAATTACCAGTTTTTAGGCCAAAGTCTTCTACGTTGATGACGATAATATCACTGCCACCGGTTTCTGGTTTTTTAGTGACGTAACCTGGAATGGTGGCAACTACTTTTCCGTCATTGTCATAGATTTCGTAATCTATAATTTTTACAGTTGCAGCGTAATCAGTAGTGAATCTAATTTTACCATCTTGAACTTCAACTTTGTCTTCTACGATGTTGATAGATACAAAACTGAAATTAGTATAGTCTTCTGCTACGCGACCCTCAGAAGAGGTGATAACAGAAGTAAATTTATATCTACCCCAACCACCATAGCTATTAAGATCGAGATCGAATTGTGTTACTCCGTCAACCAATTCATGCTCTGGAGCAATAACCTCATAGTCGGTAAGTTCATATGTGGTGTTCGGTGCACCATCTTCACCGTAGTGGGTCAGGTAATATTTAACGTTTTCCGCTTTACTGTGCATTTCCCTAAAGGTAACTACACTCTCGGTATATTTATCTCCATCAAGTGGCTTCTCGATTTTGGTTTCAAAATTGGTGCCATAGACCTGGACTACAACATCAACATTGCCACCCACTGAGGTCGCACTGGTTGGGAGATTATAGGCAACAGCAGTAATACCCGCGACAAGGGCAAGACCACCAAAGCCTAGTAGCTGCTTTTTTTGTATATGCATACTCTACACTCTCTTTTTTTATTTTGTTTTTGTTTTGGCTAACGCTCTAGAGCACTACCCTCGCAAGGTAGTCGGGCCAGAGGAGAAAGTCTCTCGCTAGACTTTCAGTCTGCCTTTGCGCTCTTTGCGCTTCCTGCTTAGCATTATAATCCATATGATTAAAATTGTCAAGAGTATTAACATAATCACTATCATGTAAATTGGTAGAATTACGACTAGCTTAGTCTCTTCCCTAGCATTTTCCAAAGCGGAGCTTGATACGTTATAGGTAACCCAGAAGAGTCCCATAGGAGTGTTGCTTCCCCATTCACTATTCAGGCGACGTTCAGTATCTGGAAGAATATTATAAGCCTGCTCATCTTCATGAAGAGTATTACCGAAGATGGATCTGACTGTAAATTTATACTTGGCTTCGATATCAGTATTGCCCTCATTCTTCACTTTAGAAGTAGCAGTGATAGGTCCCTGATTTAGTAAGCCAGAAACTGACCAATCGGTGATTTCAGCCTTCTCGTTAGTCTCACCATTAGTACGGCCATAGACAATAAGGCCAATGCGAGAGACTGTGGTGATGCCGCTAGTATCTTTGTTTGTGTTATCGTTGTCGGTCTGAGCAAAGATGGTTGCATATTGACCGCCAGCAGGAACATCTTCTGGGACACTAATTCGATAATTGACGGTATGCTTCTCGTTTGGTTCAAGGCTACCTTTATAGGTGTCGGTAGTAGTGCCGTCTTCCTTAATAAACTTAATCCAACGGGCAAGCTGAGTACGATTAGTCTCATTGCTAAATGAAACGTTATAATCTTCATCTATAACAGAATATGGTGCAGCATAAACGCTATAGTTGAACTTGTCGGTGCCAATATTAGCTACTACCATTGAATATTCTAGTTCTTGACCTGGACGAAGTACAACACGCGAAGATACAGGGGTGACCTGAATCCAAGATGATGAGTTTACAGAAGAGCTAGAGTTAGTTTCTTCTGCAAACGTATTAGTAACTGGAGCGACTGCACCTGCAAGGGCAACTGCTAGAGCCGCTAAGCCGTATTTTAATGATTTCATTATTTCTCCTTTCCTATAATTAATCTTTTTTATCACTTTTTTCTTTAACTCCCCCACGTGCTTCACGCATTTCACGCTTACGGTCCCTAGAACGAGAGACTAGCCAGAAAATAGTGAAGAAGAGAAGGGCGAAGATAACAAAGAGAAGCCATAGTGGACAAATCAGGACTAGCTTCTTTACGGAAGACGTCTCACCAGCAAATTCAATAGTCTGCTCGACATAAAAGATACCAAGGCTAGGTGCTCCATCCCAAGAAATAGAATTAAAACGACTAGTTTCTGGAATGACATCAATAGTCACTGGTTTATCTGCATTGGAAAATACAGTCTCTTTCTGGAAAAGTGGCCAGATATTAGTGGTAATAGTGGCTGTCTGCTCAACATTACCAGTATTTTTAACTAGTCCAGAGACAGTGATTGGCGGATTGAAATAAAAGCTATTAACAGTATTCTTGATAATTTCACCGCTAATGCGAGTTTCACCTGGAACGGCAGCGTAGAGAATCATACCAACGCGGTGGACCACACCAATAGTAGCGTTCTCATCATTGCCAGCCTCAGTTTGCGCCATAAGGGCAGCATACTGGCCACCGGCAGGGACATCTTCTGGGACGTCGACGCGATATTCGACATCTACAATTTCGCCAGGTTGGAGAGTACCTTTCTCTGTCTTTTTGTCGAAAGTGATCCAATTTGCCATCTGAGAATAGGTAGTGGCGTTATTATAATCTGGATCGTAATTATCACTAGTAACACTATAAGGTGTTGCTGAGACGGTGTATGAAAATGGAGCAGCACCAGCATTGTGCACTTTGAATGTACCAGTATACTTAGAGCCTGGAGTAAGCGAAATCTTCTGCTTAGTAGGGGAAACCTGTAAGTGAATTGCCGCCTGTCCCTCTGCATGGACTGGGGTAGTATTAAAAATTGCATACCCACCGAACGCAATTGCTGCTACAAAAGCAAATAGAATTACTTTTATTTTTCTAGCCATTAACCTCCTTGTTATTTATACATTATACACGAACTAATTAAACCTGACAACTATTGATTTTGATGATAGTTATGGTTTAACTAAAAATCATAAAATAACCCCCTTGTAGGGGGTTATTTCCACTATCTTTAACTATTAGTTGTTAGTTGTAGCAGTGTAGGTGATAGTATCTTTGTAGATACCAGTTTTCTGATCAGCCCTAGTAGCAACACCGTATTGAACATAGGTAGTGTCACCACCGGTAGTAGCTGTTGCAGAACTGTTAATAGCAGCAGCGGTTGTTGCGGTACTAGCAGGAACAGCTAGCCAGTCACCAGAAGTGGCGTCTTCAGCGTCAACTACACGATAGCCCCAAGCGGCAGTACCGGCAGTCAGAGTAGTAGCTGAGGTTGCTGGAATAGTATCAGCAGTTCCAGATACAACTTGCTGAGTAAGTGCAGTAGTAGCGTCTGCGTCTTTCAAAGTGAGGTTGTAACCAGCAGTAGCGTTAGTGTAAACGGTGATGGTAGACATAAAGCCGTTAGCGCCAGTACCAGAACCACCAAGGCCTGCGACTACAGCGTTTGGAAGAAGAGCTGCATAGCTAGAAGAAGCCTTGATATTAGCAGCAGCGGTTGTTGCATCGTAATATTGGAAATCGTCAAGGACGGTAGTGCCAATCTTATTAACTGCTGATGGGCTCTTTACCTTAACTTGGCCGTAGGTGCTTTCATCCACGCCAGAAGTTTCTGGGTCGTCCATAGTACCATAGTGAGAGCTATCGTCGTTGTTACCTACGATAGTCATAGCAATTGCATCTTGAACTTCAACTACAACGTCGACATCGCCAGCAACACGCTCAACAGCTGGATCGCCAGTCTGGTCAGCATAGGTTGCCATTGGAAGAGCTGCAACACCTAGACCTGCGACTACGCCAAGTGCAGCAATAATTTTAGTAGATTTGGACATATATATTCCTTTCTGTTTGTTGTTTTTATTTATATGACCTTTATATCATCTATTTTACTAAACTTTTCCGCTTATGTCAATAGTTTTTTTAAATATTTTTAAAAAAACTATGCAAGCCATCTACTGGGGTAGCAACTAAGAAAAACTGCCGAGGGTATTTCGGCAGTTCTATAAGTCTATATTATAATAGTTGTCATATATTATATATGTGTTGTGACAAGATTACTTAGCAGTCGCAGTGTAGATCACTGTGTCGCTATAAATACCGTTAGCCTGATCAGATGCGGCAGCCACACCATAGTGTACGGTACTCATGCGCTCATGGGTAACAGTTGGGGTAACTGGAGTATAGTTGGCGACAGTGATCGGTGTACCTGCTACGATGGTAGGGTCAGTAGCCGAAACATTATTCGGCATAGCTTGCCAACTAGAGGTGGTCGAGCCGTCAACCGTATAAACTGCCCAGCCTGGATTATTAGCAGCAGGTTCAGATGATATTGTTGCAATAGTTGCACCACTAGTAGTTACGAGATTGGTGACCTCATCAGCATCAATTAGTTTTAGAGTATAGCCAGCGGTGGCATTAGTACTAACATAAATCTCTGAGTACATGGTATTATTGTCTACTTGGCCAGGCAAAATCGAAGTCCTAACCTCTTGATTACCAGTAGTAGTACAGTTGGCGACCCCATCATCATAAGTATCACATTCGGTGGTACCATTTAGTGTAGCTGGATTAGTAGAGCTAGTATAGGATTTGATAGTCATGCCGATAACATCGTTGACGACGAGATTGACTGGTAAATCTTTTGAAGCCTGTGCGTAATCTCCCTGGTCCGCAAAAGCTGTCATAGGTAAAATGGAGAGGCTAATCCCTGCAACTACCCCAAGTCCCATGGCAATATTCTTAATTTTGGACATGTTTATTTATCCTTTTTGTATTATAATATATGACTTTTCTGAGGTTAGTATACCGCATTAAATCGCTTATGTCAATAGTTTTTTGCATTTTTCACTAGTTGTCAAAATAGACAGTTAGTGCTATGATAATAGTAGTTCTTTTGCGCGCGTGGTGGAATTGGTAGACACGCTACCTTGAGGTGGTAGTGGCTATTTAATGCTGTGCTAGTTCGAGTCTAGTCGCGCGCACCACGAACTTTTACCCCTACTAAGGGGATTTTTGTTTTTAAAGTTCAACCTAAGGCGTGCGATTTTTCTGTGTTTTGACGGTAGCCCAGAAAGAAACATCGTTGAAGCGGTCAGTAGGAGTGACAAGGCGCAAATCTTCAGAAAAAGTGCGAACATTACGATTAACAAAGTAAGAGAGATTAACTTGATAGATGCCAATAGCTGGTACATCTTCTACCCAGGCTTTGAGGAAGGCTTCGTATTTGGCATTGCGAATAGTCTGGTCCATGGTACCACGAGCAGCTAAAATTGCATCTGAAGCTAGCGCACTACTGTAGTTTGAGAGATTCAAAGAGTTCTCTGTATTTTGCGAAGAATGATAGTAGGCGAACAGGTCTGGGTCTGAGCCGAGCTCGATTTCGTAGAGTAAGATATCATAATTTCTCGGACGAATTATTCCCATCAGAAACTCTTGGCCAGATGACATCACGCTAACTTCTACTTTAAGTCCAAGATTTTCTAACTGGAATCGCAAATTTTCAGCAAGTGCGGGAAGGTAACCAGAATCAATTGTAACTAGGCGCACTACTTGGTTTTCGTCAAGATTAGCAGCTTTAATTTTTTCCTTGGCGGCATCCGGATCATACTCTGGCAATGCTGGAAAATCATCAAAGTCTACTTGAGAGGTCAATAGAGGATAATCTAGCGGCAACTCGTCACCGAGTGGCGCACGCAGAGAGCGCATGTCAATTCCCTGTTGTAGAGCTTTTCTTAAACTCTTATTTGAAAAGATAGGGCCTCTAGTATTAAGAAAAGCAAACACCCCGGAGTTGATAGAAGTCTGCTTCTCGTAAATATTGTCTGCCGTAACTTCGTCAGCATCAACTGGTAATATTTCTGCCGTAGCGGTAACGGTGCCAAGATTGATAGCGGAAATGATTTCTTCTATAGTAGGATAAGCGTGAACTGCAAAGCTATCTAGGAGTGGCGTGCCTTTGTAGTACTCTTTGTTAGGGCTTAAATAAACAACTTTCTCTCCTGCGTTACCAATGGTTTGAGTAGCATTATAAGAAAATGCTCCTGAGGTGACCGGGGTAGTAGAGAAAGCATTCTCCAACAAGAGATTAGGTGCAACCCCACTCAAGATATGTGCTGGCAATATTGGAAACTCTAAAGCGGATGAAAAGTTAGCATAAGCCTTTGGTAGAGTAAAGATTAGCTTTCCATCTTCGGTAGAAACTCTCACGCCAGAAAGGTTAGAAGAATATGAGGTATTTACTGCTGGCGACTGAATAACGCTAACCGTGTACAGGACATCAGCGTTGGTGATTGGCTCACCATCGGACCATTTGAGATTGTCGCGAAGTTTAACTGTCCAAACAGAGCCAGCATCATCAGTTTTGATAGAATCTGCTAAGCCTAGACCAATATGTCCAGAGTAATCTACAGAAGAAAGTGTGCCAAACATTAGACGGCTCAAGGTCTTTTCGCTGTTAGTGGTGGCGAATAGCGGGTTGAGACTATTTATCCGACCGAGTGTCGCTTCAGAGTAAGTCCCACCTTTAGTGAAAGATGTTACTGCGTAAGATTCCGCGTAAAGAAAGGTCTGGGTAATTGAAAGCATTAAAATCACCAAGATGAGAAGTGACCATTCCAGAACCAATAAGCGAATTTTCTTAATATGGGAAAATCTATCAACCACATTCTCTTTAATGTGTTCAGAGCCCTCACGACCAGCCTTTCTAGAAAAACGAGAAAGTCTTCTTGCTATTCTTTGCCCACGCTTCTTGATATCTTGTTCCATAATTTACGGAATAATTAATAGCCCCAAAATTGATAATATAAAAATCACGACGAAAACGATAGTGGCGACAAATAATGATTTATCTAGGCCACGGCGAGCAGTAAATAGCTCTCCAGATGAACCAAAGCCGGCACCAAGAGAAGCACCACGCTGTTGAAGCAAAATTAACAAAATAGAAAGCACACCGGAAATTAAAGTTATAGTCTGAAGCAGAGTTCCAATATTCATAATTACTCTCTATTATACGGCGTTAAGCCAAAATTGACAAGTCCATTTGCGATGCTCATGACGACACTAGAAAGCACCGCACCCCAGAAGTCCATAGTGACATTTGGCATAATCCAGATAGTAAGTGCCACCATTGCGGTATTAATAATAATCGTGAATAATCCGAGGGTTAAGATGATCAGCGGCAAAGCAAAAACTGTAGCTAGAGGGCGGACAATAGTATTTACCACTGAGAAAATTAGACCAGCAATAACAAAAAGCCACGCATTGTAATCTCCAGTAATAGTGCCAAAAAGAGTAATAGAGATCCACATACCAAGCGTAGAAAGCGCCCAACCCAAGAAAAATGCGATAATTTGATGTTTGATCATAACCTAACTATTTTAGCATATTTTTTTCTTTAAGCAATCGATGATAAGTGATGGCAAACCGGTGAGCCTCATCATCAATTCGCGCAATCAATTTGGCAAGATGAGAACTATTCGTTAGATATTCCATACGGAAGCTATCATTATCTGGAATCACTAGATTAACGGCGGCATTTCTAGTGTGATCACCTGATTTATTGCGGCCAATCACTGGAATATGATATTTCTCTAGCAAATCTTTGACTGCATTTAACTGCCCCTCGCCACCATCCAAAATCACTAAATCTGGAAAATCCCATTCCTGATGCTTCAAACGGCGTTCTAAGGTTTCGCGCATATTAGCGGTGTCATCGTTTTTCTGGGAACGCATCTTAAATTTGCGATATTCAGAACGATCAGACGCACCATTCACAAAAACCACCATTGAAGCAACTACGTTTGTACCCTGTTCGTGGGAGATGTCGTAGCCTTCGATACGACGAGGTGGATTTTTTAAATTTAATAGTTTTTGCAGTTCTTTCAATGCTTGGTCGGAAGAAATATCTAAAAACTCTTTATCAGAAAAAACGATTTTCTTCTTGAGGCCTTTAAGCCCAAAATACTGATTCCTAAGTTCTGCGGCGCGCTCAAAATTACCAACGCTTGCCTCGAGTTTCATCTCTTTTTCAATATCATTGATTAATTTTTCACGGTCGCCTTCAAGATAGCGAATGAGACTTTTTAAATCTTTTTTGTATTCCTTTGGAGTGGTTTTGCCAATTTCGATACCGGGAGTAAGGCCAAGATCAGTATTTAATGTTTTTTTGCCGGTATATGGTTTATCGTAATATGGAAAAACTTTTCTTAAAATACGCAGTGCCGTAACTACGGTGTTTTTAGCGTAGAATGGACCGATGTACCGAGCCTTGTCATCAAGCGGCTGCCTGGTCATGGAAACATACGGAATTTCAGATTTCATATCGATGCGGACGTAAGATACAGTCTTGTCATCACGAAGCAGAATGTTCCATTTTGGTTTATAACGTTTAATCATTTCACTTTCTAAGAAGAGCGCATCCATTTCAGTATCAACCGTGATCCAGTCGGTCATCGCAATTTCTCTAACTAGGGCTTCGGTCTTGGGGTCTTTTTCGGTATTTTGGAAATATTGACGCACACGATTTTTGAGGACCGCAGCTTTACCAACATAAATAACCTCACCATCGGCATTTTTATGAAAATAAACGCCAGGGGCGGCGGGGAGTGTTTTTAGCTTAGCTTTCAGTGCTTCATTCACATATATATTATAACATTTTAAAGTGTGATATAATAATGCTTATGGATAAATTACTTATTTCTGATATTAAAGCAAGGCAAGTTTTAGACAGCCGTGGCAACCCTACTGTGGAAGCGGATGTCATCTTAAAATCTGGCGAGATGGGCCGTGCGATTGTCCCATCAGGAGCTTCAACCGGTACCGGCGAGGCATTGGAGCTTCGTGATGGCGATGAAGCTTATTATGGCGGCAAGGGGGTACTCAAAGCTGTTTGGAATGTGAATGACAAAATTCGCGATGTGCTAGTAGGAAATTCTGCCGAGCAAAAAGTCGTAGATCAGATGATGCTAGAGCTTGATGGTACAGAAAATAAATCTAGTCTTGGTGCTAACGCAATTCTGGCAGTATCACTTGCCACTGCTAAAGCTGTAGCCAAAGCTAAAAATATGCACTTTTATGAATACGTAGCTGAGCTTGCAGGCACAACCTCAGAAATGTCATTGCCAATGCCAATGATGAACGTGATGAATGGTGGCGCACACGCCGATTGGAGTACCGATTTTCAGGAATATATGATTATTCCGAGAGGAGCCGACACAATTTCCGATGCGGTGCGTATGGGTGCAGAAGTATTCCATACTTTGAAAGATGTTCTAAAAGAACGCGGCTATCCGACTACGGTTGGTGACGAAGGCGGCTATGCACCATTGGTTCGCGAAGGCAACAATGAGCCACTAGAATGCATCAAACTTGCTATCGAAAAGGCCGGTTACAAACTTGGCGCCGATATTTGTATCGCAATGGATATCGCAGCTTCTGAATTCTATAATTCCGATGAACCTGCACATTATGAGCTCAAGACCAATGGCGATTGGAAAAGCGCTGATGACTTGATTAACTGGTACACTTGGATTCTAGACAATTTCCCAGTAGTTTCTATTGAAGATGGTCTTTCCGAAAATGACTGGGATGGTTGGAAAGAGATGACGGCAAAACTCGGTGAACGCTGTCAGCTCGTAGGTGATGATTTATTTGTTACCAATACTAAGCTACTAGAGAAAGGTATTTCCAACAGCGTTGGAAACGCGATTCTAATCAAGCCAAATCAAATTGGCACTTTATCTGAAACTATCGATGCGGTAATGATGGCTAAAAAAGCCGGCTACAAGACAATTATCTCTCATCGCTCTGGCGAATCAGAGGATGCCTCAATCGCACATCTGGCAGTAGGCTTAGGCGCTGGCCAAATTAAAACTGGTTCCCTTTCTCGCTCTGAGAGAATTGCAAAATATAATGAACTAATCCGTATTGCTGAAGGAAACTCCAACCTCGGAATTTCAAAGGAATTCAAAGATTATAGATTCCACGAACAATAATTAAATCAAAAACCGTTAGCTCTTACTAGCGGTTTTTTTATTCGCCAATTAGTTTAAGAAAATCTGCCTCAAGAATAATTGGAATATTGAGCTTGGCTGCTTTTTCAGTTTTACTTTTGCCAGGTTTTTCACCAGTAATAAGAGCAGTGGTAGTTTTAGTAACAGAACCTGTAACCGTAGCACCAAGAGCTCTCAGTTTATCTTCTGCAGCTTCACGATCATAACTTTCTAGAGTGCCAGAAATGATATAACTTTTACCGGCAAGCGGCAAAGAAGAAGTATCTGTAAAGCTAGGATGCACACCTAACGACTTTAACTCTTCTAGCATCTTAGTGTTATCTTCATCAGCAAAATAAGCCAGGATCGACTCGGCAACAATTTTGCCAATGTCGGGAATCTCCAGCAAATCTTCTTCGGTGGCATTGCTCAAGCCTTCCAGGCTATGAAACTTGTTTGCTAGTGCAATTGCAGTCTGACCGCCGACATGGCGAATACCAAGCGCAGTAATAAATTTAGCTAGTGGTGCAGTTTTGGAAGCTTCAATTGCCGTGATAAGATTTCTGGCAGAAAGATCAGCAAAGCGTTCCAAGCTCGAAACCTGTGAAACTTTCAAACGATAGAGATCGGCAATAGAGCTAACTAGCTTACTGTCGACTAATGCAATCACATTCTTTTCGCCCAGACCTTCGATATTTAACGCGGGTTTGCTAGCATAATATTCCAAAGCGCGTTTTAGAATTAAATCTGACGTCTCGCCTTTGACGCGATAAACCACTTCTCCTGCCGGGCGCTCAAATTCTAGCTCTGGGTATTGTTCTTTTAAGGCTTTCTCGTAGCTAAATGGCTCGGTATTCTCTGGTCTTAAAGTAGTCAAAACTTCTTTAATTTGCGGAATAATGTCACCTGCCTTGTAAATAATTACCGTGTCGCCAATACGAACATCAAGTCTTTTGATTTCATCGGCATTATGAAGTGAAGCATGCTTGACGGTGCTGCCAGCGACCACAACTGGGTCTAAAATTGCTACCGGTGTAGCTGCACCAGTGCGGCCAATCGAGATTACAATATCTCTAACTTTAGTAGTAGATTCTTCAGCTGGAAATTTGAAAGCTACCGCTGCGCGTGGTGTTTTACCAACAATGCCAAGGCGATCATAAACATCGCGATTATTAATCTTAATCACCATACCATCAGTATTAAATGGCAAATTTTGACGCGTTTCACCAAGATGCTTAATTTCTTTAAAAACCTCTTCTATAGTCTTAAACGTCTTGTCCTGACCGCTAGTCTGGAAACCGTAGTTTCTTAAGGCTTCATAGGCTTCTTTGTGAGTAGGCTTGTCTGGTGTGACTAAATCATAAGAAATAAAACGAAGCGGTCTTGATGCGGCAACTTTTGGATCAAGTTGGCGAATACTACCAGCAGCTAGGTTTCTAGGGTTGGCAAAAGGTTTCTCGCCATGTTTTTCTTGAAGTTCATTTAATTTATTAAAATCTTCTTTGAAAATTACAATTTCACCACGCGCCTCTAAGCGTTCTGGTAGATTAGAACCTCTCAAAGTTAGCGGGACATTTTCAATAGTACGGACGTTCATCGTAACATCTTCACCAACCAAACCATCGCCACGAGTAACCGCTTTCTCTAATTTTCCATTCTTATAATGAAGGGAGCAGGCAAGCCCATCCATTTTGATATCTGTGAAAAATTCTAATCTCTCTATGTCCTGATGGGTTAGGAGTTTTTCGTTTCGAGATAGCCAATCTTTAATTTCCTCTTCAGAAAAAACATCAGCCAAAGAAATCATGCGTTTTTCATGTTTGACTTTTTCAAATTTATCTAACGGCTTCCCGGCCACGCGCTGAGTAGGAGAATCAGGAGTAATAAGCTCTGGAAATTTTTCTTCTAGCTGGGTAAGTTCATGTTTTAAAGAGTCGGCAGCTGCTTCAGACATAATTGATTCATCTAAAACATGGTAGTGATAGCGATAGTCGTTAATTAGCTCGCGAAGTTTGATTACGCGAGCTTTAGCTTCTTCTAGACTAATCTTGTCGATACTAGTCGTCATAGTCTAAAAGCCTCCTATAGTATAGATAGAGATACGTTGCGGAGTAGATTGTGGTAAGGCTGGTCATAATCAAAAGTTCTAATGAAACGAACGGAATGCCTGCTAACCAATCAAAGATAGACTTGAGCCACAGGTCTAATGCAATAAGTGGTAGCATAATAATCACCCAAAGAATTACAGTGATAATTGCGAGATAGGCAAGACGAATAATAAATCTAATACGACGGGAGGCAAGTAGGTCTGAAGCAGTTTTGATAGCGGTCATTGGATAGAGCCCTGGAGCAGAAACCGCAACTAGCGCAATAACAGAACTCGAAATAAGATAAACTGAGAGCGTAATTAGGAGTGCTGCAAAGATAAAGTAGATAAGTGCGTAGAACGGAGTAGAAAGAAAATCAGTTTTGACTGCAGCAGAGTAAGTAATCACTACAATCATTGCTGGAATAGTTTCGATGAAGATGACTAGTGCTACGATTAGCGTTGAGAGTAAAGGAGACAGTGCATTATAAAGCCCATCTCGAAGTTTTACTTTTTGACCAGCTAAACGGTGCCGTAAAAGATAAATCGTCACCAACCAAACAACCAGAAAGATTAGCACCGTAAAGACTTGTTGGACTTCGGTTTTTCCTTGCGTAAGACCACCAGTGGCAATAGCAGAAACAAGAAGCAAACCTGAACGTGTGATTGTGCCAATATTTTCCATGTTGATTTCTTTGGAAGTTTCATCAATGGACTTTTGGAATTGGACATAGGTGTCCTCGTTCATTAGGCCGACCAAGATAATGCTAAACAGCACCATAATTAAAGCAAGTGGAATGAATAGCTTCCAGTTTCTAAACATCATCTGGAAAGATTTGACAGCGTGAGAAAGTAAGCCTGGCATTTCTAGCTCGCGCTCATAATCTTCACGGTAGGAACGCCTAAACGAGCGGTGCAAACGCACGCGTCCGCGTTTTTTGTCCCATTGTTTTTCCTTGGCGCGTCTAAAAGCAGACTTAAATGTTCTAGGCTCTGCCAGTTCTTCAGCTGCGACTAGTTCTGACGTAGGCGTAGAAATCTGAATAGTAGTCTTGGAACGGTCTTTTTTAGAATGATTTCTTCGCATTTTCTAGCCTTTCGATACGTTTCTCAATTGGTGGGTGAGTGCTAAATAGACGAGAAATTGCGCCTTTTTTAAGGGGGCCGTTAATGTAAAGCGCCTCTGTGGCGGCGTTTTGGCGGCGCATCGGACGACCATGCTCTTCGAGCTTTTTCAATGCGGAAATCATACCCTCTGGGTAGCGCGTAAGGTGGGCGGCCGATGCGTCCGCCAAGTATTCGCGCTCGCGCGATACCGCTAGCTGCGCTAGCGACGCCGCCAACGGCGCGAAAAGTGAAGTAATTACAATTACGATTGTACCCACAGGACTACGGTCGTCATCATCACCAAGCCAAAGCATTCTTAGGCCCAAGTCGGAGATAAAACCAACAACACAGACTAAACCAAAGGTGATCATTGAGACACGAATGTCATAATTTTTAACATGAGAAAGCTCATGTGCCATTACGGCCTCAAGCTCACTCTTGTCCATAATGTCTAAAAGTCCAGTAGTGGCTGCAACTACGGCATGCTTTGGATCTCTGCCGGTAGCAAAAGCATTTGGCGCCGGGTCATCAATAATATAGACTTTCGGCATAGGCAAACCAGCAGAAAGTGATAAATTCTCTACTGCGTTATAAAGTTTTGGGTTGTCTTTCTTTTCAATTTGCTTAGCACCAGTCATCGCCACAGCTAATGAACTTGCCGCAAAATACTGAATAATTGCATAGGCTAGAGCAATGACTAGCACATATATTTCCACCCAGTAATTATTGAACCCCCAAGCAAAAAGGCCGCCAATAATACCAATCAAGATCACGAACATGATCATGATGAAAACGGTATTTCTCTTATTGGCGGCAATCTGCTTATACATTAGAATTTGACTTCTGGAGCGTCCTGAATTTTAGCCTTTTCGTCATCAGCGACTTCGTAATATTCGCGAGCTTTGAAGCCGAAGCCTTTGAAAAGGTTCACTGGGAACATTTTAATCTTGGTATTTAATTCTTTAGCGCCAGCGTTGTAGAAACGGCGAGCAGCTTGAATTTTGTCTTCAGTATCGGACAATTCGCTAGAAAGCTGTTTAAAGTTTTCGTTAGCTTTTAGTTCTGGGTAAGCCTCAGAAATAGCCATAAGACGAGAAAGCGCACCCATAAATGATTTGTCAGCTTCAGCAGTAGCTTTGACTGTACGAGCGCCCATCATCTTAGCACGAGCTTCAGAGACAGCGTCAATAGCAGATTTTTCGTGCTTTGCATAACCTTTGACGGTTTCTACAAGGTTTGGAATCAAATCAGAACGACGCTTGAGTTGGACAGTAATATCCGACCATGCCTCATTGACACGTTCGTTTAGCTTGACGAGACCGTTATAGCTGCTCCAAACAAAGATGATAACGAGCAGAATGATACAGCCGATAATGATTGCAACTATCATTTTTTCTCCTTAAATTACTTTATTATATTATAGCACAAAACATAAAAAATATGTGTGATATAATGTATTTATGTCAAAAGAACCAAACACCTTAAAGGTGCGGCTCACTAGAATTCATTTGTCTAGAGATTTACCGCCGGTGAAAGTGATGCTGACGGGTGATTGGCATATCAGTCCGATTGTTTCTGAACGCCAAGAAAAGTTTCTTACCGAAGCAATTTCTAAAACTCATCCAGATGTAATTATTGTACAGGGTGATTTAATTGATAGTCCAATAGAATTACAGCGCGAAACCTCTCTCAAAAAACTCATGCGCGAACTAAAACTTTGTGCCAAGGCTGCTCCAACTGCAGTAGTACTAGGCAACCATGACTATATTACTCCAATCAATCCAATAGAGGTACGCAAAGAATATTCAATTCCAAGATTCAAAGCTCTTTGTAAAAAATGTGGAGTCCATTTGCTACTTGATGAGTGGCTAGAGTTAGAACATATTCGAATTTTTGGTGCATTCCAAAACGAAGGCAGCCTTATAAAGAAAACAAAAAACGGCCGCTACATTTATTACGAAAATCCTCGCGTATTTCAAGATGAAGTAGCCAAACTAGATTTTTCCAACCTTCAGCCTGACAAAATAAATTGGTTCGCGGCACATGCACCATTTTTCACCCCAAAAGTAGTAGAGATGCTACAAAATTTTGACGTCCTCTCCTTTGGTCACACTCATGGTGGCATAGTGCCAAGAGGTATGGACGAAACCTTTGAAAAACTACACATCCATGGTGGCTTGTATAGCGCTGGCAGACGACCTTTCCCAAGAAAAGTGCGCGGCTCCTGGAAGGAAAAGCAAGGCAGCTACGTGATCATCAATTCCGGGATGGTAGGGATGCAGTTCTGTGCACCGAGAGTGCTTCAAAAAATGAATTTTATTAAGGCTGCAGAGGTTAATCTTGCAGAAATCAGTAGCAAAATTGAGCACCAAGAAACTAAAGAAGAGTCTACTGAGGAAGAAGAATAGCTTGCTTTTTAAGCTCAGCTATGCTAATATATAAATAGACGTGCGAATGTAGCTCAGTTGTTTAGAGCGCTTCCTTGCCAAGGAAGAGGTCGAGAGTTAGAGTCTCTTCATTCGCACCACCTTGAATGGCTTTGCCATTCTTTTTTTGTGAAGCAGAAGGATTTAAGTGGTACCTAGACCTCGTGACCGCACCATTTTTTATTTGTCAAAAATTTTGTCTGGGAACTTTACTGGATAAGATTCGCGGAGGTCAGCAACGAGATCGGAGACATATTCATCTAATCTTTCTGAGTAGCGGTTTTCAGAAATTTTTTCAGAGTCGACTTCAATATCTTCCCCGTTCTTGCGCTTGCAATTAGTATGAACCAAAATCAAGTTACTAGAATAATTGTTGCCAAAATTACGGCGCGAAACAATATGTTCTACTCTGGCGTTGTGAAGATTAGTAATTGGTTTGTGACAAATACCGCAAACGCCAAATTGACAATCGTACTGCTCTTTGGTCCATCTCTTGAAAATCATCTTTTTCTTAAGTTTATTGAATGCAAAACTAGCAAAATTCCAGTATTCACCCTGAAGATCCAAGATTTGTTTTTCTTCGGCTTTCTTGTCATCTTCTATAATGTCGGAATCCAAATTCTCTAAACCTGGAATACCTTCAAAGAGGAATTTATATTCTTCTTCTGGATATTTTTTTCTGAGCTCTTTATATTGCTTAATAATTTTCGTATCCATATTATTCCTCGGTGATTAGTTCAATTATTCTTTCAGCAGCTTTTTCTGGGCCAAGTTTTGTAACATTGACACTGTGTCCATCAACATCGGCAATCGTCTGGTGTACACCTTTTCTCGTAACCATATCAAAGGTAATCACGGACGGATAAAGCGCGCTTGGGCGAACTCCATAAATCAAAAGATCGGCAAAATTACTCTTGAAATTATCTAGACTCTGCTCTGTAGTCATAATTACTGGTCTGCCACATTCGTGATAATGCACACACGAAGCAAAACTACTAGTTGCGCCGCCAATCATTGCCAAATTGCCAGTAGATTTTCTAGCGATCTGATCAATCACTTCTTCTATGCGCACCGCTAAAGCGTTAGATGCATGACTGATATTAATAGTAAAAGTTGGAAGACTGAATAAGTTGGTATCTCCCTGATAGTACAGGTAGGTTTTATCTATATCTTTGCCATAGTCAAACAGTGAGAGGATGTTAATATCGTGGCTAGACTTTTCGGTAATTTCTGCTTCTGCCTCGGAGATTGCTTTGAGCAGCTTGTCTGGTGCAGCAATTTCGGTGGCATTCTGATAGCAAGCCTTAATGTCAAACTGATATTTGGCACAAAAATCCTTAACAATTTGCTCATCGCAAATCGAAGATAAAGCGCGAGCAAGAATTCCAGAATAGTTTTTAGATGGTGTCGTCATAATGCTCTCCTTCCTCTATCTCTTCAGTCGCCTCAATATTTTCATCTGACACTTCCTGATTGTCGCCAGAATTTCCTTCAGAAATTTCTTCGGCAACCTCAGCAACTATTTCATAATAATCTTCTTCGGTTAGCTTCGGTTTTCTGCTTTTTTCAAAAATTCTACGCGCAAATTTCGGCACTCTTACGGTCAAAAGTAGCTTAATAATCAATCTAAAATCGGTATTTTTGTCTGCAAGCGAATCGTCCAACAAATCTTCAAACCAATCTGAATTTAGGAAATCATCATCTATAAAATAATCTGTCACTTCAAAAATCTGATAGTCAACAAGCCAAATAATAGCTAAGATTTTCTCTAGATTATCACCAGCTTCAGCAATTTTTTCGATAGCCTCAAAAGCGTCAACGGCCTTTTCGTAAAAATCTTCATCCTCGATATTGGTGCCAATTGGGACATAATAATAATCATCTTTAAATATAAAATGATAATCGGGCTTGATGAGATCAATTAGACGATCATAGTTCTTAAAATCCGTATCATCGTAGGTTTTAAGCAGTTCATCAGCAACAACTTTAGCTTTGTCAAAATTTCTAGAAGAAATCGCTTCAATCAAAACTGGGACTGCATTTTTAAGAGCGTTATCATGTAGGCGCTGGTACATCTCATCAAAGGCACAACCGCCACAACCTACTTCCCTAAAATCATACTCGATTTTAGCAGTCCTAAAATGACAATTTTTAAGCAAATCCCTAATTTTAGCAAGATTCTCAAAATCATGCTTAGCGCTCTGATACTCATAGCTATCTATCAGTTTTTCACCGCCAGGCAAGGTAAGCTCCTCGGCTTGGATATCAGCATTTTTAAAATCAAATTTCTTGAGGTTTGGGGCAATTTTATCTAGAGCCGCAAAAAAAGACATAGCCCGCTCATAACTTGAAGCGACCTGAGTGTTTGATGCGTCACGATTTGCAGAGCTACTAATGACACGCCCGATGCTGTGACCTTCAGAAAAATCATCACTCATTTCTAATATTATACCATATTTGTGCGTATTTTGGCAACTGTTTTACATCTTTTGTCTTATTTCGTAAAGTATTGGAATTATAGGGCTACTGTGGTAAAATGAGAGGGATGGCGCTGTGGCGGAGTGGTTACGCAGAGGTCTGCAAAACCTTGTACACCGGTTCAATTCCGGTCGGCGCCTCCACGGAAATCAAAACAAGTTTTCTTTTCCGTGTTCAGCGCCTTGACTGTCTTTGACAGAGGCGGCGCCTCTACATTGTGGCCGAGTGGCGGAATTGGTATACGCGTTCGACTTAAAATCGAATGACGAAAGTCATACGGGTTCAAGTCCCGTCTCGGCTACCAAAGTTCCTTCGGAACTTTGTCCGCCGACGCGTCCCAAGGGGTGAACGACTATTAAATAAAATCTGGCGAAAATCGCCAGATTTTTTATTACAACGAAAACGCGCCCAAATTAGGCGCGTTTCTGTTTCTAGGTGACGAATCACAGCTAGAAAACTCCTGGATATTAGGCGGCTCTCAACTTCGTCCAATATCCTCTACTTCGATTTTAGCATATGCGAATTCTGTGTCAATATTGTTTTTTCAGAAATTTTATGTTGTAATTTTTACATACTCAACAGAGGTCAAAATCGATACTATATTGACTTTTTGTACAATCTGTGATATAATTTATATATGGGTCCGAGAATTTCTCGGCTTTTTTGTTCGGTTCTTCAAAAAATACTGTATAATAAGAATAGACATAAGCGAGGATACCGGCATAGTGGAACAAAAATTTCTAAAGTGGTGGGATGGTTTTAGGCTATCTGCAATGGGTATAGTCCTAGCCAGCAAAAAACGTAAGTTTTGGCTAGTGTTTTTGGTTTCCTTCGTCATATTTGGTACTTTACTAAGTCTACTCTCTGGAGGAATGGGAGCAATAAACCTATTCTTCGCTACTGATTTTGGTGGCAAAATGAAAATTATCGGCGATGGATTCTTGTCTTTATTTGGTGTAGGCAAAACTTTTCCCGATTGGCTCCTTACTTTCTCCATTTCCCTTTTGCAGGCACTTTTGATTGCGTTAATTGTTTTAGTGTGGAAGAAAAAACGTTCAAATAATACCGCTAATTATGTGTCAAAGACTAACAGCAGGAAAGGTAAATTCGATACTGACAACGGTAGTAATGTCCAAAGCGTTGGAATAATTGCTGGGTTGGCAATCCTTGGTAGTGGCTGTCCAACCTGCGGCACGGCGCTAGTTACTCCTATGCTGGGGGCGGTTTTTTCCACTGGAAGCTATGCTATCGCTGGGACAATTTCTGGAGTGATTACCTTTCTTGCAATTATCGTAGCGATCATTTCTGTCAAAAAAGTCGCCGAGGAGGCGTATGTTATAATGATAGATGAAGAGTGGAGAAAAAATCACAAAAAGGAGAAATCTCGTGAAAAATAAAGTACTATCGACTATTGTGTTAGTGGTGGTGATATTGCTAGTGGGAGCTTTGATTGTATTTAATATGAGCAGACCAGAAGATCATACCGACAAAGTTTGGAATGAAGGCGCCACTATGGGCAAGATGAATGCTAAGAATTATTACATCATGTACGCTGACTTGGCTTGCCCATACTGCGATGCGTTCTCTAGGGCAATAGCTGAACACGAAGAAGAATTTAAGCGCGATTATATTGAGGGGAAAGATATTTTATTCGAGGTACGTGTAACCGAGTTCTTGAAACTTTACAGCGAACGTAAACCAAATTGGTCTGAGTGGTCGGCAGAGGCAGTTTACTGCGCCAGAAACGAGGGTAAATTTTGGGAGTATTATCATGGTGCAGTGTTAGCTCTCTGGGAGGACTATCAGTCTAAAGGCGTGGGGGTGTCAAAAACCAGCCCCGCTATTTCCAACATAACCGCTGACTATTGGCTGGAGATTGGGCACAAATTAGGGCTCTCTTCTGAATTTGATTCTTGCTACAACGAACATAAAATGCTAGACGAAGTGCGTGCTAATACTATGAAAGCCGCAAAATATATTGACGGTTTGCCATACTTTAAATTTGGCAGCTTCACCACCGGTGGCTTTGACACTAACTGGGGTTGGGATTACGCCAAGCAGTACCTGGACGCTGGGCTGAAAAAATAATTCAATGTCGCACAACGCACATTGTACGACATTAGAGACTCTAAGCCATACACTGTGAGAAAACTTGCAGATGGGAACTGTTGGATGACGAGCAATCTAAACTATCAACTTACTGCTGGTGTCCAAGCCCAGGGCTCTTCTAACACTTCTAGGGAAGCCTACTCCTTCACCCCAACCTCTTGTGGTAGCAACGGTGCCTGCTCGATGAACGCCAACACTTTAGCGGCTAACAGTACCTACTACTACTCTTGGTATGCTGCCACCGCAGAGACCGGTACTAGCACAGATGTCAGCACGGATACATCCGCTTCTATCTGTCCAATTGGTTGGAGATTACCGGCTAACTATACTATAGATTCCACCAAGTCTTATGGTTCACTCACTAACGCCTATAACCTCACTTCCGGTGGTGCTAACAATTCCCAGAACCACGTCTCTGAACTAGAATCATCCCCACTTAATTTCGCGCGTTCCGGCCTCTACGGTGGT
>JAFRBH010000004.1 GCA_017404955.1 Candidatus Saccharimonadota bacterium | reverse complement strand
GTGGTTGATGATTTCTGGAAGAGTTACGGAGACTTGAGAAGTAGCAGAAGTAGTCCCAGTTGTAGCGGAAACTGAAGATGGAGCAGAGATAGAAGTAAGAGTGAGAGAAGTTGAAGCTAAATATAGAGCAAACGATAAAAATCTAACGATTAATTTTGAACTCTCTCTCTCTCTCTCTCTCTTATATAAAAAAATAATTCCTCCTAAATTACTTTATATTTTAACATAAAGTTTTTAATTTTCGCAAGCAACAAAATAGATTTGTCGTAAGTTCACATTGCGAAGATAACAAATAGTAAGATAGCCTCATGAATAAAATATGTCGATTCGGTAAAGGAAGATTATTGATATTATGTTAGTCGTATCCGTGTCAAGGCCGACAACTGAAAAAATGAAAGGTAGCTACTCAGTAGCCACTTTATATATACTCTTTTTATTATACCACACTTGCTTAAAAATGTCAATAATGCTATAATATCCCTATGATTTACCTTGATCACGCTGCCGCTACACCAGTTAGTCGCAAGGCCGAAATTGCCATGCGTGACTATTTTTCTGAGCAATTTTTCAACCCTTCTGCGCCTTATCTTCCAGCCAAACACGTCCGCGAAAACTATGAATATGCCAAAGACCGCATTGCGCACACTATTGGCGCAAAAGGCGCTGATCTCATAATTACCGCCGGTGCAACTGAGAGTATTAATTTAGCTTTCACGGCAATTCCTGAAAATGCAGGAGAGATTATGATTCTAGCAACTGAACACGCCTCAGTAAGAGCTACCGCTAAGCATTTCGCAGAAGTTTTAAAAGCAAAATTAATAGAAATTAACGTCGATAAAACTGGCCTAATTGATCTTAAAGATTTTCGTAAAAAGCTGAATGAAAAAACTGCATTCGTTTCAATTTCTCTGGCAAACAATGAGCTTGGCACTATTCAGCCACTTGCGGAAATTGCGGAAATTATCAGGACTGAACGCGATCAGCGCCTAAAGAATAAAGATAAGAGTCCAATATATTTTCATTCTGATGCTTCACAAGCACTGAATCTAATCGATATCTCAGTTTCGAGATTGGGCGTAGACTTGCTTACTATTAATTCTGCTAAGATTGGTGGGCCAAAAGGCGTGGGCGCGCTTTACGTTTCTCATGATGTAAGATTAAAGCCTGTGATTTATGGTGGTGGGCAAGAAGCTGGACTACGTTCTGGCACCGAAAATGTGCCAGGTGTGATTGGCTTTGCGACCGCCGCGGAGGAGGCTAAAGAACACATTAATGGCAACCGCAAAAAATACCAAGAAATGGTCAAAATCTTAAAATCGGAACTCTCAAAATGTAAACTCACGCCACTGTTTTTGGGAAGCACCAAACATCAACTTGCGAATTTTTGTCCAGTAAGTTTCCCAGGCGTAGATGCTGAGCGAATTATTTATATGTTGGAAGAAACACAAGTTTATCTCTCTACTGGGGCAGCTTGCTCGGCAAACAAAGGCACAGTTTCCCACGTATTAAAAGCTATTAACTTGAGCCCGGAAGAGATTGCTGGGTCACTTCGTATTTCACTTGGCATTCTCAATACTAAAGAAAATGTTAAAGAAGCTGGAAAGCTAATTCGCGAAGCTGTGGAGAAAGAATATGAGCGCACTCACTAAGCCCACCAAAACTGTTTATCTTGGCATGTCGGGCGGAGTTGATTCTTCCGTTTCTGCGATTTTACTAAAAGAACAAGGGTATAAAGTCGTTGGCGTTTATATGAAAAACTGGTCCAAAGACCTTCCAGGCATGAAATGCCCGTGGGCGGAAGATTTGGCTGATGCTAAGCGCGTAGCAGTAAAACTCGGTATTGACTTTGAAGTCTTTGATTTTGAAAAAGAATACAAGCAAAAAGTCGTAGATTATATGCTTGCCGAATTCAAAAAAGGCAATACGCCAAACCCGGACATTATGTGCAACCAGGAAGTAAAATTTAAATTGTTCTATGATGTTGCCAGGGAAAAAGGCGCTGATCTTATCGCTACTGGTCATTATGCCAGAGTAAAAGACGGCAAATTACTTCGTGCGATTGATGAAAACAAGGACCAGACTTACTTTCTTTATCGCGTTTCTGAAGATGCTTTGAAACACACGATTTTCCCAATTGGCGAAATGCTAAAAACTGATGTAAAAAAACTAGCTGCAAAACATGGTCTTGATAATGCCTACAAAAAGGAATCAATGGGTGTTTGTTTTGTTGGCGAAGTTGGTATGAAAGATTTTCTAAAAGAATACATCGAGACTGAGTCAGGAGAAATTCGCGACATTGACACAAACGAAGTGGTTGGCGTGCATGAAGGTGCGGTGTTTTATACAATTGGCCAGCGCAAGGGCTTGAGAGTGGGTGGCGGCATACCATATTATGTTGTGAAAAAAGACATCAAAAAGAATATCGTCTATGTTTCTAAAAATTTAAATAATCAAAATCTTTGGACCAAAGAGCTGAGATTGAAAGATGTTATATTAAGAGGAAATCGTTGCTTAGAGGTTTCTGAACCCGTACCCCGTGAGGGTTACGACCCGAGCGAAGTGAGTGTTGCCCGTGACGACGGGCTAGCACGAACGGGGGTGAAGAAACCTGCTAAGCCGATTTCCTTGATGGTGCGTCTTCGTCATCGTGCACCGCTAATTCCAGCAAAATTTGAGGGCGGCAAAGTTATTTTCAAAGAAGAGATTAAAGCTCCAGCTAGCGGTCAGTCAGTCGTATTTTATGACAAAGAAGTCTGCCTTGGTGGTGGAATTATCATCTAAATTTTGAGCATGAAAATGGGCAGCCTGTCGGCTACCCATTTTAGAGGTATGTTCCGCCTAAAGAACTTAGATGGCTGTTCCAAATAGGCGCTTCTTGGGCTTCTCTGCCCACTTCTTTTTCAGACTTTTCGATCTTTGATGTAATATTTCACATCATCCAGCCATTCATTGTGGCCGTCCCTTTCGTAATAAGTCTGGTAAGTGCCATTTACCAGCACCGTTTTCTGTGTCCATGCGCGCGAATGGTCTCTATTGGAGATTTTTATATCGATATTACGATAATTGCAATCTCCCCAATCGCTGGACACGCTTACGGCCCAACCTTTTTCTTCGGCATACGACTTTACGCTGGTAGCCCTGGCTCTTGCTTCATCGCCAATGGTTGAATAACTAGCGTTGTAGTTGTAGACGTAAGGTTGAGGCTGGCACACTACTGCTTTACTGTCCGACTTTTTTCCAGACGCCATCCACTTTGCCTGCTCTGCGGCATAGTTGGCACCCCAGTTAGGAGTCCAATCTGACTTGGACTTAGTACATGGGGCTGTTGTCGCCGGAGCCGCACAAATAGACGGCGTGCCATACTGCACAGGTGAATCATAGACCTGCTTGCTGTAGCCTGTGACAACCCCGTTGGTCATCTCTATGGTTTCTACAGTTGAGCGCACTATATATCCACCAGCATATACCGGCACAGATATACTGAGAACCAGTACACAGGAAAGCAAAACGGAAATAAACTTCTTCATTTCACACCTCCTTTTAAGGAACGCAGGCGAACAACTTCCTGCCTATCAGTTACACATACATTATATCACAAAAAAGAGCTGTTTACCAGCCCTATATTCTTATTATACCACATTTTGCCAAAAAAATCAATATATAGTATAATTACCCCTATGAATGCAAGTGAAGTTAGACAAAAATTTTTAGAGTTTCAAGAGAAGCGTGGGCACAAGGTAATTCCACCAGCACCACTGGTTTTGGAAAATGACCCGACCACCCTGTTCACCGGCTCGGGTATGCAGCCACTTTTACCGTATCTTTTAGGACAACCACACCCAGAAGGTAAGCGTCTCACTGATTCTCAACCATCTTTAAGACTCCAAGATATTGAAGATGTTGGCGACCCTAGACATACTACGGTTTTTGAGATGCTTGGCAACTGGTCACTTGGTGATTATTTTAAGAAAGAGCAAATTCCAGCATTCTTTGAATTTCTAACTGAAGTAGTTGGACTAGACCCTCACAAAATTTACGTCACTTGTTTTATCGGTAATGAAAAATATGGTATTCCCAAAGATACTGAAGCTGCCGAGATTTGGCAGGAAGTATTTAAAAAAGCTGGTGTAGAGGCCAAAATTGCTGAGATTGGCTCTGCTGCTGATGGCGATAAGCGCGGAATTAAAGATGGTGAGCACATCTTCTTTTATGATGACAAAGAAAACTGGTGGTCTCGTGGTGGCGGTATTGATTCCACTCCAATTGGCGACCCTTGTGGTCCAGATTCCGAAGTTTTCTATGATTTTGGTGAAGACAAACAAGATGTCGCAAAGTTTGGCAAATCTCATCCAGCTTCAGATGGCGCGCGCTTCATGGAAATTGGTAACCAAGTTTTCATGCAGTATCGCCGCAAGGAAGACGGTACTTTTGAAGAACTCAAGCACAAGAGTGTAGATTTTGGCGGCGGCCTAGAGCGCATTACTGCGGCCAGCATTAATAGCTTTGACGTGTTCAAAATCAGTTTATTGAAGCCAATTATCGATAAGTTAGAAGAAATTTCCGGTAAAAGTTATGATAACAATACCGATGAAATGCGCATCATTGCTGACCACTTGCGCGGCGCGTATCTTTTGACTGCGCAGGGCCTAGCTCCTTCTAATAAGCAGCAAGGTTACGCTCTGAGGCGTCTGATTCGTCGTGCGGTTTTGAAGGCTCTTGATCTTGGCATCGCCCAAGATTTTATTCCGGAGATTGTGCCAATTATTGCTAAGAATTATGAAGATTTGCCAGACAGTATTCTCACTAATCGCGAGACTGCCATTGCTGCTCTTGAAAAAGAAGAGCGCGCTTTCCGCCAAACTCTGAATAAGGGTTTGAAGGAAATGAATAAAATGGTTTCTCAGGACACTGATGGAATTTTGACTGGCTATGATTTATTTAAGCTTCAAGATACCTACGGTTTCCCATTTGAAGTCTCTGTAGAGGAGGCTTATCGCCAGAATATCAAGCTTTCTAAAGATTACAAAGATGAGTTTGATAAGGCTCTTGCTGAGCAGCGCGAACGTAGCAAGACCGCCTCAAAGGGTATGTTTAAAGGCGGTTTGGAAGATCACGGTGAGATGAGCACTAAGTACCATACTGCCACTCATCTGACTTTGGCGGCACTTAGAAAAATTGTCTCTGATGATGTTCATCAACAGGGAAGCAACATTACCCCAGAGCGTATGCGCCTTGATTTTAATTTGGACAGAAAGCTAACTCCAGAAGAAAAGCAGGCTGTTGAAGATCAGGTAAATGAATGGATTAAGGCTGATCTCCCGGTAGAATTTGCTGAATATAATAAAGAATATGCGCGTGATGAGCTGCACGCTGAGGGTCAGTTCTGGGACAAGTATGATGCTAAAGTCAAAGTTTATACTATTGGCGGAGAAAAGAGCTCCGCTGATGCACCTGCCAAAAACCCAGTCTCTCGTGAAATTTGTGGTGGCCCACATGTAGAGCATACTGGCGTGCTTGGTCATTTTAAAATCAAAAAAGAAGAGTCAAGTTCTGCTGGTGTTCGCCGCATCAAAGCGATCTTGGAATAGTTAATAAGAGTTGGAGGTAACATGGAAAGATTAATTAATTATTTCACCCCAGAAAACTATAATTTGTCTCTAAATATCAATAAAACTTCGCGCAAGGTCTATGGCACTGTGATTATTGCTGGCGAGCCGAAGCAAAAGACTATTAAATTCCATGCCAAGAATCTTAATATTACTTCAGTCAAAAATGGAGACGTAGCCATTGAATTTAGACAAGAAGACGACCTCCTGATTTTAGACAATTTAGACACTAAAAAAGCGATTATCACAGTTAAATACACTTTCTTTTTAAATACTAACATGCAGGGAGCTTATCTTTCCACTTATCAGCATAAAGGAAAAGAAGAACGCATCGTTTCTACGCAGTTCGAAAGTCATTACGCGCGCGAATGTTTTCCGTGTATTGATGAGCCAGAAGCCAAGGCAACTTTTGACCTTAAAATTATTACCCCAGACACTGATGATGTGGTAGTCTCTAATATGCCAGCAAAATCTGACCGGATAGTGGAATATGACACAGTTAGTCTAGATCAGGACCCGAAAAATGGTGTCAATATTAATACTAAGGCCAAGAAGAAAATCGTCGAATTTGAGACTACGCCAAGAATGTCAACCTATCTTTTGGCGTTTTGTATAGGGCATTTCTATAAGCGTTCAAAAAGAAGTCAGCACGGTGTGAGAGTCACATCTTATTGCGCACTAAATCAGGACCCAGAAACTCTAGAATTTGCCAACGAGATTGCCGCAGACTCCCTAGATTATTATGATGACAAATTCGGTGTTAAGTACCCATTGCCAAAGCTTGATCAGGTGGCAATTCCAGACTTTGAGGCTGGCGCTATGGAGAACTGGGGTCTCGTTACCTATCGCGAAGCTTGTATGTTGGCCGCACCTGGTGAGTCTAAAACCACAAAAGAGTACATTGCAACAGTAATCGCGCACGAATTATCGCACCAATGGTTTGGCAATCTTGTCACCATGAAATGGTGGGACAATCTTTGGCTTAATGAAAGTTTTGCTAATATGATGGAATATGTTTGTGTGGACGCAATTCGTCCGAGCTACCATATTTGGGAATACTTCTTTACCGGTGATTGTAAGATTGCTTTAATGCGTGATGCGCTCCCAGGGGTACAGGCAGTTCAGCAGGAAGTAAATGACCCAGCAGAGATTGCTACGCTCTTTGATGGTGCAATTGTTTATGCAAAGGGCGCACATCTAATGTTTATGCTTTATCGTCTGATGGGTGAAGATAATTTCTACAAAGGATTGAGAGATTATTTCAAAGAGCATAAATATGGCAATACTACTGGCGATGATCTTTGGAAAGCACTGCAAGCTTACGCCGATTTTGACGTCAAGAAATTTATGGATGCTTGGATTACTCAGTCTGGTTACCCAATGATTACTGATGGTCAGCAACAACGTTTCCTACTCACCGGCGCAACCGATGATACAAAGTGGCCTCTTCCAGAAATTACTGACGACATGTCTGGTCACTACATCATCAATCTATCTGGCGAAGAATTCAAAGAAAAAATGGCGCAGTTTGGTAAACTATCCGAAGAACAAAAGATTCGCTTACTACTTGATCGCTCGCTGCTTTCTCGCACTTCTGTAGTTTCTTCTGCTTCTCACTTAGAACTTTTGCCGCATTTTAAATCGGAAGACAGGTATGCCGTTTGGAGCTCAGTCCTGAGTTTAATTACCGACCTCAAGTTATTCTTCACACCGACTGATCCGGATTTTCCAAAATTCCAGCAATATGTTTCTGGCTTGATTTCCGACAATCTGGCACGCCTTGGTATTATGCCACAAGACAGGGAAGATGATAATGATGCTAAGCTTCGTCAAATTGTGGTTGGCTTAGCACTCTATGCGGAAGACTCAGAAGTAACAGATAGATTAGCCAAACTATATTCTGATAATTTGGGAAAGATTAACCCAGATATTCGCGTTTATGTCATGACTGCCAATTTACGTAAAAACCCTGCAGAATTTGATAAATATCTAGAAAAATATCAGAAAGAAGCTGACCCAAATCTAAAAGATGATTTACTATCTGCATTAACCGACTTCAGTGGTGATACTAAAAAACAGTTAAAGCTACTCGATCAGCACGATATTGTTCGCCCACAAGATCACTTGTATTTATTCGTTGACTTGCTTAGGAATTATAAAACTCGTGAAATGACTATTAATTGGCTCTATGATAACTGGGATAAAGTCGTAGAAATGACTGGAGAAAAATCGGTAGAAGATTACCCTAGAGTGCTCGCTTCTAGTATTCGCACAATCAAAGAATGCAAAGCTTACGAAGAATTCTTTGGCCCACTCAAAAATAACCCAATTTTGACTCGTGTAATAGAGGTGGCAGTTGGAGAAATCAATGCCAAACTGCGCCTAATATCTATTGACAATGAAGATGTTCACGAAACTCTAAAAAATATGTAAAAAATCTTCAAAAAAAGTGTTGACTTGTCTTGAAGGTTGCGCTATAATAGGGAAAGTTAAACAAGAAACGGTAGTTTCCTCTGTCTAAAAGTTAGGAAAACATAAGCGAGGTTGTTTTCTCTGACTCTCTTCTAAAAAAGAGCCTCAGCAAAAACCAAGCAAAAATTTATTTCCATTTAACAATTTGACAACAGAAATTGTAGACGGAATCTAGCAAGAAATGTTTTCGAACATCGATTGCTAGTTAAGTCAATGCATAAAAAGGTTACTAAGGGCACTAATAGTGGATGCCTTGACAATCAATACCGATGAAGGTCGTAGAACTCTGCGATAAGCCTCGGGGATCTGAGAGCAAGAATTGATCCGGGGATCACCGAATGGGAAAACCTAATGCGAGTCATGTCGCATTGCACGTATCTGAACACATAGGGTACGGAGACGGGAACCAGCCGAACTGAATCATCTTAGTAGGTTGAGGAAAATGAATAACCAATGATTCCGAAAGTAGTGGCGAGCGAAATTGGAACAGCCCAAACCTTACATAACCTAACGGTTTAACGGCCTGAGTTATGAAGGGGTTGCGAAATTAGATAATTTTTATGCTGAGTTGTCAAGTTTACTTGACGATTTAGCATAAAAACCAACAGCGTTAACTGAGTGGCAAATGTCTATCAAGTATAAATCGTAGCGGAAGCACTTGGAATGGTGTGCCAAAGATGGTGAAAGCCCAGTATGCGAAACGGTTTATAGCATTTGATATCTTTTTTCAAGTAGGACGGGGCACGAGAAACCCTGTTTGAATCCGGCAGGACCACCTGCCAAGGCTAAATATATTGATTGATCGATAGCGAACTAGTACAGTGATGGAAAGGTGAAAAGAACCCCGGGAGGGGAGTGAAATAGATC
>JAFRBH010000003.1 GCA_017404955.1 Candidatus Saccharimonadota bacterium | reverse complement strand
TAACTTCTGGACTATTACTAATATGCAAGATATGACTCCAGAAATTTGTGCTTCTGTAAAGACTCCATCTAATGCCGTTGGTTCCAATGTAAATGTTGTAGTATTGGATACCGATAATGCAGGTACTGTACCTGGTGCTAAAGCTACTTATACGGTCAGCAATATGGCTGAATACAATAATTTGGTTACTGCTGCAAATCAACCTTATGTCGCACAACGCACATTGTACGACATTAGAGACTCTAAGCCATATACTGTTCGTAAGCTTGCAGATGGGAACTGTTGGATGACGAACAATCTAGCCCTAGAACTGGAGGCTAATAAAAATTATACTGGAGTTAACAACGGGACAGGCGAAGAAATAATATTTAATACCGGCAATACTTGTGCTGCTGATAGTACATGCATAATGAATTCAAATACGCGTTACGTAAGTACTACTGGTTTTTGGTATTACTCTTGGTATGCCGCAACTGCAGGAACTGGCAATTCTTCCATGGTCGACGAAGAGACTACTTATTCCATTTGCCCCGCAAATTGGAGGCTACCAGCCAATTACAGTAAGGATACGGAGAAATCTTGGGGTGCTCTAACGGATGCTTATGGGATGACAACTAGCGGCACGGACAACAACAATAATAATATCTCAAAATTCAATAGTTTGCCAATTAGTTCGGCTTTCACCAGTAATTATTATGTTGGTAGCCTGACTAACTCTGCCATGAACGATAGTATGTATTGGTCCTCTACAGCTTATACTACTGCAACTTATGCGTATAGAATGCGTTATAATAGTGGATATACTGGTCCACAAAATTACGCAAGAAAATATGTGGGGAACACAGTTCGTTGTGTAGCATTATAATTAATTGAAGCTAAAGCACAATACAACGGACGCTGAAACCCCAATATTTAGAGTAAGTATTTCGCTGAGGAATTGTAGACGATAAGTCGTATAAAAGACTATATGCAACTGTGCCGGTATATGCCGTACTAGACCAATACATAGCGTTAATGTATGTATAGTAAGAGGGGATATGTCCGTCTTGATAATGATCCCAGCGGTAAAAATTTAGTGGGAACGTTTCAAGTATAGACAGATTGGCACTACCATTACCGCCGTTAGTTGTCAGGCTGTATGCATCAGTAAGAGCCCCATATGATTTAGTCGAAGAAATCGAGTAGTTAGCAGGAAGTCTCCAGCCAACCGGGCAAATAGAGCCAGTGGTGTCGCCGTCATTTTCGGTCATGCTGCTAGTCCCAGTTCCTGCAGTAGCGGCATACCAGCTATAATAATACTTGTTTCTAGAACTATTGTACGCAGTATTTCCGTTCATTGCGCAAGCTCCATTAGTAGAACAATTGGTTGGCGTCCAAGAGAAAGTGGTTGCGCTAGAATTAGATGACGCAACTACTGGAGTACCAGTAAAGAGTGCTAAAGCTAATTCATCCGTCATCCAACAGTTGCCATCTGCGAGTTTTCTCACAGTGTATGGCTTAGAGTCTCTAATGTCGTACAATGTGCGTTGTGCGACATTGAAAAATCAAAAACCGATGCAAGATACATCGGTTTTAAAGAATTAAGCCGCAGCAATATGCCAAGAAAGATCTTTGGAATTGAAAGCCAAGACGTATTTAGTCTTGCCTGCGACCACATCAAAGAAATGGATGGCTACGTCGCCCACAAACTTAATGTGAGTGCCGAGAAGCCCGGTAACTTCGGTTTCACCAACTTGCCCACGCTTCTTAAAAGAAAGTGGTTGGCAAGGTGTCATTTCGTAACCGAAGAGTGCCATTACTTCGACTTGTTCTTTTTTATTAATATTGTTTTTCATAGATAACTCCTAATTTAATTGTCAGAAGTCATTTATGCGAGCCCGATTTATTGGCTCCTGGCTAAGGGTATAAATGACGATGCCCAAAGCTTTAAACTTTTTTCATTGCCAGTGACCGAAGTATAGCAAGATACTATTATTATAGCACAAGCGAATTAGAAAAATCTAATTTTATTAAAAGGGAATAGCCTGAGTATTGCCGGTCCAATAATACGACAATACGGCACCGTACCTAATCCATTTCTAGAATCGAACGAATGTGTACCCTCACGATTATCACCAGAAACAAAAATTTCACCTTCCGGAACTACGATATCTACCTCCCCAGAGGTGTATTTCTTCGGTCCATCGTCATCAGCCTTGCGAGTGGCCTCATCAGGGCTAAAACCTTCTGGATGTTCTTCATTATAGACGGTAAGCACTCCATCAACTACCGTAACCCTTTCTCCCGGAAAAGCGATTACTCGCTTAATGATGTATTGATCTTGAACACCAGTCTTAGCGTCACAAGTCAAAGGACCGTCAGCATCACCGTTGGCAAATACAATAATCTCACCACGCCCAGGTACATATTCTTGTCCAAAGAAATGCGCAACTGATACTGGCACACGGTTAACGATAATTCTATCGTCGCCATGCAAAGTATTTTCCATCGAAACGCCAACCACATTATAAGACCTAAATACAAAAGCGTTTAGAATCAACGTACCGGCAACCACTAAAGCCACGAAAATAAGTAAGGAAAAAATGTCCTTTATCAGTGGATATTTCTGAAAAAACCTCGGCTCTTTTATCTCCATATAAGTAATTATAGCATAAAAATTTTTAATTTGATATAATATAGAGTATGGCTGACAAAGTAGTACTCAGAAAAAGTCGCAACGTCATCTCTTCTATTTTGCATGTCTTGCTTAATATTTTGCTGGGCGTTGGCTCTATTGCAATTACTGTCATTTCTGGTAGCTGGATTATCGGCCTAGTCTTAGTGCTTATTTCTAAGTGGCGCATTTTTGCTGTGCGCCCAAGATTTTGGTTTACCAATATCAAATCCAGTCTAGTAGACCTAATTGTTGGGGCTAGCTTCGTATTTATTACTTATTGCTCAGGGACAGAGTGGTTATTGGTCCACATTATTTTAGCTTTAGGATACTGTATCTGGCTAATCGCTATAAAACCGCTCTCTTCCGATATCGCTACCGAAGTCCAGGCAACTTTCGCAATGTTTATAGGCTCTACCACCTCTAGTTTATTGTTTGCTAGCTCTAATCCTATTCTAATGACAATTTGCTGCTTTATTATTGGCTTTTCTTGTGCTAGACACATTCTCGTTCAAACCGATGATAACGACTTTGGTCTAATTATACTTTCTTGCGGCCTCGTTTCTGCAGAAATTGCTTGGCTTTGCAATAGCTGGCTAATTGTTTACACTTTTGGGACTACCGGCATTGCTGTACCACAAATTTCCATTATCTTGACAGCCTTCACTTTCCTAGTTGGAAGGATGATTACCTCAGCTAGAGCGCATGACGGCAGAATATCTTTTTCCGAAATCTTTGCTCCAGCAATTTTTAGCGTTTTAGTTGTTTTGGTGATTGTAATTTGGTTTAGTAAACCTATCTTTGACGTCTAATCTTGTATCCTAAGATATAATTAGAATCATAAATTTTCACAGTTTTCGTGCCTCGTTTTGTATTGACGCCCTTAATGAAATTTTTAAGGGTATTTTTCTGGGATGGGTCAAGCTCTAGAAACAAATAGATTTCCTTATCATCAGAAACTTTTATGATTTTCTCGCAAATTTCTACAAATAACCTTTTAATTTCAAAAAGTCCGCCATCTTCTGCAAATAATGCTTCTCTCGGCTCGAATCTTAATGTTCTTGAAGTCCAGCTCCAACCCTTATCTACGTAAGGCAAATTAGCCACAATAATATCTGGTAAGTTTCCAATATTTTGTAATAAATCTGATTTTGCAAATTCAATATCGGCGCCATGCTCTTTCGCATTCCTTTTTGCAACATCAAGCGCATCATCAGAAATATCAGAAGCCATCATCTCTAATCCTGGATTTTCCAACTTTAGAGTAATCGCAATCGCGCCTGAACCTGTGCCCACATCCAAAATTCGCATTGAGCTACTAGCGACACTTTTCACTGCGTCAATGATTTCTTCTGTTTCTGGGCGGGGAATTAAAACTCTTGAATCGACATAAAACCTACGACCATAAAACTCTTTTTCCGAAAGAACGTAGGCTAGGGGCTTCTCATTAATAAATCGCTCCCTAGCGAGTCTATCGGCTAATTTAATCTGCTCGTCACTCAAATTATCATCTTGATGAAGTGCTAAAAAACTTCTGTCTTTTACCCCCAAAACTTTAACAAGAATTACTTCCAAATCTAGCCTTAAAAAATCTGGCGCATTACCATATTCTGCTTTTCCGCTTTCAAGCCAGTCTTTAATCAACATAGTTATTTGCTAGATAGCTCACGTTCGTTCTTAATTAATTCATCAACAATATCATCAATGTCGCCATCCATCGCTGCATTGATATTACTTCTAGAATAATGAATTCTGTGATCGGTAATTCTGTCTTGTGGGAAATTGTAAGTCCTGATTTTTTCACTTCTATCACCAGTGCCAATAAGAGACTTTCTCGCCTCTGAGGCATTCTTGCGCTCTTCTTCTTTTTGCTTCTCAATCAATCTAGAGCGAAGAATTGTCATCGCCTTAATTCTATTTTGTTGTTGGCTTCTTTCATCTTGCATCGCCACTACGATTCCAGTAGGAAGGTGAGTGATACGTACTGCGGAGTCAGTGGTATTCACTCCCTGACCGCCATGACCACCAGAACGATAAATATCAATACGCAAATCTTCTGGCTTAATTTCAATCTCGTTTTCTTTTGCTTCCGGCAAAACCGCCACTGTCACCGTGGAAGTGTGGATTCTGCCCTGACTTTCAGTTACTGGTACACGCTGAACACGATGAACACCACCTTCAAATTTCAATCTTCCATAAGGTCTCTCACCGGAAATTCTAAAAATTACCTCTTTCATGCCACCGGCCTCATTCTCATTTTGGGAAATAAGTTCCGCTTTCATACCGTGTTTCTCAGCATAATGCAAATACATACGGTAAAGTTCGCCCGCAAAAAGACTTGCCTCATCGCCGCCAGCGCCGGCACGAATTTCAAAAATTACTGGCTTGTCATCATCTGGATCGCGAGGAATTAACATCTCTTCAAGTTCCGCAGAGAGTCTTTCAATTTCTCTCTCAGAGTTTGCAGCATCATCTTTCGCCATCTCCGCAAGATCTGGATCATTTAAAAGTGCCTTGGCTTCTTCCAAATTTTTCTTTTGTTGTTCTAGCTTATCATTTAATTCTAAAATTCCATCAATTTCCGAAAGTCTTTTAGACTTGCTCGCAAAATCAGGGTCAGAATAAGCATCCGGACGGGCTAGGAACTCTGTAATCTCTTGCTTTTCCGCTTTCAAATTATCTAGATTCATGCTATTATTATACCACAGATTATGGATCTTTAGCTCAGTTGGCTAGAGCGTACGATTCACATTCGTAAGGTCACTGGTTCGAGCCCAGTAAGATCCACCATTATTGACAAATCTAAAAAATATTACATAAGGAGAAGTAGTGAAAACAGCACGAGCAATTATTTGGGGACTAGCCATAGTCGCAGCCGGTGTAATCTTCGGCGGCAACGCACTAGGCATTTTCAATATTGATATTTTCTTTAAAGGCTGGTGGACACTATTTATTATTATCCCAAGTGCTATTAGTCTTATCACCGAGAAGGAAAAAATCAGTAACCTTGTCTTTCTTTCTGCCGGTGTAATCTTTTTACTCGCTTCTCAAGAAGTCTTTAGCTTTGACGTAGCTTGGAAAGCCATTCTTGCAGTCGCGCTAATTGCCTTTGGCCTGTCTTTGATCGTCAAAAGTGTTTTCAAAGGCAAAACCGCCAAAGAAGTTGATGAAAAAATTAAAAAAATGAAAAATGAAGAAAATGATACTCAAGTTGCCATTTTCTCTGGTAGTGACCGCGTCTACAACAATGAAAAGTTCTCCAGTTCAGAACTCGTTGCCATCTTTGGTGGAGCAAATCTAGATATCAGAAAAGCTGTTATCAAAAAAGATGTTTGCATCAAAGCGTTCTGTCTCTTTGGCGGAATTGACATCGTAGTTCCAAAAGATGTAGAAATCAAATCTAAATCTGGCTTCTTCTTCGGTGGTATTTCCGATGATCGAAAAGATACTGCAAAGTCTCCAAAGCACACTATCTATCTAGATGCAGCCGGCGGCTTCGGCGGCATCACCATCAAAGACGAAACCGACAAATAATTCATTTGCTAGAAAAGTGTTGTAATTTTTACAACACTTTTTCTTGCTAATTTTTCTGGGATATGCTATAATTAACCCATTATTAATTTAATGAAACAGCTCAGAGGAATTTCTCTGGCTGATATGGCGCAAAATCGCCATATCCAAAGGCTTGGCCTCTGAGCAAAGAGAAAGGGAAATATTAATGTCAGAAAACATTGATATGAAAGCTCTGCTGGAAGCTGGCGCACACTTTGGTCACAAAACCAGCCGCTGGCACCCTAAGATGGCTCCATATATTCACAGCCGTCGTCAAGGTGCACATATTATCAACCTAGAGAAAACTGTAGAAGGTCTAGAAAATGCCCTTCCAAAGGTTACCGAAATCGCAAAAAGCGGTAAGAAAATTCTCTTCGTTGGCACTAAAAAACAGATGAAGGACATAGTCAAAGCTGCTGCCGAATCTGTAAATATGCCTTACGTTACCGTCCGTTGGGTTGGTGGCGCGCTTACTAATGTCGAAACCGTTAATAAGCAAATCAAAAAGGTCAAAGATCTTGAACGTCGCATGGAATCCGGCGAACTAGAAAAGCGCTATAACAAACTTGAGATTCAGCGCATTCAAGAAGAGATCGATCTCTTAAACGAACGCTACGGTGGCATCAAAGAGATGACCGAGCAACCAGCCGCCATTCTCGTAGTAGATGCATTAGAAGACAAAAATGCGGTAAGAGAAGCTAATACTTTGAAGATTCCTGTATTTGCTATCACTGACACCAATGTTGACCCAACCAATATCGACTATGTCATTCCAGCAAATGATGATTCCGTCAAAGCAACAACTCTTATTCTAGATTACTTTACAAACGCAATTAAGGAGGGCAAAAAATAATGGCTGATAAGAAAATTCCAATCGAAGATATCAAAAAACTTAAAGAGCTTTCTGGTGTTGGTTTGACCGATGCTAAACAAGCTCTGGTTGAAGCTAAAGGTGATTTTGATAAGGCCCTAGAAGCTATGCGTAAGAAAGGTCTTACTAAGGCTGAAAAGCGTGGTGACCGCGAAACTCGTGAAGGCTTAATTGAGGCCTATGTCCACGATGGTCGTATCGGTGCAATTATTGAAGTCAACTGTGAAACTAGTTTCGTCGCCAAAACTGATGAGTTTAAAGACCTAGCCCACAAACTTGCTATGCAAGTTGCTTCCATGAACCCACTCTATGTTAGTGTCGAAGATATCCCAGAAGATGTCATGAAAGCTAAGAAGAAAGAATTTGAAGAGAATTTTAAGGGCCCAGAGAACATGAAAGATCAGATTCTTGGCGGTCAAGTTAAAAAAGCTTTCGCTGACAAAGTTTTGATGGACCAACCATACATCTTGGATGATACCAAGACTGTTGCAGAATTTATTAAAGATAGCATCGCTAAAACCGGCGAGAACATTACCGTCCGCCAGTTCAAGCGTATTGAGCTCGGTGTAACTGAGTAGAAAGGGAAATATGAGTAAGAAAGATTTACATCCAAAAGATTATCGCTTCGTAGTCTTCTCCGACGAAGCTGCTGGCTACTCTTTTCTAACCAAGTCTACCGCCAAAAGTGAAGAGACTATCAAATGGGAAGACGGCAAAGAATACCCACTAGTAAAAGTTCAGATTTCTTCTGCTTCTCACCCATTCTTCACCGGTGAAGAAAAGATTATCGATACCGAAGGTCGCGTCGACCGCTTCAAGGCTCGCGCTGCCAAGGCTGCTAAGCTTCGTGCCAATATCGGCAACAAAGTTAAAAAAGCCGAAAAAGAAGCTGCCAAAAAAGCAGAAAAAGACAAAGCCTAAAAATAATAAAAGAAGCCACTTATTAGTGGCTTCTTTTTTATATGTAAGCAATGGTGTAAAGTAAGACCCTAGCCAAAAATGCTAAGAACACGCCAAGCCAAGCTATTACCGCCCATCTATCCAATTTCTTAAACGAATTGAGCGCTGCAAATGCAAAAATTACAGGGTTTAACATTCTTAAATATTCTGCCCATTGCAAAATTGACTGCGTCAACGAGTTTGTAGGGTTTATCTTAAAAATGACAATTGGAACAATATCCAGTAGAAACTCCACTAGACCTAGAAATAGCGCCAAAAATGCTAATGATTTAGCTGGAATTTCAAATTTTATTTTGCTATCGGCGGCTTTAATTGCAAACACTATTGATATCGCAAAAGTCAAAACTATAATCAAAATCTCCACAATCACAGGAATAATATTAACTTCAAATGTTCCCGCCGTAGTAAGTGCTTGATAATTTAATTGATAAATGATTAGTGAAGATATCGCCTGTATGAAAGTTAGAGCAAACGATACTCTCAAATATTTAGCAACCTTACTATTAGATTTTTCCGGCTTACCAGATAAACTCATGATTAAGAAAAATAATGTGACTGGTAAAATAAAGCTATAAATCAATGGTGCAATTGTTCGTGGTAGAAGACCAGCAGAAGAGTTTGTATAACTTGCGGCAAAACCACCGCTGAACGCTATAATTGTAAAACCAGCATTTACTAAACTAGTAATAGTTGTCAAGATAATTGAAAAGATTTGCATATTTACATTATATCATAAAAAATATTCCACTTATGCTATAATTAAACTATGGAAATTATTCCACAATTTCTAATTCTTATTGTTGGATTCGTGCTCCTTATCAAGGGTGCAGACTTCTTTGTTGATGGTGCCTCTAGTACGGCTTCCAATTTTAGAGTTCCCAAAATTTTAATTGGGCTTACCATTGTCGCCTTTGGCACTAGTGCCCCAGAACTCGCCGTATCTATGCAAGCATTGGCTAATGGCAGTACAGATATGGTGCTGGGTAATGTTATTGGTAGCAATATCATTAATATCTTATTAATTTTAGGCATTGCTGCCGTAATTAGGCCGCTCAAAATTAGAAACAATACCGTAAAAAAAGAAATCCCAATCGCCATTTTAATTTCCACTTTATTAGTAGTTTTATTCCTGGATGTTCAACTCGGCTCTGGCACTACTGATCAAATTACCCGCTCTGATGCAATTGCAATTTTATTATTTTTTGTCATATTCCTCTATTATCTTATTCGCACCGCAATATCAGAACATAAAAATCTTAAAAAGCAGAAAACTATTGAGAAGCCTAGGTGGAAATTACCACTTTCGCTTAGTATTGTAGCTATAGGTTTAGCTGGAATTATAATTGGTTCTGAACTCGTAGTTAATTCTGCTAGCAGTATTGCTTCTTTCTTCGGTATGTCTGAGCGTTTGATTGCCCTTACTATTATTGCACTAGGCACTTCTTTACCAGAATTAGTAACTACTATTGTTTCCGCTAAAAAAGGAGAGACCGATTTAATGCTTGGTAATATTCTCGGCTCAAACATTTTCAATATTTGTATTGTTTTAGGTGTTCCTGTCGCAATCTTTGGTACCGTTACACCAGCCTCCTTCCAAATTGTCGACCTTATCGTTCTAGTATTTTCCGCAATTCTACTCTGGATATTCTCACTCTCTAAGCATAAAATTTCTAGACTAGAAGGCGCTATGATGCTGCTGGCTTTCGCAGTATATTACACCGTTATATTTATTGTCTAACTATGCTATAATAATACTAATATAACGGGAGCAAACTATGTTTGACACAAAAGAAGAAAAATCTAAAATGGAAGCTGTTCTCACTCGTTTTAATGATGAGATGAAAAAAGTTCGTACCGGCCGCGCCCACCCAGATATGCTTGCAGGCGTAAAAGTTGAAGCCTACGGTCAATTTATGCCCCTAAATCAAGCTGCCAATGTCACAATTTCTGATGCTACCATGCTACTTGTCACCCCATTTGACCCTGCCAATATTGGCAATATTGAAGGCGCAATTCGTGCTGATAGTAGCCTTGGTCTTAACCCATCTGATGATGGTCGCGTAGTACGCGTGCCTATTCCACCACTAACCGAGGAACGTCGTAAAGAAATTGTTAAAACTGCTTCTGAAAAGGTTGAGGAAGCTAAAATTTCTATCAGAAATATTCGTGAAGATGCTAGAAAAGACATCAAAGAAGCTAAACTCCCAGAAGATGCTACCAAGCGCGCCGAAAAAGAAATTGATGATTTAACTAAAGAATACACCGATAAGATTGAAGCAGCTTTCAAAGAAAAAGAAGCTGACATTATGAAGATTTAGCATCAATATAGTCTAGTTTTGAATTACTTTCAGTATAGCTTTTATGCTATAATAGATTTATGAATATTGTTTTTGGCGTGATAATCGGTTTCCTAATCTTAATGCTACTTGTAGTGGCTCATGAATTCGGACATTTTATTGCTGCCAGAAAAAATGGTGTAGAGGTAGAGGAATTCGGTATTGGCTTCCCACCAAGGGCAGTAGCTTGGATTAAAAATCCAGAATATGATAAATGGAAAAAGTCCGGTAAGTCTGGTAAAAAACCTAAAAAATGGTTAAAATTCCCACGCTCGGAATGGGATAAAAAACAAAAAACTCTGATTTTCTCAATCAACTATCTGCCGATTGGCGGATTCTGCCAGATGAAAGGAGAATCGGACAGCGACAAGCGCCCTCATAGTTTTGGTCAAGCTACGCTTTGGCAAAAAACCAAAATTCTCTTTGCCGGTGTAGCTATGAACTGGTTAGCAGCTTGGGTCATTTTAAGCGTCCTATCTGCTACAGGTATGCCAGAATTTATGGATAACCAATTCCATATGCCGGGCGATACAGTCGTCTCCGCTTCTACTGTAAAAATCAAAGAAATCGTTGCCGATTCACCAGCTGAAAAATCCAATCTAAAAGCTGGCGATAAGATTATTAAAGTCGGCGACCAAAATGTTGTCACTAGCACCGAAGTTTTCGATTTCAACAAAAGCCACAACGGGGAAACTGTTACATATGAAGTGATTTCGGAAAATGAAACTGAACCTCATAATGTCACAATAAATCTCGATTCTAAAAATGAGGACTTTGTTCTCGGTGTATATTTGTCACAAGTTGATCTTCCTACTTACCGCTCCACTTGGTCTGCACCAATCGTTGGCGCAGTCAACACTATCCAACTCACCGGTGAAACTTACCGCGGACTCTGGGAAATGCTCCGCTCACTCTGTTCTGGTATAGTTAAACAATTTAATGCTGACGAGAATGTTCGTACTGAAGGTCAAGCAGAGATCAAATTTGCCGGCGACTCCGTGTCCGGCCCAGTCGGCATTATTGGCATCATCTTCCCACAATCAGTAGAATCTGGCCCAACCACTTTAGCTTTCCTTGCCGCGATTATCTCCATCTCGCTTGCTTGTATGAATGTCTTACCAATTCCAGCGCTTGATGGCGGACGTTTTATAATGATTGCATTCTATCGCTTACGCGGCAAGGTCCTAACCAAAGAAAGGGAAGAAAAGCTCGTTTCCCGCACTTTTGTCTTTCTATTGCTCTTAATCGCCGTAATCACCGTGCTTGATATCCTGAGGTTCTTCTAATGCTTGAGCCATACAAGAAAATGGTGGGCAATACCAAAGAAAAGCATAGCACTCATAAAAAGAATGCTCTTGGTACTGATGCTGCTATAGCTACTGTCTCGCACGAACAAAAATCAAATCCTCTCCCGAAAATTATTTTACTGATTTTGTGGGTCGGCGGCGTATATTTAGCAGTTCAATATTTATTAGCCTTCCTGATCCGTTTTATATTCCAACCTACTACCAACACCCCGTTACTTCAAACACTTTATGCAATTTCGTGTTATATTATCTCAATCTTAATTATTCTTTTCGTTCCCAAAAAAATCAACAAAAAATGGGGGACTAATTTTGAAGAATTAGGCTTAATCGAACTTCCAACTTGGACTGATCTTGGCCTAGCACCAGTTGGGTTCTTTCTCTATGTTATTTTTGCAAATATTCTCGTTGCATTATTTTCAATTTTCCCATGGTTCTCTGCCACAGAAAGACAAGATGTTGGGTATAACTCTGCAATTTTTGGCCCAGATCGCATATTGGCACTTACTTCTCTTGTAATTATTGCTCCTATCGTAGAGGAGATTATTTTCCGTGGCTTTCTCTATGGTAAGCTTAAAAAGAATTTACTAAAAAATAGTAATAAAAAAACTAGAAAAGAGCGTATCAAAGTTAAGCTCAAAATTGCTTTAGCAATTTTAATTACTTCTCTGTTGTTTGCCATCATGCATCGTCAATGGAATGTCGGAATTAACGTCTTCGCCCTTTCCGTAGTACTTTGTCTTTTCCGCGAAATAACTGGCACAATTTATGCTGGAATCATCGTCCATATGCTAAAAAACGCCATCGCCTTTTACTTGCTTTACGTCATCGGTATGGGCTAAAATTACCATTTCTAGTCTTATCATGATATAATTAATTCATGAAATTATCACAATCTTTCGTAAAAACCCTGCGTGATGCGCCAAAAGATGAAACCGCTAAAAGCGCAAAATATCTAGTTCGTGCAGGTTATGTCCATAAAGAACTGGCTGGCGTTTATGATTTTCTACCACTAGGGTTAAAAACTCTTAGAAATATTGAAAATATCATCCGTGAAGAATTAAATAGAGTTGGTTGTAACGAGCTTCAAATGACCGCACTCCAGAATCCAGATTCTTGGCAAAAAACTGAACGCTGGAACTCTGACCGCATGGATATCTGGTTCAAAACTGAACTTTCCGCCGGTGGCGAATTAGGACTTGGCCCTACCCATGAAGAACCGGGCACCGCAATGATGAAAGACTACATCAAAAGCTATAAAGATCTCCCTGCCAATTTCTATCAATTCCAAACTAAATTTAGAAACGAACTTCGTGCCAAATCTGGCATTATGAGAACCCGCGAGTTCCTGATGAAAGATCTTTATTCTTTCAATACCAACAAGGAAGAGCATGATAAATTCTATCATCTGATTGAAGAAGTTTATAAGAAAATCTATAGCCGTGTTGGGCTTGGTGATTGCACATATCAAACTTTTGCCTCTGGCGGCGCTTTCTCAAAATACAGTCACGAATTTCAGACCGTTTTGCCAGTTGGCGAAGATACTATCTATTACAATGCTGATAAATCTATTGTTTTAAACGAAGAAGTTTTAAACGATGAGGTTTTGGCAGATCTTGGCGTAAAACGTGAAGAACTAGAATCGACTAAAGCCGCTGAGGTTGGAAATATCTTTAGCCTGGGTTATAAATTCTCAAAGCCACTTGATTTAAGTTATACCGACCAAGACGGGAAGAAACAATTAGTCTACATGGGGTCTTATGGTATCGGCGTGTCCCGCGTTATGGGTGTAATTGCCGAAAAATTCGCTGATGACAAAGGCTTAGTCTGGCCAGAAGAAATCGCGCCATATCGTTACTATCTTGTAGCTATTGGCGAAAATGCCGAGAAAAAAGCCGAGGAATTAGAGAAACAATATAGTGAGCTTATTTTACTAGATAACCGCAATATGCGCCCAGGCGAAAAATTTGCAGATAGTGAGCTTATGGGTATTCCTTATCGCCTAGTTATTTCCGATAAGACTCTAGAGAAGAATAGTGCCGAACTTACCGCCAGGAAAACCGGCGAACAAAAACTCTTGACTTTAGATGAACTTGTCGCTATACTATCAAAGGTATGAAAAAGAAAACAATTAGTCTGACCAAACAGGGGAGAGCTGATTTAGAAGCCGAGCTAGAAGAGCTCATCGCTCGTCGCCCTCAAATTGCCGAGCGCTTGCAAATCGCTCGCTCTTTTGGTGACTTATCTGAAAATCAGGAATATTCCGATGCGCGCGCTGAGCAAAAGAGTGTTGAAAATCGCATCGCCGAAATTGAAGATATCTTGAAAAACGCTAAATTAATCAGAAATGCTGCTCACGACAAAGTATCTATGGGCGCCACTGTCACTATCAGTCTCGCCGGTAAGAAACAGACCTATTCCATCGTTGGTCCAGTGGAAGCTGACCCTTTGAACGGTAAAATCTCTGACGCCTCACCTATTGGCAAAGCTTTGATGGGTAAAAAGGTCGGTGACAAATTTGAGCTACCAAACGGCAACACCGGCAAAATCTCAAAGATAGAATAAAAAGAGCCCCTTTAACAAGGGGTCTTTTTTATGCTATATCTCCATTATATCACACTTTGCCGAAAAAGTCAAGATATGGTATAATTTCTAGCATGACAACATTAGCCGATTACAGAGAAGAAAGACTAAAAAAACTTGGGGAATTAAAGGCGCGCGGTATCAACCCTTACCCTTCCAAATCTCATCGCGACACCAAGATTAAAGCCGTGCTTAATGATTTTGAAAAATTACAGGGAAGCACCGTCACTATCGCAGGCCGCATTACTACTATCAGAAGCTTTGGCAAGCTTGCCTTTATCAAAGTCCGCGACTACACTGGCGAAGTCCAGATTTTTATGACCGACGGAGAATCTACCGGCGATTTACTCGGCATTAAAGATATTAAGCTACTTGATACTGGTGATTTCATAGAAGCAACCGGTAAAGTAGAAAAAAGCAAAACCGGCGAAATTTCTGTATTCGCTAATCAAGTTAGATTACTTACCAAAGCCTTACGCCCACTTCCTGGTCGTGATGGTTTCACTAATAAAGAAGAGCGCTTCCGTCGTCGCTATGTCGATATGAATGTCAATCTTGAAGTTCGCGAGCGCATGGTGCGCCGTTCCAAATTCTGGCAAGCCACTCGTGATTTCATGAATAAACACGGCTTCATCGAGATCAATACTCCGGTCTTGGAGCTCACCACTGGTGGCGCCGATGCTACACCTTTTGTCACCCACATGGACGCACTTGATCAAGATTACTATTTGAGAATCTCTCATGAATTACCACTAAAGCGCTTGCTCGGTGCTGGTTTTGAGAAAGTTTATGACATCGGTCCAAGATTTAGAAACGAAGGCGTCGATGACGAGCACTTGCCAGAGCATATTGCTTTTGAATCTTATGCAGCTTATGAAGATTATGAAGATGGCATGAACCTTTACGAAGAAATGATTAAATATGTAGCTAAGGAAACTTGGGGTACGCTTGAATTTGACGTCGGCGGCTTCCATATTAATCTAGACGGAAAGTGGCCACGCATCAAATATGCTGATCTTTTGAAGGAAAAATTCAACGTTGACGTCTTTAACCCTGACAGGGAAAAGTTGAAACAAATCTTGTTAGATGACTTCAAAAAATCTAGCGACAAGAACGACAAAGCCGCCAAAAAATCTCTTGACCATACTCTAGAAGTTGCATCCGATGCAAGATTAATCGACGCAGTTTGGAAGATCATTAGAAAAACTTCTGCTGGCCCATATTGGTTAGTTGAAGAACCCCTAGCCCTAAGCCCGCTAGCCAAAGTTGTCCCTGACAACCCTAAAGTTACTCAACGTTTCCACCCAATTATCGCCGGCACCGAAATGGGCAACGGCTATAGTGAGCTGAACGATCCATTAGACCAGTTGGCACGCTTTGAGGAACAACAAGCTCTTCGTGATGCCGGTGATACCGAAGCTCAAATGCTAGATCAAGATTTCGTAGAAATGCTCGAATATGGTATGCCACCAGCCTGTGGTTGGGGTAATTCCGAAAGAAACTTCTGGCTCCTTGAAGGTGTATCTGGTCGTGAAGGCGTGCCGTTCCCAATCATCAAACCAACAAAATAATTCCATTCTGTGCTATAATAACCATAAGCACTAATGGAGAAATCATATGTCAAATAAAGTTATGATCGTGGGCACTGGCAATGTTGGTGCTAGCATCGGCTACTGTTTAGTTAATCAACGCACAGCAATCAATGAATTAGTCCTAACTGATATCAATATGGAAGATGCTGAAGGTGAAGCAATGGATCTTCGTGATACTTTAGCCGTTTCTCCATCATTCATGAAAATTAAATCTGGCACTTATAAGGACGCCGGCGATTGCGATATTATTGTAATTACCGCTGGTGTCCCGCAGAAGCCGGGTGAATCACGTATGGATCTACTTAAGAAAAATGCTGCAATTTTCAAAGATATGATCTCTCAAATTATGGATGCTGGGTTCAATGGCATTTTCTTAGTTGTCACCAACCCAATGGATGTAATGACTTATCTCACCTGGCAATATTCTGGACTCCCAGAAGAACAGGTGATTGGCTCTGGCACAGTATTAGACTCTGCTAGACTTCGTTATCGCATTTCTGAGCGCCTTGGCGTAGCGCCAAAATCTGTCCATGCTTTCCAAATTGGCGAACATGGCGATACGGAATTTTCACTTTGGAGCACCTCTTCGCTCGGCGGTGTACCACTTGACAAACTCCTAAAGGCCAAGGAACGAGATGAAATTGAAGAATTCGCCCGTCATGAAGCTTATGAAATTATTAACAAAAAAGGCGCCACATATTATGGTATCGGTGCCTGTGTTACTAAAATTATTAATTGTATTCTGGGTGACGAGAAACGCATCATGTCCATCTCATCTTACGATGATTTCAACAAAGTCTACTACGGCTTCCCAGCAGTCCTTGGACGCCATGGCGTTATTAGGCGCCTAGACATTAAACTTACCGAAAAAGAAGGTATCAAACTTCAGAAATCTATCAACGCCATCAAAGACGCCATCAAAGAAATTGAGAATTAGTTAAATACTTATTTTGTCGGATGTGAGGAGAATAAAGCAAAAATTAAGTATTTAATTAATTTCTTATTGTATAATGAGACTATGAAGGTTATAAAATATTTCTTAAGTTTATTATTAATATCAATTATTTCATTTTTACCATTTGGGAACGTCTCGGCAGCTAGTACCAACGATTTTTATTTTAAAGAGGCTACTTTTGACTATTATCTAGAAAAAACCGAAACTGGCAGCAAGCTCCATGTCAAAGAAGTTTTGACCGCCGTCTTCCCAGATAGCAATCAAAATCACGGCATTACTCGCACTATTCCTTCTACTAATCAAGGTGGGAAGAACATTACCGCACCAAGCGAAAGTAGCCTCAACCTCACCGCTAAAAGAAACGGTGTAAAGGAACCTATTGCTAAGTCAGAAAAAGAAGACGGCTACTATATGTTCTACTTTGGTAAAAGTAGCGAATATGTTCATGGTGAGCAAACCTACACGCTTGAATACGATTTTGAAAATGTCATTACCGAATTTGACGATCATGGCAATATGACTTGGAATGGGAACAATGCTAAATTCCAAGAATTATTCTGGGATACTAACGGCACTGGTTGGAAACAAAAATTTAACAACCTAACTGCCAACCTCCATCTGCCAGCCGACATCGCTAAAAATCTTGAGACTGGCACTTCATGTTATGTCGGAAAATATGGCACTAGCAACGGTGGTGCCAAAGTCTCTTCTCGTTGCGAAGTTTCTTCAAACGATGAAACTACTTACAATTCTAGCGCTCTGAATGCTACTCTTGACAAATCTGCCGAGACTGTCATTACTTTCAAAACAAATAATCTCACGGGTGGCGAAAACCTAAGTTTCGCTGTAGATTTTAAGCCTAATACTTTTATCGTACCGAAGCCAAAACAAAGTTATATTCTACTTGTCGTCGTTATTGTGGAAGGAATAATCAGCGCCCTAATGATTATTTACGCAATCTCTAGGTATATCAAAGTTACAAAGGAAAAGAAAAAGCACGACAAGTCGCTATTCGTGAAACCTGAGTATGCTCCACAGAAGAACCTCACGGTTGCCGAAGCGGCTGAAGTCAGTATTAAATCCGTAAAACCATCATTTGTGGCCACTCTACTTGAGCTAGCAGTAAACCACAATATAGAGATTATCAAGGGCGAAAAGAAAGGGCTCTTGAAAGATAAGCTTTCGTGGAAAATAAAACTGGTCAATGATAAGAATCTCACCGATCCGCAAAAAGCAGTTCTAAAAATCTTAAACGGTGGTGCCATACCAGCAGTAAATAAAACCTTTGCTGTCGAAAAGCATCGTGCTACTTCCAGCCTAAGCCTTATCAAGATATCTTATCGTACTAGCACGATAGAACTTCTCAAAACTAAGTCACTTTTCGAAGAAAAGGAAAAAGGATTGGGTGGAATTGCAGTATGTGCCGCTCTTTCAGCATTGGCGTTAATGTTTAGTTTTGCTTTTGGCTTAGGCTTGTTAGAAAGTAGTCCAAGAATCTTTGGCTCCGGCTATTTGACAATTGCAATAATCGCAATCAATCTTATTACTCTTATTATCACTATTGCCCTTTCTAGTAGTGCTACTAAATATGCTAAGCGCACTATGGAAGGAATTGAGGCTTCAAAACATCTTGAAGGACTCAAACTCTATATTGAAATGGCCGAAAAAGATCGTTTGAAGTTTCTGCAGTCCGTCAAAGGCGCCGATACTTCCGCTAAAGGCATTGTTAAAATCTATGAGAAATTACTCCCTTACGCCTGTATCTTTGGTGTAGAAGATAGCTGGATGGAAGAGCTCAATAAATACTACAAAGAGCACCCAGAAGTCGAACATGGCTGGTATTATGGTACCGATTATCTCACTATGTCGATGTTCCACAGTATGGTCGCAACCACATCATCTACCATTGTTAGTTCTACTTCCTACTCCTCTTCCAGTTCATCTGGCGGGGGCGGAGGTGGATTCTCCGGCGGGGGCGGAGGTGGCGGTGGCGGCGGTGGCTGGTAAACCGCTTGAGAGCACGAAAATACTCTAATTTCAGCCCGCCACTATCCCTTGACTGTGCTATAATAGTAGCAGTATGTTAGATATAAATTTTATTAGGGAAAATTTGGAGGCTGTTGAGGCTTCTACTAGGGAAAAAGGTTACAAAACCGACATTCCTGCCATCTTAAAAAAAGATGACGAAAGAAAAGCCTTACTACAAGAAGTTGAAGCGATGAGGAAAGAACGAAACGATATCGCCTCTAAGATGAAAGGCGGTAAGCCCGCTCCGGAACTAATTGAGCAAGGCAAAAAGATTAAACAAGAATTATCCGTCAAAGAAACGGAGCTTGATAAATTAGAAAAAGACGTTAAAACATCATTAAAAGCTGTCCCTAATATTATTTTTGAAGATGTCCCACTCGGCGGAGAAGAGAAAAGTGTTGAAATTAAGAAGTGGGGTAAAAACAAGGAAAAAGGTATCGACCATTTAGATTTCTGTACTAAAAGAGACTGGGTTGATTTTGAACGCGGAGCTAAGGTCGCTGGTAATAAGTTCTACTATCTAAAAAGCGATCTTGCACTTCTAGAAAATGCCTTGCTCCAATTTGGTATCAAAAAAGTACTAGAGCATGGCTTTACCTACATGACTGTTCCAGACCTCGTATCTTCTAAGGTTCTAGAAGGTACCGGTTTTGCCCCAAGAAGCTCCAAGCAAAGCGATGAGTACTTCATAGAGGGTGAAGACCTAGCCTTAATCGCCACTGCTGAAATGTCGATTACTGGCTATCATATGGATGAAATCTTAGACGAAAAAGATCTGCCTTTGTTCTACGCTGGCTATTCTGCTTGTTTTAGAAAAGAAGCCGGAGCTTACGGCAAATACACCCGTGGTCTTTTCCGTGTTCATCAATTTAACAAACTAGAGATGTATGCGTTCTGTCTCCCAGAAAGCAGCAAAGAAATCCACGAAAAACTTCGTGAAATTGAAGAGGAAATTTGGCAAGAAATTGGTATTCCATACCACATCATTAATATTGCCGCTGGCGATCTTGGCGCTCCAGCTGCCAAGAAATACGATCTAGAATACTGGTCTCCAGTTAATCAAAAATATCAAGAATTAACCAGCTGTTCCAACTGTACCGATTTCCAGTCTCACTCTGTCAATATTCGCGTTCGCAGAAAAGACGGCCATCTTGAATATGTCCATACTTTAAATGGTACTGCAATTTCACTTGCTCGCGCCCTAGTAGCTGTAATAGAGAACTATGCTTTAGACAACGGCAAACTAAAAGTTCCTAAAGTTTTGAAGCCTTACCTTGGCAATCGAGATGAAATTTAGTATAATTAACGGTAATAAAGGAGTGTTATGATTGATAAAATTGAAATTAGCGGAAATAAGTATAAAATTGAAGAAAGTTTCCGCAAATACGCTACCAAGCGTATCGGAAAATTAGACCGTTATCTTCCTCGCGGTAGCAAGAAAGACGTCCTAGCTAAAATTGTCGTCACCGAAGTTGATCGTGCTCATGGTAATAAATACGAGATCTCTGCTGCTATGGAAATTCCAGGTGGTAAGGTTATTGCCGCTAAAGATGAATCTTCCAATGTTTACGCCGGCGTTGATATTATCGAAGCTAAACTTATGGGACAAATTAGGCGTTTTAAATTAGAAAGCACTCCACATCTTCAGAAAAACAAAATCAAATCACTGTTCAAGCGAGGCTAACATGGTAAAGACTAAAGAGAAAAAGCCGACTGACAAGTTGGCAGACAAAACTGCAATGACCAAATTCCTTCAAGGAATTTTTGGTGATGCCCAGAAAAAAACCTTAAAACGTCTCTACAAACGCGCTCTTGAGATCAATAAACTCGAGCCAAAATATCAAGAAATGAAGAAAAAAGAACTGGCCGAACAAACAAACGTTCTTAAGGCCCGCCTAGAAGATCTGATGAAAAAAGAGCAAGGCAAACTCGCTCTTGCTAAAACTAAAAATGCCAATGCTGCCAAAAACAGTGATGCCGCTCTGGAAAAAGCTCTAGATATCTTACTCCCAGATGCATTTGCACTTGTTCGCGAATCTACTAATCGAATTTTGAAAATGCGCCATTTCGATGTCCAGTTGATTGGTGGTATGGTCCTCCACGAAGGAAACGTTGCTGAGATGAAAACTGGTGAGGGTAAAACCCTTGTTGCACTTCTCCCAGCTTATCTTAATGCGCTTTCCGGCCGTGGCGTTCATGTAGTTACCGTTAATGATTATCTCGCTCAACGTGATGCCGGTTGGAACGGTCCAGTCTATGATTTTCTTGGCATGTCCGTAGGCGTAATCATTAACCAAGCCTCCTTCATCTATGATAAAGACTATATCAATGAAGAGCATGAAGATGAACGTTTCCGTCATCTTAAACCATGTTCTAGAAAAGAAGCGTACAATGCCGATGTGACCTACGGTACTAACAATGAATTTGGTTTTGACTATCTCCGTGATAATATGGTTGACGAAACTAAATATCTTCGCCAAAGGGAATTAAATTTCGCAATCGTAGATGAGGTAGATTCTATCTTGATTGATGAGGCCCGTACACCACTCATCATTTCCGCACCAGCCGGCGACAACCCTGAAGCTTACTATCAATTTGCCAAAATCGCTGCCAAACTTGGCTCAGATGATTATGTCTTAGATGAGAAACACCGTTCAGTGACTCTTACTGATGCTGGTGTTGATAAAGTTCAAAAAATTCTTGGCATCGATAACCTTTACTCTGTAGATAACACCCGTTTAGTCTATCACATGGATCAAGCATTACGTGCTGAAGTCGTTTTCAAACGTGACAAAGATTATGTTGTTACTAATTCTGGCGAAGTCATTATTGTCGATGAGCACACCGGTCGCTTGATGCAAGGCCGCCGCTACAATGAAGGTCTTCACCAAGCTATTGAGGCTAAAGAGGGTGTCCAGGTTCGCCAAGAATCTATGACCTTAGCCACTATTTCTTTCCAAAACTTCTTTAGACTTTATCGCAAACTTTCTGGTATGACCGGTACCGCTTTCACCGAAGCGGAAGAATTCCAGCAAATTTATTCACTAGATGTTATCCAAATTCCACCTAACAGACCAATTCAGCGTGTTGATAAAGATGATTTAATCTTCCGTACTGAAGCAGGGAAGCTTCGTGCTATTGTTAAGGAGGTAAAGAAGTATCATGAAAAGGGTCAACCGGTCCTCATTGGTTCTGCTTCCATTGTTAAAAATGAATTGATAGCACAATATCTTGACGAAGCTAAAATTCCTTACCAAATGTTAAACGCTAAAAACAACGAACATGAGGCGGCCATCATTGAAAAAGCCGGCGAAAAGGGCGCTGTGACATTAGCTACCAACATGGCTGGTCGTGGTACCGACATCAAATTATCTGATGAAGTTAAAAAACTTGGTGGCTTGGTTGTTATTGGTTCTGAACGTCATGATTCTCGTCGTGTTGATAACCAGCTCCGTGGTCGTGGTGGACGCCAAGGTGACCCAGGCACTACTCAGTTCTTTGTAAGCTGCGAAGACGACCTCATGCGTATTTTCCAAGGTGACCGTATTGCAGTTTTAATGTCTAGACTTGGCGTTGATGAAGACACTCCAATTCAGACTAAATCCGTCACTAAAACCCTCGAAAGTGCCCAGAAACGTATCGAAGGATTCAACTTTGACTCTCGTAAAAACGTTGTTCAATATGACAACGTCATCAACCGCCACCGTCGCGTAGTTTACACTATGCGCCGCAAGATTCTTGATGGTGAAAATATTGAAGATGAAATTCACCGCCTGATGAAAGATGCTTGCGACGATCTTACCCAATTCAGTTCCCGCGTAAATAAGAATTTCCAGTCTGATTTTAAGAAGGTATTTGATTTAGATGATGAACTAGTCGAAACCATTGGTCTTATGCGTAAAGAAAAAGACCGTGCCAAACTCGCTCTTACCGCCGTAAAAGAAGCTTACACAGCTAAAGAAGCTGAGCTTGGTCCAGATACTATGCGCAAAATTGAGCGCGAAGTCTATCTCAAGATTCTTGACGCTCTTTGGATGCAACATCTTGAAAATATGCAACATTTACGTGAGGGTATTCACTGGCGCAGTGTTGGCCAGCGTGACCCACTTGTAGAATATCGTAGCGAGTCTCAGAAACTCTTTGATGGCTTACAAAGAAATCTACGCGAAGAAGTCCTAAAAATTATTCTTACCCTATCCAAGCAAGAAGCTGAGGAAGCCGGCGTAACCGATGGTGAAGAATACGAATCTGAACTTACCAAGATGGCAGAGAGCAGCACCGAAAAAGGCGTCAATGAAATCTCTGCTGGCGAGAAGAATCTTGATTCCGAATTTAAAAAATCTTCCGGCAAAAAAGTCCCAAGCAAAAGTAAGAGTAAAGCCAAGAATAAGAAGAAAAACGCTAAAAAGAAGGCTAAAAAGAACAAAAGAAAAAAGTAATCTAGTCTAGTCTGCGCCATGAAACATACCGTTGAGGAAATTAGGCTGAAGAGTGGGGCAAAGGGTCTTCTTGTTGATGTCCCTGAAGCTAGCGTAATGAATACACGTGTTCAATTCAGAGCTGGCCTTCGTTTTGCTAAAAGACCAGAAATTTATGAATTAGCTCACGTAGTAGAGCACTTAAGTTTCGGCGCCAATGCTAAATATAAAGATGAACAAGATTATGAAGCTGATTTTACCAAAAACGGTGCTTATCACAACGCTTGGACTTCCGATTTTTCTGTTTGCTACGAGACTGAATGTGCCGATTTTGAATGGGATCGCATTTTAGATTTAAAACGTATCGCTATTACTACCCCACGCTTCAATGAAGAGGAGTTAAAAAGCGAAAAAGGGAACGTTAAATCGGAACTCACTAGTTATTTAAACGATTATTCAAGGTTACTCTGGCCAAGGCTCCAAACTGCAATTGGCGAAACCACACCGACTCTCCGCGAACGCATTGCGACTTTACCAAATATTGACCTTAAAGATATTCGCGAACATTATCGCCGCACCCATACTGCCAATAATATGCGTTTTATTATTGTCGGCAAAATCAAAGGCAGAAAACGCCGTATCATCGAAATGCTAGAAGACTGGGATCTAAAACCTGGCGAGCGATTTGATATTCCTGTTGATGAGCTACATACTTCCGAACCAGTTTTAATTCGCAGAAAAGATGCTAGTAATATAACTTTTGGCTTCTCTTTTGTGATGGATAGACATTTGACCGAAAAAGAAGTTCGCACAATGGACTGTCTAAATCATATCCTAACTGGCACAATGAATAGCCGCATTTTGGGGCAAGCCAGAAAACGTGGTCTAGTTTATGGCATGAGCAGCTGTATCTCAAACACCAACCATAACTCATCTTGGGATTTTGATGGGGAAGTCAATGAAGAAGATGGGGTTGAGTTATTCGAATTAATCGGTAAAGAGCTGAAAAAAGTATTGAGCGGCGATATCAAAGATTCAGATTTTGAGGCAGCTAAATCTTATGCTCTAGGTCGGTATCAAATGGGAGCTCAAACCACGTCTCAAATTGCTGACTTCTATGCCGAAAACTATTTCACCACTGGAGATATTAACAATTATGAACGAATTCCAGATATGATAAAATCTATCAAAAAAGACCACCTAGTTAATCTCGCCCGCGAATTCAAAAACAGTGGTATCGAAGCTATGGTTGCAGTTGGATCATGCGAAAAGGCATTGATTCAAGAACTATCTAGTAAGCTAAAAATATAGTATAATATATATTATATGAAGCTAGCGATTTTAGGTTATGGCGCAGAAGGAAAATGCGTAGAAAAATATTTTAAATCTCACCCCTACGAGAACGTCCCTCCAAAAGATATAGAGATTAAAGTTTTTGACAACTTTAAAGACGAAGAGATAGATTCTTTAGGACTAGAAAAATACGATGTAGTTTTTCGCTCACCATCTGTACGCCCACATTACGATTTCAAAAAATTTAGCACTGAAGAGAATCATCTATCAAATGAAGACCGCTATAAACTTGAGTTTAAAAAACCATATTGGACTTCAGCTACTAAATATTTCTTTGAACATTGTCCTTGCGAAATAATCGCCGTAACAGGTACTAAGGGAAAAGGTACTACTTGCTCAATGATCACCGAAATTTTAAACGCTATTAGTGAACATAGTTTTGCAAATACTGACGGTGGTTCGCCTAGAACTTTTTTAGTTGGAAATATTGGAGTTCCGGCTCTAGAAGTACTTGATAAACTTAGTCCAATAGACAATGTAGTCTATGAAATGAGTAGTTTCCAGCTATGGGATTTACATCAAGGATCTTTTGTCGGAGTTATGCTTCGTATTGAGCCAGACCACCTCAATGTTCATAAAGATTTTGAAGATTATATTTATGCAAAATCTGCTGTCTCACGTTACAAAACGGAAAATGACTTTTTAATTTACTTCCACAACAACGAGACTACTAAAAATCTTGCTGAAAAATCTATTGCCAAAAAAATATCCTACCCACTTTCTGAGAAAAACGCTGAAACCCCAAAATTAAGCAAAAAGGCTAACGATAATCTAAGTGCTCTATTAGAATCTTTAACGGTTCCAGGAAAGCATAATCGCGAGAATGCCGAGGCTGCACTACTTGCAGTCGCAGCTCGATATTGCAATGGAGATCTAGAAGAGCTTTTAACTGGAAAACTATATCCAGCCTTACAGCATGCTTTCAAAAACTTCAAAGGTCTACCACATCGCATCGAATTTGTGCGCGAACTAAACCATGTTTTATATTACGACGATAACTATTCTACAACTTTCCCGTCAATCGATGTCGCTATTGAAACATTTAAAGATAAGCCAACTATCTTAATTGCTGGTGGTAAAGACAAGGGAACAGACATCTCGGACATTAAACAAAAAATTTTCAGCTCGAAAAATATTAAAAAAGTAGTCCTAATTGGTGAGACCGCAAAAAACTTGGCCGAAAACGAACCATCATCAAAATATGAATTTGCGGATAGTCTAGACGATGCCGTATTGAGGGCAAAATTATTAGCTGAAAAGTGCGTCAATGAAAATAACCATCAAGCCGTCGTTCTTATGTCTCCCGCTTTTGCCAGTTTTGATATGTTTAAAAGTTATGGAGAACGTGGTGACTTGTTCAAGGAATACGTAAACGCGTTAAAGTAACATTATGCAAAATCAAAAAAGACTAGAAACTTTAAGCCAAGAATTTAATTCCGCCTGGGAAAAACTTGCGATTGATCAAAAAATACAAGAACAAGAGAAACTAGAAGAAGAAGTTAGTAAGCCAGAGCTTTGGTTAGATCCTGAAAATGCTCGCAAGAAAAATGAAAGGTTAGCTCGTCTAAAAGAAGAGGTTTCAGTTTGGCAAATACTTAAGGTCCAACTTTCTGATATATCAGAATTATTAAGACTGGGCGAAACGGATTTAGACGCCGAAATCGAAGAGCAAGTCTCAGCTATGGAAAGTACTTTCAAAAAATTAAAAAAATCTCTAAGGCTCACTGGCCCATACGATCACAACAATGCCGTACTCCGCATTACCTCCGGCGCTGGTGGGATCGAGGCAATGGACTGGGCAGGAATGCTTGAGCGTATGTATCTGCGCTTCTTTGAAAAAAATAATTTTAAAGCTACACTTTTGGAACGTACTGCCGGAGAAGAGGCTGGTATCAAAACTGCAGTTTACGAAGTTTCTGGCATTGATGCTTACGGTACCCTAAAAAGTGAGCATGGCACTCATCGACTAGTCAGACTTAGTCCGTTCAATGCTAACAATCTTCGTCAAACCTCTTTTTCGTTAGTAGAGGTCTTACCAATAATCGATTCTGATAATGATATAAAAATCAATGAAAAAGATTTACGTATTGACACATATCATTCTGGTGGGCACGGTGGGCAGTCAGTCAATACAACCAATTCTGCAATCCGTATCACTCATATTCCTACTAACACTGTGGTAGCTATTCAAAATGAGCGGTCACAGCTCCAAAACAAAGAAAAAGCTATGGAAATTTTACGTGGCAAACTTGCCCAAATGCAAATTGAGCAACAAGCTGAAAGTATTGACAAGCTTCGAGCTGGCGAATCTGCCAGCTGGGGCCAACAAATCAGAAACTACGTTATGCAACCATATAAATTAGTCAAAGACACTCGCACTAAATATGAAGAAACCGATGTTGATGCTGTTTTAGACGGCAAGATTGAAGGCTTTATTAATGCCTATTTAGAAAATTAAGCAATAACTTGATTATTGTTATAGCTTATGCTATTATTTATGTATGATATTGCTTGATCAAGTAACAAAAACCTATCGTGGGGATGCTCATCCTGCGCTTGATCATGTCTCTCTACATATTGAGCCTAATGAGTTTGTATTTTTAGTTGGCCAATCTGGTGCTGGCAAATCTACTCTCATTAAAATGATTACTAAAGAGGAAATCCCTGATAGCGGTAAAATCATCGTTGGCGGTATTGATCTTGACTATGTTAAAAAACGCTATATTCCACACTACAGGAGGCGTCTCGGCGTAGTTTTCCAAGACTACAAATTGCTCCCAGGTCGTACCGTCTTTGAAAATGTAGCTTTCGCTCTAGAAATTGCCGGCATGAGCAATAGTGAAATCAATAAAACAGTACCAAAAGTTCTGGAATTAGTTGGACTACTTGATAAAGCTAAAAAATTCCCACGACACCTTTCCGGCGGGGAACAGCAACGTGTTTCTATCGCTCGTTCTGTAGCTAGACAGCCGAAAATCCTTATTGCTGATGAGCCTACTGGTAACCTTGACAAGTTAACCCGTGAAGAAATCATTGATTTACTTAAGAAAATAAACGACTTTGGGACTACCCTACTTGTTACTACTCATGATGAGAATATTGTTAACAATCTTCAGAAACGAGTTGTCACACTAAAAGATGGTCGAGTTGTAGCCGACCAGAAAATTCATGGTATTTATCGCTTAGACGGTTCTGGGAAAATCACAGAAAGCTTGAAAACTCCAACTAGACGCATAGTTCGCACAACCGAATTAGGCAAACGTCCGATCAATCCATCCCCTATTCAACCAGTCGCCGTTGCACCAACTCCAGTAGTAGCACCAACTGCTTCAGCAAATCCAGTTCGCACTACTGCAGCCCGAACAGCGACACCTGTTAAAGCGGCTACTCCACGCCGTCGTTCTGCTAGGCCAGCAACTACACCTGTTACCGCTAAAGACCCAAGACGCTATCGCGCAAGGAGAGTAATTTAATGTCAGAAGAAAAAGTCAAGAACACTAAGAAAAATCTTAAAACTATGAGTAAAAGTACCAGCTCATACAAACTTCGTAGCGGTTCGAGGATATTTAAATATGGTGCTATCGGTTTCGCTAGGAATATCTGGTTGTCTATCGCTTCTACGCTCGTAATGACAATTACCTTGGTCATTCTATTTATTACTATTATTGCTAGTGCGATTCTGTCTTCCACCGCTGATACTATGCGTGAAAAAATCGACATTACGATCTATTTTAAGCCAACTACATCTATCACCACTCTTGGTAAAATGGCTAGTACGATGAGCGACGACGAAAACGTTAAAAGTGTAGAAGTATCTACCTCTGAAGAAGAATATAATCAATTCCTAAAAGACAATGCTGACGATGCGGCTTTAATGGCGGCTCTAGATGACGAAGCTATGCGTGAACTAATGATTTCCACTATGCAGGCCACTATGCGCATCAAGGTCTACAATATTGACGATCTTTCAAGTATTGAAAATATTGTAAATAATGATCGCACTTTTATGACTACAATCGACCAAAGCAAGCCACCTACTTATGATGTTAACCGTGCAGAAATTGAGACTATCACTAGTTGGGCAAACGTTGCTAGAAATGGCGGCATCATCCTGTCAATTATTTTCCTTGCAATTTCCATTTTAGTTATTTTTAACACTATTCGCATGGCTATTTTCTCCCGTCGTGAAGAAATTTATATGATGAAGCTAGTTGGTGCTGACAATGGCTTTATTAGGGGACCATTCTTAATCGAAGCTCAAATCTGTGGTTTGATATCTGGTATAATCGCTGCCACTATTGGCTATGTTGGTTTCCATGCAATCGCTCCACGTCTCCAAGGATACGGCATCGATATTTCTACAATCAATAATTTCCTTGAAACTAGTTGGTTAGTAGTCATTTACTTAATTACGATAACTATTGGTGTCTTAATCGGTACTATCTCCTCCTCTCTCGCAATCCACAAATATCTACGTGGTAATAAAAAACGCCGCAAAAAGTAAAAATTTAGGTTTTTACTCTTTACAAATCATTCCGCTTATGCTATAGTGGAAGTATGAAAGCTCTCAACAAAAAACAAACATTTTTATTTCTTGTAGCTGCTAGTTTAATTACTGCCTCGGTTTTTGCCGCACCAAAACTTGTGTCTTCACTTTCCATCGCCTGTCAAAATAGCCCAGAATGTCTAGCCGCCATTGAACGTGAAAAAGAGGCTGTAGCCAAAGCGGACCAGGCTCAAGCTACCGCGAATGAATATCAACAAAAAGTGAACCAACTTGGCGTAGAAATTGCCAGTTTAAATGCAGAAATTGCCGAAAGCGAAGCTTATGCCGCTGAACTTCAAAAGCAAATCGAAGAGACAGAGGCTAAATTAAAAGAGCAACAGGAAGGTCTTGCAGATTTATTGGTTCAAGTTCATTTTGACGACAAAACCGAACCAATTACTTTACTTGCTAGCACTAAAACTTTATCTGACTTTGCCGAAAAACAAGCTCGTAATAACACGATAAAGACCCAAATCAGTCTTTCTGCTCAAAGAATCAAAAAGACTAAGGAACAATTAGAGGAGGACAAAGCCAAGGTACAAGCTATCATTGAAAGCCAAAAGGTTATGAAACAAGCTGTTGCGCAACACCAAGCAGAGCAACAACAATTGGTTGAAAAATATCAGGGTGATGCTGCTGCTTACTCAGAAGACGCTAAAGCTGCTCGCGCTGCTCAGCAAGCTGCCATGGAGGAATACGCTCGCAACCACCCAGAAATCTATGGTGATGGTAGTATGGTCTATTTTGGAGAGAATACTTATCGTTGGCAAGCAGATTGTCCGCATAATCAAGATGCCTATGCTACAGCTATCGGCGGTGTCTATGTTGGTGGATATGTCTGCGAATGCGTCTCCTATGTCGGTTGGAAAGCATGGGAACAATACGGTCTTTATCTAAACTGGGGTAACGCAAATACTTGGGACGATGTTGGTAGAAGCAAAGGTATCGTAGACCACAACCCAGCACCTAACATCATTGCTCAAACTGATGCTGGTGGCTACGGCCACGTAGTCTGGGTAGAAGAGGTCCGCGGCGATGGCTCTATCAGAATTACTGAATATAACAACGCCTACTCTTCCGAAAGCCATAGCTGGGGTGATTTCGGCGCCCGCATTATTCCTGCCAGCCAAGTTGGCTATTACAACTTTATTCACCTAGATAGACTTTAGTGCTATAATATAGTAATGGTAAAACGCGAGGACAAAGAGAGAAAAGTTAGTCTAGGCAGTGCTTTAGTTATTAGCTTTGCCGGCCTTATTATTGGTGTATTTATAGGTCTTAATTGGAATACCTTCACCAAAACTTTCTTGCCGTATCTTGGCGGCAAAAACACTGTCTCAACCAATGACTGGAGCTCACTTGATGAAGTTTATAATACTTTGGCATCTAAATATGATGGTAATGTTGAATTTAGTGCAGCCTTAGATGGAGCTAAAAAGGGAATCGCTGCCTCAGTTGGTGATGTCTACACTTCATATATGACGGCAAACGAGGCTACAGATTATAACAAATCACTTCATGGTGATGTTGGCTCTGGCGTTGGCGTAGTAATGGCTAAGCGCGATGGTTATGTCAGGATTACTCGTCTCTTACCAGATAATCCCGCAGAGAGAGCTGGGGTTAAAGCTGGCGATATCATTTACAAAATTAACGACGAAGAAGTATGGAAAGATGATGCTAGTACTATTGCTACTAAACTTAGAGGTGAAAAAGGTAGTTCTGTCAAACTTACTGTCATCCGTGACGGTGAGGAAAAGACTTTCGATTTGACACGTGAAGAGATTAATAACGTTTCCGCCTATGTAGAATATAATGATAAAACCGCAATCATTCACATTACTCGCTTCGACACTGACACTGGGACCAAAGTAAAAGAATTCGCTAAAACTTTCAAAGATAAAGGTATCAATAAAGTCATTCTTGACCTTAGAGATAACGGTGGCGGCTACGTTTCTGCAGCCAAAGACCTCTTGAGCCTTTGGATAGATAGCGAAGCTGTTCTAATTCAAAAGTCCATCCACATACCAGAAGAAACCGTCTATGCGAATCATGGTCAAAATATCTTATCGGACATGAAAACCGTCGTCCTCGTTAATGGTAGTACCGCCTCAGCCTCAGAAATAGTCGCGGGTGCGCTTAAAGATTACAAGAAAGCCACTATTATTGGCGAAAAAACCTACGGCAAAGGTGTAGTTCAGAACTTAATCAATTTATCTGGTGGTGCTCTGCTTAAAGTCACCACCGCTCACTGGTATACCCCAAATGGAAATAGTATTAATTCTACCGGAGTTTCTCCAGATAAAGAAATTGTACGCTCATACGATGACATTAATAGCGGTAAAGATCCTCAAATGGACGCAGCCTTATCTGCTTAAAACTGCTTGCTATTAGTAGATTATTGTTATATAATAATATATATGTCTAAAGTTAAAGTCTACTCTACTAGCTGGTGTCCATATTGTCATGTTCTTATGAGCTGGTTTGATGAGCTCGGCGTAGAATATGAAGAAGTTGATGCCGAAGGTATGAATTTGCAAGCTGTGCCAGTTACTAAAATTAACGATGAGGAAATCGTCGGTTTTGATCGACCAGCCCTAAAAAAGGCCCTAAAGAAAGCAGGTCTCTTAAAATGAAAACTAATCTAGTTTTTATTCATGGTTTTCGAGGGAATAGCGCCGGCCTGAAAGAGGTTACTGAATTTTTTGATAAAAAGAAATTTAATGTCTATACCCCTGATCTTCCACCTGCTGGTGATTTTTCAATGAAAAGCTACACTCCCTTAACCTATGCAAAATTCGTAGCAGACTACATCAAAGCACACGAAATTGAGAAACCAATTCTCGTCGGCCACTCTATGGGCTCTATTGTCGCTGCGGCAACCGCTGAAAGATATCCAGAGCTACTTGGTGATAAAATTATCTTTTTATCACCTATCTCTGTAAAGCCAGCTCGCTTTTTTGCAGCCCTTACTCCGCTTTCCGTATTACTTCCTAATCGTTTAGTAACTTATGTTTGCACAAAATACCTCTTCGCTTCAAAAGATAAAGCCTTATTCAAGGACGTTCTAGCTATTAGCAATATTTGTGGTGCGGATTACGTTAGTAGAATTGAAGTGTTTAAATCTGCTAAGTTTTCTTCACATTACTGTATTAACGATTTTCATTTCAAACAAAAATCCTGTTTCATTGTTGGTGACAAGGAACGTCTAATTCCAATTGAGAAAACTGAAACTCTGGCACGCGATTTGAACTCCCCCTGTATCTTTGTGAAGGGAACTGGCCACCTCATGAATTATGAAAAGCCTAAAGAAACCGCATTTGCTATCAAAAACTACTTACGTAGAAAAAAATAATTATTTCTTGAAGTTTATTGCCATCTGATAGATATCCTCAAAACGCTTCAGAGTATAAGAGATGTCATGTTTTTTAGCTACTTCAATGCTCTCTTTTCCATATTCTTTTCTTAATGTTTTATCAGAAAGTAGTTTAATCATTGCAGAAGTAATTGCCTTTACGTTACCAGGCTTACATAGAATACCATTCTTTTTATTCAAACAAAGCTCACTCACTGCGCCAGCATCCACCGCAATCAGTGGCAAACCAGTAGCCGCCGCCTCAATCAAAACAATACCTTGAGTCTCAGTCTCGCTTGCCGTTGCAAATACATCGCCTGTACGATAAATTTCTTGTAATTCTGGCGGCATTATTCTACCCAAAAACCTCACACTGCTGGACAATCCAAGATCTTTCACTTGATCTTCCAAGTCCGGCTTAACAATACCGTCACCAACTATTAAAAATTCTGCATTCGGGATCTTCTTAACCACCTCTAAAAAAGCAGAAATAAGTACATCAATACTTTTCTCTGGGTCAACCCTACCGACATAAATAATTCTCGGAATGCTTAGGTCAATCTTATATTTCTGACAAATTTTCTCACTAGGTTTAGCAGGAAAAAATTCAGAAAGATCAATACCGTTAGATATCGCTTCAACGGTAACTTTGAAACGTTTTTTATGCTTTGGCATAAGACCATTGATTGCAATTTCAGTTGGCACTGTAGCGTACTCACTGTGTTTCAAAAAACTTGCCATATAAGCACGCACTGCCGCATCAACAGGCTTTTTTACTGGTTTTAAGAACTTAAATTGTCCAGTAACATTGTCCGGATAAGCATGGCCAGTGGAGACAATTGGAATATTGTATTTATGGACATATTGCATAATGGCAATAGCGATAGTCTCCGCTGTTTGTAAATGAACCACATCTGGTTTGAATTCATTCAATACTTTTTTAATCTCAAAATATGGATTAACTGACCACCAAATTCCATGTTTGTAGACCAACCTTGGCATTTTGCGACCAAATATTTTTTTGCCTTCTGGGACTTTATTAATTTGATCAGGATAAAAATGAAACCTAGCGGAAGTAAGATGCACTGTTTTCATGCCAGTTTCTTTATCGGTATCAATATGAAATTTACCATTAAAGCTTGGGGCAATTACCATCACTTCATGGCCACGTTCGCTTAAGCCTTTGGCTAAATTATGAGCAAAAACCGCCACCCCATTAGTCATTGGGTAATAGATATCTGATGCGATCACTATTCTCATGTTATAATAATAGCATGAAAAAGAAAAAAAGTTCAGATTCCGTTACCGTAAACCGCCGCGCCCGCTTTGACTACGCGCTCGGGGATGAACTTACTTGTGGCATGAGCCTGACCGGCCTAGAAGTTAGGAGTATCCGCGACCACCACGTCCAGCTTAAAGGTTCTTTTGTTACTATTAGGAATAATGAACTCTGGCTAAACAATCTTACCCTCGGCGCTGAAACCGCCAGAAATATCAGATTACTCGCTACTAAAAAACAGATCAGAACCTTAATGCGTGCCAAACAAGATGGCTACACGATTGTCCCGACTAAGCTACTGGGCGGTAGTCGATACATCAAACTAGTCATTGCTACTGCTAAGGGCAAGAAAAAATACGATAAGCGCCAAACTATCAAAGATCGCGATATTAGTAGGGGGAAATATTAATGAGATACAATATCTGTTCCTGGAATGTCAATGGACTAAGAGCTGTAATCAAAAAAGGTGCTTTTTCCGCCTTTATAACTAATAAGAAGCCTGATATCTTCTGTATCCAAGAAACTAAGGCTAGAGAAGGCCAGGCTGAAATCGACCTACCCGAATACGAAGAACTGTGGAATTCAGCTGAAAAAGCTGGCTATTCTGGCACTGCCATATTCACCAAGAAAAAGCCCGAAAGCTATTTCACCGGCTTTACTGATGATATTAATATTAGCTACGCCTGGGATGATGATATTCACGGAAATCCTCTTAATGAAGGTCGGGTTCAGACTGTCGAATATCCAGAATTTTTCTTAGTCAATGTTTACACACCCAACAGTAAGCATGAATTAACCAGGTTAAAGCTCCGCGAAAAACTTTGGGATCCAGCTTTTCTAAAATATTTAAAGAATCTTGAGAAGACCAAACCCGTTGTAGTCTGTGGTGATTTCAATGCTGCCCATACCGAGATAGATTTGGCCCGCCCGAAAGATAACGAAGAAAATGCTGGCTTCACCAAAGAAGAACGACAGGGAATTGAAAACATTATAAAAGCAGGCTTCGTTGATACCTTCCGCACGCTTCACCCTCAAGAAATAGGTCGTTATACCTGGTGGACTTGGCGTGCTAATGCCAGAGCTCGTAACATCGGTTGGCGCATTGATTATTTCTTTATTAGCAAAACCCTTCTAAAGAACTTAAGATCCGCCGATATCTACGAAGATATCACTGGCTCAGATCACTGCCCAATTTCTATTACTCTGGAGTTTTAAATGGAAAAATTTGATTATTATGAAAAAATTGAAAATCTTAAAAAATATCAAGAGTTGTCTTGGAATATTCCCGAACAAAAAAACGGCAAAATCTCATTAATCGGCGGCAATTCCCAGAGCTTCTCAAATATCATCAAAAGCGCTGAAAGCTTACAGCAAAGTTTCCCAATCAAAGACCTCAGCATAATATTGCCAGATAGCTTGAAAAACAAGCTCCCACCACTCCCGAATTTTGTTTTTGCCAGCTCTACCGAGTCTGGTTCTTTTGCCAAGTCAGATATTCTAGACAACGCCTTGAAAAACTCTGACTTCAATATTCTATTGGGCGACTTTTCCAAAAACTCTGCCACTTGTATAGCCATAGCTGAAGCATTAAAATCGTCCGATAATCCAACTATATTTGCACGCGACACGATCGACTTATTATTGCCAGAAATGGTAAATATAATTGAAAAAGAGAACTTATTCATAATTGGCACAATGGCACAGCTACAAAAACTATTTCGCGCAGTCTACTACCCTAAAATGTTACTCCTTTCTATGCCATTAATGCAGGTTGTAGAAAATCTTCACAAATTTACTCTGAGTTACCCTTGTACTATTTTGACATTTCTTGAAAACCAAGTTATCATCGCAAACAATGGCAAAGTTGCTGGCATTCCAATCGGAAGCACTAGCTATACACCATTATCGCTCTGGGATGGAGAACTTGCTGGAAAAATCGCCGCGATGAACTTGTTTAACCCAGGGAAGCCTCTCGAAGCTACAATCTCAGGCCTTATCAGTTAGTTCTTTATAGACCATTACTAACTTTTTTATTTGTGTGGATTGTAAAATCTCTTCACGATGCTTCAGCATTTCTTTACTCATCATTTCAATTCGCTCGGGTTCTCTAGCTATTTCGTCCAATGCCTTACTCATGTCAACCGGATCTGGGCCATCAGACATTACCGCTCCCTTAGCCGGTACAACTTCTTTCATGTCTGGATCACAGAAAAATACGGGCAGGCCAACAGCCTCTGCTTCCAAAAGCGTTAGGCCTTGCGTGTCGAAACCATACGATACGGTCACAGAAAGATGCTGGTCCAACATTTTATCTAACACTTCTTCATGTGGCACTCTACCATAAAGTTTAACTTCCTTAGTCATATTATTTCTCGCAATAAACTTCTGCGCATTCTTAAATTCGTTACCATCGCCACAAGCAGAAAAGAAAAATGGTTCTTTCATCATGCTTAGAGCCTCAAGGAATGGCATAATACGTTTTTCCTGAGAAAGACGACTGTTCCAGAAAAGTTTCAATGGCTCACCTGGTTTTTTGTTGCGAATAAGTGCCTCTCTACCAACTTTTTTATCAAATTCTTTTACCATTTCATCGGCTACACCATTTGATACTACTGTGATTGGCTTAGAAACGCCATAGTGTTTCAATTTCTCTGCAAAATGCTCCGAAGGAGTTAACACCATGTCAGCAAAATTAGCATGATTTACCATTAAAGTCCACATTTTAGCCCTAGCCACAGTTGGTGCAAGCTCATGATCTCTTTTTACTACTACTTTATGTGGTATATATTTGCTATGTAAAAAGTTCAATACGCTACCCGCAATGGTCTTAAACGGATGCGGCACATTTACAGCAATAGCCATATCCTCGCGTCCATGCATTGTTTGGACTAAAGGAATCTTAAACTTCCTAGCAAGTCTTGCGCCTGCCAGAGAACAGCTAGCTTCATAATGAACATGGATCAAATCAAAACTAGAAAACACCGGATAATTTTCGATAATCCACCGTTCCACCACTTCTGGAGCTTTAGCAAGTGGTGCACCATTAAGACGTAGATGCTTATGAGTTGGTACTACCACCACATCCCTTAGCACACTTTTATCCGCAAGCCCTGTAGCCTCACCATTATTGTTAGTAAAACCAGGAGCAAAAATTGTGACTTTATGCCCTAACTCTTCCAAACTTTTCTTCTGCGCAGTAATCGATGACGGAATTCCACCCGGAACTTCTAGAAAAACATCTGAAAATACAGCTATGTTCATGCGCCCACCTATACTGCCGTATACCCTCCATCTACTGGAATAATTGCACCGGTAACATAGCTAGCTTCTTTTGAAGCTAAGAAAATTGCTGCGGCATTTAATTCACCTTCTTTGCCGTAGCGCTTCATTGGCACATGTTCTTTAGCAAAAGCTTGGAATTGTTCCGTATCAAGCACTGGCTGAGTGAGCTCGGTATAGAAATAACCTGGACAAATCGCATTGCAGGTAATACCATAAGTTGCCAATTCTGCTGCTACAGCTCTGGTGAAATTCACCACTGCACCTTTAGATGCATGATAAGCAATAGTTGGAATCTCTGTATTGCCCACTAAACCATACATTGAAGCGATATTAATAATACGACCATATTTCTGCTTTTTCATGATACTACCAAATGCTCTAGTCATCTTGAATACACTGGTTTCATCAGTAGCAATAGTAAAATCCCATTCATCATCAGCCATATCTAGTACGCCTTTATCCTTAGAAGAGCCAGCGCAGTTTAAAAGAATGTCAACTTTACCATATTTATCTTCTACGGCCTTAGCGGCAGCATTGATGCTATCGGAAGAGGTAACATCACATTTTACTGGTAGAACCTCAACTTTATATTCGTCAGACAACTCTTTAGCAAATTCCTCTAGTCTCTCCATTCTTCTAGCTAAAATCGCCAAATTTGCGCCTTGTTTTGCAAAACCTCTAGCCATCTGCTTACCAAGACCAGAAGATGCGCCAGTTACAACTGCTACTTGACCAGACAAATCAAACATTATTTTTTCTCCTTTTTACTTAAAACTTTCCCAACTTTCTTCACGATTTTTTCACCCAAATTCTTCAAATTCACCTTTTCAGATTTAGAGCTATTCTCGTAAAATTCCTTCGAAATATTATACAACCCTTGAACATGATTTTCAAGGAAATAATAATGTCTAACATAAAAGAATGACAAGATCCAGAGAAGTGCCGCAGCAATAATCATTGGCAAAAACTCCCAGACCATCATTGACTTCATTGTCGCTAGAGTAAAAATACAAATGGCAGTAACTACAAAAGTAATTGCCACAAAGAACAGCATAATGATTAGATGAACTAACCTCTCATGCTGAAAATTAGCAAGCATTTCCCGATGATAAGAAATTAATTTTTCATCTGGCTTGCTCACCCGTTTCTTAATAAACTCCTCGTATTCTTTAATACGTTGTTCCATTTTCCTCCTTTTCTTCCATTATATCATAATGAAGTCAGGACATGTGCCCGACTTCATTGTTACATTATTTTTCTTTTGCTAGATTTTTCCCGAAAAAGTCCTAAAAATCATAAAACCCCCGAACATGACGGGGGCAAAACTCAACTCTACAATCTCAGTGTAACCTATTTTAAAAGAAAGGTCAAGCACTTTTTTAAATTTCTGGTGGGCGAAGAGGGAATCGAACCCTCACGGTATTGCTACCACTAGATTTTGAGTCTGGCGCGTCTACCAATTCCGCCATTCGCCCTCAAAGTCATATCTTATACATTGTAACATATATTGACAAAAATCGCAATCTATGCTATAATAAACATATGCACGGGAAGTCGTGTATTTTTTTATTCATAATCACTTAACATTTCAAAAAATATATAGTATAATAAGCGTAACATTAATTAAAAGGAGCTTATAATGAGCGAAAATACAAGCAAAACCCCAGCTAAAGGCGCGGAAAAAGCTAAACCACTAGCAACCGCTTCTCTCGTACTTGGTATCATTGCTACCGCTTCTGCTATCCTTCCAATCCCTTACATCGGATTCCTAGGATTTGTCGGTGGTATCGTTGGTATCGTACTAGCTGTTAAAGCTCGCAAAATTGCTAAAACTAGCGCCTCTACTGCAGGTCTAGTTCTTTCAATTATTGGCGTCGCAATTGGTGCTCTTGCTATCATTTGCGCAATTGCTTGTGTTGGTACTCTCGGTGCTGCTGGTCTTCTTGACAAGGCTAACTGGACCGTTACTACCTACTAAAATGTTGAAAACCGCCCTTTTAAAGAAGGCGGTTTTTCTGACTTTTAAAAAATTATGTTTCCAACAATTAATTTTACCGGCAAAGATATCCCTACTTATGGCATTTTAGCAACTGCCGGAATTTTGCTTTTACTATTTTTATCAATGCGCGTCGCAAAGAAATTTAAAGTTGATACTAATGACATTCTAATTACTTTGCTTGTTGCCGGCATTGGCGTAGTTATCGGTGGGCATTTAGTTTATGCGCTCACGAATTTTGATAAAATTATTGTAGTTTTCCAAAACCTCGACAAAATTACTTCTTTCGGTATTTTATTTGATGTGCTCGGTACTATTTTTGGTGGTCAGGTATTTTATGGTGGTCTACTTGGCGGCTTACTCGCAGCCTATATTTACCTCAAAAAGACCAAAAAAGATGTTGCGCTTTATGCCTACATCATCACTCCGTTTATACCTTTGTTTCATGGGCTGGGTCGCATCGGCTGCTTCTTAGCTGGTTGTTGCTATGGCGTCGAGATGGAAAATGGAATAGTCTTCCACAATTCATCTATTCCTGCCGCCAACGGTGTGCCTAGGTTGCCGATTCAACTCATTGAAGCTCTCTGTAATTTCGCCCTATTTGGCGTTCTACTTTATCTTCAGAAAAAAGGCAAATGCAAAAAAACTCTACTTTATATCTATCTACTATCTTATAGTGTGATTCGTTTTGTCGATGAATTTTTCAGAGGAGACTCTTATCGAGGATTTGTTGGTCCAGTTTCCACTTCGCAATTCATTAGCATACTGATCTTTATTTTTACAATTATCGCACTTATTGTCACCAACAAAAAGACAATCAAATCTCCTACTAAACCTACCCCAACCACAAAATCTAAGAAAGCCAACCAAAAATAAACCACTTATGGTATAATTAATCTATGGATTCTGAAAAGAGTGGGCAATTCTCGAGCTCAGCCAAGAATTCCGAAGACCGCCAGCGCCAAACCGCGGCAGATATTGCACGTAAAAAAGTTCTCGCGGCCTATAATTCTAATGCTCAAAATACTGAAAAATCCGCCAGTATCACTAGGAATTTTAATACTGGAAAAACAACCCAATCTACTGTTCAAACTCAACCAATCGCCAAGTCTCAACCTCAAGCCGCTCAATCTACTCCAACCTCTTACAAACAGACCCCTATCGCCACTAATGTTACCGAAAAACGTGACGCCGCCAAAGAATGGCAAAAATATCACTCAGCTTGGCAAAACTACTATCAAAAATATTACAGTGAGTACTATGCTAAAGCTGCTCAAAACTACGTCAATACTGAAACTGAAAAAGCCAAGGAAAAAGTTAAATCTGACTATCGCAACAAAAACCTTGGGCAGACCGCTGACCTATCTTTAATTATCGAAAACTTACCAAACAACCCTACTGACGAAGAAGAACAGGGAATAATGAAATCCCTAAAGCAGAAAGTCCGTGAAAAAGCCGTTAAAAAAGCTAGCCACAATCGCAAAATCAAACGTTATATCCCTATTATTGCCGGCATCACTGCAATTCTCGTAATTCTATTTCTTCAATATAACCGTTTAATTTTCGCCCCAATTATGGCCTATGTTTCACCGGGAAACTCTAATGATAGTGGTATTACTGCCCTAGACCCTACGGTTACTACTGCAGTGGGACAAGACAATCGCCTAATGATTCCAAAACTCAATGTTGATGTCCCAGTCAATTTCAATATTCCAAATGATGAGGCCAGCATTAATAACGCCATGGAAAATGGCGTCGCTCAATTCGCTATTCCAGGAGCTAATGCAATGCCAGGAGAGATTGGTAACCTTGTGATTACAGGTCACTCCGCCGGCGATATTTATAGCAATAATCAGTATAAATTTATCTTCTCTGGCCTAGAACGACTAAGTGTCGGGGATTTAATTTACATTGATTATCAGGGCACACGTTATACTTATTCAGTAACTGGTTTCAAAACTGTTGAACCAAGCAATGTTGCCGCCTTAATCTACGAAACTAACAAGCCAATGCTTACTCTAATCACCTGTACTCCACTCGGCACCGCTCGTTATCGTTTGCTTGTTTCCGCCGAACAGATTAACCCAGCCCCTTCTGGTGCCACCCAAAACGACCAGAATCAAGGTGAACATATTGACGATGGTAGCGCTAATGAATCTACCACAGAAGTCATGCCAAAGAATGAACCAACCTTCTTTGAAAGAATTTGGAATTTCCTCACCGGTAATAATTAATTATTCTAATATATTTTCACGGAAGATATTAGTTTTACCTTCTACTACTAATGAGTAATAAAGCCATCTATCATTCTTAGAAATCACCCCGCCAGAACCTTCAGCAGTAGTAAGCTCACGACGATTCTCACCATCAAAATCGCGTATAATCAATTTACTATCTGCCACTACACCAACCATATATTTTTCGGGGAAGAAAATGTTCTCACTTTCAACTTCATATTCAGAAAGTTTAGCAAGCTCAGCATCAAACATTGCAATATCTTTGCCATTTTTAGCCATAATCAATTCACCATCAGTCCAAACTTTTAATTCATTTGGAGTAATCTTCAATTCACCCTCCAAAACCTGTTCCATATCTGATAAGTTTTCGTTTCCTTTAGGGTAAATTCCACGGTAAATCTTTAAGTTATTATTTTCAGCAATTGTCAAATAATCCTTCCCGAGGTAATTAGACAACGCTATTTTAATGGATGTGCCTAGCCCAGTCTCCATCACAAATACATCATCGGCATTATCGGAATAAAACATTATTGCACGCATTAATCTATCTGCAGAATATTCGCCCTTATCCCTCAATCGATCCAAAATTTTAGTAGTTGGGGTAATCGCACCAACATACATAATATTTTCCTCGTCATGTGCAAAATCTTCTACATTCTTTGCCAACACTTGAGAGACTGTCTTATCGTTAACCGAGATTATTCTCAAATCTCCACTCTCCAGCACTATTAATCTGTCGCCAGAATCGGTCAAGAAATCAATTTTGGCTATCTCCAAATTAAATTCCTTCGTTACGTTAATGCTACTATCTAGACTACGAAGATTAATAAGTACCCATTCATTCTTATCGCCGTTCTTGGTCCTTATCAGTACTTTATCATTATTCTTATTCCAATGAATTTCTTTGACTGTGTTATTTCCAATATATTTAGAAAAATCTAATCTTGTTTCGTTAACATCATTCCCAGAAATATTCAACAGTACCCAACTATCTTCTTGCTCTATTTTATACAAAATCTGCCCACCGTCCATACTATAGCTAATTATCTGAATATTTTTCTCATACTCTCTCACTTTTTCTATAGTACGATTCTTCAAAAACAACCTTGGGTAATCCAGCTTTAAAAGCCACCCTGACTTACTTTCAATATCTTTACTCCAACTATCATACCCATCTTTCGTTAATTTCAAAGAATGCTCCCCAGCTGACAACATTTTACTAGTATTAGTTTTAGCAGAAACATTGCCACCATCAATTGCCACCGTAGCACCAGTAGGAATTGATTTAATTTGCAAAAGCCCAGACTGAGCTAAATCACCATCTTTGTTGACGTTGTAACCCATTGCTACGAAAGTTAATATAATTACAGCGGCTACCACTGTAACAACCATCAGTATCTCTGTAATAATCAATTTAATAGTCTGAATACGCTTTTTGCGTTCTCTATCCATATTCAATATTTTACCATATTTTGCATATAAATAAATCACTTGCGTTAATTTCGTAAATTTATTAAAAAGTAAAAAACTCTTGCTTTTCTATAGTGCTTTAAGTTATAATAAGAATAACCTGAATACGTGGAGGTATTAAATTGGCAAAAATTCAAGTTACAGATGATGCTGACGCCAAGAAAAAAACTTTGGCGAAAAAAACTACGGCTAAAAGGTCGACAAGGAAAGTTTCTGTTGACACTACCTCTGTTACCCCTAAAAAAATCAAAAGGATTAAAGTAGAAAAAGCTGAGAAAAAATCCCCAAAGAAATCCACTAAAACTAAGCAGCCAGTAAGAGTAGAAAAATCCGAATCGAAGAAGACTGAAGTTGCGGTCAAAAAAATCAAGAAAACAGCCACCAAAGTCTCAATACAGCCTAGCAATGAAGTAAAGAAAAAATCTTCTACGAAAATTAAGCATACTGCTTCCGCCGTATCTAGCAATGCTACACATAATATTTTGCAGAAATCTACCACTCTTTCTCGCCGCTATGTTAAGCGTCCAGAAAATGAACTAGCTAAAGACACTAGGAAATCTGACAATAAAAAACCTGCTGAATCCGCCACGCCAATCACATCAAACGTCTTCTCTGAACCCGCTACAAAAGAAGATTCCGAAAACGAAGTAAAAATTTCCATAAATGAACCTTCTGCAAACGCTAAAACGGAAAAATCTAAAAAAGCCCAAGCAAAAGCTGAACGACAAGCTTTAAAGGTAGCAAAAGCACAAGCTAAACTTGCAGAAAAACGCGCTAGAGCCGAGGCTGAACTTGCTAGAAAAGCTCAAGCGAAAGCTGAAAAGATAGCCGCCATTAAAGCTGCCAGGGCTCAGAAAGATGCTGCAATAAGAGCTGCCAAAGAAGCAAGATTAGCTAGAAAGCACGCTAAAACTGCAATGCCAGCCTTAAAGGGTTCAAAAACTTCCACCAATAAAGCTCTACATAGCGCTATGCAAAGCGTTGCCACTATGGATACAACAGACACCCCAAAAGAAATGCATCACGAATTTCGCAAGAAAAGAAAAGGTGGACGTATTGCTCTAGCTATGCTTTGTTCAGCCGTCACCGTTGCCGCACTTGTCGCTTTTGTTCATTTTAATATGCCAGATATTTCGGTAAAGGTCGCCGCTATCCAAACCGGCATTGATGCCTCTTATCCAAGCATCATTCCTCGCGGATACACCCTCTCTAACGTTTCTTCCGACAAAGATGGGCAAATTACTATGGTCTTCAAAAATTCCGACGAAGACAATTTTACACTCACCGAAGAAAAATCCACATGGGACAGTAACGCACTTCTTAATAATTATGTCAAAAAATCTATGTCCAGTAAGTATTCCACTATGCGCGAACAGGGTATCACTATATATTCGGAGGGAGATTCAGCAGTTTGGGTGAATGGCGGTATTCTTTTCAAAGTCAAAGCATCCGGTAAATATTTGACCAAAGAACAGATTAGAAATCTTGCTACTTCTGTCTAGTTATAGTATAATCACACTATGAATATTACTCGTTTTGCGCCAAGTCCAACTGGCTACATTCATATTGGAAATGTTAGAAGTGCGATCTACCCATATCTTATTGCTAAACAGTCTGGTGGTAAATTTATTTTGCGCATCGAGGATACCGATAGATCTCGCTACGTCCCTGGTGCCACAGATTTAATTGTGGAAACCTTAAGGTGGCTAGGGCTTAACTGGGATGAGGGAATTATTGTTGGCGGAGATCACGGGCCATATTATCAATCTGAACGTCGCGACATCTATCATGCCTATGCTAGAAAATTGATTGCTGCAGGGCGCGCTTATCCAGACAATACTCCTCCAGAAAAAATTAACGAGTATCGAAAGGCTGATAATGACAAAAAGGTTCCATACCTTTATCGCAACCATCGTCCAGAAGCCGCCGAAAAAGCTGGCACATCCGAAGCTATCCCTTGGGAAGAAGGTACTCCTCTTCGCTTCAAGTCTGAGCCGAAAAGCTACAAATGGCACGATGAAGTTATGGGCGATCTTTCCACTGGTCCCGAAGTTTGTGATGATATCATCTTGATTAAAGCCGATGGTCTTCCTACTTATAATTTTGCCCACATCGTTGATGATTACGAAATGCAAGTTACGCACATCGTACGTGGCGTGGAATATCTTTCTAGTATGCCAAATTATCTCAATATCTACGAGGCACTTGGTATTAAGCACCCGAAATTTGTCTCACTCCCACATGTACTTGCTACTACTGGCAACAAAAAACTCTCCAAACGCGATGGCGCCAAATCAGCCGTTGACTATAGAAATGAAGGTGTCCTGCCAGAAGCAATGTTAAACTATTTAGCATGTCTCGGCTGGAATGATGGCACTGAAAAAGAAATCTATTCCATGGAAGAACTCCTAAAAGCTTTTTCAGTTGACCGAATTCAAAGTTCTGGTGCCCGTTTTGACGAAGTGAAATTACTCTGGCAAAATGGTCAATGGATTAGAAAAATCTTCGATGAACAGGGTGTTGATGAGCTTTATAGTCGTACTGAAGGTTTTTGGCCAGAAGAAGCTACAAATTATCCAGAAGAATATCGTAAAAAAGTTCTATCTATTATTTATGACCGTCTGAAGACGTTATCCGATATTAAAACTTTTACCGATTACTTTTTCAAAGATCCAGAAATTGATCTTGAAATGATTGAGAACAACAAATTTTTGAAAAAATTATCAGAAACTGAAGAAAGTGACTTGCTCGGCAACGCTATTGAGCGCCTATCGGCAATTTCTGACAAAGACTGGAATGCTGACAATCTACAAGCCGCACTTAATAAATTATTGGAAAAATCTGGCAAAAAACCAGCGGAATTATTTAGTTTAATTCGCATTGCCTTATCTTTTGCACCATTTTCACCAGCACTACATTTAACAGCTGAAGTTTTAGGTAAAAATACCACCCTTGCTCGCCTAAATGCCACCCGTTCAGCCATCGTAAATGACTTAAACTAAGCCTAAGTCTAATAATTTATAGCGCAAGCTTAATATTTTTAACATAAGCGCCATAATTTCAAGCATAAGTATGATATACTTATTATATGGGCAAGAAATCTAAGAAAAAAGAGGTTAAAGAAAAACATTTGGAAGCGACAGCTGAAACAAATGAAGCAGTAGCAGTAGTTGAATCTGAAGCGACAGCTAAAACAAATGAGGCAGTAGTTGAATCTGAAGCGACAGCTAAAGATAAAAAACCAGAAGTAGAACCACACGAACAGTCCGATGATGAGGTTTTTGATCCAAAAATTGAAGAAAAATACAACGAAGAAAAAACTAAAGCCCCTATTCCGAAGAACAAGAAAAAACGTAAGAAAATTATTATCATTATCTCTATTATCTTAGTCGTTTTAGTTGGCGCTGGTGTAGCTGCATTCTTCTTATTCTTCTACCACCCAGAAAAATCAGAATCTGCACCTGAGCCAGAAGAGCCGGTAGCAGAAGTACCAAAATATTATAGTAAATTCACCGGTCTGGAAATTCCAGATGAAAGTTTGAATTCTAAACCTCTATATTGTATCCAGATTCCTAACGGTGTTGACGGCGCCAGACCACAAACTGGTCTAAACGAAGCTGGCGTCATCTTTGAGGCAATCGCCGAAGCTGGCATTACTCGTTTTGCTGCTATTTTCCAAAACCCTGAGTCTTCCACTATCGGTCCAATACGCTCACTTAGAAGCTACTATCTAAGCTGGGACACTCCTTTCGATTGTACCGTTGTCCATGCTGGAGGCTCTGCCGATGCTTCCGCTGAAGTTTCCAGTGGCAGATATCGCGATCTTAACGAATCTAATACTTATATGTGGCGCAATTATAATAGCTACTGGGCACCAAACAATTTAATGACTTCGGGTCAGTTATTAGCCGATTATAATAATGCTCAGGGCTATACCACTTCCAACCCAGCCGTATTTCCACGTCTTAAACCTGCCGAAGCGGAGGAAGCTGTAAAATCAGCACGTGAAAAAGCTGGCTTAGACCAATCTGCCGAAGAAAACACAGATGAAAACACTGAAAAACCGGCAGTTACCCCACTAATTAAGACTATCGATATGAATTTTGGTTACGTACCAGCCTTCAATATCCATTATGTATATAACGAAGATACTAATTCCTATCTCAGAAGTTATCAAAACGATCAAGAGCATATTTCTTATAATTGTCCTGTTGGCTTAGATAAGCCAGATCCTAAAACTGATTGTGGTGCCGCTACTCAGCTTAGCCCATCAGTAGTTATCGCTATGATGGTCGATGAATATTTAGATACTGATGGCTACCACCACGTCATTCAAACTATTGGCTCTGGCGTAGCCTACATCTTCCAAAACGGTACTGCCGAAAAAGGCATTTGGGTCAAAAATAATAAAGAAGACCAGATTACCTTTAAAGATGGTTCTGGCAATATTGTTTCATTCACTCCTGGACAAATGTTTATTTCTGCTCTTCCTAACTCTACAGGGACAGTTAATTACTAAATTTAAGTCAAAAAATGGTAGTCGCGGCGGGAGTCGAACCCGCGATTTCCTGGATGAGAACCAGGCGTCCTAGACCACTAGACGACGCGACCACTTTCATTATTTTAGCATTATTTTCGAGATTAGTAAAGTAGTGCTAAACTGCTTGATTTATGTTATAATATATGTCATGAAATCTCTGCCAATTGTAGCATTAATCGGACAAACCAATGCCGGCAAATCTAGCCTGCTTAATCGTTTTGCGCATAAAAATATTGCCATCGTGGCCAGAGAAGAAGGCACCACTCGCGACAATGTGGTTGCTAATATTGATAATCAATTTTTAATGATTGATACCGCTGGTCTCAAAAACCCAGAAGATGATTTTGAAGCTAGCATTCAAGACCAAATTAATGATGCTATTGATTCTGCCGATTTGATTTTGCTTACCGTTGATAGTACCAAATATTTCAACCATTACGATAGAAACATTGCTCGCTTGGCACTCCGTTCCAAAAAACCTGTTTTTCTAATTTTGAACAAATCTGACAGAGGTGAAGCGCTTGACATCAACGAGTTTCGCGCTCTTGGTGTGCCAGAAGAAAAAATCTTCCGTACTTCTGCTACTACCGGTCAGGGAATTGAAGATCTGAAAAAAACCATCATAAAAGACTTAAATTGTAACCATAAAAACACGGAGACTGCCGAAGATACACTCAAAATCGCGCTAATTGGTCGCCCAAATGTTGGTAAATCTAGTCTTTTTAATACTCTTAGCAAAAAACAGCAGGCCATTGTCTCTAGTCGCCAAGGCACCACGAGAGATATTAATCGCGTAAAAATCAAATTCAAAGGTAAAAACCTAGAACTGCTTGACACTGCGGGCTTGAGAAAGCCCGGCAAACGCGAAGTTGGTATTGAAAAATTTTCTGCCATTCGTACACTTTCTGCTATTGAGGAGGCTGATATTTGTTGTCTTCTAGTTGATAGTACCGAACCACATAGCAAACTCGATCAATCACTTGCCGGCCAAATCGTTAAAGCTGGAAAAGGTATCGTTGTAGTAGTAACTAAATCTGATCTTTTAGACAATGCCACGCCAACAAATTATTTTGGCGAACAAAATATCAAAAACCGCACCGCCGCCGATTTTTTGCTAGATAGTCTAGAGAAAGACCTTGATTTTCTACCTTACGCACCAGTGTTATTTACCAGCTCAGAAACAGGGAAAAACGCTACCAAGATCTTTGAACTTGCTCTTGAAATTGATGAAGCCAGGCACCACGAAATCAAAACTCAAGATTTGAATAAAATCTTACGCAGTGCCATGTCTGAACACCTACCTGCCGGTCTTAAAAACACCCATCCAAAACCCAAATACATTGTCCAAACCGATATTACACCACCTTGGTTCGTTATTCATGGCCACGACTTGGGGCTCCTACACTGGTCTTACAAGCGTTTCTTAGAGCGCAAAATTCGCGAGTTCTATCCATTTGTTGGCACACCAATTTTCTTCTCATTTAGAAGCGACAACCACAAAGAAACTTCCAAAAATTCTTAATATACTCCATCCCCCTCTAGAAATTCATAGAAATTCGTGTTAAAATTACTTATGTGGGCAATTTAATTTATGCCCATTTTTATATAGGGTGGCGTTCTTTTAAAAGGAGGTGTCTTATGTCGTCTTACTATCATAATTATATCGTCGCAGCCATGGATATGCTAATTGGCGATCCTGATGTCATTGACCCGAGCGAAATCACCGAAAGCACGAAGAAGAAAGCAGACTATCTCTGCATTCCGATTCAATATCTCGACAAGCTCGGCGAGTGGCGTCACGAGCTCAGCTCGCGTGGCGAAGCTTCAAAGCGTCTGATCAATTCAATCGGCGGGATGTTATATTATTTAAATAATCATCCGAATAATAACAACGCGTTCCTCACCAAAAACGGTATGCACATTATGTTTCGCGATGTTATTTATGCTACCGAAGCACATAGTACGCAACTTGCAATCTCGCTCTCTCAGGCCTTAAAATCCGAGCATGGTGCCGGAAAGAGTGGTTCTGTTGCAATTATGACTGGTAGTGATTGGATGGTAGCAAAAGCTTCTGCCGCGCATATCGATGTCGCCCGAATTAACCCCGAAATTTACACCGGCCGTTCGAAGGTAACTTTACCAACCGATGCAATTTCGCTTTGGACGAGAAATCATCATATTTCGGAGCAGGAGTGGCACGATATTTTCCCCAAAAAGTCGATTCACTTTAATGAATTTATCGAGTTTTCCTTCAACGATTTTGGCCAGACCCAATCTGGATACAGTAATATCGGCCGCTTTACCTACGATAAACATGGTAACCCTGCTGTCGTACCGCTTAAGTATATCAAGTTTACCTCGCCGTCATACCACAACATTCGTCCGATTACGAATGTCCAGGCTATGTATATGGAAGCGCTTCTTGCTCCCGTTGACGAAATTCCAATCGTAGTCTTCTCGGGACTCTTTGGTACTGGTAAAACTTTCCTCGCTGTCGCTGCTGGCCTAAATGGCGTTGGGTATCGCACGACTAAGCCAAATGTTGCATATAATCGTATTTTCATCTGTCCACGCGATTCCGCTCTTGGAAAAGATGTTGGTTTTCTTCCCGGCAATCTACCGGATAAGACTATGCCCATGGCTATGCCTATCATTGACAATATCTATGACGTTGTCAACATCATCAATGATAAAACACCAAAAGGGGCAGAGAGCGATGAAGCGCAAGAATTTGGCTCGAAACTTAATTCAGGTTTTGATGCAGAACTTCAGTTTCCGGAGCTTCTTCTTAACAAGGACCTCGAAACGAGCAACCGTAAAACCGCTAAGCGTCGCGCCGAAAAACGCAGAAAAGCTACAAGCAGCGAAAACGCCTCGCAGATAGCCAGAAGATCCAACTCTAACATTCTCAACAAAGAGACAATGGAGATAGTCAAGAACTATTTTGAGTTCCAACCGCTGGTTTTCATGGGCGGACGTTCAATCTCAAACGCACTCATCTACTACGATGAATTCCAGGACGTTGAGCGTTTCCAGGCTCGCGAGCTGATTAGTCGTATCGGTAACGGCAGTAAGATCGTCATCACCGGTGACCCGACTCAGCTCTCTAATCCTCACCTTAATCGCACGAGTAACGGCCTAAATTACATTGGCAACAAACTCGCCGATAAGCCGTACGCCGCTATCATTGGCTGCACGGAAGAAGATGAGATTGTGAGACATTGGGTACTCCGCGAAATCGCAAAAGCACTAAAGTAACACTTATAGGTTCAACGCGTCTTTTGTCGTAGCTACTTTTGGAGTTGTATCCAACACCTCAAGCCTCCCTTCATAGGGAGGCTTTTTCATGTTATAATCATTTCATGAAACTAATCGTCGGCTTTGGCAACCCAGAAGCAAAATATAACTTCACCCGCCATAATTTCGGTTTTTTAACCCTTGATTTTTATGCCAAAATTCATAAACTAGACTGGGAAAAATCCGAAAAATTTAATGCTATCTGGCTAAAAAACGGCAACACTATCTTCGTTAAACCTCAAACCTACTACAACGAAGTTGGTCGTAGCATTCAAGCCTTCTCCCATTTTTACAAAATCGCACCAAAAGATATCTTAATCATCTGTGATGATTTCAATCTGGAATTTGGTAAATTACGACTTCGCGAAAAAGGCTCTGCCGGCGGCAATAACGGCCTTAAATCTACTATTTCTGAGCTTGGCACTGACGAATTCCCAAGGTTAAGATTAGGGACCGGCTCTAGCTTGAGAGCCAAAACTGGTGATACTGATTTTGTTCTCGGTAAATTTACTGCCGCCGAAAAAGAAAAACTCCCAGAAATCTTGAGCGAAGCGTGTGATATTATCAACGATCAAATCTAAACTCCCCACTTGTTAGCGCCCAATGATTTTACAGCACCTTTTATCTCTAGCATCGTAATTGCTTGACTAAATTCCGCCGCTGATACCTTAGTGGCAGAAATGATTTCATCACCATCACGCACCCCAGCCAAAATTTGCCCCAAAATTTTAGCTTCGACAGGGGTTTCTGCTAATAAAGAAAGCTGTTTCAAAGCCTGCTTTCTAAAGTTATTTTTATATATCCTCTCTGGAAAAAGCAAATTTAAAAGGTCAGAAGTCTCGGTGTAGGGAATTGCACCCTGAGATATTAGCCTATTACACCCAGCCGAATTTATTCTAGTAATATCTGCTGGTACCGCCATCAAATCCTTCCCAGTATCAAGTGCGTGCATTGCTGTATTTAAAGTACCAGAACGCGCTGCCGCCTCCACAATTAAAACTACATCAGAGAGCCCAGCAATGAGGCGGTTTCTCTCCAAAAATCTCAGTTTCATCTCCGTCCCGCCCCTTGGAGCTGCACCAGCAGGGTATTCAGAAATTACCGCTCCGCCCTTTTCAATAATTTCCTGAGCCAAACCTTTGTGTATGCTGGGGTAAATCTGGTCTATTGGCGTGCCAAGTACTACAATAGTAATGCCACCCGCATCTAAAGCGCCCCTGTGCGCAATACTATCTATACCATAGGCTAGCCCTGACACCACTACTGCGCCAGCTTTGGCCGCCTGATATGCTGCTTGATATGCCACCTCTTTACCATAGGAAGTGTTTTTCCTGGAACCCACAATTGCCACCGATTTCAGCCTATTTTCCGGCAATTTTCCACAAAAATACAACATTTTTGGAATAAGCGCAAGCATTTTCAACCCCTTAGAGTAATTATGCTCTAGGGGTCGCACTTCATTGATTTTCATAAAAAATGTTAAAAAAGTATTGACTTATTTTTTTCGGTGTGATATAATTAAAAACAGTTAGGGAGTTTTCTCCCAAACTGCACCTAAATAAATCATAATTTCTACTACTATTTTAGCATGTTTTGCGCTAACAAGTAGAAGAAGTTGCGTGTTCTTGAACCCTTCTTAGACCTTTTGATTTCTCTATACGGTCATCAGGTTATAAGTATTACCTCCACTTTTAAGAAGGACTCTTCGAGGACATAGCAACCCCCATAACCGGCGGGCCCCAATTTGTGTGAGGTGGGTCGCGCTTCCGGGGCTTCCCCGGTATCTGGAAAAAGAAGCGTTATGGGGTACCCAAAGAACCTCTAGTTGGGATTAGGTGATGCCCACCCTTACCTAATCCCAACTAGAGGTTTTTTGGTGTCTTAAAACGTTTATGCTTGACACGTGTGCTATCATATAAATATGGCTGTAAAAAATCTAGTAATTGTCGAGTCGCCTGCTAAGGCTAAAACTATTGAAAAATATCTTGGAAAAGATTTCAAGGTGATGTCTTCGGTTGGGCATATTAGAAAAGATACCAAAGTTGATATTGATGATGATTTTGCAGTAACTTACGAAATTGATGAAAGCCACACTAAGATTGTCAGCGATCTAAAAAAAGCCGCCAAAGATGCTAAGACCATCTGGCTCGCAACCGATGAAGACCGCGAAGGAGAGTCAATTTCTTGGCACTTAATAGAGGTATTAAATCTGCCAAAAACCACTAATCGTATTACCTTTCACGAAATCACCAAAGAAGCATTAGAAGAAGCTGTTAAGAATCCACGTAAAGTCGATATGGATATGGTAAGCTCTCAACAAGCTCGCCAGACCCTAGATATGCTCGTTGGCTTTGATCTGTCAGGAGCGGTACGCAAAAAAGTACCTGGCGCCATCTCTGCTGGTCGTGTTCAAAGCCCAGCCTTGAAACTCGTAGTTGAAAAAGAGCGCGAAATTGAGAAATTTAAGGGGAATTCCACTTTCAAAATTACTGGTGAATTTGTAAAAAGCGGCAAAAATACGCCTTTTGAGGCTGTTTTGGACGGAGATAGTCCAGATACCGCAGATAAGGCTAAAAAGCTCTTAGAAAGCCTCTTAGGGGCCAAATACACGGTAAAAAGCATAAGCGAGACCGAAGCATTAAAACCCAATCCGGTACCTTTTGCTACCGCTACACTTCAAATTGAAGCTAACGCCAAACTTGGCTTTTCTGCTAGCACTACTATGCGTGCCGCTCAGGGGTTATACCAAGCTGGCCACATTACTTATCACCGCACCGATAGTCTCAATCTTTCCAACCAGGCCCTTGGTAGTATCGCTAATTATATTAAGAAAAATTATGGTGAAAATTACCTTAAAACCCGCCATTTCAAGACCAAATCAGCCGGCGCTCAAGAGGCTCACGAAGCCATTCGTCCCACCCATATTGAAACAGAGGTGGCTGGCGCCAATGATTACGAGAAACGTCTCTACAATTTGATTCGCACCCGCACTTTGGCCACTCAAATGGCCAATGCCAAAGTTAATCGTACCACTGTTAAACTTGATGCAGACAAAGTCAAAGTCACCTTCACTGCCAAAGGTGAAACTGTTATCTTTGACGGTTTTCTTAAGGTCTATGGCAAATCAAAAGAGCTAAATCTACCAAAGCTGCAGCAGGGCGACCTCTGTAACGCTAACGAACTCACCGCTCATGAAACTTTTGAAAGACCGCCTGCCCGTTACACTGAAGGCTCCCTGGTAAAAAAGCTCGAGGAACTTGGTATCGGCCGCCCTTCTACTTATGCCACAATTATGAGTGCCATCCAGAGTCGCGGCTACGTTGTTAAAGGTGATTCCGAAGGTGAACAGCGTGAAGTGAGAGAATTAACTCTTAAAAATAATAAAATTACTGAAAAAACTATCACCGAGAAATCTGGCAGCAATAAAGGTAAACTTATTCCTACTCCTGTTGGTGAGCTCGTTGCCGACTTTCTAACTGACCATTTCAAACAAATTATCGATTATGGCTTCACCGCTGATGTCGAGACTAAACTAGACAAGATTGCCGAAGCTAAACTCGAGCGTGTTAAGATGCTAAGAGACTTCTATGGACCGTTTTCTAAACTCACTAAAGCTTCAGATAGTGCTGAACGCTACAATAACGCCAATGCTCTTGGTAAAGACCCAGAAACAGGGAAGAATATTTATGCCAAAGTTGGCCGAAATGGTGGCTTCATTCAGCTTGGTGAAAGCGAAAAAGAATCTGGCGAAAAGCCACGTTTTGCTCCACTCCCTAAGGGAGAAACTGTTAAAACTGTCACCTTGGAGCAAGCTATTAAGCAACTTAGTCTTCCAGTTCTTCCTAGGAGCCTTGGTAAGGCCAAAGATGGCACCGAAATTATCGCTGCCGCTGGCCCATTCGGACCATATCTAAAAGCTGGCAATTATAACATTCTAATGAAAGATTACGACCCCTACACCGTTACCCTGAAACAGGCTGAACCGCTCTATCAGAAGAAGATTGATAGTATCATCGCCGATTGGGGCGAAATTATGATTATTAACGGTGCTTACGGGCCTTATGTCAAGGGTCCGGGCCGCCGCAATAATGCCAAAATTCCTAAAGAAATCAACCCTAAGAAATTAACTCTAGAGGAAGCTAAGAAGATTTTAGCCGAAAAGCCAAAATCTTCCTCTCGCCATGCACCACACCGCCGCAAAACCAGCAAGAAAGCCACTAAAAAATAGTTTTTATCCCTGTTATATAGCTAAAACCCTTGTGTTTTTCGTCTTTTTGTGGTATAATAAGAATATGTGGCAATTCCGCCACTTTTTCACCTTGTCGTAAATGCGGCAAGAGAACCTTAAGGAGGTGTCTCATGAGTAACGGGAGCGAAATAAAGAAGTATGTAATAAAAAATGGCCCGATTAGAGGTCACCTATTCGACGCCGCACAATATGCACTGGACAAAAACGTCGACATGGGTGTCATATTCACCTGTCTTGAATGCATAGATGGCGGGTATGGTGAACAGGTCAAATTGAGGCCAACAATCACCAGCATCTCCCATAACGACGTCTTTGGTCACGGAACTAAAGGCCAGAGCTTCGTCATTAAAGGATACTGCACCAATGTGCCTTTCCATATCGATGGTGAATCGCCTGCTGATGCCTATGGATTTGAGGCGGAGTACTCATCAGAGAGCAAAACAGGGGTACTGATCTTTACCTCAGAAATGCTCTTTAATGGAGGAAGAATACCGTGATGGCCTTGCCCACTACTAAAGGTAGTGGGCTTTTTCTTGCAAAAAATAAACAATTTATCACACCATTTCGCTTATATTAATACTTTTTTGAAATAAATTATTGACATTGTAAAAAATGTGGTAAAATAGAACATAGAAAGTTATAAAAATTAAGTTGACATTTAGCAGAAAATATGATATCATAAACTAAATGAACAATATTAACAGAGGCGGGATAAAGGATTAATTTTATGGAACAAAATGCAGACGCGATTTCTAACGCGATCAAAGGCAGCCTAAAAATCATCGAACAAGATCGCGAAAGAGAAATTATTTCGCGTCGTTTTGGTCTAAACGGCAGCAAGGAAACTCTTGAACAAATCGGAGATATGTTGTCTATTACCCGCGAGCGCGTTCGCCAACTCGAAAAAGCCATCCTAATTCGCCTTCGCGTCTGTTCCGAAGAAGGTGATATCCCAGAATTAGCTGCTGCCGAAAAAATTATCATTAGAAATCTTACTGAAACTGGTCGCATTGCTCGCGTTTCTACCCTTGCTGACAAAATTTATGGCAAGACTACAACCTCTAAAGAGCGCTCTGGTTTGGCTTTCCTAGGTAATATTTCTTCCGCCCTCACTACTATTGATGAAAACGACAACTATTTTGCCGCTATTGGCATTGCTGAATATGGTAATACATCTGAAGTTAAAAAGAAGGTCGATGAGATTGTCTCTATTATTAAGAAAAATAAGAAGCCAATGACCTTAGACGAGCTTGATGGTAAGTTAGATTATGAACATCCATCTCACATCGAAGCTATCGCCTCCATTTCTAAACAGCTTGCTGTGCTTAATGGCTACTGGGGCCTTGCTAAATGGCCAACTGTTAATCCTAAGAATATTCGCGATAAGATCTTCGTCATCCTAGAAACCAAAAAAGAGCCAATGCATTTTGCCGATATCGCTAAGGCTATTTCTGAATCTGATTTTAAGAGAAAGAATGTCACTATTCAAGCCATTCATAATGAACTAATTAAAGATGAACGTTTTGTCTTAATCGGTCGTGGTATTTACGCATTGGATAGCTGGGGATACAAAAAAGGAACCGTATCTGATATCATCAAGAGTATTCTAGAAAAGGCCGGCAAGCCACTTACGCGTGAAGAAATCGTTAAAGAAGTTCTTCACTCACGCAAGGTTAAAGAAACCACTATCCTCCTAAACCTACAAAACAAGAAATTGTTTGTAAAGGTTGGTAAAAACTCATACAAATTAGCCTAAAAGATAAAAAGAGCGCAAATTAATGTGCTCTTTTTTGTTGCTTTCTTAATATTTATGTTAAAATAGAAGTTGTAAATGCTAGCAAACATTATTCATTTTATTTTAATGCCAATTGTTTGGATACCAGTTATTCTTATCCTTGGTTTTTTGACCTATAGGAACTACAAGAAAATCAATCGTCTAAAGGTATTAAATGTTGATAGTGTACTTCTCATGTTGGAAATTCCGCGCACCAACGATAAAAAAGAGTTGGCTGCCGAACAATTATTTGCTAGTCTTCATGGTATTTTAAGAGATAAAACCGAGCTTAAAAACTCTGGTGGCGTTCAGGAACATTTAAGCTTTGAGATTGTCTCTACTGGCGGCCAAATTCGTTTCTTTGTCTGGGTACCAAAAATATTACAAAGTTTTGTTGAAAGTCAGATTTACGCTCAATATCCAACTGTTCAAATTCATAAAGTTAAAGAAGATTATGTCAGAAAGACTAGAGAATACCCAGTAGCTTATTCTTCAGAAATTACTTTGACCGAAAATGAAGTTCTACCAATTAAGACCTTTGAAGATTTCGAGGTCGATCCACTTGCCGGTATCACTGGTACTCTAGCTAAACTCAATCCGGACAAAGACGAAGAACTTTGGATTCAGATTCTCACTCGCCCAATCCCTGATGATTGGCACAAATCTACTACCGATAAATGGATTCAAAAGGTCAAAAGTGGCCAAAAATCCTTTAACCTCCTCGGCATTGATTGGGTTTGGCTAGTTACCGCTCTGGGCGCTCTGTTCCGTCCACCAGAAAGCGGTCCTAATGGTGAACCAGTCAAAGTTGAACTTTCTGAGCGTGCTAAAACTCAGATTGCCAAAGCTGAAGAAAAGGCTACCAAACTCGGTTTTGAAGTCAAAATCCGTTTAGCTTATCTTGGCTCTGATCAAACTGATGCTAAACTCAATATGCAAGCTCTGGTTGGCACTTTCAAGCAATATAATTCCACCAATCTTAACGGCTTTAAGAGCGTTGGTGGCACTTTTGATAGAGCTGCGCTTGAAGATTATAAAATGCGCCGTTTCTCTGGTCGTGGTTTTATCTTAAACATCTCTGAACTTGCTTCAGTCTATCACTTACCGCACACCTCTGTAGAAACCCCTAATATCGTCTGGGCTACCTCTAAAACTGCCGAGCCTCCAGCACAACTACCACTCATTACTGGTAGCAACCAAAATGATGAAAATATTTCCGCCTTTGGTCTTACCAATTTCCGCGGCATCAACCACCAATTTGGTATGCTTCGCCGCGACCGTTCTCGTCACGTTTACATCATCGGTCAAACCGGGGCAGGGAAAAGCGGTATGCTCGAGCTCTTTGCACTCTCTGATGTTTTCTATGACCAAGGTTACTGTATTATTGACCCACATGGTGATTTCGCCATTAACAACCTCCGTTTCGTGCCAGAAAAACGTATTAAAGATGTTGTTTATTTCAACCCAGCCGACAGAGAATTTCCAGTTGCCTTTAACCCATTAGAGATTTCCGACCCATCAAGAAAACCTAACGTCTGTTCTGAAGTTATCGGCGTTCTAAAACGTATGTTCGGCGACTCTTGGGGTCCTCGCCTTGAACATATCTTACGCTATACCCTTTTGGCACTCCTAGATCGCCCAGAAACTACTCTACTTGATATTTCTCGCATGCTTACAGACAAAGACTTTAGGAAGGAAACTCTTGACTATTGCAAGGATGTTACTGTTCTTCAATTCTGGAAGCATGAATTTGGTCAATGGAACGAAAAACAGGTTAATGAGTCCATCGCCCCTGTTCTAAACAAAGTTGGCGCCTTTACTGCTAACCCGATTATTAGAAATATCATTGGCCAACCAAAATCTTCCTTCGACGTACGTCGCATCATGGATGAAGGTAAAATTTTAGTCGTAAATCTGTCCAAAGGTCTAATCGGCGAAGATAATGCCGGCATTTTAGGCGCATTCCTAGTTACTAAAGTTCAGCTTGCTGCTATGTCTCGTTCCGATATTCCAGATGTTGCTAATCGTCGCCCATTCTATCTCTACGTTGATGAGTTTCAAAACTTTGCTACTGATTCCTTTGCCGTAATTCTCTCTGAAGCGCGTAAATACGGCCTCAATCTCACCGTAGCCAACCAATACATTTCCCAGATGACTGATTCCGTTCGCGACGCAGTCTTTGGCAACGTCGGCACTACTATCTCTTTTCGTGTCTCTGCCGATGATGCCCCAATTCTTGCCAAACAATTTGAACCAACTTTTGAGGAACAAGACTTACTTCAAATGAACAACCGCAACTTCGTAATCTCTATGATTATCAATGGTGAGAAAGTCCCTGCTTTCTCTGCTACCACTTTATCTATTCCGCAGACACCAAAAGACAACTTTGCCGCTATTATTGCTTCTTCACGTCAGCTTTATTCTCGCCCTCGCGCCGAAGTTGAAGCCGAAATCAAAGAGACTATTGAGCAGTCAGAGAAATACAAAAAAGAACTCTCTGACTCTGGTCGCGCGGCTGGCGAAGCAGGGAATCAAGGTGCGAAGACAGCTGGCGTTCAGGGCTCTACTCCTGTTAATTTCCTTTCTAAAAAACAGGGGTCTACCCCTGAACAGGGAAACACCGTTTCTAAGAAAGGCTTTATTTATCAAGCCACTCCAAAAAATGATTTCAAGAAATTGAAACTCTCACCAAATACTGCTGAGGATAAGAATGATCGTCCTGGCTTGAAAGATCTTAGCAAACTTGTCGCTGAAAAGGAGCAAGAGTCCAAAAAGCAGGGAAATAATAATTCGAAAAAATATCACAATCGAAACCGCTACCACAAAAAGGAAAAAGCCAAATAACAATAATTCCCCTGAAAACTGGGGAATTATTGATTCTCTACCCATGTTGCAACGTAAATCTAATGCTCCTCTACCCCTGTTATGGGGTATTTTTAATACTATCATTCCCTTGTTTCACCCCTAATAGCTTAATCCTCCACCCCTATTATTACTCTGCTCCACCCCTATTCTACCCCTGTTATAGGCAAATATAGGCCCTAGAACGCGTTTTAAGGCCTATTTAAGCATAAAAGGCATCAATACTCATCAACATAGGAAAAAGGGCATTGTAGGCCATGTGAGTGGGGAAATATAACAAAAACATAAGCCAGCACGTATAAACATAAGAAAATTGACTTGAAAAAGACGTATAAGTTATCGTCTTTTTGTTAAATGTTTAATGTCGCACAATGTATATTTTACGACATTAAACCTTTTTGGGCCCGAGGCTAGTTGTGTAATGCGTCCATATATAGGTAATACTAGGTAAGCCCCCTCACAGGACTATGAGCAATATAGTGTTGGAGGCTTACTGACCTCGCATTTTATTAGCGAGCCGTTTTAAGATAAGTTTGTCACGGTCCGAGCACCGTTTAGTCGGGCGCAGGACCGCCTGATAAGCTTATCTTGAAACAGACGCGAGCTAATCAATGCGAGTTAGTAGCCTCTAACCTATATTACAGGGGTCCATCAGAGGCACCACCCCTGTTCCACCCCTATACGACCCCAGTACTACTCCTATTAAACCCTGAGTTTTCCACAACAATTTCGAGTAATTCTAAGCGTCCTAGAAATGCCAATTTTGGCCCACCCCTGTTTGGCCTGCTCTTTAGCCAAAAATTTGTCCAAATTTTTAAATTTGACATTTCCCCGCTTTATTTCCCTATTTGTGATTCTCCCCTGTTAACTGACCTATATCAAGCCATATCCTGTCAAAATTCCCTGCCAAAAAAGTCCTTTGTTTCCCTTCCCGAACAAAAACCGAACTTAGAATTCCGCCCCTGTTTAACAGGGGTCAGGAATCGCTAAAAATAACAGAGGTCGCACCCCTGTTATTTATAGTATCCTTTTCCCTCTACTCTAACATCTACATAACTAGGGTGGATATCTTTTTCTTTTAGATATTTCAACATTCTGTCGGTATCTTCTGCCGATACCCCTGTTCCGCGATCAATATTGTACTTAACATAAAGATCGTAGCCGTTCAAAAATAGATGAATTTCTCGAGTTTTACCAGCTGGCACCACTGCACGATTTGCTGAATAACCAAGGTCAGCTAAATCTCGCTCTAAAACCGCCACAAATTCCTTCATTTTAGAAGTCACGCCTAAGCCATTTTCGTCAATCACGTCAATTGTTGGCTGTGGAATGCTCTTAGCCGCTTCTACCTTCTCACGATGGTCAATAAACGCCATCACCTCCATTACGATTACTATAACAATAATAGTGATAACCAATACGGAAAACAATAGCCTAAAAATCTTGCGAGTTTTCTGCTTTTTTCTAGCAGCTAAACGCTCAGACTCAGATTCTTGGCGCTCCCATTCGGTCGCAATGGTGCGTCCAACCTTTAGGTTGTCTTTATTTTTTCTTGACATTTTCGCCACCCTTTTCCGATCTCTCATCTTCCTCATTAGAAGAACCATCGTTCAAAATGCTCTCGTCGAGTTTGTCAGCAGACACATCAATTAAAATCTGAGCCAAATCTCGTGCTGCATGTGGCTTGTATGTTTCGTGAAGTTTTTCTGCCAATTCTTCCCTAAGCTTTGGGCTACGAACCAACTTCTGCGTTAGCTGAAGCAAAATTCCAGGCTGCTGGACCATACGTTCATCGCCTACCATGGCTACCGCGCCCATATCTACCAAGCGTTCGGCATTTTTAACTTGGTGACTACCTGGCAATTTCTCAAATGGCACCAAAATCACCGCCTTAGAAAGCGCTGCAAGTTCTGCGATTGTAGTCGCACCAGCACGTGATATCACCACATCGGCCGCGCCCAAAAGCTCATCCATTGCAGAGTTAAAAGCCCACATTCTAAAATTAGACTGGAGCTTAGCCTTGTCCCATTCCTCGTATTTTTTAAGATCAACCATTTCCTCATAACGACCTCTACCAGCCACCAAACCCACACTAGTAAATTTCAGCATCTCTGGCAAAATGTCACGAATCGCCTCATTGATATGCTGCGCGCCCTGCGAACCGCCAGTAATCACCACCAGTGGTTTGTCTACTGGAAAACCAAAAGTTTTCTTAAGCTGCTCCTGCTTGGTTTTGCTTATCTTCTTGAATTCTGGCGCCACTGGCACACCAGTTAATACCCTACGCGAAGCTTCGCTAGATTCTTCCAGACTTACTGCTACCACCTTGGCGTGTTTCATCAAAATACGATTGGCTAAACCTGGCACCGCGTCACTTTCGTGAACTACGTAAGGAATCTTGAGGAGTCTTGCTACCAAACCTACTGGCAGCCCCACAAAACCACCTTTCAGGAAAATCACATCTGGGCGATTATTTTTCCCTACCATTCTAAAGAAACTCTGGAAAATGCCACCCATAAAACCAATAAAACCAGTGATATTCCCCCAAATAATATCTTTCAAAGTAATGCCAAAATTCTCAAAATAATCTTTGAATTTCCAGCCGGCATAACGATGGAATTTCCCTGCCATCACTTTGCGTACTCTGATATATTGGCGCTTTCCAGAAACGCGATCTTCTTCTCCCCAGCCTACCCCCAGACCGGTAGTGATTTTCACGACATTTTTGTAATATTTTTTATCAGTCCAAAATTCAACCCTCGTTCTGGGTCTTAATTCTAAGATTTCACGCACTACGGCGACGGCTGGAGTGATATGTCCCCCTGAGCCCCCGCCCACTACTAATACTTTCATTTCTTACCTCTCTTCCAGTATAACACGAAAGTTGTGAAACTAGACCAAGTGAGAACGAAACAAAGATCATTGACGTGCCGCCATAAGAGAGCAGCGGCAAAGTAATACCAGTAAGCGGCACTAGCCCAGTCATCGCTGCAATATTCACAAACACGTGCGCCGCAATCCATGCAAATACGCCTACCACCACCAAACTCCGTTCTATGTCTAGGCTAGTGGAAGTTTTAACCAATCTAAGCAATAGTACGTAGAAGATAAATACAATTGCAGAAAGCCCCACAAAACCGAAAGTCTCACCCATTACTGCGAACACGGAGTCATTGATAGATTCTGGCAAATATCCCGTAGCTTGAACGCTGTTACCAATGCCCACGCCAAACAAACCACCAGTACCAATTGCCATTAAGGCGTTGTCTAGGTGATAACTCTCATCTGAACTGCCTTCACCAGAAAAAGTCATAATTCTCTCCATCCTATGTGGTGAAGAAAAAATTGCGAAAAGCCCACCAGCTATTACCACCGCCACTGCTGCCACAAAATATGACATTTTGATACCACTCATAAATAAAATTGCAAGAATAATCGACACCATTGCTACGCCAGTGCCTAAATCTTTTTGCATAATTACCGCAAAGAACAAAGATAAAACCGACACAATGACTAGTGGTTGCAAAAAATCTCGAGATTCGAGCTTTCCTTCTTTTTTCCATTTTGCAGCTAGTTGTGCAAGATACAGAACTAGGCCTAATTTTACCAACTCCGCAGGCTGAAAGGTCGTTACACCAAGGTTTATCCATCTACAACCACCCATTTCACAAACTGCAAGTGGCATTGAAGCTAACGCTGATACCGCCAAAATTGCACAAGCTACGAGACCAGCGAACATAATCCATTTGGCATAAATACGCAACTTTTCATATGGAAACTTAAAGGCAAAAATAAACGCTGCTATCGAAAAAATTACCGACCTTAACTGGTTGATAAAAAACGCGTTGGTGCTCATTTTATCATCTGGTGCGGCGGTTGCATTAATAAAATTCGCGCGCTGCGGACCAATTGCATAAATCACAATTAAACCTATTGCCATTAAAGCGAAGGTTAAAATAGCAATCCACCTATCCGACTTATGCTTTCGCATTTATACAATGCCTCCAGCCGATGCAATAAAGATACCAATAAATGCCAGCACGCCAGCAATCACCCAAAACCTCATTACGATTTTAGACTCCCCCCAACCTTTGGCCTCTAAATGATGGTGAATTGGAGCAGAAACGAAAAGCTTCTTATGAAATACCTTTTTCCAAAATAGTTGGAGCAAAGATGAGCCAGCTTCCACCACCAAAAGACCGCCAATAATTGGAAGCAGTAAAAATGAATTTGTCATCATTGCTACTACGCCAAGTCCGGCACCAAGCGCAAATGAGCCTACGTCGCCCATCATAAACCTTGCCGGCGGCACGTTGAACCATACGTAAGAAAGTAGCCAGCCGACTACAGTTAGACAAAAACCGACCAACATCCATTGCCCTTGCAAAAGCGCAATTGCGCCAAAAGCGCCATAGGCTATCATCATCAATCCTCCAGCTAAACCATCAAGTCCATCAGAAATATTCACTGCATTTGATGTTGCTACGACCGCAAAGGCAAAAACTGCAATCATCAAGAATTCTGGCAATACCCATTCGCCAACGAATGGAACGTGAATTGAACTCCAACCAAGTTTTACCGCGAAAAACCAACCGAGCACTATACCAACCGCAGTAATCATTGCAAATTTCACTGGTGCACGCAAACCTGCAGCCCCATGACCATCACCAAAAACATTAATAAGATCGTCAATGAGCCCTACAAATGCACCCCCCAAGAAACCAAGTAATGGAAGCCAAGTCTGGCCTCTATCCCAGTTACAAATATAAGTTACCGCACCCACAGTAATAACACCGACGATGCCGGCCATAGTCGGAAAAACACGCTTAAACTTGTGTGCGTGAAGTTTAGTCATTACAGGTAATTCTTTACCATCAAGTGTAGTTTTCTTCTGCTTTTTCCAAAATTTATATTTATACGCAAAATGAGTATAAATCGGCGTCAAAAACATTGCCAAAAGAAATGCACCCAGCGCCAAAATCAATCCATAAAACATTTCCCCGCTGAAACTTACATTAAGCATTAATTAGCTCCTTTTGGTTTTATCTTTAAATAATCAATCATGTATTTGTTCATTTTATCAAAGATTGGCATAGCGTCTTTTTCGCCTTCCATCTTCTTCCCCTCTCCCCATATTTTAACCATTATTACGTATTCTGGCAACTCCCCTTCTGCTCCACCAAAGCCAATATAGTTACCTACGGTTTCGTCAAAGGTGTAAGCACCATCTTTAATTCCCTGTGAAGTCCCGGTTTTGCCACCAATATAATAACCTTCTGGGTCAGTACCGTTAGCTCGTTTATATGATCTCGTGCCATATAGCATCTGGCGCATTGTTTCTGAAGTTTCTACGGAAACTGTTTGCCTAATCACCTCTGGAAATTCACCATACTTGAATTCCCCATCCTTAGTGACTTCACCTGCCACAATAGTTGGACGGTAAAAATCACCACCGTTAATTACGCTAGAAAACGCTGCGGCTAGCTGCATCATAGTAATCTGCATACCCTGACCAAAGGTCATGTTAGCATAACGAGAATTATATGCATCCGCTGCATCTGGCTCAGTAATTACACCTGGTGCCTCAAAAAGTTCAATGCCAGTATACTCACCAAAACCAAACTTATCATGATAATATTCATATAATTTATTCTTGCCAGCCTGGGTAATCTGATTTGGATCACCGCCTAACCACATAAGAGCAGTCATACTACTAGTATTAAGTGAGTAATCAAGGCCAGTCTGCATGGTAATAGTACCAAGCTGTCCCTTATACGCGTTTTCGATTTTCCAGTCATCAACCATCAGGTAGCCGTTGTTGTTGTAGGTGGAAGATGGGGTCATTTTTCCCTGATCTATTGCCGCCGAAAAAGAAAATGTCTTACACATCGAGCCAGGCTCGTAAGCCGTTTCTAGAGGCTCATTAATAAATACTGTAGCATCTTCTACTTTATTATAATTAGCCGCATCGTAAGAAGGCAAGTTGGCAAGTGCCCATATTTCCCCATTTCTTGGGTTCATTACTAAACCTGCAGCATGTTCAGCATGAGAGCTGTCCATCTGTTCTTTTAAGAATTGCTCCATCTTATATTGAACGTTTCTATCGATAGAAAGCACTACATTTTTACCATCTTTAGCTGGCACACGTACATTTTCATCACCAATCGAAAGCGCAATATTATTAACATCCGTAATAGTCTTAAGCACACCATTTTCGCCAGCGAGTTCTTTATCAAGCGCGCCTTCCACCCCATATTGGCCTTCACCTTCGATGTTCACAAAGCCTAGCAAACTTGATGCTAGCTGGCCTTCTGGATAAACTCTAGCGTTCCCTTCCTTTAGATATACGCCAGCTAAAACTTCTTCTTTTACTTTGTCCCTAATTTTGGCCGCATCATCACGCTTAATTCTTCTAGCTAGTACATAATATCTTCTAGTTTTATCGGCAAAAACATCCTTGAATTCCGCTACTTTTGTATCTTTGATCAGTGGTGCTAGGTATTTTTCTGTAGCTTCCGCATCAGCAAGCATTGGGTCAATTACTAGAGTCCAAACTGTCTCGTTCATCACAGCAATAGTTGGCTCTTCCCCATCCATTAGATAGATTTCGCCACGGCGAGCCTTAATTGTGCTCTGGACGATATGCTCATCTTCTGCTTTTTTCACCCAAGAATTATGTTGGACAATCTGAATCAAAAAAAGCTGTAATAAAACTACTACCACAGCTACTGCTAGAAGTATTTTTAGAGCTTTTTCCCTATTCTTCATTACTTCATTATATCATTTATTTGCTAGCATAACCAGTTATCTAGCTATTTTAGTCATTTGCATAACCAGAAACTTGGCCATCTGGCATGTTTGCCGCAACTTGAGAGTTTTCCGAAGCTGCAATTGAGGTAAGTCTAGCCTTCTCTACAGCTAAATCTTCTTTTTTAGCTTGGAGATCGGAAAGTTCTTCTTCAATATTAGAAAGTTCATAGTCATAAGAAGTCGCTTTAACGCTCTGAGTAGCATAAATAAGACCGACAATCAGCACCATAATTCCAAAAATCGCTGCTAGACTTAAATTTCCGAGCCTTTTACCCGTATGTCTAACTGTATTTTGATTACGAGACCAAGAATTTGTTACCACTCCTCGCCTTGATACATATTCGTTTCGCATTCTTTCCTTTCGACTTCTTGTTTGTTTTTGTTTTTATAAATTTTTACTATATTTATTTCGCATTTTTACTCCATTTTTTAGAGACTCAAAAAGCTCATACTTTGAAGCATTTGGCTTGTGCTATTTTTCTTCTCGTTTATGGTTTATTTCATTACGATTATGGAATAATTCATACGGTTTATGCTATAAACTATTCCATTTGTGCTAAAACATAAGACCGGAGTGGCCGCTTTTTCCAGAGCTATAAGTGGACAAAGTCCCACTCCGGGAAGGTCATATATTTATTAACACCTGCCAAGGCTCCAACCTTGGTGGAGGTTTCCCTCCATATGGGACCCTGCTAACATTTTGTGATTAGCGAGGGTCAAAAAGATTTAGCGAAAGTGGACTTTCACTTTTTGGACGCGTGATTTGTTCGCGACAATGATTTGACGTGGCATATTGTGCCTCCTTCTTTTTATTTATTTGTTGTTTTTATTTTTAACAAACCACGGCTGCGCGAAGTTTTGCACTACGTGCGCGTGGGTTGTTAACTAGCTCCACTTTCTCCGCAACAATTGGGTTTTTATTAATTAGTTTTAGTTTCGATTCTTCTCCAAGGCTAGATGCCTCTTTGAAATAATCTTTTACTAATCTATCTTCTAAACTATGGAAGGTGATGATCGCAAGCCTGCCGCCCTTATTAAGTAACTTTGGCAGAAGTGGTAAGGTTTTCTCAATTTGCACAAGTTCATCATTAACTACAATTCTAATTGCCTGGAATGCTTTGGTTGCTGGATGTATGCGAGTATGTCTAGCATTTCCCGCGATCGCATCTGCAAGTTCCAATGTATTCGTAAACGGCCTAGAAGTCACGATAATCTTTGCAACTTTTCTAGAAAACCCTGGGCTCATTTCTCCATATTTTTCAAAAATCTCTATTAATTCCCTCTCGCTCCATTTATTTACAATCTCAGCGGCAGTCAGGTTCTGCCGTCTGTCCATACGCATATCGAGAGCACCTTCTTTAGAGAAAGAAAAACCTCTATCTCCTTGGTCCAGTTGCGGAGAAGACACCCCAAAATCAGCGAGTATCATATCGAAAGTATTTCCACACTGTAAAAGTTGTAGCGCCGCACTATAAAATTCCATATGCAAAATCTTAATTTCTTCACTTTCGTACTTCGATTTCAAGATTTCCACCGCATAATCATCCCTGTCCACTAGACAGGAATCTTTATAGTTCCGCGTTACACCCAAAATTCTACTGGCGTGACCTGCGTAACCGGCAGTCAAATCTAAATAAGATTCACCGAGTTTAGGATCAAGCACTCGCAATACTTCCTTGAGTAACACTGGTTTGTGGTGTTCTTCCATTACATATATTGTAACATATGTAATGCTGACGATGTTTGAGATCGCCCAACTAGAAATTTTCGCGTGTTTATTTTTGTATGATTTTTGTTTATAAACACACTTTTGTCACCACGAATAGAAATTCGTAGTCGTTGAGAGACTTAATGTGTATTGGTTGTTCATTAGAGTTAATTGGGAGGTGTTTAAAAGATGTACCTATGGTTTTGATTTCGCGTATCCTAAACGCGCGCCAAAACTCCTAGTTGGCCAACCTCAAACGTTTTTAATGTTCTTTTTGTTATTTTTTGTGGTTTTTGTTTTGTATTCCACTTGTCCTTAGTTTAGCACAACTTTTTCAAAAATGTCAAGACAATTTTTGAAGATTTTTCCACTTTTTTCGCCTCTTTAGAGTTTTCCACCGCCCCTGTGGAAAACTCCATCTTGTTTTATATTCGTTTTGTGTTATAAAGGCCGAACATACGTCTAATGTCGCTTTTAATTTTTCGTTTGGCATTTCAATTATGCTTTGTTCGGTTTTTCCCTATTGACGTTTTGTTGAAAATATTTTGTTTCATGTACTGTTCCCTGTTGTTTCTTATATTTTACGCAAGGTAAACAGTCAAACGCAACCTATGCAAGTACGGATTGGTCAACGTTTATACTCAGATAGCGTACGGACATATGATATACATAATTATTATTCACAATGTACTTATCTTTCAAAAGATAACTTTTGGTATAGAAACATTGGAATGGCACAAGCCCCCTCTACTGGCAAGGATGAGAATTATGGATCACAGGCAGAAATTGAGTATGACACGACCAGTTGCACCCTTACAATCCCGAGGGCATTTGTATATTACCCTACCGCTGGACCAAATGCGAGAGCAAGTGTCATATATGATTTATATTTGATTATTATGTAATCAGTCAGAGTAATCCCACCGGAGGTCTAACTTTTACGTTGACAGGTAGTTCCGGAAACTCGTCCGGTTTAAATGTTGGCGCAGGTTATTTTGCACTAGATAGCACTCATTCTTTCTCTTTGTTAACTATAAATTCCATCAGCGGGTCATGTGGTGCCAAGTATATTCACCTAGAAGGAGAAAGCAATGGTAATCTTAGTGTCAAATCGTATGATGTCTATAATAAGGCCGTACAGATCGACCTATATGTTTACGGTAGCAAAAATTATAGTCAATGCCAGGCATCCATAACATTATCGTAGTGTAATCAGTCAAAGTAGTGGCAGTGTTACATTGGTTGATCTGGGCACCGGGACAAGCTTTGATGTTAGCTCTTATCCAGGGTACCAGAATTTTACGGCAGACAACTTTATGATAGTTTTTCCTTCTGGCGGCTCTGCTTCTACAAGTGGTGGTGGCTGCAAAGGCTATGATGCTACTGGAACTTTTTCTGTAACTAAAACGTACAATAACAGTACTGGTATATTACAAGGATATGGAACTATCACGACGTCATTAGGGTGTGCTAATACTCGTGCGCAAACAATTTCGACCAATGCATATTTGACCTATTAATAAGTGTTTAGTAAAGCGGATAAATGTAGTATTGGTATGTAATCAGTCAAAGTAGTGGCAGTGTTACACTAGTTGATCTAGGTACTGGTACGAGCTTTGATATCAAGGCTTTGGCACCGGACGTGGATTACACTACTTTAACTCTAGATAATTTCCTAGTTAGCAACTTCTCTATTTACGAGGGGAGCAATGATGAGGCTGGTTCAATGGGTACTAGGAATTTTTTCACAAACTACGATGCAAGCACAGGAGTACTAACAGTATTTAACTACTATAGATGGCAAGTAGGAAGCTATTGGAGGCAGGTTTCCATATCTAATTACAAAATCTATTTGATGTATTAGCCACGTAATCAGTCAAAGTAAAGATATTGCGTATTTCTATATAGTTAGAACATCAAAGGCCGGGGATCAAACAGCCACACTTGTTTATAGGTCAGATGGGAGCGGTGGTAATTATATGTATAATTCTGGCGGGTTTTCTGACGCCTATATAAGTGTGTATTACGCAGCCTATAAATGGCATATCAGCACTAAAGTTCCATCGTGTGAGATTGATAGCGTATCGGTCCCATCTGGTTATAATATTGAATGGAGTTATACAACATCAAAATACTCTAGCGCTCTGTGTTATAGTATGTAATCAGTCAAAGCGGTGGTGTTACATTGGTTGATTTGGGCACCGGGACGAGCTTTGATGTTAGCTCGTATCCTGGGTATCAGAACTTTACGGTGGATAATTTCTATATTAGCTCTTTCGAAAATGGGAATCTCCCAAATCAAACCGCAAGTGGCACTAGCTCAAATGACAATTATGGCGTGTACGGAAGTATTACTTGTAAAAAAGATTACTCTCAAACAACTGGAGTGCTGAATTATTATATATATAGTTCAGCAACTGGTTGGAGAGGTAAGACAGAGAGATCGGTCACAACTTCATTAACCACAAGCGTCCACGTCTATCTCATCTATTAAAACGTAATCAGTCAGTCACAGCCTTTCGAATTTACACTGACAGAATCTATATCATCCCTTGGCGATGGCAAGGTCCACGCTTCAATTTTCGAGCTATCAGCAGAACAAAATAAATGGCAAACTGCGAAAATGGTATCCATGTCGGGAGATGGACCACCATCGGTTATAAGAATAAATGGTAACTACCCCGGTAACGATAGTATTAATATCTCTAACGGTCCTGTTCTTTTCACAGTCGGAACACAAGGTGCTGGTAAAAAACTTTCAGTAGTATTTAGACTCGAATAGTAGTTTTATGACATGCAAAGTTTCTATGTAAGTGCGACGGTAACTGGTGGGGCAACTAGAGACTCTAGCGGTAGCTGCAACTGGATATTATCTTATACTGCGAGAGCAAATGCTAGCGTCCATGCCTATCTTATTTATTAACACGTAATCAGTCAAAGTAGCGGCGGAGCTCAAATATATTATCTCGGAACCGGGACAGCATTTGACATAAAAACATTGTTGCCAGAAATAGACTATTCCTCATTAACTATTGACAATTTTATCATTGGAGCCCAGTCAGCACCTACAGGAGCAGCTAGTGCAAGTGTAGATGTAACATGTGCTAAGTCATCAGGCTTCACACTGGGTAAATCGTATTCTTCTGGCGTCCTTAGTATCTCAGGATATCAAGAGACAACTAGCGGGCACAAATACTGTAGCTACGGTGCTTCGTCCTCAAGTTCAAAAAGCGTAGTCACTTTTGCATATCTCATTATTGGAAGTATAAATAGTATGTAATCAGTCAAAGCAGTGGTGTTACACTGGTTGATTTGGGCACCGGAACGAGCTTTAATGTGAGTTCATATCCTGGGTATCAGAACTTTACGGTGGATAATTTCTATATTAGCTCTTTCGAAAATGGGAATCTCCCAAATCAAACCGCAAGTGGCACTAGCTCAAATGACAATTATGGCGTATACGGAAGTATTACTTGTAGAAAAGATTATTCTCAAGCAACTGGAGTGCTGAATTATTATATATATAGTTCAGCAACTGGTTGGAGAGGTAAGACAGAGAGATCGGTCACAACTTCATTAACCACAAGTGTCCACGCTTATCTCATTTATTAACACGTAATCAGTCAAAGTGGTGGGGTTACACTGGTTGATCTAGGTACTGGTACGAGCTTTGATGTTAAGGCTTTGGCACCGAATGTAGATTACACAACATTGACTAATGATAATTTCTTTGTATCAGACATATCAGATACCTCAATTCCAGCAAATACTTCAACGTACCCATTCTCTAGCGCCGGATGGGCTAAGGTACGGCATCCAGTAGGCTTCTATGGAGGAAGCGTATCTGAGACAAAAAGTTACGACAATTCAACAGGAATTCTATCTTTTTATATTACAGGAAGTGGTTCTGGTGGTGCTACTGAAACCAGCTGTAGTAATTGTCAAAGATTGATATATAGTAACTCCGTCAATGTGCCAGTTCACGCTTATCTCATTTATTAACACGTAATCAGTCAGAGTGGTGGTAGTACAGATATTAGATATTTAGGCTATGGCACAAGCGTCGATGTCTCTGCAGTTCTTGCAGAATATCCTAATGCTACAATTGATAATTTCTTTATTGCGGGTAGTGGAGCTGGAGGGATAAATAGTGGTAGTCTTTCATGCTCTGGAATGTCTGCTTACCAAAGCGCTGAATCCTACTATTCTCAAACGTCATTTTCTGGGTTAAGTGGATTATCATTAAGCGGTAATACTCTTAGTATTGGCGAAAGGAGCTCATTATCTGGATCATGCCGGAATAGTAATAAGACAACGACAGCAACACCTACATATCAATCGGCAAAGTCAGCCCATTTCTATTTTGTTCCCACACCGTTAACTACTTATATGTAGCATCATTACTACGTAATCAGTCATAGTGGTGGCATTGAACATCAGTCTGGCAGCTATTCATATTCTACTTATGAAAGCACAGATTCTTCTGGTTGGAGATATCATACCGTAACTTTTGCAAAACCATTTAGCTGCGCAACACCAACGGTCTATGCTAGTGCTTCAGCGGCCGGAGCTTACGCAACAACAGTTGCGTTCAGGAGTGCCACTTCTACGAGTGTAATAATCTTTTCCAGAGTACCTAACGGTTATAGTGACACTATTAGATGGTATGCTTATTGTGAAGGGACATAACCTAGCCATCAAGCGAATAAATTACACCAGGTAGTTATGCAATCTAGTTCAGCCAACATTGTCATTTACGTTGACGGCGCAGTCTCTTATCATACAAGTCCAGGTGGGACGTGTACGATTGTGGCGTGTAAACAGTCAAAGTGGTGGTGTCACACTGGTTGATTTGGGCACCGGGACGAGCTTTGATATCAAAACTTTGGCTCCGGACGTAGATTACACTACTTTAACTCTAGATAATTTCCTAGTTAGCAACTTCTCTATTTACGAGGGGAGCAATGATTCTGCTGGTTCAATGGGCACTAGGAACTTTTTCACAAATTATGATGCAAGTACAGGGGTACTAACAGTGTTTAACTATTACAAGTGGCAAGTGCAACAATATTGGAGACAGGTTTCTATATCTAATTACAAAATTTATTTGATGTATTAGTCACGTAATCAGTCAAAGTAGCGACATAACGGCTGAAAGGTTGTACCAAAACCTGCTTGGATCCTTCTCTTTTGGAACTAGTGGTTCAAATACATTAACGACCGATATATCACAATACGATTGCTTACTATTTTTTATTCCAGGTGATGGTGGAATATCAGCGGTAATATGCAGGTCTCATAATCCTGGAGGCCCAAACAGTAGTGGATACTATAAGATTGTCAAATCATCTATAGCGGCATCGAACGCTGCGGATGGTGGAGGCTACGCAACAGTCTTCTTGGTTAAACCAGATTGGGATAATAACGACAAAGTATTCATAACGAATGTGACTAACGGTTTATGGAAACAGAGTAGCATAAGTATTTATGGGATATCTTAAGTTATTTAGTATGTAATCAGTCAGAGTGGTATCAGCTCTGTCTCTGGAGAGGCATTCACTTTGAATGGTACAGGAGCTTCACGCGCTCTAGGTCTTTCTGGGAATATCTGCATAGCTCAATCAGAGAGTGGTTATAATCATTATACAAAGTCATTCGTGACACTAAATAATAATGACGCGTCAGAGCTATTTATGAATTATGCCAATGGTCAATATAACATATATTTCATATATCATAATTGCAAAGTTGGAGATATTATACGTATAAGTGGGGGTACCTGGGTTCTTAGGATAATTTACTTGAGTTAAGTATATGAAATATAAGCTTAGGCTTATCGTCTACATAACGATTTGGCCATGGGCTATAGTAGTACGTAATCAGTCAAAGTAGCGATAACGTAGAAATCAGATATCTAGGTCATGGAACAAGTGTAAATGTCTCTACTATACTTACAAATTTTTCAAATGTGACAATTGATAATTTCTTTATCGCCGGTGATGGCGCTGGTGGAATAAGTAATGGGAGCTTGTCCTGCAGCGGAACTGCTGTTAGTGCTAGAACATATTCCTCAGGTACAAGTTTCTCTGGTCTGAATGGCCTAAGCTTGAACGGAGATACACTCAGTGTTGGCGAAAGGGGGTCAATGTCTGGGTGGTGCGGCAATACTAATGGTTCATCATCGGCGGCCACCACTTATCAACCAACAAAATCAGTCGACTTTTATTTTATATCTAAGCCTTTAACTCTATATAAGAACACGTAATCAGTCAGAGTAGTGGCGGTGTTACATTAGTTGATTTGGGAACTGGGACGAGCTTTGATGTTAGCTCTTATCCAGGGTATCAGAGTTTTACAACAGACAATTTCTTAATATCGGATGTAACCAATGCATCGATTCCGACAAATACAACAACCTATCCATTTGCCGATGCTGGATGGGCTCGCGGCGTAAGACATCCAGTGGGCTATTATGGAGGCAATATATCCGAGACTAAAAATTATAATTCTTCAACTGGTATTTTAACTTTTTACATCACAGGAAGCGGGTCTGGCGGAGCTGTTGAAACTGGCTGCAGCAGTAATTGCCAAAGGTTAGTTTATAGTAACTCTGCAAACACCACAGTACATGCTTATTTAGTATATTAGTACGTAATCAGTCAAAGCGGTAAAAAAATACTATACGGTAGTATTGGGATATACTGCGCTATTGGAAACGACTGGAATTACGTAACTGTCAATTTCTCTGGCTTTAATACTGTAGAGGCCGTGTATTACGCATATAACGCTGGCAACAGTGGATGTAGCGTATATCAAAGCGGAAAAACTGCGTCGTCTGCTACTTTCGGATATAAGACTTGGTTTGGTAGTTCTAGCGAGACTATACGTTACGTAGTTATTGGTACGTAATCAGTCAAAGCAGTGGTAGTGTTACACTGGTTGATCTAGGTACTGGAACGAGCTTTGACGTGAGTTCGTATCCTGGGTACCAAAACTTTACGACGGATAATTTTTACATTAGTGGATCTTCGACCAAAATAAATGTAAGTGTTCATCGCGATAGTTACGGTAGTAGTGATTATAATTTTTCAAATTCTGCTACTGTGTTCTCTTATAATGTCACGTCAGGTATATTAACTATAGTAAATAACGTTTCCAAAACATATAATTATTCTAGTGGTAGTAGCAGTATATCAGGCTATCATGTCTATCTTGCATATAATTAAGAATTACAGATTTCTACAGCCAATTGACACGTAATCAGTCAGAGTAGTGGCGCAAGTAATATCTACTATTTAGGCACTGGTTCCTCTTTCGACTTAAAGAGTCTGCTCCCTAACATAGATTACTCTTCGTTAACTATAGATAATTTTATAGTTTCTACGATTTCTATTTCTTCGGGTAGCTTCATATCATATGCATGGTCGTGCTCAAATAGTCCACAAACATACTTGGATGGAAGTTCACTCACAAAAAGCTATAACAATACCACTGGAATATTATCCCTAAGTGGCTTAACTCCAAGAGGAAGGGGGAAATGTGATAATCTTTGGACTTACTCAAATTATGGGTATCCGTCATTTGAGGTCTATCTAGTTCTTGGACAAATAGTGGGCAAATAATGTGGCATGTAATCAGTCAAAGCGGTGGTGTTACATTGGTTGATTTGGGTACTGGGACGAGCTTTGATGTTAAGACTTTGGCACCGAATGTAGATTACACTCAACTTACGTCTGATAATTTCATTATTGAATTAACTAATAGCGAAAGCACTGGCAATTCTGGTACAGGGGGGAAAACATCGGTACGAGGATATAGTGTAAAAACTAAAAACTACAATAGTGAAACTGGAGCCTTAAGTGCTAGTATTGTTGCTTGTGGATATTATACAAACTGGTATACAATGTGTACGCCTGGAATAGTCACTGCATATTTGGTAATTAGGTAATCAGTCAAAGCGGAGGCGTTACGTTAGTTGATTTGGGGACCGGTACGAGCTTTGACGTAAAGACATTAGCGCCAAGTGTAGACTATACGTCATTGACTACAGACAATTTCATCGTCGAAGTAAGCGATGTCTCTAGTAGGGCAAACGGAACGGGAAGTCATAGTGGGTCAGCTGGTAATTATACTACAGGTTCATTTGTTCTAACAAAATCATATGATAGTGTAAACGGTATTTTATCTGCATATGGAACAGTTGGTTCTTACTATGTTGCGCAACAGACTGGCAAACTCTACGCTACTGGGTCTAGTTCTGCGGTCGGCGATGTACATACGTACCTAGTTTATTAGCGTGTAATCAGTCAAAGTAGTGGGGTCACATTAGTTGATTTGGGTACTGGTACGAGTTTTGATGTTAGCTCTTATCCAGGGTACCAGAATTTCACGGTAGATAATTTTCTAGTGTCAAGCGTAACAGATGCGTCAAGCCGACAATATGGAACACTTGTTAAGAATTGCCAAGATGGCACTGGCGCAACAACAAGCTGGGTTGATAATAGTCTTAGCCAAACTAAAAGTTACAATGCCGCTACCGGTATATTAAATTTTTCCATATATAGTTATTCTTATACTAGATCAAACTGTGGTTCTGGAGCTACTGGCAACACCTCTACTGTACATGCTTATTTAGTATATTAGTTACGTAATCAGTCAGACTTCTTCACTTGAATTTACATTATCAGTAAGTGCCGGTTCAAATGCTCCTACCGGGGCGTATAGTAAGATTGCAGACTTCAGTATAATGTCAGAGCAAAATCAATGGCAAACAGCTCGCGTTATATCTCTCAACGGGAGTTGCGCACTAATATACCTAAACGGAAAATCAATGTATGGCGACGTTGTAGATATATCCGATGACTCACTTTCCTTTAAAGTAGTGGCATCGAGTACCTCGAGTTGTAGTGCTACATTCAGATTAGAGTAAAACAAGTATGTAATCAGTCAAAGCGGTGGTGTTACATTAGTTGATCTAGGTACTGGAACGAGCTTTGATGTTAAAACTTTAGCACCAAACGTAGATTACGCAACGCTAACCGCAGACAATTTCTACATAACAGAAGTAATCAACAAGTCAATTCCTGGTAACTATTATACTGATGCGAGGATGGGAGATGCATCAGGTCTATACTGCAATGTTGGAGTTGCATCAGGTACAATATCTAATATTAAGAGTTATAATCAATCAACTGGTATATTGAATTTTTACGTGAGTGCAACAGCAACTGGTGGAGTGTTTAAGGGTAGTAACTGCAGTTGGGTTTTGTCTTATACCGCAAGGGCAAATGCTAGCGTTCATGCGTATCTTATTTATTAGTGTGTAATCAGTCAGAGTAGTGGGTACTGTACTTATAGCACTAGTAGGACATCTTTTGTGGCAGATAAAGATTATGACTATGCTCTATATGCTATAATTTTTACTGGCTCTGGAAGAGCTAACATGTCGTATTCTGGAAGTGGCACCGTATTGAACAATAATTCCGATCCGGAAGGATATAGTAGACAAATGCTCATTAAAAATATAAAAAAGGGAGACTCTATCAACGTTAGCAATGTAACCTACGGCTCATTGCTAGCATGTACAAGTTGAGTAGCTAGCAATAACAGCGTTTTATCATATAGTACGATACCTATATTAACAATTATAAAAAGTTCATCACTGTGTTAGTATTTGTTCCGCAGTTTACATCACTATT
>JAFRBH010000001.1 GCA_017404955.1 Candidatus Saccharimonadota bacterium | reverse complement strand
TGGATACATAGACAAAGGAGGTAATAATGCCACAAAGAAAAAGTAATTGTGTCGCATAACCTGTACGGGCGAAGGAACCTAAAATGGTTCTTCCGCTAGATTGATGCTTTATATTTGTGCTTGGCATTATTACCTCCTTTATCGGTCGCAGACTTAGCATATGCCTCCAAGAAAAATGCGACCATTTACTAGTCGCTAGACAATCAGTTCCTGCTCTATCGAGTGAAAAACTGCGTAAATGGCCGCATCTTGCACTCGATAAAGTTGAACTTCATCTTACAAAAAATGAACTGAATTGTCTAGCACTTTTATTATAGCATACTATTGATTTAAAATGGAAGTGCTTTTCTGAACGATTTTTCTGAGCTCATTAGTGCTTTTGCACTTCATTAATTCATTGCGAAATTCTTTACTACCATTAAAACCGCTAAAATAAATTTTGAAAAAATGTTTCAAAGGTTCATCAGGATAACGAGAGCCACGACTTTCTAGTTCTTTTGCACGGATATCAAATAAATCCAAATGGTATAAAAATAATTTTTTGAGTTCTTCCCTGTCCGGATCGTGATTTGTGAAACAGTATGGATTTTCGAAAACACCACGGCCAATCATAAAGCCATCAACTTCCGGATACTTTTCAGCTAGTTTTTCGATTTGCGCTTTATCTTTAATGTCGCCATTGATAATTAATTTTGTCTCTGGCGCAAGGGAGTTTCTTAACTTGACAATCTCTGGAATTATTTCATAATGTGCCGGTACTTTGCTCATTTCTTTTCTAGTACGAAGATGAATGGTTAAAGCGGCAAGGTTTTGTTCTAGAAGCAAAGGTAACCAAGTTTTATATTCATTTAAATAAGTGAAGCCAAGACGAGTTTTGACGGAAACTGGAAGCTTAGTGGCAGATTTGGCTTGTTTGATGCATTCAACGGCTAATTCCGGAGTTTTAATCATAGCGGCGCCACCGCCTGCCTTATTGACATGTTTATCAGGACAGCCCATATTAATATCTAATCCAGAAAAGCCTAGATTCCCTAGTGCAGCTGCAGTCTCTTTAAAATGCTCAGGATTTTTGCCCCAAATTTGAGCAACGATCGGGGACTCATTTTTGGCAGTATCCAACCTTTCTAAAGCATCATGGCGGCCTTTCTCTGAGGCGAAACTTGAGACATTAGTAAATTCGGTGAAGAAAACATCTGGACGACCGGCACGGGCTATAACTTGACGAAAAACCACATCAGTAACCCCCTCCATCGGAGCTAAAATTGTGAATTTTGATGGTAGATCGTTCCAAAACATATACTATATTATAACATATTTCTAAAGATAAAAAAGGGCGAAACATTTGTTTCGCCCCATTATGGCGTAATCAGATGTTTTGTTCAAACCTTATAATCATTACCTTAGAACCATACACTTGTTAACATCTAACTCTGCCACTGCCGCTACAGGTTGGACAGTTTAAGTTCGGACCTAAAAACTGTGCGATTATGCCTGTACCATTGCATCGTGGGCATTTTGTATTCGAACAGCATCTTGCTGCGGCAGCCTCACTCAAATGAACTTTGCCACATATTGGGCAATTGTAGGTTAGCGCCAATCATTCCACCCCCCTTCTGAATTATCTAGAATGTGGGAAACCCCTAATTTTCTAGATTATACTATTTTTTATTGTTATAGTCAAGCAAGAGCGCAATGAAATCACGGATATCTTTAAGGCCTTTTTCCGTATTTGGGAGAATAAATAAGTTTTCGTCATCAATAAAATCTAATGATTTAATTCGTGGGTAAATGGCCCGAATCAGGTTCTTTAATTCTGTCTCCTCGGCGTCATTGTATAGATAGAGCTTATCGTGGACTGCCATATCTCCAATATCTGGTACTACGAAAAGGATATGAGCTTTTTCAATTTTGTATTTGCGATAGGTCGGTGATAAATTGAGCAAAAGTTTGTAAAAAATGAGTTGTAATTGATACTTATAGAGAGTAGGATGCGAACCCCATTTTTTATCTTTAAAACCAGAAGTTTTAAAATCGTAGATCTCAATAGTTTTGTTTTCTTCGTCAATATTAATATGGTCAATTTTTCCAGTTAGAGGAATGTCGCCTAGAGTGATATGCTCACCATAAAGATTAACCTCGGCACGGGCATTTTTGGCGCGAATAACGCTAGCAAATGCTTTTAGAGATGCGCGAATTGTTTCTTCGCCGCGTTCAATGATTTGTTCCATATCTTCGTCTGGAATGTTTGCGGACACGGCTTGTTCTTTGAAGAATTTAACAGCATCATCGTCTGATAGTTTTTCGTTTGTTGTTTTTTCGAAAGTAGCGTGAATTAGATTACCAAATGTCATCTTTTCGGAATATGACTTTTCTGGTGCGTGAAGAACTTTATGCTTGAAAAATTCTTGTGGGCCAGCATAAGCAACGTCGATAAAAGTGGTAAGGTCGGTAGCTGTGAGTTTATAATTCTCGAGACGAGCTTTTAGGGTATTTCGTGCGTTGCCGACAGGTATTTGATACGCAGAAATCCAAGTATTCTTGATTCTATCAACATCATTAAAGCCAAGTTCATCTACTAATTGAGGAGGGTAATCTTCTACGATTTTATTTTTCTCCGGGAGGTAAGGCGAAATAGTTTGTTTAGTTTTCTCATCCTCGTATTCTGACAAGTATTCGAGCGGGATAGATTTTTTTTCAGCAAAATCCGTCATAGAATTAGTGAGATAGAGATGGGATTTAGCGCGAGTGGCAGCAACGAAAAATAGTCGCAATTTCTCATCTTCAGTAACGCCAGTATGGCGGATCGCAATAAGATTTTCGGGGAGATGTAAAAAGTCGTTATTTCCCTTAGCGTTGCCCCATGCGCGATCATCAACTGCAATTAGAAAAACATGCTCAAATTCGAGACCTTTAGCTTTGTGCGCGGTTAGAATTTGTACGGAATTATCAGAATCTTGATAAGGACTAGTATTAATGATGGCTGCTTTAGCATCGTTATAATCGCTAACAAATTTAATAAAATCTTTTAGTTTTGGAGATGTGACATCTGCAAGATAGGTACGCATAGTTTCGCGAAGTACGGTGAGATTTTCATAAAGGCGAAAAGTGCTATAACTAGTCTCCTTATCGTTTTCTGGCTTCTCTAGATTTTCATAATAATTCAAGAAATTAGAGTGTAGGATTTCGCCAGATGGAGTTTTGATTTCCGCAGAACCAATGAGAAAATCTAGGAATTGTTCTATTGGAGTAGTAAATGAAACTCGTACTAATTCGCCGAAGAATACCGCTAGTTTTTGCAAAGATTTATTGTCGCTAGTTTTGAGATACTCAAGAACTGGTTTTTTCTTGCCATATTCTTGTTCTACTGAGTTGATAGCATCGACGATATCAATATCCCAAAATGGGAAAGACAAGATTTCTAGTAGCATATGTGAAGGGTTTTGATTTTCTGATAGAGCGTAAATGAAATCAGCAAGAGTAATAAGTTCATGGATATGTTTGTCCTCTAAAATGTTCTCACGTTTTTCATATGCAACTTTAATTCCTAGAGACTTCAAATAAGGTAAAATTGGGATGACGTATTTATGTTGAGGGGTAAGAATGGCAATCTCAGAAGGCTCCACATGGTCGTTTGTGATTAGATCGCGAATTTTAGCTGAAACCCAAGCATATTCTGAAGATGCCTCTATGAAACGATGACGGGATATTTCAGCGCCATCTTTTTTGAAGGCAGAGAGTTTCTTCGTGATTTTATTCTTTTTGGCGAAAGAATCGTGAATTTGTTCACGAATTTGATAGGAAAAATCGAGAATTTCGGAATTGGAGCGATAATTCTCTAGAAGAGTGATAACTTCTGCGTTGTAATGTTCTGCAAAATTGAGTAGATTTGAAGCATTGGCACCTTGAAATTCGTAAATGGCCTGATCGTCATCCCCTACTGCCATAATCATTGGATTTTCGTAGTCAGTAAGTAGAGAGATGAGCTCTGCTTGGGCGGCGTTAGTATCTTGGTATTCGTCTAACAAAATATACTGGTATTTCTCTTGGAGTGTGGCTTTGAAGCCATCATCTTCGCGGAGTAGTTTAATTGCTTGCTGTATCATATCGGAGAAGTCGAAAAGTCCAGCTTCATTTAAGGCATCTTCGTAGGCCTGCATGACGTTAGCTAAACTTAAAAGTCTTAGATTTTTCAAGCGATTTGATAAACGATAGTTGCCGTTTTCGTCTATTTCAAATTTTGAATTTTTCCACTTAGTAAGCGTGGAGACAGAGGGTTTCTCTTTGTTGGACTCGGCTTCGTAGATATCGTTTAGGTCGCGTAGATAAATGTTGACTTCACGTTCGATATTTCCGGCTAGAGGTTCTTTTTTGCTGTATCTTGCAAATACCTCCATAATCGGAAGATATATTTTTTCGCAAGCATCAGCAAATTTCATATTTTTCTGATAATTCTGGAGCCATTCATTTAGTTCGGGATTAATTTTTTTAGTAATTTCGATATTGTCTTTGGCAATTTTCTTGAGGTCGGAAGAGTTTAAGTTGGCAGATTTGGCAGCGGAAATTGTCTCGATAATATTATTAATACTAGCAGTCTTTAGGACATCAAAAGGCTCTAAAGATTTTTGGATTTTTTCAATAATTTTATATTGTGTAACACCATCAATAGAAGAATCAAGGTTGCGTTCTAGGTGGGCCGAATAGTTTTTGTAGGCGGAAATAATATTAGTGCCAAAAGAGTGATAGGTGTAAATATTCACTTTATTTGCAGCAATACCAATCATGCTACGCAAACGCTCGCGCATATTATTTGCGCCAGAATCGGTAAAGGTTAGACAGAGAATATTCTCGGGATTGGTGTCGGTATTTTTTAGGATATACTTAACCTTTGAGGATAATAGCTGAGTTTTACCTGTTCCTGGCCCAGCTAAAACTAAAAGAGGACCGTCTAAATATTCTACAGCTTTTTTCTGGAGTTTATTTAGTGGCATCCTGTACCTTTTCGATGATAGATTTTAAAATTGTGGCCGAAGTTGGGATGATAAAATCCGGGTAATTCTTAATAGAACTGATAGCGGCAACACCTTCTATGGTGCCGGTTTCTGGTGTGGTATTTTCTAGGATACTTCTACCAAAACGAAAATTGCGAGAATCTGTAGTTGAAGAAAGAACTAGATCGGATATTCCACAAGACAAGGCTAGTGTTTCTGCGTTGGCGTGATTTTCTTTCAAAATAACTTGCATTTCTTTAATAACAGAAGTGAAATATGGCACTAAATAATCTTGAGTTTCTTCTGCTTTTTGAACTTCGCCATACATTCCAGCACCAATTGCATAAATATTTTTTAGCGCGCCGCAAAGCAGAATGCCGAGTGTATCTTTGGTATATTCTACTTTGATAGTCTCAGTAGAAAAGAGCTGCTCGGAGAGCTCGGAGCTAGCAGTAAAAGTAATATCAGCATCCTCTTTGATATGATCGGCAAAGGCGGCACCACCGAATGCACTGAAATTTTTAAACTCACAAAAAGGTTTAAGTGACAAAAAGCCTTTACTAGCACAGATTAGTGGGGCGTCTTTTGGTAAATTTGGTAAAATTTCTGAATGTTTTTCTGAAGGTGCAGTATAGATAATAATATCTGCTTGGTTTGACACATCTTCTAATTTTGTTTCTGGAAATTTGATAGGATCAAAAAATAGATTTTCATGACCGTTATATTTTGTAATACGGCTCATGGCTTCGCCAAATGCACCTGCACCTAAAAATAAAATCTTCATAAGACTATTATACCCCAGAACGATTGAATTTTAAAATTATTCATCTGGTGATATTTTAAGCACAAGCAGATTCTCTAAATGCGGCGTTCTAGGGAAGAAATTGAACGGAACTATATCCGTGATATGATATTTTTCTGATAAAATCTTGGCATCTCGGGCCTGTGTAGCGGGGTTACAGGACAAATAGATGATGGTAGCAGGTTTTATCTCCAAGAGTTTATCTAGTAACTTTTTGTCGCAACCAGCACGTGGTGGATCTAAGATTACGGTTTGGTCTGGTTCAATGTAAGACAAAACATCTTCAGAATTGGCGAAAACTGCTTTTGTAGAAATCGACAAAGCTTTTTCTTCGGACACGCTCAGGGCCGCTCGGCCAAGCTTATGGTCCGAAGAAAAACTTTGTAACGATTTCTGTCTAACATTTCTCTCCAGCTCTTTAAAGGCGGCTTTGTTGTTTTCTACTAAGGTTAGTTCTTTGTCTCCTGCGACAGAAAGACCAATAGTGCCAACACCCGCATAGAGATCTAGAACTTTATTGGTTTTGATATGCTTCGCAATTTCTTTTAAAGCCATTTCATAAACTGGAATATTAATCTGGAAGAAGCCGTTTGGTGAATAAGAATACTTTTGCCCTAAAATCTCATCAGTTAGATTATTAAAATCTGGGTGAGGTTTCTTGTTCTCATAAAGACCTCCGGAAATTTCACCAGCTTGGTTACACCTTAGTAATAATGATTGATATTTTCTAGCTTCTTCGTGTTTAACATTTAGTTCATTGATGATTTTTAAAGCTTCCTTGAAAATTTCTGGACGTTCAATGCTAGAAGTTTTAATCGGTATTTTACGATGTGAACCACGCTGGCGGAAGGCTGGCTTAATTTTTTCTTCTTCTATATCCCAATAGAGCGAATATTCCATTTTGTTGCGATAATGGAAATCTTGTCCATCGGTTTGGACGGGTACTTCTGGACAATTTAGATAGTTCTGCCTGAAAATTTCGGTGAGCAGCTCGGACTTTTGCTCTAACTCATAAGCATAGTCCATAATTTGCCAAGGCGAAGTGGAGAGATAACATGCATCTAAAGGTTCGATGCGATGATTTGATGGGTTCTCCAGCTTGGTAGCGACGGCTTCAAAATAGTGAGATTTCTTCTTGGTGAGATAATATTCGGTAGTAGTTTCGCCTGGCAAAGCGTTCCAGAAGAAACCTTTGATGCCGTCTTCTCTGGTTCCAATTCCCTGACCGCCGGGGACTAGTTTTTTGATAGTCACCGGCTGATCTTTGATAACTTCAAATAACTTTGCCAAGATTACCCCTATTCGTACCTTAGGGCGTTGATTGGGTCTTTTTTGCTGGCTTTTCTAGCTGGTAGCGTGCCGGCCACGAAAGCAATTGCCATAATAATTAGGGTAATAATTGTCATATTGAGTGGATTGAATATTACTAGCTCGAAGGTTGGGAAATCGGCAAGGAAAGTTTCGTGAGCGACAGCATTTACAGAGTAGCCGATAATCATAGAAATGAGAATGCCAAGAGCCGAACCCCAGAAACCGAGTAAGATTGCTTCAATTGAGAACTCTAAGAAAATTTTACCTTTACCCATGCCAAGAGCTTTTTCTAGACCAATCTCGCGAGTGCGCTCCTGGACAGACATAAAGAGAGTATTGATAATACCGATGGCGGCAGCAAGAAGAGCAATTCCACCGAAAATATTAAAGACGACGAGAATGGCATCAAAGAAGGTACGAATCATACTGACTGCGTCGCTAACGGTGATGAAATCATAGCCAATTTTCTTGAATTCTTCGCGTATTTTGTCCATTTTTGCTGGGTCGACATTACCGACTGCGATGTAATTTTGGACGCTACTTTCTGGGACATTCTCCATTGACAAGCTGTATAATTTATTGTCTAATATTTGGTTAATATGAAGGTCGCCATCCATAGTCAGGACACCTGGGGCCTGGACGCCTACAATCTTCGCCTTTGCGGAAGCGATACAGTTATTAGGGGTGACGTAGCATTTAGCAGTTTGTTTAACAGCGACTTCTACGGTTTTTCCAAGTGCGTCTTTAGCAGAATCAAGACCGAATGGTTTTAGCCAGTCTTCGTTGATGATGATTTCTCCTTCGCCAGAATCGTTACTAGTCATTCTACCGGCGGAAAGGTCTACGTTAAAGTTTCCTTCTGGAAAATATTCTACGGAAACATCATATTTTTTGTCGGCGCCTTCTAGTCTCATATATTCGGTTGAAAGCATATGGAAGATTTCAAGATTTTCTACGCCGTCAACTTTGCGCATTTTTTCTAGATCTTCGTTGCTGATATTGGCGCCCATAAAGCCGCCAGTATTTTCGTTATACTCTTTGACTTTACTAGTGTTACCACCGCCCATCATACCGGCGACTTGGTCATACATGGCGCTTGGAAAGACTTCGATAAAACTATCGCCGCCGATAGTTGCAACTTGTTTATCGATAAAGTCATTAACGCCGGAATTGATTGCGTTACTTAAAATAATCGTAAAGCTACCAATGAACACGGCTAATATAGTGAGGAAGGTGCGAGTTTTGCTGCGAAATAGATTATGATTCGCAGTCTTGATCAAATCAAATAGTTTCATAATTAATTCCTTAAGTTAATAGTTAACGCTGGAAAATTATTCGTAGCGTAGTGAATTGATTGGGTCTTTTTTGCTAGCTTTTCTAGCTGGAAGGATACTAGCAATAAAGGCAATAATCATAATAGTAACGATGACTGGAATGACGGTTGCTGGAGTGTATTCTACAAGATTGAAAGTTGGGAAGTTCTGCATGAAGCCATCAGAAGCGTGAGCGGAAGAGTTCACTAGATTACCAATCAAGATTGAAACAACCGTACCAAGCATTGAGCCCCAGAAACCAAGCATAATTGCTTCCACGGCAAAGCTCATGAAAATCTTGCTGCGGCCCATACCGAGAGCTTTCATCAAACCGATTTCACGAGTGCGTTCCTGGACAGACATATAAAGGGTATTAACGATACCAATTACAGCTGCAAGCAAAGCAATGTAACCGAACACGGTAAAGATGGTAATGATAATATCGAAGAAGGACCTTACTTGACCCATGATATCATTGATATCTACACCATAAAGACCGATTTTGTCAAGTTCTGATTTAATATCGTCGGCAGAGTATTTATTGTAATCATATTCTGCGGCAATAGTATAAACCTTATCTTTTTCAGTAGATGGAAGATACTTAGTGTTCTCTTCGTATAACTTGAGATTTAGTGGGGTGTTGATAATCACGTTACCGCCGCTGATGACTGATGGTGCTTGAACGCCAACAATCTTAGCTGGGAAAGTAATTAGCTCTTTAGTCACTGGATCAGACCAGACGAAGTTTAGGGTTTTGCCGATAGCTTCATTTTCGTCTGCATAGCCAAGATCCGTAGCCCATTCTTTGCTTGGAAGCATTAACTCATTTTCAGAAGAATCGTTATCGATCATTCTACCAGCTAAGAGTTCGAAGTGAACGCTCTTGTTGGTCATGAGGTTAAGAGATGCTGTAAATTTCTCACCGTTTTTAGTGCTTTCAACATAGGTAACAGTGCTGAATTTGCCGTCGAGGACGGTGTCTTTCAAAATACCCGGCATTTCTTTGACTTTTTCGATCTGTTCCGGGGTAATAGCTTTAAGTCCCATCTCATTTTTGTCGCCGTCTGTATATTTTGTTGGCTTACCGGTAAAAGATGAGCCCATGCTGATAGCAGAAACACCATTATTGTCATCACTTTTAGCGTACATTTGAATTAAACCTTCGCCACCAAAAGCAGAAGTCTGATCATCCAGGAACTTGTTGATACCAGCTTGAGAAGCAGAAGTAGTTACAATACAAAAGCTACCAATAAAAATCGCAAGAATTGTAAGAATGGTGCGGGTTTTATTGCGCATCAAGTTGTGATTTGCGGTAGTAATAATGTCTAGCAATTTCATTGTTACTTCCTTTCGTTAGCCTTTTTAACGCGGGCTGCTTCAGTCTCACGTTTCTTTGATGCAGCCTTCTTAAGATCCTTTCTTACAGTTTGATCAGAGATAATCTTACCGTCGGAAATACGTACGACACGATTACAGAGTTTTGCTAGGTCTTCATCGTGGGTAACAATAATTAATGTAACACCGTGTTTTTTGTTTAAATCGAACAAAAGATCTGTGATTTTGTCACCAGTAGCAGAGTCGAGGTTGCCTGTTGGCTCATCGGCAAAAATAACTTGTGGTTGATTGACGATTGCACGTGCAATACAAACACGTTGTTTCTGGCCACCGGAAAGATCGGTAGCTTTGTTTTTGACTTTGCTTTCCAGGTCGACAATTTTGAGAGCTTCGAGAGCTTCTTTTTTACGTTTTTTGCGGCCGAGCTTAGCAATCTTTAGAGGAAGTAGCACGTTTTCTAGAACGGTGTCATTAGCATTCATAAAGAATTGCTGGAAAACGAAGCCAAAACGTTCGTTTCTGAGCTTGTTCAGTTCTTTATTCTTCAACTTGCTAGCATTTTTACCATCGATGAGGATTTCGCCTTTGGTTGGGCGATCAAGTAATGCTAAAATATGCATCAAAGTGGATTTGCCGGAGCCGGATTTACCAACGATAGCGACAGACTCGCCTTCGTAGATGCTTAAATTGATATTTTTAAGGGCAGTAAAAGCAGCAGCTTTTTTGCCGTAGATTTTAGTGAGGTTTTTTGCCTCAATAACTTTATTCATATTATTTCCCTTTTATTTAATGGTTATCAAGCCGTTTAAAGTTGAAACTCATGGCTGGACCGGCAGGATCGCTTGATCCTAGCCGCTCGCATAAAATATCCTAAAAAGAGTAAACTCTTTTTAGTGTATTTTGGCTGGACCGGCAGGATTCGAACCTGCGAATGACGGGACCAAAACCCGTTGCCGTACCACTTGGCGACGGTCCAATATCTTTCCATTATAGCACTACTTGATAAATATGACAAAATGTGGTATAATAAGAATATTAAGGCTGATAGTCTCGAAAGGAGATAAACTCATAGCCTGATTTTTTTAGACTGATGATGAGTTTTTCCAGTCTTTTTTCTAGTTTTTTGTCAGAATTCTTTTTAATATACCATGGTACGATTTTGAACTTTCCCAAATTAGTAAATTCCCATGGGTGGAAATAGGTAACAAGTAAACCAGTTTTCTTGAGGGACATTTTTGCAAATAGTCGATAGAGCCAAAATGGGAACAAATGTAGCGCTAGCCAAAAGAGTGGCACGCGCATAAAAGTGGCGGTGCTGGCTGGAATTTCCAGAATTTTTTTAGATTTAGTAGAAATCATAAAAGGTGTTCTGGAAGTTTTGGAGTTATTGTATCTTCCGGGAATAAATGCTGGATTGACACTAGAGTCGTAGAGGTAGCCTTGTTTTGCTAACTCGTCGTAGTCGATTTTTTGCATTCTAGGTTGGCGCCAACCGATAATTTTTGTGCCAGAAGTTTTTTCTAGAATCTGTTTTGCTTCTTTGATGTCAGATTTTTGAGGGTTAAAATGATTAACGCCATGGGCGGCGACTTCGTGACCGTCTTTTACCATTTGCTTTACGATTTCTGGAGCAAATTTAGCAAAATTTCCAGTGATGAAAAAAGTCGCTTTGACGTCCTGCCGTTTTAGGATTTTTAAGATTTTTTCGGCACCAATTTTGGAAACTTTCACGCCATCTTCAACACTAATTTCTTCCCCGCGTTCTTTGGGGAAATCGAACTCTTCGATGTCAAAACTCAGAAGGACTTTATTTGTCATTTTTGCCTTTTTCTAATTTGACAGATTTTTCTTTGTCAATGACAAAAAGCGGGCGATTTTTAACTTCAGTATGGATTTGCGAGATGTAAAGCGCGGTGATTGCCTGAGAGATTAAGACGATGCCGATTAGGAATGAAATGAAGATACACATAGCAACGGCACCGCTCCAATCGAGGTTTAGTGGGTCTCCCATGATGTATTGTTCGATTAGGATAAATAGCCCTAGAATGCCGGAGAAAATAGTAATAAAACCACCGAGATAGCCAAAGAACACTAGTGGTGTTCTAGACATCGAAACAAAACTGTCAATGGCGAGCGCAAAAAGCTTACCAAAATTATAAGTGCCTTTGCCACTCATACGGCCGTGCAACTTAACTTTAATATATTCTTGTGGGAAACCGAGCCAGTCAATTAATCCTCTAGCAATGCGGTTGTGCTCGGTGAAAATATTGTAAGCGTCGGCTACTTCGCGATCGATTAGACGGAAATCCATAGCGCCCTCTTTGACTGATTTATTGCCAAAGATACGCATGGTTTTATAGAAAATGCTGGAGCCAATTTTATGATTAGTCTTGCTGTGGTCACGAACGGCGGTAACGACTTTGGCGCCTTTTTCCCATTTTTCGATCATTTGTGGAATTACTTCTGCTGGATGTTGGCCGTCTGCATCAATTAAAACTATGGCATCACCAACGGCATACTTAATACCAGCGGTGAGAGCTGCCTCTTTCCCAAAATTGTGAGAAAAACTAATAATTCTAACATCTGCGCGAGATTTGTTTAAGGCTGTCTCTTTGATAATTTCAATTGTCTTATCGCTGGAACCGTCATTTACTAAAACAACTTCAGTCGTGTAAGTTTTGTTAAGGTTGTTTAGCTCTGGTAAGAGTTTTTCGTCCAAAAAACGGCTAATACCGCCCGCTTCGTTATAGATTGGCACGACTATTGAAACAACCTTTCGCATACTCTTATTATACCACTAAATGACTGGGGTGTTGTGATATAATTGGTTTATGAAGAAAAAAGTTTTGGCGTTTTTGCTTTATGCGATACCAGTACTTTTTTTCATAGTTTGTTATTTTGTAATTATCACTTCAGGCGAGGATATCTGGCAGGGGGCAAAATCACGAGTTGATATCTTTGGTGATGCAATTGCTGCATTTAACCATTCGGTGCGACTTGCTGATATGTTTGCTTGGGCTGTGATTAACTTCTTTGATTATAATTTTTCGTTTGGGCCAGATATTATTCTGAGGTTGCTTGATGTGGCGGCAGCGTTTTTGATTTTTTATATGGCAACCTATATCGTTTTAAAAAGACGACCAAGATTGCAACTTCCTGATGCGGCGATTTTTGCTAGTATTTTCCTAGTATTTTTCTTAACCTCTAACGGCTTGACGCTTTATGCTGGTTTTTCTAAGATTCACAACTATCTCTTTATTGGTTTCTTTTCATTCTTGTTTGGGATCGTCTATCTTCGCGATCTTTGGGGGCGGAAGACTTCTAAATCACTGTGGTTTGTAGCATTGATGTTGATTTTGGGTTTTGTTTTTGGATTTGCTTCCAATGTGACGGCGATCGTATTCTTACTCTCGCTACTGATTTATGGTGTCTACAAATGGTTTGTTTTGCGTAAGAATTTTTGGAAAGTGCTTAGAAGGTTTCTGCTTTCCTGGCGCTTTGCAGGTGTAATTGGAATTTTAATCTCGCTTTGGCTGATGTACTTTGTGGGAAATGGCCTTGGCGATTATGATACCAATCCTGCATATCTGACGGTTTGTGATTATGTGCCGCTAGCGGAAATATTTAGAGATTTTGGTGGAAGTTTGGTGCGCATTCTTTGGCACAATGTGTATAATTTTGGCAGATTTTTGGTGCCGTTTTTAGTACTTTCCATTCCGGTTGGAGTTTATGCTGTCTTGAACCGTCTGAAGCCAAAATTCAAGAAGTTGGCTGCGGAAAAAGATTATTTGATTGCGGCTGGAATTTTCATCTTTATGCACGTTTTTGCGATGTCGCAGATTATCTACCCAACTAGGCTAGTTCTGCCGGCATTCATTTTTGCGACAGCAATGTTTATTTACGTTGCTAAACTGGTGCTCTTTGATGGTCATAAGCCTAAATTTGATAGACATCTAAAAATATTTTCTGGTATTTTGATTGGGCTTCTTCTGGGCGTTTTGGCGATACGTTCATACTTTGCATTTTCTTACGTTTCTAGAATTACGCTGATTTTGAATGAGATTGAAAATCTTGATGGCGACTCATATTGTGTTGACCTAAAGACCGCTACAGCAGAGGGCTTGCCTTATGTTCATCTCGGCCAAGAGGACTTTCTAGTGGACTGGGCGATGCCGCAAACGATTTACGGAAAAACCATCAACTATTGCGATTAATTCCTGTGGAAAACTAGGGCAAAAAAGCCGATTTTGCTAATGTTTTTGTCCTCTTTTCTATCCCTTTTATGCTAAAATAGAAAGCATAAGGAATAAGTAGAGTGAAAAAATGGAGGCTCAATTGCCGCTCACCCGTGTGGGTGAAGATCGGTAAGATTATTTATTCCAGCCTGTTTTTGATAGGGTTGTTTTTGAGCGGCCAGAGTGTTTACGCTGATGAGCCGGTGTCGCCAACCATTTCCATGACTATTACGCAGCCGGAAGCTTTAGAGGTGGTACCAGGCGAATTCAAGACAGCTAAGCATACTATAGAGATTCAGACTAGCAACGATAATGGCTACAGCCTGACGCTAGAAAACAACAACGACACGACAGCTTTGGTTTCGAGAACGGACGGCACGCTGACGATTCCAACTATTTCTGGACAGGCGCTGGCTTCTAATTTCCCACTTGGCTATGGCTACAGTCTGGACGAGAGCACATTCTTCCCTGTTCCAGAGAGAGGAATTAGCAATCTGATTGGCTATTCGCGTTCAGCGACCGGTGTGGAAGCTGATACTTATGAGCTGACCTTTGGGGTGCGAACAGGGCTCACTATCACCGGTGAATATCGCAAGACTTTGACTTTGACTGCCACCACTAACGACACAATTGTCTGCGCGGTGAATAGCATCTGCTACGCCGGTAATGGCGATGACGGCACGGGTGAAATGACCGATCAGGCCACCGGTGGTGCGACTGAGGTGGTGCTTCTGGCACCAAACTACTCCAAGGCTGGCTATGGGTTTGCGGGGTGGAACACTCAACCAGACGGTAGTGGCACGACTTACGGTCCGAATGAAACCGTTAATGTGGGCGATCTCACCGAGGGCGGACTGGCACTTTATGCCAAGTGGGTGGCATCAAGCGGCACGATGCAAGATTGGCATGGTTGTCAAAGTATGGCGGTGGGGGCGATGATAGCGCTGACGGACTCTCGCGATGGTAACACTTATACCGTTGCAAAATTAGCTGACGGTGAATGTTGGATGACGGAAAACTTAAGGCTTGACCTTTCCAGAAATGATGTTGTAATAAGTGCTGCTAACACCCATAACCCGACTTCCGACTTCATAACGGCGGCAAATAATCACCCGTCGTCAACAAATACGTTCTGTAATGCTACGAGATCATATTGTATCGATCAGATTTACTTCAATACCAATAACATCAATCGTAGCCTGCCAGAGTCGCCGAGCGCTGAGGGGGCAAATAGCTCTTGGTATGCCTATGGTAACTATTACAACTGGTACACCGCTACCGCTGGAAACGGTATCTTTGATAGCTCGAACCCAGAGGAAGATATTACTGGCGATATTTGTCCGGCGGGTTGGTATATGCCAACGGCTAATGGCGCTTTGGGTAGCTTCGCTAATCTCGATATTGCACTTGGTGGCAATGGCTCTAACAACTACTCTGTGGCGATGTCTAAGAAATGGCGACAATACCCGAATAATTTCCTCTACAGTGGCCAGTGGGCTGAAACTGTTGCAAATAGAAGAAGCGAAACTGGTAACTATCAGAGTGCATCTATCGTGACGAATTTGACTGCGGCTAACCTCTGGCTTCAGCCTAACAGGGTGAGCACGAATGCCAACGGTGCGTATAAGTATCGTGGGCAGACGGTGCGCTGTCTAGCAGACAATTCTTACACGATAGTATTTGACAAGAATTTGGCGAACTGGACGGTAAATGGCACGATGAAAGATAGGAGAGTGGCGCTCGGTATCGCTACTACTTTGCCGGCCAACACCTATGTGACAGAAACGAGCAATAACAAGACTTATCGCTTTACTGGTTGGAACACACGGGCGGACGGGACTGGTACTAGTTATGCTGATGGGGCGAGCGTCAATCTCGGTACAACGGTTGGTGAAACGGTGACTCTGTATGCACAATGGGAAGAAGTACTGTATGCTGACATAACAGTGGCATTTACTACTGGTGTGACTGAGGTGACGGTGAATAGCGACATGTATGGTTCGCATACAATTACCGTTGATGGAGAGGTGGTTGAATTGGCGATTGGCAAAACTTATCAGATTTCCATGGACTTTGAAACAGAATATGAGCTGACGGGTTGGACTACCACGGCAAACGGCACGCTTGGTGATGCGTCGGCCAGCCCAACGACTTATACGGTTTCTGGTGCGGCGACTTTGACTGCGGAAGTTGAGGAGAGAGTAGGGGCATTCTATCTCCAAGACGTGACGGCGTCTTCATGTTCTACCACGCCAAAGATTGCACTAGATATTCGCGACAATCAGGAATATACGATTCAGAGATTGGCAGACGGAAATTGTTGGATGCTAGATAACTTGAGATTAGGCGCTGTCAGTCTGGTGGAGCCTTTGACCGTGGGCAATACCAACATGGACACGAATACGGCGTTTACTTTGCCGACATCTGGACTGGTTGATGATTATGCAAACCCAAGATTAGACAGTAGCGAGAGCGATGATACGACCACAGTGGCCGGTGGTATTGGCTCTAATAAGATTGGCGTGCGCTATAACTACTGTGCGGCTTCGGCAGGAACGGTTTGTACGAGAAGTAGTAAAGTTAATTCGTCGTACGATATTTGCCCTTCTGGTTGGAGTTTGCCGAATGGTGATCCTAATACTGGAAATCTTGCGGCGTTGAAAGCGGCATACAATAATAGCTGGGGTAGTACAAACATTGCTTTGTCTGTGGTCTATACAGGGTATTGGAATGCTAATGGTTCTGGGGTGAACGACCTCGGCAGAGTTGGTTACCATTGGACCACTACTGGGTATAACAACAACAAGTCGTATGCAATCGAGCCATCGAGGAACAATAACAAGGTAGATGGCGCGGTTCGCAACAATGGGTTGGCGATCAGATGTGTATTACAATAATGTAGCTTGCATGAAGCTTTGAAGATCGACGATTGAGCCATCTTCTCTCTGAGCGAGAGTAGTAACATAACCAGACCAGTCGCCTGTATCGGAAACAGCATCAACATGATAGAATTTGACAACATCTTTAATGCCAGCTAACTGTCCGTAGCTTCTAAAATCTTGATTTTGAAGAGCCTTTACTACTGGCATATATTCTACGGTGCCATCGGAGAGCAGGAAGAGCAATACGTCACCGCCGACATGTTGGCCGGTTTCGCCGATAATAATATCGACAACTGGTTTTTCAAAGGAAATAGCTGCAAGGGCTCTTTCGGTGTTTTCGCTCGTTACTCCGTAATAATCTGCGATATATTGCCAGTAAATATAGAGATCGACGCTGGAATTATTGGTGCTGATATAGGCGCCAAAGACGCCGTTGCCGTCCTTATTTGAGCGGTGAACACCTAGACGATAGATGACATCTTGGGTTGGATTTGTAATTTTGTTAGTATAAAAACCAAAGGTTTTTGCGGAAACTTGTTCTTGTTTAGTGGTGGTGGAGGTGGTAGTTTGTGCAGGGGTCTCTACTTTGGTAGATTTGTTACCATTGACAAGGAGCCAAATTGTGACAACTACAGAAATAAGAGTAATAACGCCAAGGGCAACAGAAAGTGTGACTAGGCGGGCATTAATGCCTTCTTGGCCTTGGTTCCCTGCTGGTTTTTTGAAAAGGCCAGGTTTTTTGTTTTCTTCTGGTGCATTTATAACTTGTTCTGGGGCTGGTGGGAAGTTACTAAATTGATTATGGCTATAAGGAGTAGGGGTGTCATTGAAATTACTGGCTGGTTCGATAGTGCTGCCGTTGCTACCGAATGCCTGGTTATTCCCTGTCGTTGGACTGTTGTTTGTGCCATTCTTGCCAAATTCTGGCATATTATTTCCCTGCATTTTGCCTCCTAGTTGATTTAATTAGCATTATAGCATAAGTGGGTTGGAAGTCCAAAATTTTGCGGAATTTCTTAGTGCCTTTGGTCATGAAAAACCGCCCCTTTTGGGGCGGTTTTGAGATTTGAGGGGTGGATAATTAGCGGAAGCTAACTTCACCAGTTTTTCTTCCAGTACAGCTCAGATGAGCCATGGTTATCAATTGTGACACCACGTTCGTCAGTGACGAATTTTTCCGACCACTTCGTACAGCCCATAGGAATTGTTTTTACTCCGGAGAAGTTGTGTATTTCCTCTTCGGACGGTCCTGATGTCGCGATGAAGCGGAGCAGAGATGATGACTCTTCAATCCATTGCTCTGAGGTAGATACTACATATGATTGAGTGCATATCTTTGCAGAATCAGGATTGTCGCTACTATCCACGACATTGATTGCGTATGCGACATCATAGCTGTCGAACATTATATTTAATGTTGGCCCGTGTGCTATGATACAGTAATGGTACTGGACAGTGTCAAAGATATACCATGAATGCGATTTGTCGGCTTTTATGACAGTATAGCCAAGCGCTTCAGCATACTGGTCCATGTTGAACACTTCATCTGAGTCAACGTAGTCCTGCCAGTCCACCTCAGATTTTTGTGATGTGGCAAGGCCTTCGGCCATGCTTTCATCCAGAGCTTCCCTAGCCGTTATAGGCTGGTCGGCCGATTGATTTTCCGTAGAGGTTTGAGCCTCAGTAGTCTCAGCAACATTGGTAACTTCGGTCACCTCAGTAACCTTACTAGTGGCAGATGTGCCACAGCCACATATAAAAGCGGCGAAAAGCATCGATAAGCTTATAGCTAAAACTGTTCTCTTCATAGTTCACCCTCCTTTAAAAGAACAATATTTCCAACAAATATCTATTATTACTATTATAGCACAAAATGCGAAAAAAATCAATATGTACTGCTAATGTTTAGGTATGATATAATTATAAGCAGTATGGATGAAGGTGAGGGTCAGGGTAAATCTTTAGGTGCATATGAGAATATGGAGCGATCTGATATTCGCCCTGATTTTTACGAGGAAGATAAGGAAGATAAAAAAGAAAAACGTGCTTCCGCCGCTAAGGGAGCTTTACAGGCTGGGGAGAATTTTGCCTCTAAAAAAGCTGGCTCTGGGGCGGCAGCTGCCGTTGGAGGAGCGGTTGGGGGTGCCGCCGGCGCTGCGATAAAAGCAGTAAGTGCGGCCAGAGGTGCGGAGAAATCTGGTGGTGGTCTTCTTGGTGGCGGAAATGGCAAAGGTAAGGGAGATAGTAAGATCACGGTTAAAAAAGCTGCGCCAGTGATAGCCTTGTTTATGGGTGTGATTTTGCTATATGGGGCAATATCGATGTTTGGTCAGTGGTTATTCCCATTTGGGTTTAAGGCAAGAGAGGTGGAAGATTGGAACTCTACCAAAGTTTCCACTACGGCCAGAACAGATGAGCTGACGGATAATACGCAGCTTGCCGGTGACGAATCTTCTGAGGTGATTAACGATATAGTGTTTGAAGGTATGGGCTTTACTGAGGAACAAGTCAAGAGCTTTAATGGTTCTGGCCTTAGTTACGTGAAAGAGGGTGGAACCGTAGCACTTACTTATGAAGATTCAGATGGTGCGACACACGTGATTACTTCTAGCGAGAAAGTTAGTGCGACAAGTGGTGGCGCTATTGCTGACAGCGATGGTACGGTGACAGATTCCGGTTCGGTCTCTGACGAGGTAGCAATAGAGCAGAAAAAGCAACAAGTGCTTGATGATCTGGGAATTGCTGCTGAGACTGGGCATGTAATGGGTTTCAAAGAGGCTATGGAAAAGGATTGGGACTTCAAAGAGAAGTTTATACGTGGGGCTAGAGCTTGGCGTGGAGATGTTTCTGGGTGGTATTCTCAGATGACAGAAACGGTGATGCAAAGACTAGGTATTTCTAGGAATAATTATGCTACGTTTAAGCTGACCGGAGACAACGAGGAAGATGAGCGGGCGTTTATAGAGATAGCGAAGACTTTGCCTGCAGCAGAGGAGAAAAATGACGTTGGTGACAAATCACTAGAGGAAAGAGTGCAGGAAGTCGCAAAAGACGCTGGAAATTATGATTGCGGTGCCATCTCTGCGGCTAATGATATAGAGGGAGTGATTACCGCAGACCAGACTGCAAGACAAGTAAGTGCCGGTTCTCTTTGGCTAGAGGCAATAGACAAGAGCATGGCTGGAGAAGGTAGCGAGGCTCCACTTTCTGTAGCAAATAATATTATTGTGAGAAATGGTGGCGCCGATACGGAGGGCATCCATCACTTATTTGGTAGTGGAAACTTGAACCAGAGCAATGAAAATCTCTTGTCTTCTAGTGCTCAGGCCAATATCGGTGAAAATGGGACAGTGGATTTTGGCGACTTGGAAAATCCGAAAATATATAGGGAATGTATCTATGAGGGTAACACCAATAGTGATAATGGCGAAGTGAGGGGGAATGGAGTTATCGTTGCGATTGGGTCTATGTTCAGAAAAGCGTTAGCATGGGCGGAGGGGCTGGTAAACAAGCTCAAGACTCTCTTCTCTGGAGCTACTGGCGTCACAGTAAGTGCTCTAGATGGAACCATAGCTAAGTACAACCAGATGAAAGAACAAACTTTCTTTGGCGACGATAACACTGCAGTTCTTGGCGAGGCGATGGTAAATTCTGCTGAACGTATTATGGGCGAAAAAGCCAAAACTGCTGGACAGACTACTGGTGATAATGCCTCGGTGGTAGCGTTTTATCGTGCGCAGCAGGAAGTAATTGCAGAACAGGCAGAGTATGACAGGCGGACAAAGAGCCCATTTGATGTAACATCCCAGCATACTTTCTTAGGCAGTCTTGCTTATAGTTTGATCCCATTAGCTACATCCACACAGTCACTTTCCGTAACGGGGATGATGGGTGGTATTGGTAGCTTATTCTCTAGCGCTTTGACTAATTTACTCCCAACTTCTAGCGCGGTGTCGGAAACTAGATTTACATTCAACCGTGGCGACTGTGTGTTAGCCAATTCCCTGTTGGCGGTATCAGATGGATACTGCAATCAATATTATACGAGCGACCTTAATCTTAGTGGTATGAAGCCTGTTGAGATATTTGATACGGTAGCGGAGCTTAGATACGACAAAAAGGGATATGTGTATGGTTGTGGGAATGGTATAAATTGTGAAGACAAAGAGAAAGAAGAGAGGGGTGATCCAGATTTCGGTGATGGTCCTCTCAATGAGGCGGAAAATGGTGCTGGACATCACTGGCCAGAAAGTATGGACGGTAAGATCAGATCCGACCATAGTGTTGGTGGCCCACACGGTTGCGAGACGGATTGGTATTGGAAATATGAAATAAAAAGCGGAATGGGGCCAAAGCCTGTCAAAGTGTATTATTTTGAATACCCAACTGAGTGGTCCTATAGTCGCTATACAAACTTTGAATACGAGGGGTATCAGACTGGTTGGCATAATAGAAATGATTCAGAGAACCCTACTGAACCCGGAATTGAAGAGGCAAAGAATGATGAAGCTCCTGGTGAATGTGAACTTGATTTCAAAGTTAGAGAAACTGATAGGCAACCAGTTATCAATCAGAATGGAGCACTGATGGCATTTATGGTGATGTCTGGTCAACGTGGTAGTGACTGGGGGTCTACGGATGATAGCAACTTAGAATGGTTGACGAAGCGCGATTTCACTAAAGGAAGATTTCATCCAAATGCGGTTGGTGCTACAAACGAAAATGTTTTACACTCTGACAAGGATAGCGCGGAAGATGAATCGGAGAGTATTTATGAGGAATTAGGTTGGCAAGATGAGCAAGCCACAGCAGAGAGCGAATATATGTCTCGCTGGGTTGGGGGTACAGCTTACACGATGCGCACGGCACAAAGTGCGGCGGCTGGCACAGGCGATAATGGAATCTATAACGTTTACAATGGTGAGGAGAAAGTATTTAAAGATGCAACCATGAATGATGACTATTTCTGGAATGAAATGAAATATTATCAAGCCTATGTCGAACTTCTAGAATGGATGGAGGCGATTGGCAAACTCACTAGCACTACTACTGGTGATGCGATAGCAAAATACTATAGAGAAAACCCACTAGACAACTCCTATGAGGGTATTATTGCTCGTTATTCTGGCATGAGTAAAGATCATGTGGTGGCGGTGCTCGATCTTATTAATTATACTGAATTCTTGGCTAATTATAATCCATCTGATATGGGACCATTAAAATCACAGGAAGCAGAAGGTATCTACTATGAAGATACAGAGGCAGTGGCACAAGCTGAGCCAGCGGTCAGACAAGAAAACATCATTTACGATGAAACTAGAAATCGCAATACAGCTTTAGCTTAATGCTTAAGTAATTTGATTAGTGATTTTTCTTATAATCTTCAATTGCAGCTGCAAGAGCTTCGTGGCCTAAGACTGAGCAATGGAATTTGTGTTTAGGCAGACCACCAAGGTATTCTTCGATTTCTTCGGCGGAGATTTTGAGGGCATTGTCCAGTGTGCGGCCTTTGGCGAGCTCTGATAATGCTGAAGTACTAGCAATAGCTGAAGCACAGCCGTAGGTTTTCCATTTTACGTCTTTGATAACTGGCTCGGTCTTACCTGTTTTTTCGTCTTTGATATTTTCTACTTGGATCATCATTAACATTTGATCCCCACAGATTGGGTTTCCGACAATTCCCTTGGCGTCACATCTGTATTTGCTTTCGTCACCCATCAAGAAGTTACGAGGGTTCAAGAAATGTTCCTTTACGATATCTGTATAAACCCAATCGGTGCCAGCGGGAAAACCGTTCGCTGCGGCTCTGGTGGAACAGGTGTTTTTAGGGTTTGGGGCAGATTTAGTCTTTGAATCTTGTGACCTGTTAGTTTTATTTGTCATAGTAACTATCCTCCTTCTTGATCTTGCCTGCTTTAAGAGTGCTAATTCCTTGCAATCTTTTGACAATTCCTGGTAAATATTGCATAACTATTTCGACATCTTTCTTCGTACTGTCAATACCAAAAGAAAAGCGTACGGAAGAATGGGCAATTTCGGCATCGCCTTTGGTCGCCATAATCACATGTGATGGTTTGCCATCACCGGCAGCACATGCGGAACCAGTACTGGTAATGATTCCGCCCTCGGCGTCCAGATATAGCTGAATTGATTCCCCCTCAGCCGCTTCAAAAGAGCAGTTCAAGAGGTGTGGTAAAGAATTATTTAGGGGGGTGTTAATACTTGAGAACGGAACGTTTTTTAGTATTTCTTTCGCAAGCTGATTTCTGAGAGGCCCTATCTGCGCCTTAAATAACTTTGGCAAATCATGTTCTCTGGTATATTTCGCAGCGGCGCCAAATCCGGCAATATTTACAGTTTGATAAGTACCAGCGCGACGAGACTTTTCTTGATGCCCGCCGATGATTAGAGGCTTGAATGGGCTATCTTTCTTGATATATAGCGCACCAATCCCTACGGGACCACCTATTTTGTGTGAACTTAGGGTCATGTAGTCCACATCTAGCGCCTTGACGTCAATTGGGATTTTGCCTAGAGCTTGGGTAGCATCAGTGTGAAATAGCGCGCCCATCTTATGAGTCTCGTCGGCTAGTTTCTTGACGTTATTAATAGTGCCAATCTCGTTATTGGCGAGCATTACAGAAACTAACTTGTAGTTTTCTCCTGTTATTTTTCCAACAATACCTTCAGAATTAACTGGCAAAATGGTGGTTTCACAACGTGCGCGAGCGCTTTCTAAAAGCGAAGGGTGCTCGATAGCGGAAACAGCTACAGATTCGCCGGCAAAGATGTTCGTCACGGTGTTGTTTGATTCTGAGCCACCAGAGGTAAATAAAATTTCTTCCGGCTCAGCATTAATTAATTTTGCGATTTCTTCTCTTGCTTTCTCAATAACATTCATCGCGAGATGCCCTGGAGTATGCAAGGCAGAAGCATTGCCACTCAAGCCCATAGTGGCGAGCATTGCTTCTTTAGCACAAGAAAGGAGTGGAGAAGTCGCAGAATAATCGAGATATACCATAGTTCTCCTTATTATAGATTAGATTATCATAAATTGAAATTGGTAGTGTTTAGGTCGCAAGCGGAAACTATTCTTCTTTGACGATTTTGCCATTCTTAAGGTGTAAGAGTCTTTGATTTCTAGAACCGCGGAATTTGAGGGTTAAATCTCTTTCGGCAAGAATAAATGGGCCATCAATCAGGGCATCAAGGGAGTTTAAGAATCTGGTTTTAGCACCGCCGGCCTTTTTTAGTTCTTCGTAGGTATATCCAGAAAAGCTCCAGATGTTCCAACCAAGCTTTTCGCGGCAAAAGTTGGCAATTTCTAGGCAAGCTTCTGGCTGCTCAAATGGTTCACCACCACAGAAGGTGATGCCGGCTTGGCCTTTAAACTCGGAGAGGCGTTTTTTAACTTCTTCAATATCTACTTCGACACCACCATCAAAGTCCCAAGTCTCTGGGTTTTGACAGCCTGGACAATGACGCCAGCAACCCTGAGTCCAGAGCACGGCACGTAGGCCGTAACCATTGACGATGTTGTCGTGCTCCAATGGACCGGAGAGTCTAATTTTCATTTATTCCTTTCCGAGGGCAGACTTCGCGCTAGCTTTTTTGGCTTCGCGAGCAGCCTTTTCTTTCTTTGTATATACACCGTTCTTGTGGTTTTCGCAAGCACAAGCTTCAGCAGCGATGTCGGACTTAGAAACGCTATGCTTGACACGAGCGGCTTCCTCGGCTTTTTTACCATCGTTCCAGCGCTCAAGAGAGCCAACTAGATAACCAGTAATGCGACGAAGTCTTTCAAAGAGCACATCATCTTCTTTGCGACCGCAAGATGGACAGCGATTACCCTTAATGATGCCGGCAAAGCCACAGACTGGGTCTCTATCTACCGGGTGATTAACTGAGCCATAACCAATGCCACAGTCGTGCATTTTGCGAATAACAGCTTCAAATGCTTCGATATTGTCGGATGGATCACCATCTAGCTCAATGTAGCTGATGTGGCCAGCGTTACAAAGGGCATGATAAGGAGCTTCAATTTCAATCTTATCAAAGGCGGAGATTGGATAATAAACTGGGACATGGAAGGAGTTAGTATAGAAGTCTCTATCAGTGACTCCTTTGATTGTACCGTATTCTTTCCTATCAATCTTGGTGAAACGTCCAGATAGGCCTTCGGCAGGAGTGGCAAGTAGAGAGAAGTTGAGTTTATACTTCTTGGAATAATCATCGCATCTTTCACGCATGTGGGAGATGATATCTAGACCAAGTTCGCGAGAGTCTTCATCTTCGCCATGGTGTTTGCCAGTCATTGCCACAAGACATTCAGCTAAACCAATAAAGCCGATAGAGAGTGTGCCGTGCTTGATGACGTCACGGAGAGTATCATTCCAGCCAAGCTTCTCTGAACCAAACCAGTTGCCTTGGCCCATCAAGAATGGGAAGTTCCTAACATGTTGATTGGCTTGGAACTCAAAACGTTCAAGGAGCTGATCTTTACAGAGATCCATAACCTCATCTAAGTTCTTATAGAACCCGGACCAGTCGGCTTCTTTGCGTTCTTTTAGGCAAATACCATGTTTAATACCAAGACGGACAAGGTTAAGGGTGGTAAAGGAACAGTTGCCGCGGCCAGTAACGATACCATCAGATTCTGGGAAGATTGAGCCAAAGACGCGAGTGCGGCAGCCCATGGTAGCGATTTCGGTGCGGTAATCACCTGGCTTATAATACTGCAAGTTAAATGGTGCATCGATAAAGGTGAAATTTGGGAAGAGGCGTTTGGCGGAAACTTCCATACTACGTTTAAAGAGGTCGTAGTTTGGGTCACCTGGGTTATAGTTGATACCTTCCTTAACTTTGAAAATAGAGATTGGGAAGATTGGAGTTTCGCCTTTGCCAAGACCGTTCATGGTAGCTTCCAAGAGATATTTAGAGACTAAGCGACCAGATGGAGAAGTATCAGTACCGAAGTTGATAGAGGTGAATGGCACTTGAGCACCAGCGCGAGAGTGCATAGTATTAAGGTTATGGATGAAGCCCTCCATGGCTTGGAAAGTTTGCTTTTCCACGTCTTCGTTAGAAGTTTCAATTACGACCTCTGGAATTTTAAGCTTTTTCAGAGCTTTTTCATCGCCAAACTTGATATTCTCTGGGATAGTAGCTTTTAGTTTCTTACCGGAGTATTTGTTATATTTTTCAAGATTGCGCTTTAGGGCTTTTCTGAAAGATTTATCTACGCCTGGAGCCATAGCGTAATCGAAATTTGGAATACTTTGGCCGCCATGCTGTTCATTCTGATTGGCCTGTAAGATAATAGCGGCAAGCGCGGCATAAGAACCAATAGAATTAGGAGTACGAAGGTGGCCATGACCAGTATTAAAGCCACCATCTTTGAATAGAACAGTTGGGTCTGTCTGGCAGCAAGTGAGAGTACCAGTGGCGTAAAAATCAAGGTCGTGAATGTGAATATCACCATTATCATGAGCGTAAGCAAATTTTGGGTTCATAAGGAGGGTTTTAGCAAAGACTTTAGAGCCTTCAGCGCCAAATTGAAGCATTTTACCCATGGCTGAGTTGCCATCAACGTTGGCGTTACCGCGTTTGACGTCAGAGTCTTCTGAAGCGTCAGCGATAGAAATAGTCTTATAAATATTCATAAGATTAGATTTGGCTTCACGAGTACGGTTTCTTTCCTGACGATAAGTAATGTAAGCCTTAGCTGTGCGTTTGAATGAAGAGTCCATTAAAACCTGTTCGACGATATCTTGAATTTGTTCAACACTAGGAGTTCTAGCGGTAATTTCCTTCTCTGCACGCTCTACAACTTTGTCGGCTAGATTTTTAGCGCGGTCGTATTTGAATTCTTCAGTAGCGTTACCAGCTGCAGCAATTGCATCTGCGATTTTATCTGGATTAAAATTGACGATTTTACCATCGCGTTTCTTGATTTTTTTGAACATAAAAATATACCTCCTTGAAAATATGTTCTTTCCTTTTTGTTTTTAATTATATTTGCTTGACGCTATATTTAGTGTCTGGCTCTATTTTAGGACACTATATGTAGCGTGTCAATACTAAATATGGTTATTTTTGTTGTAATTTTTACAACATTGTGGAAAAGTATTTTGCAACAGGTTTCCTATGGTATAATTATTTCAAATGTCAAGAAAAACTAACTATCAAAACCAGGAATATGTGCCAGAAAAGTGCTGGGTAGGCGAGGCACATAAGATTTGTTATGCTACGCGTGAGGAAGCGGAAGTAGCTGCACGGGTAGCTGAACATGACCATGGTGCTCCTAGACTATCAGTCTACAAATGCGAGTTTGGCGATCACTGGCATCTTTCTTCCAATTAGAGCTTTCCGGCGTTTGGTGGTAAAATCTTTATTTTTGTATCAGGCTCGGTGACACTAGCTGAATTACTTATCGGATTATTAGCTTTTAAAATGTCTGGAGCGGTTTTTTCATTGCTTTCTCCTCCAAGACCAACAATAGGTATATTGATTAAAACGGCATTACCAGTAAAACCATCAGTGCCGATTGGTGTGAGAGAAATCGACGTGTTGTCTTCTAAGTCAGTTATATCTATTTCTGTTTTGGTGGTGATACCAAGAGTGTCGCCATTGATAGAAATTAGGGTGGCGATGGTATTTTTCGTGTTAAAGCTTAGATGCGCGGTGTAGCCATCTAGTGAGTAATTTGCATTAGCAATTTCTGGAATATTTTCTAAATTATTATAGATAGAAACAGCAGCTGAAGCAGTACTAGACAAACCATTTGTGTCAGTAATACGAAGTTGGAGAAAACCAGAGGTCGGAGCAGTATATTTGGCGACGATTTTAGGAATAGTAGTGATAGTCTCAAAAGTGCCGTCAAAATCTAAGTCCCACTCATACTTTACGATATCCTCAGTGGTGGTAGCATCAAATTCTAGTTCCTCTCCGACGAGTCCAAGATAATTTGCAAGCGGGAAGTTCACTGCTGGGCGATTCAAAATATAATCAGAAGAGATGGCAGAAGCGTCGGTGAAAATCTGGCCGCCGGTGGCTTCGGTAAGTGAAGTGTAAAATGGCGCGGAGTCAGTAGTATTTATTACGTAGATATTAACTGGGTCGATTTCTAAAGAACGATTAATTACTTGTTTTAGCGTTGTACCATCGCGGTCTGGCATTAAGTACTCAGCGTCTGTAAGTAGAATAATAGATTTAGTAGCGCCAACTTTCCATTTCTGCTCGTTCATGATACCAAGTAAGCCTGATAGTGCTGATTCTGGGTTGTCGCCACCACCAATGAGCTTGATATTGTCGAGAGCGGTGCAGAACTCTTCATAACTAGCACCAAAATCTACTAGTTTTTCTGGGGTATTAAGATCATCGCGGTAGAGATTTTTATTGTCATCTAGATCGCCAAAAGTGTAAAGCGCAATTCTGCCTCCAGAGTCCAGGGTTTCTTTGGCTAGACGCTTGGCCTCGTTCTTGTAGCTATTAATATGGGTTCGCATAGAATTGGTACGATCAATTAGAATTACTGTATCGCGATTAGAAACAGGGGTGATGTTGGTGGAAGTTGATTGAGAATTTGCGAGTTTTGGAAAAGACTGTCTGATTTTATTAGCAATAATATTGGCGGCGGACTCAAAATGTCCATCAGAGACATAGTTCAGATGTCCAGCTTTTAAGGCGTTGTTGATGATTTGGCTGGCGATATCACCCTCATTTAGATTAATCGCAGTTTTGAAACCAGCGCCGCACATAAAATCGTGGTCATTACACCAAAGACCAATTTTCCCCAAGAAGTCAGAAGGCTCATAAGGGTCTTTAGCACCCAGAATTCCTTCATGGGTGCGGCAGTTGGGCGCGAATTCACGATAATCGGAAAAGTTTTTACCGCGGCAGGCATCGGGAATAATTCCTTTCCCTTCCGGGAGATAAAGATAAGGGTCGCCAAAAGTGGCAGCATAGATTATTCTATTGGGATCAAGATAAGGTATGGAATTGGTAATTACCATCGCTCCCTGAGAATAGCCACCAAGGACGAATTTGGTGTTTTTGCAAGTTGACATCACCTCAGCGATATAAGATTTTAGCTCAGTTTCGCCTTGCTCTACGCTTTTTCCGAAAGCAAAGCTTCTGCCGGCCGAAACTTTAGCGCCGAGTGCGGTGAGCCCACCTACATCGATAGCTGGGTAGCGTGCGCCACCATAGGTATCAGAGCCAAGCTCATAAAAATTAATTTTTAGATTTAGCCCGCTAGAATTCATAGTGGACAAGATATTATCTTTGAAATCGCGATATTCGGCGGCGCTCAAATTCTGGCCGGACCCACGGGCAAAGATAAAATTGATATCGTCGCAACTTTTTGCGTTTGCAGTTGTAGCTAGAGGGAGACAGACGCTAGTGAAGGCTACAGCACTAGCGGCTAAAATTTTAAATATTTTCATAGGTACTTCTCCGTTATTAATGTGCTAGTTTCACTATAGGAAAATGATTTTTTAAACGCAAGCATAAGCAGGAAATTTTCTTTTAAAACAATCTTAAAATGTTGTAAAAATTACATGGTTTGATGTGCTATAATAGAGAAAATATATTGTGGAGGTTTTTATGGCTGATAAATCTAAACAGCAAAGTTGGGATGAGTATTTTATGAACATTGCTGAGGTGGTAGCATCGCGCAGTAAAGACCCTTCTTCGAAGAATGGCTGTGTGATTGTCGATGACAAACATCGTCCAGTCTCTTTTGGTTATAATGGTATGATACAGGGTGCAGACGAGAGTATAATGACCTTGACCGAACGTCCGATGAAATATTATTTTGCAATTCATTCCGAAATGAATGCAATTATTTTTGCAAAGCGTGATGTTTCTGGCTGTACGCTTTATAACAAAATGGCAACTTGCGACAACTGTCTAAAATATTGTTTGCAGGCCGGCATTACGAGATTTGTTTATAAACAATTTAGGGTTAATTCTTTTACTTCGGACAAGAAAAAATCAATGACCACCTTAGAGAGTGACGAGGCGATTATTAGGCTCTTAAAGTCTATGCCACATGTAGAAACCTTAAATATCTCTAACGGCAATACCTATATCGAGGATATTCTCTCAGCCTATGAGAAAGGTTCTCCTGAGCGAGAGCGTCTAGAAAAATGGGCTAAATAAATTATGGACGAAAGCTGGAAAGAGTTTTTGAATTCGGAGTTTAGTAAACCTTATTTTAAGAGTCTAAGTAATTTTTTACATGCCGAATATGAAAACAAAGTGATTTTTCCTAAAAAAACTCAAGTTTTTCGGGCATTTACCACAGATCTTAATAAAGTAACGGTGGTAATCCTAGGACAAGACCCTTATCATACACCTGGTGCGGCACATGGTCTAGCTTTTTCGGTACCAGATAATCAGCCAATTCCACCATCGCTTATAAATATTTATAAAGAGATTGATAATGACATCGGTCGGCATGTTAACAAAACCGGCAATCTTTCGCATTGGCAAGAGCAAGGGGTATTGCTTCTAAATAACACTTTGACTGTTGAGGCGCATAAAGCTGGCTCGCATAGAGGAAAAGGCTGGGAGACTTTTACAGAGGCGGTGATTAAATACTTAAATGAAAAACGTCCGCATCTGGTATTCTTGCTTTGGGGTAGAGATGCAAGAAGTAAAGCTGGGTTGATTGATAAATCAAAACACTTAGTTTTAGAATCGCCACACCCTTCTCCGCTTTCAGCGCACTATGGTTTTTTCGGCAATCACCATTTTAGTAAGACTAATGATTTCTTGAAGAAAAATGGGTTACCAGAAATAGAATGGTAGTATAATAGTGATATGGCAAAACTCTATTTTAGACATGGAGCGATGGGGTGTGGCAAAACGATGCAACTTCTTCAGGTGGCGTTTAATTATGAGGAGCGTGGCCATAAAGTTTGCGTGATTAAGCCTGCTACTGATACCAGAAATGGCACTAAACTGCTTACACGGATTGGACCGGAAAGAGAGACCGATTTTTGTTTTGATCGTAAAGTAGATTTGTTTGAAAAAATCTCTAAAGAGTATCGTGATGTGCATTGTGTTTTAGTAGATGAGGCACAGTTTTTGACTAAAAAACAGGTTGATGAATTGATGCTCGTGGTGGTGAAGCTAGATATCCCAGTGATAGCTTATGGCCTTCGGCTTAATTTCAAACGTGAAGATGGTGGCTTTGAAGGTGCGACAAGGTTATTGCAACTTGCTCATGAGATTGACGAGATTAAGACAATTTGTGAATGCGGCAGAAAGGCGGTTTATAATGCAAGGTTTATCAATGACAAATTGGTGGCTGATGGACCAGACATTTTGATTGACGATCCAAAACGTAAGACCAAGGTTGAATATAAGGCAATTTGTGCGCATTGTTACCAAGATTATTTGGAGGGTAAAAAATAATGCATATTGTGATTGAGGGGCAGGACGCTACAGGTAAAGATACGCAAGCTAACTTGCTGGCAGAATATTTGCGATCTAAAGGCCAAGAGGTGGTGGCTTACTCAGAGTCCGGTACTGGTAGCGACGATGAGCTTATTAGAGAAATTGCTAAGCTTAATTATGGCACCAAACAAGACATTGATCATCGCACTAGAGTGATGCTTTATCTTGTGAATCGCTATGAGCAATGGCGAAAATTGGCTGAGCCGGTACTTAAACGTGGTGGAACAGTAATTACTACTAGAAACTGGTTTTCTACTTTGATTTATGAAGGTTATGGAGCCGGAGTGAGTCGTAGCCTAATTGTAAAACTACACAAAACTATCATGCCAGAAAGGTACTTTTCTCCTGACAAGATTGTGATTATGACACTTTCTGACAAGGAGCGTGCAAGAAGGCTTGGAACTCAGACTGACAAAAGCGGTAAAACCCGTAAAAATGAGGTTTGGAAATCGCAGGCTGATGAATTTCAGAACCGTCTAAATAAAGCTTATCTCAAGGTAGCAAAAGATTACAATGTGCCAACTCTTGACGCTAAGGGCACAATTGAAGAAGTGTTTGAAGACCTCAAAAAACTGTTTGAGATTTAAAAATTTCAAAGTTGATTTGCTTGGGTATTAGATTAGTGATTGAGATTTTGGTGTCTTAAAACAGGTAGTCGAGGTAATCTTTCAGCATTCTGGTGCCAGAAATGATTGGCAAGAAGGCGGAAAGTTCAAGCTTAATGAGATATTCAAGGTCGAATTCATGTTGCCAGGCGGCGGCACCTTCTTCCATACGGAGGTAAAGCGAGTTGATTTCTTCCTGTTCGGTGTTGCCATGAATATTTAGATAGCTGTCAGCGGCGGCATCAGCTACGCCGCCATCGTGAGTGCTGATCAGAAGCCCAAGGTTGATGATGTCTTTCATCCAAGAGGTACCACAGGCCTCTAGACCGACAACTGGATTATTGATAGAGATATTAGAACCAATGGAAAGCGCGCGACCAAGTTCTTCGTCATAATCTGGGAGATAGAATACGCGCCTCTTTAGTTCTGGGTCGCTATCAACAAGATTCAAAATATTTTGTAACTTCTCAGCCATTTTATGGTCGCCTTCATGGACACGACCACTTAGAATATAATAGGCATTATGCTCTTTCAAGATGGTTTTCAAACGCTCTGGTTCAGAAAAAGCCAGCCATGGACGTTTGTAATCAACGAAGCGACGCTTAAAATCAAAGAGCAAGGCGTTTTCGGGAATTTCTATATATTTGCCATATTGATTAGGGCGTTTTGCTAGGACTTTATTAAGCTCTTTTCGCCCTTGTTTCTTGAGCTTGATGATATCTTTAGCATCAATGGTCTCAATTTTCTCAAGATAGTCTTCAGTGGGTAGGAAGAATTTATCGATGATTCCCTTATCAGTAAGGTATTTTACGACTTCTTTCGATGTCCAGGTTGGAATATCAATGCCATTGGTGACGGCTTTGAATTTTACTTTGTTGCCAGCGAGATCTCTGTAGTTAGCGACCCTAGCATGAAGTTTGGAAACACCAGAGCGAAGCTCGGCGATTTCGATAGTTACACTGGAAAGCTTAATGCGGCCGTTTTCGAATTTATCTTTCAGCCACTGTTTGACGGCTAGAGATTTGAGATTTGGGAAAACGTAATGCTTGAATTGCTCGTAGGAAAATTCGGCTTCGGCGGCTTGGACGAGCGTGTGATTGGTATAGAGGGTGTGTTTTCTGGTATAAACTACTGCTTCGTAAAAATCCATGCCGTTTTTAGCTAGCTCGTCCAACCGGGCTAAAGCCGCGAAGAAAGTTGCGACTTCATTTAATTGCATAATCGCGGGCTTTAGCCCGGCAAGCTTTAAAGCTTGGTAGCCGCCGAACCCTAGAGCGACTTCTTGGTAAAGGCGGTGATCTCCACCTGAATCACCGGAATAGAGTTCGCCAAAACCTGGCTCCGTGATACAGAGAATACGGGTTGAACCTAACACCTTCTCTATTACGTCTAATTTAACTAAAGTGTTGTTGCAGTGAATATTGACACTGTCAAGCAATTGATAACCATACTTCTGATATTCTACAGGTTCATGAGTAGTATAATTATTGAAGCCATCGGCGGTTCTTTCGTAATGCTGATGTTGCTCACTGGGGTAGAACGGTGTAATCAACACGAATGGTACGTTGCTCTGCTCAGCCACGCGACGAGTGTCGGCAGCAAGTACGCCTAAGCCGCCGCCACCACGAATACCGTTTTTCTTATCATAAAGCTCGATTGTCCAATAAGTATAAGGACGGTCTTTGGTGATAGCATGTGTCAGATGATGACGGTTGATGGCTGCGTAGAATTCCTCAACATCTTCAATGTTCTCTAGAGGGTGGGAGAGCAGGTTTTTAGACACAAAATCAGTATCTTTTACAATGTCGACTTTCTTTTTTCTGCCCACCGATGTCATATTTAAGCCTCTGGGCCTCTCTCGGAACTAATTGCTGCAGAAACAAGCAGCAGCGCGGTTTCTATGGAAGATAAGTTGCGATTAGAGAAATTAATATTGCCAAGTGGCCGACCGATTAGAATCCTACCGACTTCATTGCCGTTAGCATCGCGGAGAATAGCAACAGCTTCTACACCGGCTTTTTTAAGATAATCTTTAAGTTCGGCATCTAAAGGCAGCCACATGGTTTTGCCAGAATTTTTCAAATTACTGATTTTACTTAGGTCGGTAGTACTTAGCTTAATGTTTTTAGAACTATAAAGTTTTTCGCCAATATAGAGACCAATATATTGGAAATGTAAATGTTCTGCCAAAAAACCTGAAAGTTCATGATAATTAATGCATTCCTTTGACAAAAGCTCTAATTTTTTGACAATATAAACCATATCAATGCTTGTTACTGACGCTAAGGAACGAACGTAAGAACTGATTTCATTTAATACAGGAAATAGTAGTAATACTACGGTAATCATGATAATATTTAATATGATTACCGATGTAGATGGGCTTGGAATTTTGAATAATGCGATAAAAATGACGAAGAAAATAGCAAGATAAACGATTGCGGCAAGGGACATGATAATGATCAAGGATAGGTTTTTCAACCATGTACCAGATAAGTCAAGTAGGCGATATCTTAAAATTGCATAGTAGTGGAAGACCCAGGCAAAAGACATAGCTAAAGGCCCAGCCCAAATCATGCTATATTCGCCCATGAAGGACAGAACGACGTCGAAGATTAAAGCAATAACACCAGTGATGGTGAACCCAATAAGTACCATAAGATTAGCCTTCTTGACTTGTGGAGTATGGGCATGACGGGCGTTGTACCAAAAACCAAGCATATAAATAAAACAGGTAGAGATGAAGTATGCCATATAGCAATAATTGTATAGGTTGTGCTGGAGATGGACGATGTTCCCGTTGGCCTCGCTTAGAGTGATGCTACTATAGAGAATGGATGGTTCGAGTAATGGTAATACAAAAAGTGCGATACAGAATATTGCATAGAATATCATTACCGCTTTGCCAATTTTGTATTTGTAAATTGGATAAACTGCTAGCCCCCAGGACATAAAGAGCGCTGGTAGGTAAATGCCGTAGACGAGCATTTTTGTGATTTCTATGGGCGCATTTTCTGGTAGTGATAAAAATGCACCAATTGATGTAGACCATCCTAACGCAAAGAAGGAGATGAAGAAAAACAAAAAAGCTTGAAATTTCTCTCCTTTTTTAGCGCCACTCAGAATAGCGATGCCCGAAAGCAATGTCAAAATCGAAACTGCAATAAGTAGAATTATAATTAGTTGCACCTTAAAGCCTCCTTATGCTTTATTTTATTTTACCATAACTAGAATAAAAAAAGCAAGAAAAACCCCAAGCAAAATGCTTGGGGTCTGGTAAGAGATTGGCTGCTATCTTTTTCTGAGTACAAAGCGGACACTAGTCTCGCCCCATGGCTCGACCGAATTCACCGCAATGTTCTCAATGGTGAAGTATTTATCGTTCACGCAGCCATTGGTGAGGCGAACTACTTCCTTTCCTTCTTTGATAGCATCGGTGACTGATTCAAAGATCTTCATCTCTTGTGCGCGTGGCCAATGTTGAGCTGTGGCGGTACGTTTTATGCCATCGGTCATCAGCAAATAGTCGAATGACATTACGCCCCCTGAGCGCAAAAGCTTGTATCCGCTTAACAGTGCCTCAACCATGCTTTGCTGGTCTTTTCCAAGATACATTGATACGCCGTGCATTATTACGATATGCATTTGTGAGAGCAGCTCACTATGGGTGGGTGCCTGATTTAGACTCTCCCGAATAAAAATCGGCAGACCGTTTTCGAAATAATACGTAGATTCCTCTGCTGAAGGCCCTAAATTTAAGTCTTCAGGCGAGGTGGTTGCTTCGATCTCAAAGACGTAAATCTCGGGCATGCCCCACAAACAATGATCGTAGAGCCTTTCAGGAAGGTTGCCACCGCCAAAAAAGCAAACTTTATTGACCTGGTAGTTTTTGAGCTCAGCGTCAATAAGATCTGCTACGGCTTGAGCCTTGAGACGTTCATTAACGGCGATCCCTTCATATTCGGTCATTCGATACCAGGCTTCATCTTCAGGACTTTTGCGGTAGTTCCCTTTCAGATCTTTACCCCAGCGATGGAGATATTCCATAGCTGAAGCCATATCCCCCAGCCAGATTGATACATAGAACATTATCATTTCGTCCGAATTGGGGACACAAAAATATCGGAAATTCTCTAACGTACCAGGATCCTCCAAATGCTGAACGAAAAGATCTTTGTATATATCCCAATCTGTGGGATTGCCGCGCTTTATGAAAGCGCCTTTCAATTTGTCCAGCATAGCACGCTTAGCAAATGTCCCCTCCGGAGTAGACGATGTGCCATTTCCAGTTTTTATGTATGCGGCCGAAAGAGCTGTCTGGTATGACGCCCATTCGTAGATTCTTTTTTCGGAAAGATGACCAAATGCTTTGTCGATTTCTGATTTGGGTATATCCAAACAAGTGGTGGTAACTTCACGTAATTCTGACATAAAAATCTCCTCCTTTTAATGTGCGTAGGTTTTAGACCAATCTCTTATTCTTTAGCATAACACATACATCGGTAAATTACCAGGGTCTGTATACCTTTACAATTGGCATAGTGGACTTGCACAAGTTGATAGAATGTAGTAAAATGTATTCTGACCTACAATGGGGCGTCGCAAAGTGGTAAGGCAACGGGTTCTGGTCCCGTCATTCGTGGGTTCGAGTCCTACCGCCCCAGCCAGGTATTGACAGAATTCAAAAAGTGTGATATAATATAGTTATGTAGCTGGCTGGTCTATTCTAGCCAGTTTTTTAGTATTTTCTGAGTGGGAAGTAAACTGCAAAACTGATGGCAAAAATTGCGAGGTTCACCAACACAAAACTACGTGACAAAATAATTGAGGCAAATGATTTTTGACTAAACGCTTTAGCGGCGATCTTGGCAATTACCCCAGTATCTGGGGCATAAGATACTGCGCCTAATGGATCTAGATAGGCCCATTCAGTATCATCGAAAATAGTAGCATCACCCATGTCAATTAGATGTCCAATGTCGATAGGTTGTGGCTTGTTTGTGTCTGGAACATTTGGACTTGGTTCCTCTTTTGGCTCTTCTTTTGATTCTTCTTTTGGTTCCTCTTTTGGCTCTTCTTTTGGTTCCTCTTTTGGCTCTTCTTTTGGTTCCTCTTTTGGCTCTTCCTCTACTGGGTCGGCTGGCTGGACCGGTGAAAGATTTTCGTAAGTGACGGTAATATCATCGTAAGAAATACCTACGTCACCATAGCTATTTTGGGTGAGATAGGAAATTTTATTGAAGATTTCTCCGGAATCATCGGTTGGGCGTACGTTGTACCTAAAGTAGATAGTATCATTAAAGGAACCGGCTTTGCCCATAGTGAGTGGTGTGGCAAGCAAGAAATCGTTGGCGGTAGCACCTGGCCCAGTAATCTCTAGTGGGGTCCAAGAGTTTTCGTCATTAGGGGTGTAGGTATAAGAAATTAAATCTTTATTCAATGGTAAGAAACCAGCGGAGCCGTCAGTAGATTCGGTGTAGGAAGCAACACGGGTGAGATATAGTGGGTTTTCGGTATCAATATTTTTGAGACTGCTAGTATAAGATACTAAAGTACCGCCAATAACTTCACCGTTCAACTCGGCTTCAGCGGCAATTGGCCAGTCCATGTTTGTCATAGTGATTTTGCTATTAGAGCTACTAGTGCTACGCTCAGCGTAGAAGAAATCAAGATCGTAAACTTTTCCTTTTTCCAAGTTCGCATCGATTAATTTGGTTTTAACGCCATCAACGTTTGAAGAAATAGTGCCATCTACATTAATAGTAAAGCTGCCATTAAGGGCGGAGTGTAGACCACCAAGGTCCATAACGAGAACGCCGTTTAAGAATACCCAAACATCGTCATCGCCGGTGAAATCAAAGACTTCATGTCCATTCATTTCTACCTTGATAGGGACTGATAAATGCGCAGTAAAGTTATAGTTATGGGTAAATTTGCCATTTTTCATAATGTTGATATCGTTTTTACTGACACTGTCGGCATTGAAGGCGATGTCGTCAAGTGGAAATACATTATTGCCACCGTAAATGTAAGTATTGGTATTGCCTTGGCGTTCGAAAGTTATTTCGCGGTCATAGCGTTTGCTTAAACCATCAACTTCGTGATACCAACGGTAGAAATTATCAGATGGCTGTACGGGGTCATTGCCGGTCGCCCAATAGCTAGCGTAATTAATGCCAGCGTGTTGAGCAGCTTCGTGGGTAGCATATCTAGGAATTGGCAATCTGTCGACGCCAAGGATATCTTTGACAATGTGTTGTTGGAATTGACCACAATGATTATTACACATACACCATTCAAATTGACGAACTTCCGCTTCGCAAGGGTCCATCTTTTGGTCAAAATAAGTTATTGGTACAGTAATAGTTTCTGGATTTCCGACAGAACTTACCTGCCAGGAGGCGGGCAGGCCACTTTTATTGGCGATGCTTTCTACTGTAAGAGCGCGAGCAGCCCCAGTAATAGCAATAGCTACTAATGAAAGGAATGATAGTATCAACACAGCGCGTGCCACACAGGCTACTTTATGTAGACGTAAATCACGAAGAGCTTTTTTGGTGAGATGCTTTTGAGCCTTGATTGCCACAGAGTTTGCAGACTTATCAGGCTTAGTCGCACTCTTGGTGACAGGTTTCTTTTTATCCATTAAAATGACCTCCTAATTAATTTAATTTTAAAGTCTATGCTTAATTTAGTCAACATATAATCCTTATCATTAATAGGTGCTAAAGAATTGCGACCAATAGGTTTTATATTGCGAGTTTGGATCAAAGACAAAACCTACGGCCATTTTTGTGAACTTATCAGAAAGGATGTTTGCACGGTGAGTTGGCGAACCCATCCAGGTTTGAACTACGGTTTCTGGGGAGACTGCGGCGTTACCAGCGGCCAAATTTTCTCCAGCCACTCCACCATTGGTTGGCTTACAGACTGTATCCCAAGAGCTGCCATCTGGACGGACGTGTTCATATCTAGACATGCTTTCTTCCGCTCTAACTTGTGCGCCACTAGCACAGGTGTCGCCCCAAGCTAATGCAGGAAGGCCAACTTTTGCGCGCTCGGCATTTACTAGACTTAGGACTTGCTGTTTCCACTCATTAATAGGAGGAGCAATGACGTTGACCGTTAATGTATCACGTTTAGAGCCGTCATAGGTACCTGCTGTAATAGTGGTGGAACCAGTATTTAAAATTTTAGGAAAACGGCATCTTTCGGCAGAATATCCAAGTTTGGTTCTGGCAGAGCTATAAAAACCGGCAATAACGGCAGGGTTGCTAGTCTGCCAGTACATATCGCCAAGGTTCCCCACAGAGTCGTTAACACAGAGATCAATGTTGGCAGTTTGGTAAATTGTTACCGAATCTGCATTCCAGAGCTGGCCATTTGGCACGGTGCCAGTATCAAAAGAGGATGCAGACATTACGCTAGCGGCATAATTAATTGCATTTCCGCTTGTTGTGTCGTTACTAATATTACTAGTATTTTGGGTTATAGCCTCAAAAACGTCCTCTACTGGATCGATTAGTGCCACATCTTCTATGGTCTCGTCTACGTCGTCGCTACGCTCATCAACTACGCGAAATTGACTTCCAGAGGTAAGCCCAATAGCGCTAGCGATGATGATCCCGGCAATTAAAATTGCAACTGCGTTTAGAGATAGCAGAATGGTGAGCCTGGTCTGTTTTAACATTGCTGCGGACACAACCTAGGCCTTTAACCTTTTCTCCGAGTCGATAATTGATGCGACTAGGTTAATTACAATTTCCAATTGTGCTAGGTCATGTTTTTCAAAAGCTTCTTTGCCAATTGGTTCACCAACTAGAATTTGCCCAAATGGACGTCCTTTGGCATTCTTGAGTTCGGCGACAGCAACGATGCTATTTTTTGAAAAAGTGTCTTTGGCATGACCGGAAGGCTTCTGCCAAATATCTTTCCCATCGGTGTCTAGCATGGAAATTTCATCTAATTCTTCTTTTTGGAAAGTTTTCTTGGATGAACCATAAACTTTTCCGTCAACAATCAGCCCAATGTATTTAAATCTTAAATTATCTGCTAAGAATAATGCTAAATCAGTTAGTTTTACATTTCTTGTAGCCATTAAGTTAAGTTTTTTCGTGACGTAGGTCATATTGATATCTTGAGAATAGATTAAAGAGCGCATTGAAGTACTCACTTCACTGAATAATGGCAAGATAAGCAGCATTATTAGAATCATGATGAAATTCATCAGAACGAGCTCCGTATCGAGGTGTTGAATTTTGAAAAGTAGCGAAAACACCATAAAGAAAATCACCATATAAAGCATAGCTGCTATAGAAATTAAGACAATGTAGGAACCAACTTTAAGCCAGATGTTAGATAAGAATAATAACTTGTATCTTAGTATGGCATAAAAATGGACAATCACGGCAAAAGAAAGCGCTAATGGCCCTACCCAGATAGAACGGAAATCGGAAAATACTGGCAAGAATAAGCCAAAAATGGCAATTAATACCCCGGAAATGATTAAGGATATCGCATAAAAGAGCCTACCTTTTTTGGCATAGCCAGCAGCGGCATCTTTGGCATTTTTTAAAGCAAACAAAGTGAAACAGCCTAGCATTAGTATTGTCAATATGGCATAAGAAAGATAGAACCAACCCTTTGTGATGTTAATACTATTACCAGATTCGGCAATAGTTAAATCGGTATAGAGTAGTTCTGGTTTTATTAAAATTAGGATGATTGCCGCAAGGACAAAAACTGTGAAAATAACACCAAGTACTTTTCCAACTTTGCTGGGCCATCCTGTATAGAAAATTTGAGATAGGGCCATTAAAAGAGGTGAGATGTAAATTCCGTAGATCATAATTTTTGCAACTGTATAAGAATCACCCTGCAATGTCAGGAAAACAATGATTGAAAATGCCCAAATTGCGGCAAAGATAGAGGTCAAGAAAAACATAAGCGAACGTTTGCGCTCGAATTTTTCAGAGCCTAAAAAGACTGTCAACCCAGAAAAAAGGGTTAAAATTGAAATAATAATCACAAGGACGGTGATTAGCCCCATATTTACCTCCTTTGTTTTTATTTTAGCATAAGGAGATTGCCATGACAAGAGAGATTAATTGCCTTTGGGGCTGGCGGAGAGTAAGCGTTCTAGATAAGCTTTCTTGGCGACTTCATCTAGCATTTTTGGCTGATAGGCAGTATCATACATAGTTGGCAAGATGCGAGTTTGAAGTAATTTTCCATCTTTGAAATAGTGAGTTAGAATTAGGCTTCTTTCGGTACCAGGCCAGTAAGTTTGATCGAAAAACAGGTTGCCAAGGCCATAGTAGACTGGTTTTCCTTGATAGATTTCGTAAGTTTGAGGTTGGTGAGCTTGAGTGCCAATCACCATATCAGCGCCCTCATCAATTAGTTGGCGGAAGAATGCTTGTTGGCCAGTGATGGGCAGGTCACACTCAGGCATTTCAGCACCTTCATCTGGGTAGCTGTAGCATTCGGCAAATTGGATATCGACGATGACAAAATTTCCTTTGTCCTTGGCCTCTTTGATTTGTTTTTTAGTAAGTGCCGCATCGTAAATATTGGCACCAGGGTTATCCCCATCAGCGCCTTGGCCGTTAGCTTTGGAGGATGTAGAATAATTGATACCAATTAGTGTAATATTGTTCCCTTTTTCGGAAATTTCTAGAGGTTTTTTGGCTTCCTCTTCGGTTTCGCCGCCACCAAAGGTCTTAAGACCGTTGTCGTGATAAAGTTTGATAGTCTCAATATTGGCGGTTTTACCCCAGTCATTGTTATGATTGCCGGTAAGTTCAATAATATCGGTGCCAATGGCAGAAATAGCATCAAACATGCGGGGGTTGGCGCAGAGCACCATATCTTTGATGCTGCAATCATCGGCAAAGGACGCTTCGTTGCTGATATGGGTGAGATCGGAGTTAGAGAGATAGTCTTTGACATATTCGGCAAAATAGGCGCCACTTCCTACTTCGGCGAGCTTATTTAGCATGCGACGAGTAAGTGCAGTAACACCGGTTTGAGAGAATCTTAAGATACCATCTTGTTCTAGACCAGTTTTTTCAATTTTGGTTGCGACTTTATCTTTGGTTTCATCTGGAGTGTTAGAATCAAAGTGAAGAATGCGGTATTTGGCGCCTTCTTTGAAATCGTCTAGATAGTATTTACCGTCTAAAGATAGGAGTTTGGTGGTAGGCTCGAGCTCTTCAATCGGAGTGAGGGTGTATTTTTCTAATTCATCAGAAGTAATATCGAAAACTGGGTTATAAAAATCGGTAGTTGGGACTAGTGTTTGATAGACAAGGTAATTCCCAGCTTTTTCTATATAGGCAGCGTCTTCTAAGCTTGCGCTAATTGTGACGTCATCTACGGGGATAAAATCGGCGAGAGCGTTTTCTACTAATGTTCTCTCGGTGTCAGTTAGAGAGTCATCATAGGTGATTATGCCTTTTGGTTTTGAAATATTTTTGGAAAAAGTCAAGAAACCAACAACTACCCCGACAATCAACAAAAAGACAATTGGTAAGATAAAAATAGCTTTATTTCTGTGGCGACGTGGTTTTCTCATTTTCCTCCTATTTGCTTAAATTATAGCACAAATAACGGTGGTTTAATGGTATAATAAGCTTATGTTTAAGTTTTTCAAGTGGCTTTTTGGCTTGGGAAAACCGCGCTCTTCGTATGAGAAAGAGGTATTTTCCCCCAATCAACGACTTGCTGCAAAAATTATGCTAAAAAATGGCCGTATAACATATTCGGTTGTTAAGGATGGTAAGATTTTGGTGCGTGATTCCTATTTGGGCTTTGATCTTCGCGGCGATACGCCAATTAGAGATAATTTGATGCTAGTAAGAGCACTTTCCAAAACCTTTGACGATACTTGGGAGACAAAATGGGGCGAGGAACATTATATTCGTAATCATTATAATGAGGAGACTTTATATCTTTCGGAAAATAGTGGCAAAAAGCGTCTTTTCACTTTGAGATTTCGAGTATTTGATGATGGCGTGGCCTTTCGCTATGAGATTCCGCCGCAGCCTGAGTTCCAGAGGCTAGTGATTGCTAATGAGCTAACAGAGTTTAATGTTGATATCAATGGCCAAGCTTGGCACATTCCAGCATACCAGCCGGACCGTTATGAATATAATTACGAGAAAAGCTTTATCTATGAGTTAGAGCGCTCAGTGCATACGCCGCTCACCATCGAAACTCCGGTGGGGTATTTACTTTCTATCCACGAGGCGGCACTTTATAACTATGGCTCGATGACAATTAAGCCAAACACTAGAGGTGTACTTTCCTCTGATATTACGCCACTTTCTGACGGCGCAAAGGCTTATGTGGAACTGCCATTTAATACGCCTTGGCGCGTGATAATGGTGGCGGACAACGCGCTAGAGCTCACCACTAATCGCATGATTCTAAATCTGAATGATCCGCCAAAAGAAAATTTTGATTGGGTGAGACCGCTAAAATTTATTGGTATCTGGTGGGCGATGTTTGTAGGTGAATGGACTTGGGCTGAAGGGCCTAGACACGGTGCTACTACTGAACATGCTAAAGAATATATTGATGCTTGTGTTAGACTAGGTGTTCCAGGACTTCTGATTGAGGGTTGGAACAATGGCTGGAATGGTGATTGGCTAGAAAATGGGCCAACTAATGACTTCTTACACCCCGTGAAAGGTTTTGATCTTGATGAAGTGGCCGAATACGCTAAGGAAAACGGTGTTGAGCTGGTGGGTCATCATGAGACTGTGGGTTATGTCGATAACTATGAGAGACAACTTGAAGAGGCATACCGATATTATGCTGAACACAATATTCATTACATCAAACCAGGTTATGCTGGCTCATTTATGGTGATACAGGGCAGGCGAGAATATCATCACTCGCAACTCGGTGTTTTGCATTATCAGAAAGCTTTGGAACTCGCCGCTAAATACCATATTATGTTAGATGTGCATGAGCCAATTAAGGGTACTGGTATCGAACGTACTTTCCCAAATTTGCTTTCGCGTGAAGGCGCTCGTGGGCAAGAATATGAGGGTGGTGCGCTTTCTCCGTCACATACTACGATTTTGCCGTTCACTAGATTACTTTCTGGTGGCATGGACTACACGTCAGGTATTTTTGACATCACAAATGGTACTAAGCGTATTGCTACAACTCTCGCTAAGCAACTGGCTTACTATGTGGTGATCTTCTCTGGTATGCAGATGGCGGCCGATAGACCACGTTTCTATGAAGAAAAATTCCCTAAGGCCTATGAGTTTATTCGTGATGTGCCAGTCTCTTGGGAGAAAACTGTGCCAATTTTAGGACAAATTGGACAATATTACATTGTAGCAAGACAAGGGCGTGACTCTGAAGATTGGTACGTGGGTGGCGTGACTAACGAAGAAGGTCATAGAGTGCGTCTGAACCTTGATTTCCTCTCTGATGGTCAGTATGAGGCGACGATTTATCGTGACGGTGACGGTGCACACTATCGTGAAGAGCCGTTTGCGATTGATGTTTCCAGTAGAAAAGTCACCAAAAACGACAACCTAGACATTTTTATGGCGCCAGGTGGTGGTTTTGCGGTGAGTATCAAGAAGCAGTAATAATTAGGCGATGAGAGAAATCAGTTTTGGTGATTTGCTCGCCAGCGCAAGTCATGAGGACCAAGGTGTCTTTTTCTTCAGCTTTTAAGATTTCTTTCATGGAGATATCAGCTTTTTCCTTCTGCTTGATGTCTGTTACGGTATAAATATGGTTGTCGTAAGTGATTTGGGCGCCAACCTTGAGATTTTTTAGTTCTGAAAATGCGGTAGTGGAGTGACCAATCAACAGGGTCTTATTTTTATGGACAGAATAGCTTCCCACGATCTGTTCTGGGACATCAAGATTGTTGTCGGTCATATTGACTTTGGTGACTGGAATATCGAGATTGATAGCTGGAATATTTAGTCTAGAGTTGGCAGACTCTGCTTCTTTAGCGTAAGCATCGGCGGCGGAAACGGCTGGCTTAAAACCGAAGTAGAAAAAAGCAAAACCAGCTGCAAAATATACAAAGAAAATCGCGATTAGGAGTAGCGATTTCTTAGAAAAAATAGCTTTCTTCTCCACACTTCCCATTTATGCTTATTATAGCACAAGTGGAATGAAAAATTAAAAAGTTTATGCCAAATTTTGGCTAGACTGGTATAGCTTCAACAATTAAGCGTTCAGAATTGTTAGGCCCGGCGCAAGTAATCAGTTTAAGGGCGGGTGAATTCGATGTTAGACTATACATATTTACATCATTGATAGTCTGTTGGTAAATACTAGAGACACGATAGGTATTACCAAAATAGCTAATAATATCTCCATAACTGATTCCGCCGATATTTTTAAGAATACCAGAACGATGGCCAACAAGTAAATTAAAATACCTACCTTTGTAAGAATTGAGAACAGCTATGCCGCTAGGTGGAACTACAATGTCATTATTTTCATTAACGTAGGTAGTAGTGATATTAGTGAAGATGCCTACACTAGGGATCTCTAGATTATAGGAGGGGCGAGGAATGTTGGCGTTCTCGGAGATTTTTTGCTCTGTAACTTTTTCTAAGGTAGCTCTAGCAGTTTTTATAGAGTTCTCGGGTTTTGCAGAGGTGTCAATATTGATTTCATCAGATGAAACAGCGTTGGTAGTCGAAATAGGGGCAAAAGTTTTGCCGGCGAAAAGACCGACAGCAAAAGACAGGATCGCTACGGTGCTGGCATAGATAATTTTTGAGCTACGTTTTTCAAGATGAAGGTTTCTTTTCTCTTGATATTTAGCCAAATATCCTGCATGAAAATCAGAGATAAAAACATGCCTAACTGGTTTTTCCCCTGTTTTCATGGTTACTCCCAAATGAAGTTATATGCTTATTATACTACAAAATTCTATAAAAGTCAACAGAGGTGCAGGCATGGAAGAAATTTTCTTAAAAAATGGGAGACTTACCGCTAATTAGTCTAGACTCCAGGTGTAAATTGCTTTAATCTTCTTCTGTGGTCTTTATAGTGCTTGTCGTGACTGCCCACCTCTGCCCAGAAGGCACTTGAGTGATCCATGTGGTTTAGGTGAGCTAGCTCGTGCAAGATAACATAGTCACGCAGGGGCTCTGGTACTTGCATTAAGCCAATATTTAGGGAGATGGTGCGATTAGAGGTACAACTTCCCCATCTGGTATTGGCATGAGTAAGACGAACCTTGTCATATTTGTAGCCATATAGTTTAGCATGATATTCAAGACGGTAAGGGAGGTATTCTTTAGCACGTTTCATAAGAAGCTTCTTTTTTGCATCTCTAGCACGCTGAGAAGAGGGGTCTTTTATCGGCAATTTTTCACGAATCGTGTCGCGACTTTGGTTTAAAAAGCGTTTGGCGAGAAAATTACTGGTGAATTTCGGTACAGACATTTGTAGCCTACCAGAGGTAGAAATGGAAAATTTAATTCCATTACTCCAAGGGTTTTTACGAACAATTACTTCACCAAATTCTGGGTCTTTTAATATCATTTTGGGCCTCAAAAAGAAAAGCTAATCAACGATTTTGATAGATTTTATAGTTGTGACAAAGTGTGTGAAAGCTGGGTTTCAAAGGTGTGCTTACCAGAGAGCACAATTGGATTTTCACTGTCAGATGGAGCTTCAAGCTCAGAAATCTTAGCCTCGTATTCCTCTTTGGCTTTGGCGACAGATTTCAAACGATTCTTTAATCTGGACTTGATAGTATTGACATCGGTCTGAATCCAGATGAGAGAAGGATTGTAGCCTTCAGCTTCAAGAAGTTTTCTGATTTCTTGACGATCAGCTTCGGTGTTTAGCTCGCCTTCGATGATGAGATTCTGGCCAGTACGAGCGATAAGATCCAGAATGAGTAGAATCTTGTCGCGAGAAAAACCGTTTTCTTCTTTGATGTCGGTTAAATTGTAATATGGAGCTCTGAATTGTTGTGAGAATTTCTCACAGAATGTTGTTTTGCCACTTGCCGGCGCTCCAAAGACTAAAATAGCCCTAGGCAGTGACAATGTCGTTGATTTTTTACCTTCCATAATGGTTCTATTTTAGCATATTCTATCGGGCTTTGGCAACTTTTTTAGTACTTCTAGCTAATTTTTCTGGGGTATTAGCGATCAGTACTTGCGAGGGGAGGTAGAATGCCCACGCCAGATAATCTGCAATAGGATGAAGTGCGTGGTGTAAAACGCCAACACTTGCAAGGAAGGAGACGGCGACTAAAATATCGCAACATAGGAATAAAAGAAAGCCTAAAAAAGATATAGTGTCGCGTTTTTTTGCGAGGAAAATGTTTGTGACGAGCGTTGTACAGTAAATAGCTGCAAGTGGGTAATGCGCATCGATATTCCAAAGGATGGAAAAGACGAAAACAAGGAGTATCCCAATGTAAAAAATAACTAATAACTTATAGCTGGAGTTTTTTAGGCGTATGAAGTGGGTAAATTGAACAAAGCAGAATGTAATAACTCCGGCAATTGAGACGCTATTTATGGCTAGAAAAACATCGGCCAGGAGCGTCAACATAAAGGCAAATTTTAAGAGAAGATTTTGAGAATAGATAAACACATAAAGCACACATAAAAAGATACCCGCAAGTCTTAGGAAGGTGACTGCTAGAGAATTTGGTAGAATCAAGCCTAAAAGCAAGAAGCAAAGATATAGAATTGTCCAGATTATAAAATAGGGTTGTCGAATTGGTAAGTTTTTCATCTTAAATTTAATTATACACAATTTAAATACAAAAAGCACCTCTTCAGGAGGTGCTTTTTGTATAACTATCCTTAAGCTTGCTTTTTAGCAAAGTGTTTTTTGCCAGCGTAGATACCGCCAAGAAGTACAGAAGAAGCTAATATGCTTACTAAGGCGCTAGTAGTGGCAGAAGTTTCTTTAGTGTTTCTACCAGAGTCTGGAGCGCCAATAGTGTTACTGGAGGTGGTGTCTTCAGTATTGGTTTCGTCGTTAGTAGAGGTGCTTGTAGATACGACAGAAACGTTTTTGCTAGTGAGATAGGCTAGAGGTTCGCCGAACAGGGTGCCCATAGCAGCTGCCCCGTCGGTGTATTTATAACCGGCAGCTAGAAGGGTGGAAAGTTTACTCTCGTTGGTGGCTAGCATGGTAATAGCCCCGTTGTCTACTTCGGTGCCAGTAGCTTTGTAGGTACCACCAGAGAGTACTACACTGGTATATTCTGCTAATCTAAGGCCAGCTTCTTTACCTGTAAAGGTGCCGCCAGTAACTTTGACAGACTTAGCACCAAGCACTTCCATACCGGTATCACCTTCGGAGGTGAAAGAACCACCATTGATTTCTACAGAGGCTTTTTTACCAATGCCGTTAGCATAAATTGCCGAACTGGCTGCGGAGGCAAAAGTGCCGCCATTAATAATAAGATGACCACCGTCATCATTATATTCAAAAGTGATAGGGTCAAATGCTAAAGAAGTACTGACTGCGCCCATCATATCACCAGAATAGGTGCCGCTGTTAATGGTAAGAGTGCTATCACCCATCACGTTAATATGTTTATTGGAGACAACATTATTGAAAGTGACATTAGCTGCAGTGGTTCCGAAATTGTTAATTTCTGCAGTATCTGCATTGGAGGACAAAGTGACATCGGAAATTGTGGCAATTGAGCCACCAATAGAAAGAGCTGTTCCTCCGCCCATTCCAGTATTGGCGATTTTACCATTTTTGATAGCAGTGGTTTTGCCACTATTTACAACAGTAATAGTGCTTGAATTTTTTGCTGTATTGACAGCGGAAGTAATAACATGGTTGCCGAGATTGAGGATGTAGTTTCCGGCCCCTGATAAACCAAGATTATAGGTTCCAAGATCCAAATCACTACCTAGAACGTATTCGCCTGCTGCGAGAGTGTAGCGTTCGTCTGTGGTGCTACAGGTAATGCCTTTTGTTGGCGTTCCACTGCAAGCAGTAGCAAGATCTGCTTGGGTAATGGTGATTGCTGCGGCAAACACCGCTTTGGCTGGAAGACCCAGCGTGACAGCCATGAACATGGCTGCAATAAGTAGTTTAGCTTTTTTCATCTAAAGCTCCCAATTAGTTATAAGTCAATAATAACACCATGGGGGGGGGTATGTCAAGCTTAAACAGTATGCTTTAGAATTAGCTTTTTGCAAAGATAGCCTTGAAGCGATGAGCTTTTTGGTTGGCGATTTTTGGATTTGGATTTGAGTCTTCAAAAACGATTTCCGGCGAAGTTAGATTATTTTTAAGCTTATTTTCAGTCAAAAATTTTACAACATTTTCGGCAAGATAAGGGGCTCCGTCTATAAGCTTCACCTCCCCAAGTACATTTTTGATATATTCTTTAGCTAATGGGTAATGGGTACAACCCAGAACTACTACTTCTACTCTCCCGCGATAGGTAGCTATTTTTTTCTGAAGATAACCCTCTATTTCTTTTGGTGTACCATTTTCAATTAGGCTTGCTAAACCCGGGCAAGGTAGCAAAATAGTTTTACCGTTGTCGTATTGATAAAAGAGTTTATGGAATTTTTCGCTTTCTAGAGTTCCTGGCGTTGCCATGACGAGAGTTTTTTCATTCCTTGCAAGTTTATAGGCCGGCTCAATGGCAAAAAATTTCGTATTAGGGTATTTTTCGCGAAGGTAATTTGCGGCCTTAGCGCTGGCAGTATTACAGGCAATAATGATACATTTTGGATGCTTTTCTAAGAGATATTTTGTGATTTTATCGCAGATTTTCTGAATTTCCGAAGTGGACTTCTCGCCGTAAGGACAATTTTTGCTGTCGCTGTAATAAAAATAAGACTCGTTTGGAGCTAATGTAGCTAACGATTGCAGTACAGATACGCCACCAATGCCAGAGTCGAATATACAAATTGGATCAGTCTTTTTCATAATTAGATATGGCAGGGGCGGCAGGACTTGAACCCGCGACACCTGGTTTTGGAGACCAGTGCTCTACCAACTGAGCTACACCCCTAGAACGTTAGGCAAATGTCTAACTTAGAAAATTATACCATATATCAAAAAATAAAAAAACACAAGGAAATAGCATAAAAAGTATGCTATAATAAGAAATGATGAAAATACTCATGCTTGGTTGGGAGCTGCCACCTCACAATTCTGGAGGTTTGGGTGTGGCGTGTTTGAATCTGTCTAAAGCCCTGGTAAGGGATGGCGTGCAGATTGATTTTGTGGTTCCCTATGCTGCCAAACATCCCAGTATTAAATTTATGAACATACTTTCGGCTACTAATATTGACCCGCTTCTTCGTTATGGTGTGGGAGCTTATGATTCTAAATATGTTGACAAGGCTTTAATTCCAGATGCACCACAAGGCGAAATGGTGTCGATTAGGGAGATTCAGCATGATTATTGTGAATTTGTAAAAAAATACTTAATGGAGTATAAGCCTGATGTAGTACATGCACACGATTGGCTAACCTTTGAGGCCGGCGTACTTGCCAAAAAGAACTTTGGAATTCCACTGGTAGCGCATGTACATGCGACAGAGTTTGACAGAAGTGGTAGCAAACACGGTAATCCAGTGGTAGAAGCTATCGAAGAAGAAGGCTTAATGATGGCAGATAAAATTATCGCCGTATCTCAGGCTACTAAGGATATTATTGTAGAGAAATACCATATCCCTGCCGAGAAAATTGACGTAGTCCACAATTCCCTGGATGAGAGTTTCTTGAAGACTGCTTATAAATACGATTCTGATGACTATAGATACCTGGAGGCGATGAAAAGTTTAGGCTACACCATTGTTTCTACAGTAGGTAGATTTACGGTCCAAAAAGGTTTAACTATCTTTCTAAGAGCGGCTAAAAAAGCTCTGGAAAAACACCCAAAACTCATTTTTGTGTTTGCTGGTGACGGCGAACAAAGATCCGAGCTGATTGCGAAGAGCGCTGAGTATGGAATTTCTAAAAACGTGATTTTTACCGGTTTTGTCAGGGGTAAACAGCTGAGGGATATTTATCAGATTTCTGACATTTTTGTGATGAGCTCGATTTCTGAGCCGTTTGGTTTAACTGCGCTGGAAGCAGCGCACCACCAAGACGTGTTGATTTTAACTAAGCAATCGGGCGTTTCCGAAGTAATTCGTTCGGCAATGGAGTATGATTTCTGGGATGAAGATAAACTTGCTGATGAAATTGTGGCAATTTCTAAGAGCGAGGCGCTAAAAAATACCTTAAAAGACGGGATTTCTAAAGAATATCGCAGAATTTCTTGGGACGATGTTGCCAAAAAGGTGGAAAGTGTTTATAATAAAGTGGAAAAGCATAAGGAGTTTTGTTGATGCGCGCGATATGTTTATATTTCCACATGCACCAACCTTGGAGGTATAGAAGGTATAGTATTTTTGATGTCGCACACAATCATAATTATTGGTATGAGAAAGATTATTATGATAAACAAAACAATGAGCGCATTTTTAGGAAAGTGGCGCAGAAGTCCTATTACCCAATGTTGGAACTTTTGGAGCAAAATTTGCGTAAGTTTCCGAATTTTAAATTCTCTTTATCAATTACTGGTGTTTGGCTAGAGCAAGCTGAAGAATGGGAACCAGAATTAATTACTAAACTGCAGCAGCTGGTAGCTTCTGGTCGCGTGGAAATTGTAGGTGAAACTTATTATCATTCCCTGGCATTTTTCTATAATCGTGATGAATTTCAAGCACAGGTGAAGAAACACTCTGACAAAATTGCGGAGTTATTTGGCGTGAGACCGATGGTGTTTAGAAATACTGAGTTTGCCTATAACGACGAGGTTGGTCGTTGGGCTGATCAGATGGGTTATACCGCGGTACTGGCTGAAGGTTGGGATAAAATTTTAGGTTGGCGTAGTCCAAACCATGTCTATAAGGTAGCTGGTGGCGAAAGGACCAGGTTGCTTCTCAAAAATTATCGTCTTTCCGATGACATTGCTTTCCGTTTTTCTGATAAAAATTGGAGGGAATGGCCGCTAACCGTGCCAAAATTCCAGAGTTGGCTGAATGAAGATGCCTTAAATGGAAATCTGATTAATCTTTTCATGGACTTTGAGACTTTCGGTGAGAATATTTGGGAAGATACGGGCATTTTTGACTTTATGAACGAGCTAATCTCGAGCTGGCTCTCCGAATTCGATAATAGATTTGTGACCGTCTCTGAAGCTGCAGGTTTAGAACAGCCAGTAGATGCGGTTTCGATGCCGGAAACAGTGACTTGGGCTGACACGGAGCGCGATCTTTCGGCGTGGTTAGGTAACGAGATGCAGCGTGAGGCGGAAAATAATCTCTATGCAATGTATAATGCAGTGATGGCTTCGCGCGACGCGGACTTAATTGACGATTGGCGTAGGCTAACTACTTCCGATCACCCATACTATATGTGCACTAAGTATTGGAACGACGGTGATGTCCATGCCTATTTCTCGCCATTTGACTCGCCATACGATGCCTTTATGTATTATATGAACGTGATTCGTGATTTCGAATGGCGTATTGAGAATCTTAGAGAACAACAGAAGAACAGCTTTAAGTTTTAAGGGCTTTTTATTAAAAAAATAACCCCTGTAGGGGTTATTTTAATGCTTATAATTAGCGTTTCTTCTCTTTAACTTCGTTTCTACCGAGATTCTTCTTGGTTTCGGTGAAAACGACGTGTTTTCGGAGGATTGGGTCATATTTCTTAAGAGAAAGTTTATCTGGGGTATTCATAGTATTTTTCTTGGTATAATACGCACGAATGCCAGATTCTTCAGAAACTAGACCAACGAGTTTGCGCTTAGTATTATTCTTCTTTGCCATATTGCCGTATATTTTATCACAGATTACAGAGTTTGTCTAGGACTTTAGGAAGTTTTCTCGAAATTCCTCAAATTTATCGTTTTTGATAGCTTCACGCATTTTTTCGGTAAGACGAATTAAAAATCTAATATTATGAATACTAAGCAAAGTCTTTCCAAAGGCCTCATCGCATTTTATAAGGTGATGAATGTAGGCCTTAGTGTAGTTTTGACAAGTATAACAGTCACAATCATCTTCTATTGGCGTAAAATCTTCTGCAAACTGGGCATTTTTAAGATTAATACGTTTTTCTTTATAGTTTTTAGCGTCTATGCTTTTTTCTATCCCGTCTGTGCTATTTTTTAAGTCGCTTATGCTAGTATTTTTGTCGTTTATGCTTCTAATTCCCCAGATTAGAGCGTTGCCATGACGGGCAAGCCTAGTCGGTGAGACACAGTCAAAGATATCAATACCTCTTTTCACGCATTCTACGAGATCTACTGGCTCTCCTACCCCCATAAGATAGCGAACTTTATCTTCTGGGAGATATGGAGTGGAATATTCGACAGCCTTATACATATCGTCTTTTTCCTCGTCATCGTTAGCTACACCACCCACTGCGTAACCATCAAAACCTAATTTTACCGTTTCGATTGCAGACCATTTTCTTAAGTCTTCATAAGGGCCACCTTGGACAATGCCAAAAAGTGACTGATTCTTATTTTTGTGGACTTTTTTGCCACGCTCGGCCCATCTTAGAGTACGCTCGATACTATTTTTTAGATACTTTTTGTCGGCAGTAGCTGGTGGACATTCGTCAAAACTCATGGCGATGTCGGAATCTAAGGCATTTTGTATTTCTATAGATTTTTCTGGTGTCAAAAAGAGTTTTTCGCCATTTAGTTCACTTTTGAAATGGACACCTTCTTCCGTAATGTCCTTTTTCTTATTATGTGCGAGTGAAAATACTTGGTAGCCGCCGGAATCAGTGAGAATTGGGCCGTTCCAGTTCATGAATTTGTGTAGCCCACCGGCTTTTTTGACAATTTTTTCGCCAGGTCTGAGCCAGAGATGGTAAGTATTGGCTAAAATAATGCCAGGATTGGTAGCTTTTACCTGTTCTGGACTGAGAGTTTTGACGGTGGCCTGAGTGCCTACAGGCATAAACATTGGGGTTTCATACTCTTGTTTTTCGCCGTTTTCTGACTCAAAAACCACTTTTCCGTACCTTGCGCCGGTCTTTTTGTCTTTGTGAATTAGCTGGTAGGTTACTTTCATATTGCTTTAGCTTTCTTTTATTCTACTTATGCTTTGATTTATTCTACTTATGCTTTCTTCTATCTCGCTTATGCTAAAATTTATTGCGCTTATACTATTAACATTGCGTCTCCAAAGCTGAAAAATCGATATTTTTCCTCTATTGCGTGGTGATAAGCTTCCATGACTAGGTCTTTTCCGGCAAAGGCGGAAACTAGCATAATAAGCGTAGATTTTGGCAGGTGAAAGTTAGTGATGAGACCGTCAATAGCTTTAAATTCATAGCCGGGGTAGATAAAAATACTAGTTTCGGCACGTTCCGGAGTGAATTTATCGTATTTTTGGAGATTTGATTCTAGCGTACGGACAGAAGTGGTGCCAACGGCGATGATTCTGTCGCCATTTTGCTTAGTTTTATTTAGGGTTTCGGCTGCTTCCTTGGAAATTTCATAGGTTTCGGTGTGCATTTTATGATCTTTGATATTATCTACTTGAACTGGCCGGAAAGTGCCAAGACCAACATCGAGGGTGATTTTAACAATCTTGATACCTTTTTTCTTAATCTTTGTAAGCAACTCTGGTGTGAAATGTAGACCGGCGGTTGGGGCGGCAGCAGAACCAGGGGTCTTAGCATAAACCGTCTGATAGCGATCCTGATCTTTTAGTTTTTCGTGGATATATGGGGGGAGCGGCATAGCGCCAATCTGGTCCAATATCTCTAGAAAAACGCCTTGATAGGCGAATCGAACAATAGTAATGCCTTCTTCTTTGGTTTCTACTACTGTTCCAGTGAGCAGATTGTCGACAAACACTACTTTAGTTCCCCTTTTTAGGCGTTTTTGAGGCCTAGCAAGGCATTCCCAAGTATTATCCCCAAGATCTTTAAGAAGCAACAACTCTACTGCGCCACCAGTGTCTGGTTTAATTCCATGAATGCGGGCTGGTAAAACCTTGGTTTCGTTTAGAACTAAAGCATCTCCGGGGTTCAGATATTCTAAGATATCAGTAAAAGTATGGTCCTCGTATGATTTTTCAGTACGATTAATCACCAAAAGGCGCGAGCTAGAACGATTCTCAAGTGGAGTCTGGGCAATTAGCTCTTCTGGTAATTTGTAATCAAAATCAAAGGTTAACATAGCTATATTATAACATAAAATCAATAAAAATGGAGCCGCGACCGGGGCTTGAACCCGGGAACCTCATCCTTACCATGGTTATCATCGACTCCTCGACAAAACATAATAAGGTCTAAACACTTAACCCTAAGAACCGCAATTGATTTCTTAGTTATTAAGTGACGAGATCATTTCGACGGCGTATACGCAACAGGCTCCATATCTTTATTAAGAAATGTGAGTTAATATTGCCAGAAAGCCGAAATGCTTCCTACAATCTATTATAGCATAAAAACATGAAAAAGTCGCGATTTGCTCGCGACTTTTCTTCAGACAAATCCTAAGCGTGAACGACGGTATGCTTCAGGCGATGGATCTCATGTAGATCCTCGTTCACGACATGGGTATAAGTCATCGTAACTTGAATATTCGCGTGGCCGAGCAATTCCTTTACATACACGATATTGGCATTATTGCGAAGAAGATCCGTAGCGAACGAATGACGGAGCGTGTGCGGATGAATATTTTTCTCTAGGCCGGCTTTGATAGCCGCATTTTTAACTACCATCTGAACTACGCCTGGGTTGATCTTCTCACGGCCTTTTTGCTGTTCCGAAACGAAAAGCGCTGGATATGGATCATCGCGAAGTGCAAGATACTCATCAATATACCTATGCGTGACAGGATCGATAAAACAAACGCGAGGCTTATTACCCTTTCCGATCACAGTAAAGCTATCTACGCCGTCTTTTATTTGGGTGCGTTCCATACTGCATAGCTCGCCATTGCGAAGACCGGCACTAAACATCAAGGCAATGATAGCTCGATTTCTATAACGCTTAAATTTAGAGTAACCAGCTCCTCTTTGAAATACTGCGTGAAGCATGGCTTCAACTTCGTCAACTTCAAGATAATCGACGACACGCGAGTCGCGTTTAGGAATACCGATAGCCTCCGGATCCATGACATCTTTGTAGCCAAGCGCCCGAAGATGCTTTAAAACGACGCGAATCTTAAGGATATAACCGCGAACTGTATTCGAAGTTCGCGTTTTCCTAAGATTAGCTGACCATTTACGGACTGAATCAAAATCTAGTTCCGTTATTTGGATATCGCCAAGAAAATCGACGATCGATTTCATTGCGCACCGATTCATTTCTTCAGTCTTGGCTGATTGATTTTTATAGACAATAACGTCCTTACGATAAAGCTCAAAAGCTTCCGAGAGAGTTAAACTTGTGGTTTTCATAAACTTTCCTTTCTGCCAACCAAAGAAAGTCTAACTCGGAACTAACCTCGGCTAGCTCTTCTTATTTCATTGGAAAGTAACCAAGATAAATACTTCGTTGGATTTCTCCCTTTTCTCTGGGCCAACTCGTAAAGACGCCAGACTTCGTCATCTGATAGTACATAGAATGCTTTACAATACAATTTGTATGCTATCTCGTTGCCCTCATTACCAATTTTTCGTGCTAGGTGTTGGGCTTTGGTGTCGACAGATCGCACTCTATCGCTAACATTGTCATAGACATTGTAATTCTTCTTCGAAGAATGATCATTGACAATGTCATTGATGCTTGGAATTTCCATAAATACCGCTCCTGAAGAAGCTCGCAAAAATACACATACTCGTACCTCCACGAGAGTTAAATTGATATTATTGCGTACTTATACCTCACCCGGGGAGGCCAGTACTGGAACCCTGAAAAAGCTCCTATTTTTTACATAGGAGCTTTTGGCTCCTACGCGGAGCCGCTAATCGCAATTTCTTCGTTAATCCTATTATACCTCATATGGTTATAAAGTCAACGATTTTTCGACTCGAACCGCAGAATAAGTGTCGATCCGGACGGAGTATTGCTCGGTTACTATCAATATGAAGAATATGATTGATATATTCTCCTCTGTTATTATAACACATTTTTAGCAAATATGCTACCCTGACCAGAGGGTTGGCGACTTATTTTATGTTCTTCTCATATTCTACGTCAGTAACATCATACTTCTGGCGGTTGCCGATAATAGACAGAATCTTTTGCGCACCCCATCCGATCAATGCTAAAACAAAGAAGTAGATAAAACCGAAAGTAGTGAACTCGGGTTCTGACTCGGTAAATAGGCTAAGAATAGCCGCACCGGCAGACATTGATGTAACGATCGTCAAGCTAGTGACCGATTTGCTCGTAACATCAGACTTTAAGTTCTCAAACTGCTTTTGGGCGTCCCTGACGTAATTTTCGGTCATATCCCACAGATACTTAATATACTCTAAAGTGTCGCGCAGAGTTTCATAGCGATAGCCCGAGATCTCCAGAAATTCAGAAAGATCCTTATCCTGCTTGGCAATTTTCTCACGAGTAGGGAGATAAGTCCCCATTTGGTTAATACGCCCGTCGATCAAGTTGATAGTTTTAGCATAACCCTCTAGTTTCGTAGTGAACTTCACTATTTCCGAACCTTTGACTTTAGAATGAGCTTTTACATCGTCAATCTTCTCCCAAATAATACGATGGATATTTAGGTAGCGGTGGAGCTGACCTTTAAACTCCCGAATAAAGATTTGCTCCTCAATATAGCGTTCAATCTCGTCGTTCGATTTGGTTTTGTTGTTGATGAAATAATACTTATTCCCACGCAAGACATCATATTTTGAATTCTTAAATTCGTAGTATTGGCGACCCTCGGTTTTACCAAGCAAACTTTGAAGCTCCTCCTGCGTAGCTTTCTCCAAAACAACAAAGAACGGATAGATATTTTTGATACCAGCAAGTTCTTTTGGCACCGGAGCGCCGAGGCTAAACAGATAATTAAAGGCCGGCGAAAGCCTCGTCTCGTAATAGTCTTTGACCTTCTCGATGTCGCTGAATAAAGTTTCTTCGGAAACCGTGACATTATTTAGCACGATAAGACCATCCTCAAATATTTTGACATTGATACCCTCGGCCGTAGAGAAGATCAAATACTCCTCACCGGAAGAACCATATTCAAGGTTGCCGATTTCCAAATTCTTACGAAACTCGTCAACTTTTTTCTGTTGCAATTTAATTTGCACTTCCTCGCCACGCAGGAAGTCATAAATTTCCGATAACTGCAAAGTAGTTCGTTGGAACCACCCACCTACAGATATACTATTGATTTTCATTTTACTCCTTTCTTTATTGCAATAATATTATGCCGATTACTATTAAAATGGTGGCAACAAAGTGGACTATAATGGAGCGACGACTGAGGTCCTCGCGTCCAAATTTGGGCCAGATGGCAGTTACAATAAGACCCATAAGAAAAATAACGACTGGCTTGGAAGAATCGGCGACCACGGAAGCGAGAGCAATCGATGGTGCGGCAATCATAGCGCTATACTGCGCAAAATCCTTAATAATACACGTGGCAAATGTGCAGACCAATGGTCGATAGACTTTTCCGTGGCTACTTTTGACTACTGCCTTGTGACGCTTCCGCCATTTTGGCATACAGGCCATGATGATTGCGTTGCCGACACCCTTACCTAAGAAAGTAAACGCCAGTTCGATAATAAAAGCAATCTCCGCCGTGTTTTGCTTGACAAATATTAAATTTGCCGAAACTACCATCACGACATAAAGAAGCGCAAAAGCGGCGGCTTTTAGCTCCACGCGTTTGCCCTTTCGTCTATTAGCTGAAAAAATTATTAGTAGTGGCGCGGCCAAGATTACAAAAAATGCAATTAGCTGTGGGAGCGAAATACTGTCACCCAAAAATAGCCAGCCGAGTATAAGATAAAGAATCGGCGCGAGTTGCACAAAAATACCTAGGTTGGTCGAATTATCCAGCTCTAAAACCTTATAATAAGGTATGCCAGCGAAACTAGTGGTTAGGCCAGAAATGAAGAATAGCGCTAGAGCGCCGATAGGCGCAACCGAGAGAGAGAGAGAGAGAGGAGTTGGCTACGCCAACAACGAATAATATAATCGCCAATACGATAAAGGCGATGGCATAGAAATACTTCTGCGAAGCCGCACCTTTGCCTTTGTAGTAATAATCGGAGATATAGTTATCAATATAAATACGAGATGAGTCTGACAATACCGAAGCCGCAGTATAGATTAACCAATTCATAATTCATATTATAGCATAAGTTTTAAGAAACTAATAACCAATACGTGTATAACAGATGAAAATAAATACATACTAATAGACAATTATTAAAACTTATGGTATAATAAAAGGAGTACATTAACATGACCGAAAGGGGGATATTCTATGGTTAAACTATTAAAACCTGCTATCGAACACAGGTTAGAAAAGGCTGATTCCGGCATAGGAACGCGAAAAAGAGCGGCTGAACATATTTGCTGCTTCCTCGAAGCGAATCCTAAGGTCGCTCGCGATATGCCACTTGAACGAGAACGGTTCTATAGCGCCTGTGAAGACCTGCTTCAGGATAGAGATTCCGAGAGGATTCTGCTATACTTGCCACTACGGTTTTTGGATGACGCTCCGGCTACGTTTAAGAAAGCATACTGCGATGCGTGGTACAGGTTGTTGAACATAAGAGATGTGCGCGAGAATTTCCACACTGGCGATTGCTTTGAGCTTGACGCAAGACCAAGTGGCGGGCTAGAGCGTGTTGTAAAATGCGCCCATCTTACGCCGTGGCTCCTCAAGTTCGGGTACATCACCGCTTGGCAGGTTTCGAGTATTCTCAAGGAAAACAGCGACGACGAAGTTCTACTTCAGAGCTTCAAGGACACATGGGATTACATTCGTAAGAATAAGATTCTCAGTGGCGCAGACCTATATGCGCTCACCTCAAAGACCGCTCATTTACCCGAAAGAAAGAAACCAGAACCGCTCTATGTCTCAAAAAAGCGATTGGAATGGCTTGATGAGCGCAATAAACCGGCAGAGCTTCTGACGCCCTCAGCTAGGCTTGAGGGGCCGTTCTCGGATAATATACCGACAATTGAAGCCCAGCTTGAAGAAATTGCGACACGACTAAACCCGTCAGAAATTGTTCTCGTAGGCGGTTCTCAGCTCAAAGGATACGGGACCACAAATTCCGACCTCGACGTATGGAACCTCGAACAGCTCGAAATGAGTGATGCTTTTAAGCCTGGAAGTCCCCACGCCACCCATGTCTACTTCAATACGATATGGCTTGGCGGAGGATCTGTAGCAGACGAGTTAGAGCATATTGCTGATCACATAACGGACATTTATACCGACTCGGTAATGTACGCTACGCGACCGGAAATCAGGCGCCAAGCAATTGAGCGTTTGGAAAGTGACTTGCTCCAATATAGACTGTTGCACAAAGGATTCTCCAGATTTACTGGCATAGACGAGTTCTGCATTCCTCCCGAAATGGACGGCGATTGTCCGTTCTACTGTGACGAGTACCGCAAGATTGCGACCATGCTCTACGCGAAATATGTTTGGCTTTAAGGTCATGAAAAAGGCCCCCAGAATGGGGGCCTAATTTTATAGGTGCGTTGGCTTCTTACAGAACGCGCTTGCCGGTCAGACCAGTCATGCCGGTGGCGTCGCCGCCGCCCAGCTCAGCCCAGTTGATCTGGGTTCCCAGCTGCCACAGAGCCACGAAGTAGTTGACTTCCACATCGGAAGTAACCGTGTCGTGCTTGGCGAAAGCCAGGACGTACTTGACCAGATTCTGCTCCAGGCGGATGTAGTTGCTGGAAACGCTGGCGCCGATCTTCTTGAGCATCATCTCGCGGTTCTTCACGCCGACCATGGACGGCAGACGCGGATCCTCGAGCGTATTGCGGATGGTGTTGGCGTCATAAGCCATAGCGGCCGCGACCTGAACACCAGTACCGCGGAAAACGCGGTTGATGGAATCGACCAGCGTGTCGCCGGCGTCATGCAGCTGAGCGGTGTCGGGCGGAGTAATCATACTCATACCAGCAGCTCCGCCACTGAAACCGCCGCCGATGGCCGCGATCAGCATAGAGGGATCGGAGAAACTTGCACGCCAGGTCTGATACCAGCCGTCCAACGTACGATAGCTTTCGGCGATAGCCGGCCAGAGCGTATCACGGATGCGGCTCAGGAACTCCTTGCGGCGGGCGTCCGTGATGAACGTGCCGTCCAGACCGTCGATAGCGGCGAAGATGTCGCCGTAGGCGCGACGGGTCAAAGACTTACGCAGAGCGTAGAAAGTCGGATCGACCTGCTCCTCGGTTTCGTCGGCATACTTCTCCATAGCCTTGGAGAGCGCATCGGGAACGTTGTAGAGGCCAGCGCGATCGGCCAGAGCCGCACGAATGGCGGCGATGTAGGACGACTCGTCCACCTTCAGGATACCACCGGTCTTCAGGGCGTTCAGCCAGGACTCGTCGGTCGGGATCGAGGGCAACAGAGCCTCAAACTGGCTCTGGATGGCGCGCGTTTCCGCGGCGGCAACAGCCGGAGCGGCGGGCTTGCTGGTATTCTTCAACTCAGCGACGAGCTTGCGCGCTTTCGCGAGCTTCATGCCAGCGCCGGTCAGATCGGCCACCTCGAGGGAAGCCAGGTCGTCGAGTTCCTCGACGCCGAGTTCGGAAACGACCTTATCGATGGTCGCCTCGTCGGCGCCGTATTCGGCGAGCTTGGTGCGAACATCGTTCGCGACGACAGGGGCCTTGGCGGCCTCAGTCTCAGCAGTAGCAACAGCATTCTTAATCTCTTCACTCATGGGTATATCCTCCTTTAAATTTTATTCGAACTGATTTTATCCAGCTCGGTTGGCCCAATTGAGAGTAGTTCCAGCGGAACGTTTATAAACTCATCGAGAGTATTCCCGACAAATTCGAAAAGTTCTCGCTTTGAGATGGGTTTCTTAATGGAATATTCAATTGTAGTAGGCTCAGCCTTTTTTAGGAACTCAGCATAGGGTTCACCGTCCGTCGGCGCGTTTTTATAACTAACGCAGAGTGGCCAGATTCGCCCGGAAGCTAAGACTTGGTCAAACCAAGTAAGGCAAAGCCCGTCGAACTTCGTTTCGCTACTCGTGTCGAGAGCATAGCGCAAAAGATTCAAATCAAGTGCTCCGGCTCGGACTATGCCTTGCCAGCGATTCTCATCTTTATGGCTACCGGGAAGCATTTGCGTCGTGAACTCCGGATCATAAGTCGGCATGGGGCCGGCTCCGTGTCGGATTTCATAGGCGCGATGAACGGCATAGTTAATTATCTTACCGTTATACCCGGCGCTTCTCAACATTTCCGTAGTAAACTTCGGAAGAGTTCTAATTGCGCTGACGTGGGGTTTTAATCCAGTTTCAGCGTCAGTCAAAACTCCATGTGAACATTCGACGACAGCCGAGCCATCGCCTTTTACCACTTCGCTAAGACTCATAAATCGGAGCTTCTTACCTATGTTCTCAAAAAGATCAAGAGTATAAGGCAAGAAGCCGTCATCATGAAGCAAGCTAAGGTTTTCGGCGATTAACTCAGCGTCGCCAGGTAAACCATCGTCTGTGGAGATTCTGGCATACCTTTCTCTGTAGCAATCGAGCTGCCTTTGGAGTTTCCTGCGGACAACCTCACGGTCCTGAAGCTCAGAGGCTCGAATCGTTGCTTCTTCACCTAAAGCATTATACATACGATAGGCTTGTCCAACACCAGTTCCAATCGTGCCACGCGGGTTTTCTCCAAGCAGAAGCTCCTCAAGTTGAGAAGAAATCCGATGAAAAGGCGTAGCGCAAATACAGGACGGGTCGACACTTAAAAGCGTGAATGGGTCATAGATTCCGAGCCGCTTTAAGGCTTCCGATTCGTTGCCGAGTCCAACTGGCGAAATTACCATTTGCTCGGAAAGAAAAGTTGGTACACCCTCAAGCGTTCCGCAACCCCATTGTGAGAAATTAAAGCTTTCTCCGTTGGAGGTGCGTACGCCATGAGAGCCTTGTGCGCCTCCGCGCTTGATGACGACCGAAGCGTCAATTTTGCGCGAGAGCGCATGAACTATGCCGCCCTTTCCTCCGTCACCCGGACCGAGGTCAGTAACGACGTAAATTCGCTCAAGCATAACACACCTCCTAGAGTCTGTAAAAACCAAATTGTTAACAGATCTTGATTACAGGTACTCGATGTGATCCGGAGTCTCCGCGGGTTCTTCTTCGGGAGATTCGCCCGGCTGAATCGGCCAGGTATCGCCCTTATTGGCGAAGATATCCCCGGCTTTGGGAACCGGATGGGGCAACGCATGACGAAGCTTCGCCTGCGCGCCGATGTCGATGTTGGAAAGCTGAGCGATCAGCTCAGAGTCACCATACTTGCCGAGATGCTCCTTCAAGCCCACGACTTCGATGGTGCCTTCCGTCAGCCCAATGATGGCAGAAATAACTGCCGGTAACTGCTGAGTGGAGTTGATGACGATAACGGACTTCTCGCCACAGAGATCACGCCACATTTCGAGCGTATCGTGATAAGAATGGTCGCGCATCACCAGAATAAACTGGTGCGTTTTTTTCTTCAACTCGGCCACCATAGCCTTCACGGACGGAAGCTCACGCCGCATCCCCTTCAGCTCATTCTTGAGAATGTCACTGCCGAAGATACGCTGGATCTCCTCCTCACGCAGATGGTTATGGTAGGGTTCATCGGTAACGATAAAGTGATAGCCTTTGATGCCGATACGATTGGTATAGGCGTCGGTCAGATAAGCGCGCGCGAACATGGCGTACTGGGGATCTTCCCCGTGATTGCCACATCCACCACGCTGAGGCGCCATTTCCTTGAGATAGTTCACGATCTTGGGTGCTTCCATCTCGAACTGCGGACGACACATGACGAAATCGTCGCCACAATCGCCGAAGATACCGAGGCAAAGCTGCGGATCGTAACCCGGCAGAACTTTCGCCACGGCCTCATAGAGGTCGGGCAGAACCGCCATTTCCGTGTCGACTTCGCCGCCCATAGAGCCGGTGGTGTCGCAACTGACCTCGATGTCCATCGGGCAACCGAGAGTAGCGATCCACTTCTTCTGATGGGGGTTCAGCCGGATTTTGGAAAAACGAACCGGGCCAATGGCCGGATCGACGATCTCGCTGAGTCGACCAGTTCTCCTGGCGCGTTCTTCAGCTTGCCTCGTCACGTTGGTGCTCTGAGTCACGCCGTAATCACGGCGAGCCTGCCGGTAGCTATCTACCGAAAAAGTCTGATGTCCCATTTTCAATCCTCCTTAATAGTTTTCCAGATGATGGTGTTACGATCGCGATAGGTAAAAGGATAGTACTGAATCCCCCAGTGCTTTTTTACGAGCGCATAGAGGTCTTCATGTGCTTCCTCAAACGAATTGCGACCATATTCCGAGAAGTCCTTGAGCAATTCAAGATATTCCTGCTCAGCGGGGTCATCTCCAGCAACAACCCAGTTGAGAATAAACTTAGAGGTAGCTTTGACAAAGTCAGTAGCCACCACATCAGCCACATCTCCAGAGAAGTTGTAGTAGATCAAACGGTGTCTTTCCGGCCCAATGAGGTAATCATCAGGCGAGAAGATTGGATACCTGGCGATAGGGTTGTCTCCGTCAGCCGCTAACAGCTCGAAAAAGCCGTAGAATTTGAAGAAACGTCCCAGAATCCAGATACTGGTGCGGGTGTCGATTTCGGCTTCAGCGTGCAGCTTCGTCAGAGGAATCAGCTTGCTGAGGTCGACATCAGGTGTCGCGAAGACATTGATACGGCGATCTCCTTGAGTAGATTCCATGAACGAGGACAGCAGGTTTGCGAACAGCCAATCGTAGTGGGAGTTACTTCCACCCTGGTCCGCTTCAAACTTTGCCACCTGTTCTTCGAAAGAGCGCAGAATATTGAATTTGCCGGCCTCCTCAGCGAGGATGTCGCCATCTTCAAATGTCTTCGCTACCTTCAAGATTACCGGTTGCTCGTCATCCATCGTGCCAAGGTAGATACGGAACTTAGGGGCCTCGCCAATGCGATCCCCAACTTCGATATTCCTGACTCTCAATCTAATCACTTCCTTTCCATAGTAGAATCAAGACATTAAATAACTATGCCTCGTAAAGACACGACGCATTGTGTATATTTTAGCATATTTAGGAGAGAAAGTCAATGACTGTAGTGCTAAGAATCCTTGTCGTAACGCTCGTACGCTTCCACCGCCTCCCGAACCCCACATTGCGGACAAATTTCAGTTTCGTTGTCCTCACGAGAAAGGGCCGGATGCTCCGTGAATTCCTTTTTGCACTTTGGGCAACGCTGGATTTCAAGGATTTTATATGCCATAGTTTTAGGAAGCTCCTCAAGCTCCCACCTTAATACGTCTTCATCGTCATAGCGTTTGGCGTCAACGAGGAACGAGGAATACCTCTCCTTGGACTTTAATTTCTTACCATCAGAGTCAGTTTCGCCGACATAGTACCAAATATCCTGATCATGGATAACGCCGATAACGTATTCGCAAATACCAATAAAACTCATGATTTCTCCTATAAATCCATCGAGCAAACCGCTTCTAGCCCGAACTTTCGACCTAACTCCTCCCACATTCCATCCGGATAGTCTTGCTGTAAAATATGCCAAACGGGGTAGTTATACTCGAGCGCGATCTTCGCAACATCTTGCGGATCAACCATCAGATGACAAAAATAACCGGCAGTAGTTTCTCCCTCAATCAAGATAGGATCATCTTCCTCGGTCTTTGCGATTTTCTCTAGTCGTTTATACTCAGCCATAATGGCGTCATTAACAAGTTTAACCGCCTCAGCGAGCTTCTCGTCATTACGGCGCTTAATAGTTTCATCCATCTCTTGGATAGCAGTTTTCTGACTATTTTCCATAATCCTCCTTAAAACTCCACTTCCTCGTTCTCTAAAGCCTCGAAGAACTCATCGCAAGCCCGAATATCGAGTGGATTAGGAAGCGGATTATCTAATTGTTTAACTTTAATCTCCATAAATCTCCTTAGTTAAAACACCCTGCGAGGCCGCGATACCGTATCGAGAGGAGCGGCCTGCTCGACCGGTTCCAACTTATCACGGCCGGATCCTCGCAAGGTGTTTGTATTTAACCTTAATTTGAGATTTTTACAAGTCTTTTTCGGGGTTTTCTTTTCTATCGTAAATAACCTTAGAAATACCGAAAATAGCGCCTAGAAACAGCTCTACGGCCGAAAGTGTTGTTAATATGGCCTCGGTAGGTAAATTCCAATGCCAAGCCTCTGCAAGCGTCGAAAAGAAGACGCCGAGAGCCGGCAGAAAGACCGCAATAAGCCACCTTAAGACCTCATAAACCTTATCGGGAAGCATTATTTTACCCTCACTCTCTGGCCCGGATAAATTAAGTTAGGATTGGCAATACCAGAAAGCCTTGCGATTTCCTGATAGGTAGTTCCGTAACGTTGAGCGATAGCCCAAAGAGTATCACCTTTCTTCACGGTGTAATAAACTGCGGAACAATTATTGGCAGTTGAGGCTCCCGAAGAACCGGCAAGCCGTTGGTTAACAATACTCTGGACGGCGCCATAATCATACCCGGCCGCAGTTAAACGGTTCTTACGATCCTGTCCATTTCCCCAATCTCCACGGATAACCTCGGTAGCCAAGTCCTCATTGGATTTTCTGGCTGGAGCCGGAGATGGAGATGGGCTTGGTGCTGGCGTAGAGCCATTACGCGCCGCATACTTATCCCAAGCCGTGCGATCGCCCATAAAGACATCACGATCAAGCCGACCACCCGAGCTAGTATACTGCCAGAGCGCATAGAACGGCCATGGCGAAACATCCCAGAGGAACTTTGGAATGTCCCAGCTATCGCGATTATCAGGCCAACCGGC
>JAFRBH010000013.1 GCA_017404955.1 Candidatus Saccharimonadota bacterium | reverse complement strand
TCAGCTGAAGGCTATGTGTTAAAGGAATGGAACACCAAGGCTGATGGTACTGGTACTGCCTACCAACCTGGAGATAACTTTACTATTGTGGCTGATAGCAGCCTGATAGATCCAGGTGAGAGGACGTTGTATGCGATTTGGATTTATGTAGAAAAATGGCAAGCTTTCCTAAACAAAGGCGGATTCGATGCTGATAGCTACGAAAATCTCGACGAAGCAATGCAAGCAGAAGAAGTTAGCTCAACGATATTTAATAATCAAACCGCCATGTCATATTTAGTAGAAAATGAAGACCTATTGCAAGAGCTAAAACAAACTTCAAGTTATTCCGAAACATCTGTTCCAAATCTACTAGCTTCTACCCTATATACAGACGCAGAAAAATATAGTTACGGGCTACCATTCTATATATTCAATAACGGTTCTACTGGAATTATCAATAACGCCAATACCGCATTTAAATACGTTTATAATAACAGCTCCCATTCTGCCTATATGAATAGTTCCGCCTTGTATGTTATGCTTTCTGGATATTACACAAGCTGCTCTGGACAAATGTTATGGCTAGATGGGACTATTAACACTACAAAATACGTCAATACTGGAATATATGTATCATCTATAGGTGGTAATTTTAATAGAGATGTAGGATTAGGATTAAACACTGAAATGCACAGTTATGGCTTCAGTGAATATAGCGGCGGCTCCCTGTCTCCAACATCATCCGGAAATGCTGTCACAGCAATAATCGAACCTGATAATGACTATTATCTCAAGATGGATGTCAGAACTTGCAGAAGCGGCAGTGGGACCAATACCACATCAATGACAATCACAAAATGGTGGTTTGAATAGCACAACCCCCCTATGACTATTACAATTACAGTTCTCCCCAGTTCTTTCCAGTTGTCACTTCCACTACCAATTTTATATCAAGCTCTGGTGCAACCCCTTCCATTGTAGAAGTTAAGATGGAAGAAACTGAATCGACTAATGCATCATCACATTCTACAATCAAAGAATCGTGAACCTGCAAAATCAATGCTGCGCCATCTGGTAATAGTGAATTTACCTTAATCATCGCTCGCTTCATTAAGTCAGCTTCTGTCCCCTGAATTGGCATATTCATTGCTGCACGCTCTGCTGCTTGTCGTACTACAAAATTAGCCGATTTTACATCTGGTGTTGGTCTAATTCTACCATAATATGTTTCAACATACCCTTCTTCTCGTGCCTGCTTCAAGATCGAATCTAGATATTCCCTGATTGGCTTTCTTACTGCAAAATAATCAGAAATAAATTTCTTAGCTTCGCCAAAATACATGCCAGTTGCATCAGCCAGACCTTTAGCGCTCATTCCATACATCACGCCGAAATTAATCGTCTTAGCTGCCCTACGCTGTTCTTTTGTTACCTTATCCAATGGTATGCCAAACACATCAGAAGCAGTTTTTGTATGAATATCTACCCCTGAATTAAAATCAGCAATCAGCTTAAAATCGCCAGATAGAACCGCCGCAAGTCTCAATTCAAACTGCGAATAGTCCGCCGACACAAAACTCTTTCCATTGTCAGCTACAAATCCAGTTCTAATTCTCTTTCCTTCTTCTGTTCTTACCGGAATATTCTGAAGATTTGGGCTTACCGATGAAAGCCTGCCTGTAGCAGTTACATTTTGTGTAAATGTAGTGTGAATCCTGTCTTCCCTATCAACCAACATTGGCAACGGTACAATATAAGTGTTCAAAAGTTTTGCCGCCTCTCGATATTCTAAAATCTTTGAGATAATTACATGTTGATCTTTTAACTTATCAAGTTCCTTTGCTCCGGTAGAATACCCTCTTGCAGTCTTCTTGATACCCTTAGTTGGGAGCATTAGTTTTTCAAAGAGTACCTCTTGTAGCTGTACTGGTGAATTTATATTAAATTCCGTCCCAGAAAGTTCATAAATTTCTTGTTCAAGTCCAGCAACTATACTTTCATATTCCGTCTTTAATTTTTCAAAGTATTCTTTGGAAATCTTAATCCCCTTCTCCTCCATCTGATAAAGCACGAGGATAAGTGGTAAATCATATTCAGTATAAATCTTCCAAAGTTTTGGTTTCTTCTGAAACTCGGAAAGCTGAGCAGCTGCCAAGTTTAAGTTAGCAATTTTTTCTTCCATTGTTTCACCGAAAAAGAGACTATCTTGCTTCTCATCATTACTTACTCGCTTTAAGGGATTTAGCAAAAACGCCGCCTGATTCAAATCCCAAATTTTTCTACCACTAAGTATCTCTGCTGCGATTTTCTTATCTTGATGCATCAATTTTTTAATATCCTTAGCAATGATATAATCTTTGAAAAATGCCGTATCTAAATCACCAGTACTCTCCTGATGCTCGGTTTCTTTATTGAGGCTATCCTGCTTTTCTCCTTCTACAATCTTAAATTCAGAAAAGTCGCTAGCCCTTATCCTGGCAATATCTGCCTTAAACTTTCTCAACACCGAGTTAAACTCCAACGCAGAGAACTCCCTTTCTATTGCGGAAACATTGATCACGAGATCTGGTACATCAGATAATTTCACTGGCGCATCGGTCATAATTTTACCAAGCTCATAAGACATAAATGCTGAATCTTTGCCAGCAACTAGTTTTTTCTGAACAGCACCAGAAATCTCATCAATATGCTCATAGACACCGGCAAGTGTGCCATAGTCATTCAGTAATTTCACCGCGGTTTTCTCGCCTACTCCAGGTACTCCAGGAATATTATCAGAAGCATCACCTTTCAAAGCTTTGAGGTCCAAGAATTGCGACTTCAAAATACCATATTTTTCTTCAACGGCTGGGACATCCATCTCCTCGAGTTTAGAGAAACCTTTCAAAAGACGATACATCCTAGTATTGTCATCTACAATCTGCAACATATCGAGATCAGAAGATACGATCACTGTATCCCAAACACTTTTACTTTTATACTCGTCATCAGAAGTTAAGCCTTCTTCCTGTGCCTTTTCTACAAAATCCGTTTCTTCGTCAGCCTGTAAAGCTAAAGTTCCGATAATATCATCTGCTTCGTAGCCATCGCATTCCAAAAAGCCCCAACCAAGTGCAGAAATCAGATTACGAAGCAATGGAATCTGCGTAAAAAAATCTTCTGGCGGTTTCACTCGGCCAGCCTTATAGTCAGCATAAATTTCTTTACGTTTAGAAATAGAAGTTTTAGCCTTGTCCCAGGCCACTACCACCTTAGTTGGTTGTAACTCCTTAACGATTTCTAGTGCAATTACTGCAAAACCATAAACCCCACCGGTTGGTGTGCCATCAGAAGTAGAAAGATTCCCCATCGCGTAGTAACCACGATAAAATACTGATTTTCCATCTATGATTACTAACTTTTTCATCTAAGACTCCTAAAATTCTATTTCGTCTAAAATTTTCTGCAGATTCTTTTCCATATCGACAACTGTGCCATCATTCAACACATAATAATCTGCCGCCGCGATTGGACCACCCTTTTCCAAGTTTTCAATTTCGCTCCTATCACGCTCTCTAATTTCTTCCGCATTAAATGGCCTGTCTGGGCGTGCTGCTACACGTTTATAACGTAGCTTCTTAGTGACTACAATTGCAATAAAAGTCAGCATCCCAGGAAATTCGTGTTTCAAAGTTTTATACTCAGTCCAAGAATAAACACCGTCAAGAATAATGCGTTTTTGGCCGGCTTTCATCAAATCATGGACTTCATCAATCACCTGACGAACCACCCAATCTTTGCCTTCGGTTTCTCTAATCATCTCGCGAAAATCACGCTCAGAATCTGGTGTTCTTTCCACACCGCGTTTAGCCATCTCTTTGTAAATCATGCCACCAAAATATACTTTTGGATAGCCTTTGGAAGTCAGATAATCTACTGCAACGGATTTACCGCTGCCGCTCATTCCAACCAGTGCAATAATTTTGACGTTTTTATTATCACGCACTAAATCTGCTTCCGCCTGAATTTCAGCGTCAGATAGCACCTCATTCTTCGTTTTTTCGCTCATATATTTATTGTATCAAAAATGTCAGTTTATGTGAACGCCAAATCAGTTAGTTACTCTGTTTTTCGGCACTCAAATTGTAGCTCAGTCTCACCAAATCGTTAATTTCTTCACTTGATAACTGACCAGAATTTACAATCTCCACGCCACCCTTGCCAAAATAGCGACTTTCCATCACGGTTTCGTATTTTTCACGTAGAAGTCCCAGTAGTTTTCTATCAGTCCTTAATTCCAAAGTGTTTTTCCTAATCACCAAAAATGCTCTGGAACCTTCATCAACATAATCTACGCTATCTAGCTCATCGGCTTTATCGGCAATTTTTACCTTATAAACCAATACTTTTTCCGCATCGACGCCTTCGCCTACAGTCACTTCTTCAGTAAAATATTCTCCAATGCCGCTGACTTTATTGATGTCAAATTCCATACGAACTCCCTATTTCAAAAATGTTAAATACCATTTCATTTCATCAATTGAGCCTTCAATATCATCAAGCGCTCGATGAAGTTCGCGCTTTACAAAATGTTTGCCCAACGCACCCTCAAAATAAACTTTCCAAGCAGAGACATCAAGCATTCTGTAGTGCAATCTTGAAGCAAGTTTAGGCATTTCAATATCAATAAATTTCTTATCTTGGTGAATAGAATTTCCAGCGAGAATAATCTTTCCTTTACCCTTCTCATCGCCCGGAATACTCTGTTCTTCAAAGTTCTTATCTAGAAAATCAAGCAGTTCTTTTTCTACTTCGGCTACACTTTTACCGCTTTCATTCTGAGCAATTAACGCATCACGAGATTCTGAATGCTCTTCCCAAAATGGACCAACCATACGCTCATGCATCAAATCTTCCGGGACTTTTACCACAGCTGTATATTCAGCAATCTTGTTAAACTCCCAATCTGTCGCGATAGCTGCTACTTCGATGATTTTATCTTTCCCCGGAAAAAGCCCGGTCATCTCCAAATCTACCCACAATAATGTTGCTTTTTTCATATCTACATCTCCTCCGGCACTTCAATGCCTAATAAATTCAAGCCATGTTCCATTGTCAAAAGATAAGCTTTGACAATTTCTCGGCGTTCTTTTTCAAATTCACTACCATTCACTTTCACATTTTCATAAAACCTAGAGAATTCTTGTGCAGTTTCATATAAATAATTAGCAATTTTATGTGGCGCGAATTCTGCTACTGCCTCGGCTAGCACATTTTTGTATTCGGCCAGCTTCCTAATCAAATTCTTTTCTGCTGGAGCAAGCCTCCATTCTAGTTTTTCAGCCTCACCTGGCACCTCAAAATTCCCAACCAAAATCTTCTTTGCGCGCACTGCTGAATACAAAAGGTATACACCAGAATTCCCTGTTGTAGAGACACTTTCCTGGACGTCAAACTCGATATTGCCACCAATTTTATATTTGAGAAAGGCATATTTAATTGCCGCAAGTGCCACTTTTTCATCTGGGACAAGCGCCAAAACTGCATCAAGCACATCTACCGCTTTGATAAAGTTGCCTTTTCTGGAGCTCATCTTTTCATTACCAGGGAGTCTGACATTTCCATGAGTAATATGCAAAGTTTTCTCCACCAATTCTGGAGCATACAGCGATACCGACTTCAAAACCACTTTCATATAATCAATAATGTCATTCCCAGTAATCACGATTGACTTGTCAAAATGGTAATCATCGTTTTTGGTAAACAACAAACCAACATCTTTGGTTTCGTAAGTAGGCAAGCCCTCATTGTTGATAAACACCCTGGTGTGGAGACCATACCTTTCCCCTACAAACACGATCGCGCCATTGCTCTCTTCATAGACATCTGGAATGTGCGCCCTGACCTCAGAAACTCCACGCGAAGCTACCGAACTTTCTGGGTAATATTTATCAAATTTTACGCCAAGGCGCTGATAAAAATCTTCAAAATATCGATACGATAACTCCCTACCAGTCCAATACAAATCAGCTAGCGGAGTATCGTGTAAATTATCAGCATTGATTGCGTAAATTGCCTTATTGAGCTCTGTAATTTCAGCCTTTGCTTGCTCATCATCTTCGTAAGCCTTAGTTCCTTCAACATAATTTTTAGCAATCACTTCTACTCTTTTAGCAATTTCTGCTGAAGAAACAAAACCGTTGCCATCTAAATCTTTGGCACTGATATCGCGAGCAGAAATTCCCTGCTTTTGCATCGCCCAAAGTGTCTTTGCTACATGTAGACCAACATCGCCACCAAAGTTCGCACGTATCACCTTGCCGCCAGCAAATTCTACTAATCTAGAAATGCTATCACCCATCATTGAAGTGTACAAATGTCCAACGTGTAACACCTTAAATGGGTTAGGGTCGGAAAACTCACAAACCACAGTCTGATTTTTATAATCATCAAGTGATATATTTTTCTCAAAATCACCTGATATATCTGTTAATTTCTGCTTAAAATATTCATCTTGTGATATAAAATTTAAAAATCCAGGTCCAGCAATTTGAATATCAAATGGCAAATCAGAGAAGGCCTCCACGATCTTCATCGCTACATCTCTCGGAGTATATGGCGTGCCATCTTCCTTAAAAATTCCTTCAACTTTGAGTCGGCCGGCGAGCTGCATAGCAATATTTGTAGCATAATCTGCTCCTGATTCCTCCGGCGCCACAGCCACCTGAACAGCAACCTGAACCCCAAAAAGTTCTTCAACTAGTTCTTGTAACTTCGCCTGAATTTCTTCCATAAGAGCCTACTTTACTACTGCAAACTTATTTTTGCCTTTCTTCAGAATAGACGGGAAATTTATCACTGTTTTTTCATCAGTTACCTTCTTACCATTGACCGAAATTGCGCCAGAAGAAATAAATTGTCTTGCTTGCGCTTTAGAAGATGCTAGCCCCGTGCAAACCAAATCATCGATTAGCGTTGCGCCCAACGGCTTGGTTGGCAACACCAATGCAGCCTGCTCAACATCTTTCTCAGAAAACACCGCATCACGATCAAATAATTTTTCAGAAAGTTGAATTACTGCATCAGTCGCATCTTTACCATGAACAACTTCAGTTACACCTTTAGCCAAAGCTTTCTGTGCCAAATGTTCTTCTGGATGCTCGGCATGCTTCTTCAATATTTCTTCGATTTCTGCACGTTCATAAATCGTATAAATCTTTAGCAAATATTCTACAGAATCATCAGGCTGAGAAAGCCAGAATTGGTAAAAGTCAAAGACTGGAGTGTAGTTCTCAGAAATCAAACCCGTTGGTAACTCAGTTGGCATACCAGAAAGCCAAACTGCATTTCCCTCTGATTTGCCAAACTTGCGTCCAGATGCTGGATCGATGATAAGCGGCGTAGACCATACATGCGCTTCCCCATTCTCTAGCTTACGAATCAAAGAAATGCCAGATGAAGCATTGCCGTATTGATCTGCTCCGCAAAGCTGTAAATCAATTCCATATTCTTTATATAAGTGATAAAAATCATAGCCTTGAATTAAAGTATAAGAAAATTCAGCATATGATATACCGCTGCCACCTTCACCCATACGCGACTGAATAAATTTTCTATCCATCAGCTGAGTCATTGAGAAATTTTTGCCTACAGAGCGCAAAAATTCCAGATAACCCATATCTTTAAACCAATCATAATTATCTAGCATTTTCACCTGTGAAAGCTTCGGATCGGCATTTTTTAAAACCTTTTCCATCTGAGAAGCGATACACTGCTTGTTGTATTCAATTTCTTCAATTGGTTTCAACTCACGCTCAGTAGTATCCTTTGGGTCACCAATCTGGCCGGTAGCACCACCGGCTAGAAGATAAGGGGTATAGCCATGCCTAGTAAATACTGCGCACATCATTAAAGCGGCAAGATTACCGATAGTAAGGGAATCCGCCGAAGGATCCGCACCCAAATAAAACTTATGGGTTTTTTCGTCTAAAAATTTTGGATTTTTAATGGTGGTCTCCGCCTGAAAACCACGCCAAATTAACTCTTCCGATAATGTCATAATACCTAAATTATAGCATATTTTTATTCACTTCGTGATATAATAGAGTGGATGGGTAAAAAGAGTTTAAATTCAAAATCAGCTAAGGCTCCGAAACCAAAGAAGAGCCTACTTAAGCATGCTAAAAACAAGAGTATGAATACTTATTCCAGCCTTGTTTATCGCAGTAAAGTAAAGAAAGATAAGAAAGCCAAGAAGCACGCCGAAGATTTGGCGACTTTACCAAAAGAGCCAGTCAAGCGCTTTTTTGCGCATCTTCATCCAAAACGTGTTTTCCACTATTGGTTTTCTAAGCGTGGCCTCAAGACTTTTCTAAAGATTGTTATTGCCACCATTTTGATTTTCATTATCACCATTGGTGGTCTTTTCCTCTATTACAAGAAAGACCTCGACCAAATTCAGCTCGATGAACTCAAAGTTACCGATACTATCAATACCTATCTTGATAGAAATGGCGAAGTGCTCTGGGAAGATAAGGGTGATGGTGATTACCGCTTAGTCGTTGAAGGCGATGAAATCTCTACCTACATGCGCCAAGCTACTGTCGCAATCGAGGATCGTAACTTCTATAATCACAATGGTATCGACCTTTGGGGTCTCATCCGTGCTGGTTTCTCCACTATTACCGGTAAAAGCGTCCAGGGTGGTTCTACTCTTACTCAACAGCTAATTAAACAAGTTTACTTCTCTGACGAGGCCAAAGATCGTGGTCTTTCTGGCATCCCTCGCAAGATCAAAGAGGCTATTCTTGCAATTGAACTCGAGAAAATGTATGACAAAGAGCAGATTATTACCATGTATCTAAACGAGTCACCTTACGGTGGTCGTCGTAACGGTGTAGAATCTGGTGCTCAAACCTACTTTGGTAAAAGCGCCAAAGATTTGACTCTTGCTGAATCTGCCTTCCTTGCTGCTATTCCTAATAATCCAGCGGTCTTAAATCCATATAATGAATACGGCCACGAAGCCCTCATCTGGCGTCAACAATATACTCTAGATGTGATGGCTGAACTTGGCTATATCACTAAGGAAGAAGCTGAGGAAGCTAAAAAAGTTAACATCCTTGATACCATCAAGCCGGAAACTAATCAATATGACAATATCAAGGCTCCGCATTTCGTTCTAGAAGTCAAAGATATGCTAGAAGAAAAATATGGCGTTAAGACCATGCGTGCCGGTGGCTTTACTATCAAGACTACTCTTGATTATCGTGCTCAACAAATGGCAGAACAAGCCGTAGCAAACGGTGCTGCTCTAATGTCTCAGAATGGTAGCGACAACATCGCACTTGCTTCTATAGACGTAGAGACCGGTCAAGTTATTGCTATGGTTGGTTCTGCCGACTGGCATATCCCAGGTTACGGTGAAGTTAATGCTGCTACCTCACAGCTTGAACCAGGCTCTTCTATCAAGCCGATCGTTGATTATGGCCCACTATTTATGCAACGTGAAGGCCAAAATTATGGCCCAGGTAGCGTACTTAAAGATGAAAATATTGACTCTATTTACTGTGCCGGCTACACTGGTACTTGTGCTCTTAGGAACTACACCGGTACTTGGTACGGCAATGTTACCATTCGTCGCGCGCTGGCTGGCTCCCTCAACATTCCAGCCGTCAAAGCTATGTATATCAATGGCGTAGAAAAGAGTATCGAGGTCGCTCAAGGCCTTGGTGAAAAATCCTATTGTTCTGGTGACAACTTCTCTGGTGGTCTTTCCGTAGCTATCGGCTCTGGTTGTACTGTCACGCCAATTGAACATGCCAACTCTTACGCTTCTATTGCCCGTGGTGGTGTTTATAAAGACATTGCATATGTGCTAGAGCTCAAGAATTCTTCCGATGATGTCATTGAAAGCTGGACTGATTCTGAAGGCGAAAGAGTCTACGATGAACAAGTTGCCTATATGCTTTCTAGTATTCTTTCAGATGCTAACGCTCGTTCCATCACCTTCGGTTCCCAAGGTTCTTCCTTTGGCTTCGTAGTACCAAATGTCTGGACTGCAGTTAAAACTGGTACTTCTACTACTTCCAATGCTTCTGTCGCTAAGGACTCCTGGATGGTTGATTACTCACCAGTAGTTGCTACTGCCGTCTGGAATGGTAATCATGATGGTTCTGGCCTATCAAACAGCTCTAACACCCTCGTTCGTCGTGTGATTGCTGATTACGTAGAACCAGTTCATACTCAGCTATACGCTAATGAAGGTAAATGGACTCCAAACCAGGCTATCCCTCAGCCAGCCGGCATGCAGAGATTAACCGTCAATGGCCAAACCGATATCTGGCCAAGCTGGTATAATTCCAAGACTTCCGGTGTTACCACCGAAACCCTAACGTTCAATAAATACAATCACAAGCTAGCCTCCGAATGTACTCCTGCTGATCAAAAGATTTCTATTGATGTTACTAAGACTATCGACCCTATCACCAAACGTGAGGTCTATAATATCCCAGAACCATACAATCGTGACGAAAAAGACGATTGTTCTTACAAAGCTCCAATCGTTAGTATCTACAACACGGTAAAAGATGGCAAGAAAGTGCTTTCGGCTGTAGTTACTAAAGGCTCTGCCGACCTCAAGAGTTATTCTCTTATCGTTGATGGTAAAACCGAAGAAAGTGGTGACATTACTAGTACCTCTCTCAAATTCAAATACGAACCAACCGGCAAAGAGAAAGTCATTAAGATTGTAGTTAGTGACGCCAACGGCCTAGAAGCCAGCGACACGTTATAGCTACTCTAGATATCAAAAAACAGCATATAATATATATGCTGTTTTTTATTTCCTAGCTTTTCTAGTCGCACGTCTAGCGAAAATCATCCTACCAGAAGATGTTTGCATAAAACGCAAAACTTCTACTTCTATTTCCCTGCCTACACTTCTAGCAGCGTTATCAACCACCACCATAATTCCATTATCGAGATGACCCACGCCTTGGCCTTTATTACTGCCTTCAGCCGTAATTTTTACAGTAATACGATCACCGGCAGCATACTCATCTCTAACCGCAAGAGCCAAGTCATTTACATTCAAAACATCAATTTTCTCAGTCTCCGCTACTTTCTGCAGATTAAAATCATTAGTACAAATCACTCCACGATTTTCCTTAGCTAGGGCAATTAGACGCTCATCAACCGGTGTGCGGTCAAGCTCATCCTGGAGAATAGAAACATTACAATACACTACACGCTCTAGCTCACTGGCGTTATCCATACCACGCCTAGCAGCCTCACGCTTATCTTTATCTTTGCCATCAGCTAAAAGCTGTAATTCCCTAATTACACTGCGTGGAATAAAAAGGTCATCTGCAATGAAGCCAGTTTTAGCCACATCGACAATACGCCCGTCAATTAGAGCCGAAGTATCTACATAAACTTTACGGCGATTAGATTTAGGATGAGATTTGGTGTAAGTCTTCACCAAAATCACAGAAGTCTCTGCAAGTAGAATCAGCACCGCAACTAATATTACAATTTCCATAGGTGGTATTATAGCATATCTTCACCGTATTCGCGAGCGTAGCGAGCATTGTCCTGAAGCAAACTACTATATTTTGCCACTAGATCTTCCCTACCTTCTCTAGCGGCAATATCAATCGCTAAATCATATCGCGAAGCGTGATTCAACCTCAGCATCTCAAATGGCGTAGTAGTGCTACCATGCTCTTCAAAACCATGAACTGACAATCTGTCTTGGTTGGCATAATTTACCAAAATCGTTCTCAGAGCATCGGCATAGCCATGGAAATTAGCGATAATTGGCTTATTATCAGTGAAGTACTCGTTAAATTTCTCATGATTCATTTTCTCATCAGTAGTACCAATTGCTCTATAAGAAAGTGCGTTAATACCTACAAACCTAAATCTTCTTCCTGGGATATCGCGCTTCAAAATTTCTATCGCCGCGATTGCCTCACGCGTGACAATATCACCTGCTGCTGTAAAGATATAATCTGGGTCTTCATCAGAACAAAATCCAAACACACTCGCGCCATGCTCATACTGGAATTCCGCATGATTTCTATCAATAAAGCGAGGCTCTTCCGACTTGTTAAAGGTAGCCAGGTTCACTACGTTGTTAGAATGATACATAAATTTATAAGCTCTAGCCGCTGCCACATCATCAACCGGGAATAAACAGTTCACACGATTTGATGGGTTGGCAAGCAAAGTGGAAATTAACATCGGTGACTGATGAGAAAAACCGTTGTGATCCTGACGCCAACAAGTGCTAGTAGAAAGCAAATTAATCGCCGGTACTGGTGCACGCCATGATACCATTTCACTCTGTGACAAGAACTTAATATATTGGAGCACCTGCGAAGTGATAATTGAGAAGAATGATTCATAACTTGTCATCATAGCCTGTTCACCTTCCAGCACGTGTCCTACCATCGCTGCAAACAATGTGTTTTCCGAAAGCAATTCCACGATTCTGCCGCTTTCTGACTCTGGCATATCCCAAGATTTAGTAGGTAGAGCCCAAGCGCGTTCAGTTACATCATAGGCCTTTTCTAGTTTATTACTAGTAGTCTCATCAGGGGAGAATAGATAAAAATGCGGATCTTTTTTGATAGTTTCTTTCAGCATTTCGCCTATCTTCTCTGCAGAAGAAAAACGTTCTATCCCTGGGTTTTTGACTTCAGCCGGACCAAACAAATCTTCAGAAAATTCAAACTTCATAATGTGTGTTGGATCTTTCATTTTGAGATAACTTTCCATGATGCTCATAGTGTGAACCCCTCCGTCTCGTTAAACAGCTCTTCAAAATGATAAGATTTTAGCCAATTTTCTAGAATATTTAACTCTTCTTTATCTGTCTTGGCTTCCTTAAGCGGAATCTGGTGCGCCAAGAAATTGCCTTCGACTTTTTTACCATTTACATATTCTGGGCCAGTTTCACCTTTAGCAGTTTTCATAATGATAAATGGGTTTTCGTAAGCTTTATCTCTAGTTTCTTCAAGTGCAATTTGGAAACCTTCTGTGTCATCACCATCAACCACAATTGGTGTATAGCCAAAACCACGAATGAGTGACATTAGTTCCCTTTCTGACTTTCTTGCATAAACCGTTGGCGCAGAAATTTTGTAACCATTAAGATGTAAAATCGGCAAAACTTTGCCATTTTTTTCAGTACCAAATAGTTTTACCAAATTCATAGAGGAAAGCGCCGTAGCGGTTTCAAACTCACCATCACCAATGAGCACCGCAATGTTTCTCTCTGGGTGGCCCAAAGCCGCACCATAAGCGATTCCGAGCGCATAGCCTAGTTCCCCACCTTCAGAAATCACTCCTGGGGTCATCGGGCTAGCGTGCGATGGAAAACCATCCGGCCAAGAAAAGTTCTTACAAATATATTTAATACCATCTAAATTACGCTTGGCCTTAGGGTTAGCCTTCAAAAGATCACCATCGATAAACAAATTAGCCTGCAGCGCCGGAAAACCATGCCCAGGACCTAAGATAAACTGGAAATCATCATTTTTGTTGTATTCGTTCTGATAGAACGCCTTGAGGTTAGCATAGGCTACGTTAATACCATGACAAGTTCCCCAGTGACCGAGAAGGCGTGGTTTGATATCATCAAAACTGAGAGGCCTCTCCAAAAGGAAGTTGTCTTTCAAGAAAAGCTGCGCCACTGTCAAATAATCACAAGCGCGCACTCGCCTCTTAATCCTACCATAATCAATGCCCAACCCGAACATAGTTATATTATAGCATACTAAACCTGCATTATCTCGTTACACTTTTTATCATTAATGTTCTAGAAATTACTAATCCATTGATCTATTTTTTCAATAGTTTTTTCGTTCCACACCCTATAATTCTCAGAACCTAGTGCTATATCATGTATCTCAAATAGTAACTTAACGAATTTATCTATATCAATATTCTTGTCATAGATATTCTCAATTAAATAATAATATTGCTTTATGGTTAATGGGACAACAGGCACTGGATTTCCCACCCAACTCTCCCTATTCAGAATAAAAAATTGCCAATTTGTTCTAATATTTATGGCCGTTGAAATAAATAACCCAATCACCTTCTTATTTTTATACGTATCAATAAAGCTTAGTACATGATCTATTACACTTGATGCCTCATGTTCCCATTGCCTCACCCCAGACATTAATGACACCTCCGGAAGGACTATATAATCATCTATGTATAACTCCATATCTGGGGTATTCCCAACGCCTGGAGCAAAACTCTTTGGCGTTAAATCTTCCTCGATATTAAAGTTTCTCTTGACTTCCTTATTCCCATTAATCGCTAACAACGACTTCCACGTGTTGACCTCCAACCATAGAGCGCTCATATCGTCATTGTTGAGTATGTCACCATATTTAGCTAATATTTCCTTCCTAGACCTTTTTGTGACTACAATTATTTCTATATATTTTCTCTCATTGACTTCTGTTATATAATTAACAACGTCCTTTTCAATCGCTCTAAGTCCATTATTGTTTGGGTTCGCCAAACGTTTTTCAAACTCTGTTATTTTCTCACCAATACTTTTCCTTATAGAAACACCGTACGTATCTTCCGCGTTGCTCACAAAATCAATGTTTCTTAGATATTTTAACTTACCCTCTAGTAATTCTCTTCTGGACTTAGCATCATCCCAAGGCAGTATTGTAGCGTTAGGATTGCCATACCAACTCATGTAATCATCTACATTCTTAAACGAAGGCGTATAAAAATTATATTTTTGCAACAACATTTCTATCTTGGCAATCGAATAACTGGCACATATAACCTTAGTAGCAATACTCCTCCCTGATAGTTTAAACAATCCAGTGTATGATAAGCTCCTACAGAAAGCCTCAGCATAATCGTAATATGAGCCAATTTTAACACTGGTATTCCCATAGGCTTCTACAAAAACCTTCGCACATAGATCTTTAACAGCTTTCTCATTATTTTTATTCTTTAAGCGTTCATATCCATTCCTAAACTTTCCTATTGCTTTTAGCATGTCGTCCATCTTAGAACTGTCTGAACAACCAAATAACAAGGCGACCTCGCTCCTATTTAAGTACTTATACCTCTCTATTGCTTTGAGCAATAATTCCATCGGAAATATCCCATTGAAACAGCCCATGCCTGATTTGCTTGATATTTGGTTAGGAAAATATAGTTTCAATAGTTGTTTCAAAAAATCTTCATCGTCAAATGTACCATTGATAATTAGTTTTCCAACATCCGAAACATGGATAATACCATTTTCATCGACATAAGCAAAACCGAAAAATTCATATGTGGTCTTATCATTTCTCCCATTGCTTTCCTTATCCTTCTTACCATCAAATTCTCCACTTATATACTGAGAAAGCGTTAGCCCACCAAGAAACGGGTCTTCATCCCTATGTGCGTTATAGATATATTCCCTCCTAATCGGATGTATCTTCTTACTAACTTTTCCTATGGGGACATCAATGTATTCGTCCCAATTCTTCCCATCGAATTTTCCAAATTCCTTAAACCACTGGACGGTCTTGATAATGCTTCTTGGTTTTGTCCTCCACCACCAACTACTCATATTTCTGCCTTCCTCATATTTTATAGTTTGTAATTATTAGATGCTCTACATCTTTATTATTTCTGTTCTTTATACTGACTAAATATCTCTTATTGAATGATTTTATATAAAAGCCGTCCTGGTTATATAAATCGTATATGAAACTTGTGTTTTTAATTATCAACATGAACTTTGCTTTTGTACGCTTCAGAAAGTCTCTCAGTCTTATCTGGTCCTCTCTATCAAATTTATTTTTGGCGTATGTCGAAAATTCTGTGTCGTATGGCGGATCCAAAAATATAAAATCCGTTTCCTTTATATCTATTTTTTTGCAAAATTCCTCAAAATCTTCATTAAATATCGTAGTGTACATCATATGATTCTTCAACGCGGAAGACTCTAGATATTTAATCTTCTTACTAAAATCTTTTCTGTTGTAACTAATACCACCATATGGGACATTAAACTTACCATTAGCATTATACCTAAACATTGAAGCATAGCAATATTCCCTTATGAAATAAAAAATTGCACAATAAAATTCATCAGATATACCCAATTCAGATTTATTATTATATAGAAATCTAAAGTGCATATAAAAAGCGCTCTTCAACGCACACTCTATGTTTTCTAAAATATTCTCGTCAGTCATTTTACCACGAGTACTTTCTATCTTAATCATTCTTTTGATCTTTGATGCCATATTTTTCTTTATCTCAGACAAAAAGTTATCAATTCTGACATTAAAATGTTCTGTCATTAGGCCATTAAACTCTTCCGCATGTGCTAATACGAATGCATAAATCTTATCGCTATAATCATTCTTATCTATCTCTCTATCCACTTTTTCCAATAATACACATTCCCTATATAATCTTAACAATTCGTTTGAATTATTAGTTATAATTTTCTCAAGAAGAACCCAATTATTGTTTATTTCACTTATTTTCTTGATAAATGTTTTATTGCCATCTTTTATCATATTGTATAACAATATCAGCTCATCAGATTTATCATTTATTATTGAATTCTTACAGTCAATATTCAAATACACAGATCCACCGCCAACAAACGGCTCTATATATCTATCAAATTTTTGTGGCAAATTAGACAAGATTATAGGCAATTCCTGCTCTTTCCCACCAGCCCATTTGATGAATGGTTTCCTCATAACTCTTTATCCTTATCAAGAATTATACCACGTTGCCAAATCTTTTTACAACGACTATGCGATACAACCTAAACCAACTTTCACAATATTATTTTTCATGCAATCCTTTCTTTAACTGTTGTGTTTTTTATTTTATCGGCCAAAGCTTAAATAAAAATGAATTCTTATTATTAATTGCCGAGAAAAGTTACGATAAATTTAGTTAAACTTTTACTACTCTCGCAATTTATCTGCCATTTATTATGCTCGCAAAGTGCTTTGGCGATAGCAAGGCCAAGACCGGAACCGTCTTTACTCTTGTCTGCCTGATAGAAACGATCAAAGATTTTTTCTTGATCTTCTTTAGATATCGTTGCGCCATCATTTGTAACCGCAAAACCGTTTTTATCTAAAAGGATAGATATTTTTTTGTCACCGTATTTTGTGGCGTTATCTAATAAAATATCTAAAACTTGGAGTAAGTCTTGTTTCGGAAGTTTTATGGTTTTATTATCGGAAGAATCTTTAAGAGAAATACTGCCAGTGAATTTTGGCTTAAACATTTCTATACGTTTTTCTATTTCTGCTTTTAAATTAATATCTTCAATGGCACCCTTTTCAATATTGCCAGCATCCATTTTGGCGAGTTGTAATAAATCTAGTACTAATTTGTTGGCATGGCTTATTTCATCTTCAATGTTAGATTTCCATTTTTCATTTTCTTTACTAATATCCAAGGCTTCCATATTAGCCTGAATGACTGCAAGCGGAGTTTTTAGCTCATGAGAAGCATTAGCAATAAATAACTTCTGTTTATCATATGAGTCTTTAACTGGCTCAACTATTTTTTGTGAGGTAAAGTAAACAATTAGAAAAGTAGCAACTTCAATAATTGCCCCAACACATAAAAGAGTGACGAGAAGACGTTCGCTGCCTTCTTTGCGATCGTTCTTGATAAAATCTTTCAATTCTTGGCTATCGTATAATGCAGGATTTGGCATACTAAAATCTGGTTCGGGCCTTGGCTCTGGTCGCATAGTTGATGAAAAAACCATAATTAGCACGCCAGACAAAACAAGGACAACGGTCGTGACGGCCATCGTGATAATAATAATTCGATTTCTTAGTTTCTTAAACATATTATTTACTCGTTAATTTATATCCTAGACCACGAATAGTAATGATTTTGGTTTTGCTATGAATTTTCTTTAGTAGTTTACGAATTCTGGACATGTAGGATTCTACATAGTTGTCTTCACCAAGACCTTCTTCTCCCCATACTTTTGCAAGCAAATGTTCTTTGCTGATTAATGTCTCTGGCGATTTCATAAATTCAGCGACAATTTCAACTTCTTTGGCAGTAAGTTGCTCGCCGTTTAATGTTGCATTTGTTTTATCTAATACTAAATCGCCATAAGAAATATCTGAAATATCAATAGTTTTTGGACGACGCACTAAGGCCTTAATTCTAGCTACGAGTTCGGCAGTTTTAAATGGT
>JAFRBH010000012.1 GCA_017404955.1 Candidatus Saccharimonadota bacterium | reverse complement strand
TGGATACATAGACAAAGGAGGTAATAATGCCACAAAGAAAAAGTAATTGTGTCGCATAACCTGTACGGGCGAAGGAACCTAAAATGGTTCTTCCGCTAGATTGATGCTTTATATTTGTGCTTGGCATTATTACCTCCTTTACCCATCATAGACATCGGCGCGCTGATTGTGGATACAAAAAGGCGCTGCTAGGTTGGAACATCTTTGAAATACTCGCAAGGAATATCTCGCTGAAGGCCTAACAACGCCTACAATGAGCAAGACATAAAATTTCCTTGCAGTAATATTTCAAAGATGTTCCATTTTCAATTATACATAACCGACGTGGAAAATGCAAATCAATATATGTGCTAAAATAAGGTAAATATGAATTACCAGGAGTTTAGAAATAGGTTATTTGGGGAAGCAGAGGAGGGATATAGAGATTTTGTGCTTGGGGGAATTATCACAGAGAGGCCGCTTCTTGGCGTGCGCGTGCCAAAGTGCCGAGAGATTGCCAAAGAGATTTTAGCAAGTGGGGAAACTTCAGAATTTTTCGAAAATGAGCCAGTGGCTTTTGAGGAAGTTTTAATACGAGGCCTAGTAATTGCTGGACTACCATACGAAGAGATGATAAAAAAGTTATACGATTTTATTCCGTTGATTGATAACTGGGAAATTTGCGATGTGGTTTGTGCGGCAACAAGAAAAAATATTAGCAAACATAAGGCGAAATTCCTAGAAGAAATCGATAAAATGCTAAAATCTTTAGATGAATTTGAAACGCGCTTTGCGCTGGTGAGTTTGCTCGATCATTATATCGAGCCGGAATATTTACAGGTGGTGTATGATCGAGTTTCTGAGATTGCTGGTGTGCTTTCGGAAAGCCCAGGGGAATTATCTGTAGAGAGAATTAAAGGTTCGACTGATGGCAAACGTGTGCGCAAAGTGATGGCGTGGGATGCGTATTATGTGAAGATGGCAGTAGCATGGTTGATTTCTGTATTGTTCGCGAAATTCCCAGAGGAGACAAAGATGTGGTTTTCTCATTTGACCCTGCCAAAATGGACTTACAATAAAGCAATTGCTAAGACTTGTGAATCGTATCGTGTAGATAGAGATTTCAAAGCTGAACTAAAAAAGATGAAAATGGTATAATAAATATAGTATGCCAGAGTTACCGGAAGTAGAGACTATTAAGCGTGGGCTTAATAATTTTTGTGTTCACCAAAAAATCAAGAAGGTAATGGTGCTCTGCGACAAGTCTTTTGTTGGTCCATGTGAAGTAGTGAAAGGGCACGAAATTGTTGGTTTTAGGAGATATGGTAAGGCGTTGATTGTTGATCTTTCTGGTGCAGTTTCTTTGATGATCCATTTACGTATGACCGGACAATTAATTTGGGATGGGACTGAGCGTTATGCAGCAGGACACCCAAGTGATAATTTTACGGCTGAATTACCAAATAAACAAACGCGGGTAGTCTTTGAGCTTGAAAATGGCACACTGTATTTTAACGATCAGAGGAAGTTTGGCTTTGTAAAAGTTCTGCCGACTGAAGAAGTTTTGAAAGATAAGTTTATTGCTAGTTTGGCACCAGAACCTTGGCAAACTAAGCCGGAAGATTTATATGAAAAGTTCCAACGTAGAAAAAATTCTCCGATTAAAGCGGTTATTTTAGATCAAAAAGTGATTGCAGGAATTGGGAATATTTATGCTGATGAAGCGCTGTTTTATGCCGGTATAGACCCCAGGACCAGAGCAGGAAATTTGTCGCTAAAAGATACTAAAAAACTAGTGGAGGGGGCCTGCAAAGTGATGAGTGCTTCGATTGATTCTGGTGGCTCGACGATGGCGACTTACGTGAAAGCTGATGGCACTAAGGGTGATTATCTAGAATTATTTGCAAAGGTTTTTAGGCGTGAAGGCCAGCCGTGCACAAAATGTGGAAGGGAAATCCAGAAGATTAGGGTAGCGGGTCGTGGTACGCATATTTGCCCGCATTGCCAAAAGGAGTTGGTATGATACGCATATTCACTGGTGATGATAGAATAAAAATTCAACGGGAGATTAAGCGAATTCTGGGTAATAATTACGAGATTTTTGATGGTGAGAACCTGCAGATTTCTGACATATATAATATATGCCAGGGTAATTCGCTATTTGATGAAACTAGAAAAATTCTGATTAAAGATTTAACGCCAGCAAAAAAAGATAATGAAGAAGTAAATGACAATGAGAACAAAGAAGATCCTTATGCGGTTTTCTCGCAGTTTATTGATACTAAACATGAAATTGTAATTTGGGAAAGTAATATTCCAAATAGAAAAGTATACAAGGATTTTATTAAAAAAGTTAAAGTTGAAAAATTTCAAAAGGAAGAGTTTGATAAGTGGGCAAGTTTTCGAGTTTTTGACCTTGCTTATACTAGCGGCAAAAGAGCGGTAGCAGAGTTAGATGGGTTGATTCATAAAGTGGAAACTGGTGGGGAAGTGAAGATGCTAGATCCATATTTGATGGTGGGTGCGTTTTCCTCATCAGCACTTAAAAAATTTGAACAAAGTCCAACTGTAAAAAATAAGAAAGTTTTGAAAGAATTATCAAAGCTTGATATGCAGATGAAAACTAGTCGAATTGAGCCTTGGACGCTCATAAAAATGTTCTTACTGAAAGTTGAAAAACTATAAAAAAGAACCTGCAGAAGTTGCAGGTTCTTTTAAAAACTATTTCTTAGTAGCTGGTTTCTTAGCTGGAGCCTTTTTAGCGGCAGGCTTCTTTGCTGCAGGTTTCTTAGCTGGAGCTTTCTTAGCAGCAGGTTTCTTAGCAGCTGGTTTTGCGGCAGCTTTTTTGGTGGCCTTAGCAGGCTTAGTGCCAGCAGCTTTAGCGACCTTAGCAGCGGCAGCTTTGCGGCGAGAAGCAGTGTTTTTCTTCATCAAATCTTTTTTGACAGCTTTGTCGTATTCAGACTGAAGTTTAGCAAGATTCTCGGCAGTTGGTTTTGCTTTGAATTCCTTAAGAGCGGCTTTGATAGCGCGCTTGATTTCTTTGTTGTGCTCAGTGCGTTTTTCAGCTTGGCGAGCGGCCTTCTTAGCAGATTTAATAATCGGCATATTTTTCCTATAGGTTAAATTAATAATTTATATTAAGGGTAATTATACCTTATTCTTTTAAAAAAGTAAAGAGATTGATGTTTAATTGACTTCTGTTTTTATTTCGGTTATACTTAAATTAATTTCGGGTAGGATATGAGATATTTTCAGTACTATAAAGATATGCGTGCAATTACTGGGGTAAAGAACAGTAGATTTTGCGTCTACATAGTTTTGCATCTTCTGATGGAGGGGGCACTACTCCTGCCGCCACTTGCTACATCAGAAATTATCGGAGTATTGACGCGAGGTGGAACCATAGGAGAGGTATTACAATGGTCAGTATTGTATCTGGTTTCTTATGCTGTGTACACAACCGTCAGAACTGTAATTTGGCGAATGTATATGAATACAGCAAGAGATTTTCATATTCTTTTACAGAAAAAGTTATTGGAACATATTGCAGTAAATAACGGCATCTTTGATGAATTATCTCGCGGAAAAGTTATTGCTACTTGTACGGACGACATAAGGTGGGTGGTAGATATTTTTGATTGTTTGACTTGCGCGATTTCTAAAGGTATTAAGCTGATCATAATTTTTGCAATTTTTGTGTTTAGCAATATATGGGTAGCGCTTGTTGCGGTATTAGTCGATATTATCTATATGATTTTGATGGGTAAAAATACGAAGGCTTATGCTAAACATTTTGATGGGTGTAGAAAGTATGAGGACAAAACGACTAACGTTGTAAATCAGGTAGCGACCAATTCGTCACAAATTAAGGCGATGAATCTTCTTTCGGCAATGCAACAGAAATACAACAGTGCGGCGAAAAGATGGGCAGAACAATACTTAAAACGCAGACTGGATCGGGAGAAAATTTATCTACACGATGAATGGCTAACTTACCTTGGCAAAATCGCGCTTTATATTATGATGGCGTTCTTCGTAATTAATGGCGAGATGACGATTGCGACTTTAGTGCTTCTAATATCATATTTCGAGCAAGTTACAACTACGACGAATGAACTATGGCGAGATGTTTTGAGGCCACTTGAAGAGTATAGCGTGAATTTGAGCAGGGTGAAGCGTTTACTAGACTATACTCAAAAATCAGAAATTGAGTTTGGCGATTTTGATAATGATTATATTAACGGACTAGTAGAATTTCAAAATGTGAGACTGAATCGTGGAAAAGGTCCAGTGCTAAAGGGTGTGAGTTTCAAGGCAAGGCCGAATGAAATTACAGCAATTGTGGGCGAAAAAGGTGCTGGCAAGACTTCAATTGTGAATTTGCTTCACCGTTTGGAGCGCGTAAATTCTGGTCAGATTTTGATTGATGGCGAAAATATTTATAACTACAGCAAGCGAGTTCATAATTCTAATGTGTCCGGCGTTTTCCAGAAGCCATTTGTACTAAATAGTAGTATCCGTGAGAATTTGTCGTTGGTTGAGAAGAATCATGCCAAGCAAGAAGAAGTTTGCAAGCGAATAGGTTTGGATAAAATTATCAAGAAATTGCCTTCTAAATATAATACGGTTGTGACCGATGACGAAAGTGTGTTGACGGAAGGCGATAAGCAGCTCTTGGCGGTAGCACGTGCAATCTTGACTCAAGCGGAAATTTTGATATTTGACGAAGTTTCCTCAATCGGTGCGCAGGCAATCCCAAATCTAGCTGATATTTTGCAAGATTTGAAACAAGATCACACTATCATCTTAGTAACACATGAGAAAAAGTTGATTGCTAAGGCTGATCGAGTAGTGGAGCTTGAGAAGGGAAAAGTTAAAAGAACTTTGAAACGCAAGCCTTCCAAAAAGACGTCTAAAAAATAATTTATTTTCCTCTTGGAGCCCTTGACTTTTGTTTATGCTTATGCTAAGCTGAAGGTATAAATTCTAATTAGAAAATAAAAATGCCAGACAAAACAGATAAGAAGGACGAAAATCAACCAAATGTACCAGTAGCCGATGCGCCGGTTTCTGATGCTGATGTTTCTGATGCAGCCTCTAATGCGGCGGTTGATGCTGCTGCTGATGCAATAGTTGACGAAACTCTAAATAGGGTAGTTGAAAAGGTTGAGGATGCAGATAGTATCTTGGTGGTACTTTCAAAAGATCCATCTGTTGATGAAATTGCAGCAGCAATTGGTCTGACGATTTCCCTTGATAGGATGGGGAAGCATGCGACTGCAATTTATTCTGGTAAAACTCCAAATGCTCTAGAATTTTTAGAGCCTGAAAAGACTTTTGAGACAAACACAAATTCTCTGCAAGATTTTATTATCGCACTTAATAAGGAAAAAGCTGACCACTTGCGCTACAAGATTGAGGGTGATTTCGTGAAGGTCTACATTACTCCTTATCGCACCACGATTTCTGAGAAAGATCTAGAATTCTCTCATGGCGAAGTAAATGTCGACATGGTGATTTCCTTTAACGTTCCTACACCTGAAGATTTAGATGCAGCACTTGCTCAGCATGGCAGGATTATGCACGATGCAGTGTCTATCAATATTTCTAATAGAATACCTGGTAGACTTGGTGGTGTAGAATGGAATGATCCAACATCTTCATCTGTTTCCGAAATGGTTTTGAAATTCTTGAAAGCAGAGAATCAAGGCATTGAGAAAGATGTGGCAACTGCGCTCTTAGCTGGCATTATTGCGGAAACTGAGAGATTTTCTAATGATAAAACTACTCCAGAAACGATGGCAGCCTCTGCGGAATTGATGCAAAAAGGTGCAGATCAGCAAGTAGTAGCTTCTCATATTAATAAGATGAAGGAGTCGGAACCAGAGGTAAAGAAAGAGCCAAAAAAGAAGATGAAAAAACCAAAACCGGGCAGTATTGATGTTTCTCACGAAGATGAAGAATTGAAAAAAGAATCTGAACCGGAAATTTCTGAGCCGGAAACACCTGTGTCTGAGCCAATGCCAGAAGTGCCAGAAGTTTCGGTGCCTGATATAGTGCCAACCGATGGTACGGAAGTGGCCACAACAGGTAATTTATCAAGTGTACCGATAGATGCTGGTAGCACGGATAATACTATTAGCCCTGAGGCCCAACTTGAACAAATGATTTCTGGTAGCCAACCTGCTGAACCAACAACGAATGCTATGAATTCGGTACCAGATGTATCTCTAACTCCAGAAAATGGGACTACAGAAGTTGCAGCGGTACCAAGTGCCGCAGTGCCAGTTGAACAAATTTATGGTACACCTACTGACACTGTTAATATGAACGATGGGGTGATGAGTCCAGCAGAAGAGATTGAGCAACCGAAGGACTATGGCGCGATGATGGAGCAGGAGTTAGCTGCATCTCCAGATACTCCTGAGGCTAATTTGGCGTTAAATGCTGCTCCAGATGTGATGAGTACTCCCGAAATAGCACCTGCTGCACAAATGGCACAACCTGTGACTCAACCAATGCCAGCTGATCCTAATCAAATGCCAACAATGGGTCCAGTAGCAGCACCGGTTGAACCAATGATGAACCAACCAGCACAAGTAGCTCAGCCTATGGAACCTGCAGCACCGGCTGCTCCAGTTGCTCCAGGGGAAAACCCAGCGATTAATGCGGCGCCAGTTGCGCCAGTAATGCCTGAAGTTCAACCAATTGCACCGATAGCACCAGTGGCACCGGAAGTTGCGGCCGGTCCAACATTACCGCCTCCACCTATGCCGCCTGTGGCAGGAATGCCAGCGGTTTCAGAGGCACCAGTAATGCCAGAGGTGCCAGCTCAGCCTATCCAGCCAGCTCAGCCGCAAGATACATCAAGTGCTTTAGGAATACCGGAAGCTCCAGAAGGTGTTACACCTCCACCGGAGCCAGTTAATCCGGTAATTGTCCAGCCGATCCAAGATCCGGCGTCAGTCCCGCCGGTCCAGGATCCAGGGTCATTTAAGATACCAGGGATGTAAAATATGGTAATGTTGCCAATCATTATCGCCACTGTGATATCAGCTACAATGATGTTCGTGCTGGTGAAAACTGAGGGCTAGGGAATGAAAACCTAGCCTTTTTTGAGTGTTAAATAACTCTCAACACACTTAAAACAAAAACGACTTTTTGTGAGTACTTTACAGGGCTCATGATATAATAAGTACGTGAATTTATTAAATAGAGAAATACTACTGGTTGATAAACCGGCAGGGCTTAGTTCGTTTGCTGTGGTTGCGAGGATTAGACGCGTTTTGACTGAAGAGGTAAAAGCGCAGGCTGTTTCTCAAGGTCTTACACCACCAAAAAGAGCAAAGGTAGGTCATGCTGGAACGCTAGATCCGTTTGCGACGGGTCTTTTAATTTGCCTGCTTGGTTCTGGAACGAAAAAAGCCTCTGAATTCTTGAAATTAGACAAAAGATATGAGGCAACGATTTGTCTGGGGAAGACTTCGACTACCGGCGATATTGAAGGGGAGATCTCAGAATACGATTTCTCTGGCGAAACGCCACGCGCTGCCTCTGTCGTTACAGAGGTAGCTGCTCGCTCTGGCGCGCGCCCGTTGGCGCGCTTATGTTCGCCAGAAAAATGTATTCCTGAGGTTTCTCAAATCCAGTCTGTGATAGAGAGTTTTAAGGGGGAAATTTTGCAAAAAGTACCGGCTTATTCGGCGGTGAAGATCGAGGGGAAGAGGGCATATGATTTGGCTCGTAAAGGAGTGGAAGTAGGAATGCCAACGCGTAAAGTGCAAATTTATGATATCGCGGTGGTGTCTTATGAGTGGCCAGAGTTGAAAATATCTTGTCATGTGAGTTCAGGGACGTATATTCGAGCGTTAGGGGAAGATATTGGGGAGAAACTTGGCGTTGGTGGGTATTTGACAGAGCTCAGGCGTACGCAAATTGGGGAATATAAGGTTTCCGATGCGGTAAAGCTTTCTGATCTTGGTATTACTGATTAGGTTTGCGTGTTATTAGGGTTGTTTTTAAGAGACTTGCGTGATTTATAGGGGTGTGATATAATAAAGCGCATGATAACAAAAGAGAAGAAGGCAGAGGCTATCTCCAAGATGGCTCGTTCTAAGAAAGACGTCGGCTCCCCAGAGGTGCAGATTGCTATCTTGACTGAGCGTATCAAGGAAGTCACCGAGCATGTAAAAGAGAATAAACATGATTTTATGGCTCGCCGTGGCTTGATGCAGATGGTCGGCAAGCGCAAGAGACTTCTTAAGTATCTCGAGAAAACTGATTTCGAGAGTTACAAAAAGACTGTTTCTAAGCTTGGTCTAAGAAAGTAACTGCTAGGGGCCTATGGAGTCTTTAGAGATTTCACGGAACTCCGCTAAGACATTCACTTGGTTACGAATCGTGTTCTAACTCGGTGAAATGGAAAAACCCACCTAATTTAGGTGGGTTTTGGTTGGAAGATTTTGTTCGTTTTTTTGTCCGATGGTTTCTCGGACTTTTTTGCAGACGTTGACTCAGGCTGATAGTCACGAAGCTCGATGGCGAGCTGATCGAAGCTGTCAAGCGTATCTGCAATACGCTTGAACAGTTTTTCTGCCTCAGGAGATTTGTTTTGATTTTTGTAAGCTACGATATGTTCTATTGTAGCCCACAAGTCCTGGGCACGGTCTCGTATCTGTATCTCTACAGGTACGAGCTTACTCTGTTGTTCTGCAGACGAGTAGATTTCCACCTGTATCTGGAGATGGAATGAGCTGTACCCATTAGGCTTGGGATTGTCGATGTAGTTTTTCTTTTCTACTACGTTTATCCCAGGTTGGTGGGTGATCTCGTCACAGATGCGGATAACATCATCCTTGAATGTTGTTGTCACCCTGATACCCGCGATGTCACGGACATGCTCTTTGATGACATCAATAGTAAGAGCCTCTCCCTCCTTAACGAACCCACGCCTATAGCACTTTCTCGCTACGCTACCAAAGGTTTTCACGCGCGATTCAATGTAAGCTATAGGGTTCCGTTCTGGCAAGATATCCAGCTGTTTCTGGATATTATTGATTCTCGCCAATACTAAAGCCATTCCGCAGTCGCATTCTGCAGAATACTGCCTATAGGCATTTTCAACAGACGCCATATCGTACGCTTTTTCAAGCGTTACCACTGTTTCTTCCATAGTTTACCCCCTGTAAAGGTGCTAAGTTAAGGTAATCTGAGCTGTGTTTTTGAGTACCCTTTTTTTTGTGTGTAACGAACGAATTCGAAAGGAGAGGATACCCCCAATGGCGAAACACAAAGCCCAGATCACCAGTTCCATTGTTTATTATATCACACTTATGGTAAAAAGTCAATAGTTTTAAGGGGTGGAGGTGAGTTTTTGACCCTGATTCCCAAAAAGTATGATACAATAAGGGTAAGTTAAAAATTAACAGGGAAGACGGCAGATACTTGTGGTCTGTGGCGTTAGCATAGGTAGCTCTAGAGACGATGAATATCTGATGTTTTCCCGGAAAGGTATATTTTCATGGACATTATTAATCCATCTGGGAAAAAGATGATTCGCCTCTCTACTAAGTGGTGCGGCAAAGACCTTACCTTAGAGGTAAATAGAGTTGGTTTTAGGACTACTTCTTCGGTGTTGGTGACCTATGGTGAGACCACAATTCTTGGTAGCGTGGTGGTTTCTGACAAGCCGGTGGAGCAAGATTTCTTCCCACTTTCTATTGAGTACGAAGAAAAGTTTTATGCTGCTGGTAAGATGAATGGCAGTAAGTTTATCAAGCGTGAAGGCAAACCTTCTGATAATGCGATTTTGGTTGGACGTTTGATTGACCGTCCAATTCGTCCGCTATTTCCAAAGGGTTATCGTCAGGAAATTCAGGTGGTGGCAACCGTGCTTTCAATGGATGCAGGTTTCCGCCCAGATGTAGTTGGTATGGTGGCAGCTTCCGCTGCACTTCACTGTGCCGGCGTGCCATTTGATGGTCCGGTAGCTGGTCTTCGCATTGGCCGCATTAATGGGGAATTCAAGGCGTTCTTATCTGCTGAGGAAAGAGAACAATCTGATCTGGATCTCGTAGTAGCAGTGAGAGACGGTAAGGTGATGATGGTGGAAGCTGGTGCAAATGAGGTGCCAGAATCAGTTATCATTGACGCAATGAAGTGGGCAGTAGAGAATTGTAAGCCAGCTCTTGAGCTTCAGGAGAAGCTACGCGAAGCAGTGAAGCCAGAGGAATTGCCATACGAATTGGTACTTCCAGAAGAGAGTATTCAGGAGAGAGTTGATAAATGGTGTGCTGGCAAATTTGCAGGCGGCAAGATTCGTGGAAATGTTCTAGAGCGCAAGGAAGTTTGTGACGAGTTGCTAGAGGAAATGCATGCTGAATTCGCTAAAACTCTCTGGGACGAGCACATTGCTGATGTCGCTGCTAAGGCTGACACCGAGCTTAAGAAAATGACCCTAAGTGATCTAAAGGCACTTGATTCTGAAGAAGAAATCAGAGCTTGGTATGATGCAGAGCATGCTAAAGATTATGCTGAGGCATTTGAGCTAGCAGTTCACGCTGAGGTGCGTCGTGGCATCGTGGAAGAGGGTGTACGTCCAGATGGTAGAAAATTGACAGAAGTCAGACCTTTGTCTTCACAGGTTTCTGTATTGCCACGTGTTCACGGTTCATCACTCTTTACTCGTGGCCTTACCCAGGCTATGAACATCGTAACTCTCGCGCCAATGAGCTTTGCTCAGGTAGTTGATACGATGGAAGTGACTGATGGCATTCGTAGATATATGCATCATTACAACGCAGCGCCATTCACTGTTGGCGAAATTGGTCGTGTGGGTGCTCCTGGTCGTAGAGAGGTTGGCCATGGCTATTTGGCAGAACGCGCTCTTCTTCCAGTACTGCCTTCTGTTGAAGATTTCCCATATGCAATTAGAAGCGTGACAGAAATTATGTCCCAAAATGGTTCTACTTCTATGGCAGCAACCTGTTCCTCATGTCTAGCATTGATGGATGCTGGCGTGCCTCTAATCCGCCCAGTATCTGGTGTGGCAATGGGCTTGATGGTAGATGTACCAAAGGGAACTGAAATTACACCAAAAGATATCGACAAAGCCTATGTCCTAACCGATTTGATGGATGCAGAAGACTTTGCTGGCGATATGGACTTTAAGGTAACTGGTACTACTGAAGGTATTACCGCCCTTCAGATGGATATGAAAGTTCATGGTCTTCCAGTTGAGATTCTAGAAAAGGCAATCGCCCAGAGCCACGATGGTAGAATGTTTATCCTAAATCACATGCTTTCTGTGCTTCCTGGTCCTCGTGAGAAGATTTCTGACAATGCACCACGTATTGAGAAACTCATGATTAACCCAGATAAGATTGGCGCAGTAATTGGTAAAGGTGGTGAGATGATCAATAAGATTACCACCGAAACTGGTGCTAGCGTTGATATTGAAGATAGTGGTCTAGTTACCATTGCCGGTACCGATGCTGCAGCAATCGAAAAAGCTCTTGAATGGGTAAAGAGTCTTACTGAGGAACCAGAAGTTGGTAAGATCTATACCGGTAAAGTTGTGACCATCAAGGACTTTGGCGCTTTTGTAAACATCTTGCCAGGTATTGATGGCATGCTTCATATCTCTCAGATTTCTGATAAGAGATTGGACAAAGTGACTGATGCACTTAAGGTTGGTCAAGAAGTTAAGGTGAAGTTGGTTGCCATTGACGATAAGGGCAAACTTAGCCTCTCTATGAAAAACGTTGAGCAGAAGTAGGAAATTCACGAATATAAATTCCTACAACGGTCTCCTCACGTCAAATAACAATAAATTCCTTAGTCAAGTTCTTCGCAGAATATCACTATCTGCTCAGAACATTGTAAGGAATTTATTTTTATTTGGTTCGTCGAAATGTTGTAGGACTTATATTCGTAAGAATTTCCTGTTTTTGCTACGCTTATGGTATAATGTAGAAGTAAGCACAAGCTAAAACTTGGGCTGGTGGGCAGAAAGATTTATTATACATGGCAAGAAAAAAGACAGCAAAAAGAGGTAGAAAAGCCAAAGATCCAGCACCGGAGCATGAGCTTCCAGGTGGTTTTTGGCGACAGGTAATGGCAGTGCTGATGTTGGCGCTAGCTGTGTTTTTCGTGATGACATGGTTTGGTAGTGGTGGAGAACTACTAAATAATACTGATGCCGCATTGTTTTTCGTGATTGGCTATGCTAAGTTCTTAGTGCCAGTACTTCTTGTTTACTTAGCGATTAGAATATTTAGGAGTCCAGATAACAGATTGCCAATCGCTATGTGGCTGGCTTCAATTTTGATGATTTGTTGGGCAGCTGGCGTGACTGGCATTCCGACTATCGGAGCGGAAAAGCCAACTGGTGGGGTGCTTGGTGGATGGTTAAATTCTTTGGCTACAAAGATTCTTGATCCAGGTGTAGCGGTATTTATCTATGTCGTTTTGATTTTTATTACTGCACTCTTTATCTTGCAGCTTTCACCAAAAACAGTGTTCAAGGGCTTAATTAATTTGTTCAAGTCCAACAAAAAGGAAGATAGCGAGAACGCTAAAATTGCTAGAGCAGCTGAAAAGGCAGAGAAAACTGGTGATCTTGAAATTACGGTTAATTCTGGCGTAGCGACTGTCGATAATTCTAACAAGAAATTAAAGGTGAATACAATGAAATCTGCGCCGGCAGCCAAGCCAGCAGAAGAAAAAGCTTTAGTCTCGGTGTCAGATCCAGATTGGAAGATGCCTAGTCTTGATCTTCTTGAGAAGAAGCAGTCGCCAGCGGATCCGGGGAATCACCAGCAAAATGCATTTATCATCAAATCAACCTTGGCAGAATTTGGCATTGATGTGGAAATGGAAGGGGCTAATGTTGGTCCACGCGTGACGCAATATACTATGAAGCCACCAGCCGGCGTGAATTTGTCAAAGATTTTGGCGCGTGATAAGGAGTTAGCTCTTAATCTTGCGGTAGATAAGATTCGTATTGAGGCGCCAATTCCGGGAACTCGTTCTGTAGGTGTAGAAATTCCAAATGTGAAGTCTGCCGATGTGAGACTTCGTGGAATTCTCGAGAGTGATGAGTGGAAGACTGCAGATGATCCATTGACCTTTGCAGTGGGTAAGGATATTTCTGGTAAGAGCGTAGTTGCTAACCTTGCAAAGATGCCGCACTTGCTGATTGCTGGTACTACTGGTTCTGGTAAATCGGTGATGACTAATACTTTGATTTCTTCGCTTTTATATCGTAACGCGCCATCTGATATGAAGCTCATTATCGTTGACCCTAAGCAAGTGGAAATGGTGCAATACAATGACATTCCGCATCTTCTTACGCCAATCATTACCTCTGTAGATAAGGCACTTTCAGCAATGAAGTGGGCAGTCAATGAGATGGAGAGGCGCTATACTTTGATGGCTGAAGAGAAGGTCAAGAACATTGTTGATTACAACAAAAAGATGGCAAAGAAGGCCGTGGCAGTGCCAGATGAAGATGGCAATGAACAAAAACGTGATGGTGGCAAGATGCCATATATCGTAGTCGTAATTGATGAGATGGCAGATCTGATGATGATGGCTGGTAAGGACCTGGAGATGTTAATTGTACGTGTAGCACAAAAAGGCCGTGCCGCTGGTATTCATCTAGTACTTGCTACTCAGAGGCCAGAGGTAAAAGTGATTACTGGCTTGATTAAGGCCAATATTCCAGGCAGGATTGCTTTTGCAGTAGGTTCTCAGATGGATTCTAGAATTATGCTTGATATGGGTGGAGCAGAGAAATTGCTTGGTAAAGGTGATATGTTGATGCTAACCACCGAGATGATGGGTAAGCCGCGTAGAATTCAGGGTGCTTGGGCTTCAGATGAAGACGTGAATAATTTGGCAGATTTCCTGCGTGAGCAGAGGCCGCCTGATTATAATGATGATGTGATTTCTCAGGCCGTTCAGATTAAAGGCTTTGGGCCAGCTGATGGTGGCGCGATTGGCGACCTTGGGCGCAAGTATGATCCAACCGATCCAATAGTAAGAAAAGCAGTAGAAATCACACTGTCTAAGGGGAAATTCTCAACAGCGATGCTTCAAACTTATCTCGGAAAGGGTCATGGTTTCGTATCGGGCTTGGCAATTTGGCTAGAACAGATTGGCGTGATTGGGGAAGCAAACGGTAATAAACCTAGGGAAGTCAAGATCTCTTCCATGGAAGAATTTGACGAGCTTGCCGGCGCATAGAACATAGCTTTAGTATTTTCACCTCTGTTCCTGTATTTTTTACACATAAGCATATAGGGGTAATGTTGTAAATTTTACAGCATTTAGTTTTGGCAACTTAAGAAACAGAAGTGAGTCGGTCTGATGATCTATCAGAATTTTCTCTATTAGCACAAAATGGTTCGGATTCAAGCACTAGTGTAATATTTTATTAAAATAACACACTAGTGCTTTCTTAGGATTTTAATTTTTGGCATACTGAGAGTAGGTGGGCGCACATTCATTCTTATAACAAACGCTAATATGCAAGCAATGAGTAAAAGTCTTGCGCATATGCATATTAGAGAACATTAAACGATCAATTCTAGATATGATCAGAAGTCTTTGTGGTGATAGACTCACTAAATTCAAAACAGTAGATAAGGCTACTGTGCAGGATGTAGTTTAGATATTAAGTAAGAGAAGTTTGGGTCTAAAATAATCTTGCAAAAAATGAGTAACTGGGGTATAATAGTTAGGATATTAAAACTCAGCAAGTGAGTCTAGAGCTGCATTTGCTTTAACCAAAGGAGTAACAATTTATGAGACAGTATGAACTTACTGTACTTATTCATCCCGATCTCGAGATGAATATTCAGCCTGCTCTCGACAAGATTAAAAAGATTGTCGAAGATGCTGGTGGCAAAATTACCAAAGAGGCCAACGAGGGCAAAAAACGTTTGGGCTATAAAATCGCCAAACAAGAGTTTGCGGTCTATTATTACTATGAGCTAGATTTGCCAGACGAAAAAGGCGCGACAAAGAAAGTTTCTAGCAATTTAGATATTGCAGATGAGGTTATTCGTTACCTATTGGTAAAGGTTGATGAAAATCGCCTAAAAATTGAAGCAAAGCGTAAAGAACGCAAAGGTGCTGCGGACGCTGATGAAGAGGAATCCGCAAAAGAGGAGGAATAATTTATGAAAGGCTTTTCTAAAGCAATTATCTGTGGTAACATCACTCGTGACCCAGAACTTAGAACTACCGCTAACGGGAACAAGGTCTGTACTTTTTCCGTAGCAGTGAACCGTACTTATAAAGATGCTAGTGGCAACAACCAAGACAGTGTATCATTTATCGAATGTAGCGCTTGGGGCAAAGCTGCAGAAATTATCAGCCAGTATATGAAAAAAGGTTCTGGTATCCTAGTTTCTGGTCGTTTGAACCAACGTTCTTGGGACGATAAAGAAACTGGCAAGAAACGTTCAGCTGTAGAAATCGTAGTTGAAGAGTTTAGCTTTATGGGTGGCGATCGTGATGGCAGTTCTAGCAGTAATGCTGGTGCCTCACAGGATGTAATTCCTGATGATATTCCAGATGATGCTGGTGAAGTATCATTGGACGATATTCCATTTTAAGGTGAAATAAGGAAAGGAAAGAATATGCGCAAGACTAAAAATGATCCAGATCTTTACTTTGACTATCGTGATGTAAAGACTTTGCAAAGATATATTGATGCTTATGGCAGATTGGAGCCAATTTCTAAGACTGGCTTAACCCAAAAGCAGCAAAAACAATTAGCTATCGCTGTAAAGCGTGCTCGTCATTTAGCACTTTTGCCTTTTGTGGCTTAAGTTTTAAGGAGGTTTTATGTACGGACCAACAGATCTTAAGAAAAATGTGTTGATTACTTTAGATGGGCAGCCATACAAGGTTATTGAGTATTCACAAAAGGTAATGGGTCGTGGTGGCTCAATTGTGAATGTGAAAGTAAAAAATTTGATCACTGGAGCACTTCTCCCAAAGACCTTTAAAGGCCAGGAGAAAATTGAGCCAGCAGAAGTAACCACCCGTAAAGTTCAGTATCTCTATAAAGATGATGAAAAATTCTACTTTATGGATCCAGAGTCTTTTGAACAATATGAATTACTTGCGGATATGGTTGGCGAAATGGCTGATTTTATGCGTGATGGCGATGAAATGGAAATCCAGTTCTATAATGGCACACCGATTAACTTAGTATTGCCAAAGAACCTGTGGCTTACTGTAACTTATACTGAAAATGCAGTTAAAGGTGATACTTCTACTTCTATTACTAAAGATGCGACTCTTGAAACCGGTGTTGTAATTAAAGTACCAGCCTTTATTAAAGAAGGTGATGTAGTTTCCGTTGATACTGAAACTCGTGAATATCGCGAACGCAAAAGCAAATAATGGACACTAGGGGCAGAACCAAAATTAAGCAAGCTGTAGGAGCGTTTAATTTTGATTTTCGCGGAAAGACGGTGTTAGATATCGGCTCTTCAACAGGCGGTTTTACTGAATATGCTTTGGAACGAGGAGCAGAAAAGGTAATTGCCGTTGAAAAGGGGACCAACCAAATGGTGGCACCACTAAAGTTTAATCCAAAAGTGGAACTGCATGAAAAAACTGATATTTTTGATGTGGTATCGTTGGGACGAAATGGCGCTTTGACGGTTGGGGAGCCAGATGTAATTTTGGCCGATGTCTCTTTTGTGAGTTTGAAGAAGATTTTGCTTCACGCAAGAGATAAAATCGCAGGGCCAGAAACAGAGTTTTTGGTGATGCTAAAACCGCAGTTTGAAGCAAAGCCAAATCAACTCTGGAACGGTGTAGTGAAAAATGAAAAAATGCGTCGCGAAATTGTCAAAGATTTTGAACAGTTTTTGAAGCAAAATGGCTTTTTGATTTTGAAAAAGCATGACAATGAGCTAACTGGAAAGACTGGAAACAGGGAAAGATTTTATTTTTTAAGACTTAGCAAAAACTGAGTTTTTCTCTAGAATTTCCCTTGACACTAGAAGAGCTTACGCTTATAATTAAGTGTATGAACCTGTTGCAAGGAGTGGGCGAATTCTTCGCATTGGATATTGGGACAAGCGCGATGCGTTTGGTGCAACTCGATGGCGATGCTGGACATGGATTTCAGCTCATAAGATATGCATATGTTCCGATTGACCCAGCAGTTTCTCAGGATACAAGTGAAGCTGGTCAAAGGAGGATGGGGGAATTGATTTTGGGTGCCATGAGACAGGCTGGTATTAAGACTAAAAATGTAGCAATTGGTCTGCCAGCAGGGAAGACTTATACTGCGGTAATTGAGGTGCCGAATCAGACTGAAAAAGAACTCAAGAAAACTATTAAATACGAACTTGATCAGTACATTCCAATGGCGGTAGATGAGGCCGAAGTAGATTATACAGTGCTTGGTCCTAGCCCCAATGACCCAACCAAGGCAGAAGTGTTACTTTCCTCTGCATCAGAAGATTATGTGGAAGGTAGGATGGAAATGATTGAAAAGATTGGCCTTAATGTGATTGCTCAAGAGCCAGAACCAATCGCAATGGCAAGAAGCCTAGCACCAGTTGGCTCACTTGACGCTAGAATTATTGTTGACCTTGGTGAGAATTCTACTGATCTTGTAGTTGTCTACAAAGGTGCACCGCGACTTGTACGCTCGATCCCAGGTGGTCTTTCTGCGTTAGTAAAAACGGTTTCTACTACGCTTAACGTACGCGAAGATCAGGCGAGAAGATTTATTTTGAAATTTGGTTTAGCACAAGATAAACTTGAAGGCCAGGTTTTCAAAGCACTTGATAGTAATCTTGAGAATTTTGCTCAGGAGTTAATGAAATCTGTGCGATTCTTCCAGAACAAATATGTAGGCGCACCAGTACTTGGTATCGTCCTTTCTGGTTTTGCCGGTGTAATTCCATTTATTGCAGAATATATTGAAGTGAAAACTAATATACAGACTATTCAGGGTAACCCATGGCAGCTAGTTCAGGTAACACCGGATCAGCAGCAAGCATTGGTTGGCGTGGCAAGCGAATTTGCGGTGGCAATTGGCCTAGCAGAAAGGAATAATACCTAATGTTCCAGAATGTGTTAGATTGGTTTAAGAAAGAATGGAAGGCGACGCTAAAACAGTTTGGTATCAAGCCAAAAGAAGCGCCAACCATGATAACTGAGCAGAGCAAGAGTTATGAAATCAACTTAGTCCCAGAAGTTAAGAGACAGATGATTAAGGCGATGAGGTTTAGAAATATTGCGCTCTTTGTATCAATTATTCTTGCTGCGCTCGCTGGTGGTACTGTGATGATTATGGCTACTGTTTGGGAAGGTCAGAATATTGCGATGAGCGGTCAGGATACTAGACTTAAGATGATGTCTGATAAACTCAAATCTTATGATAGCTTGGGTGAGTTTTTGACAATTCAAAATCAGCTTAGCAACATTGATGAGATTAATTCTAATAAGAAAGTCCTATCACGTACTTTTTCGATTCTTAGAACTATTCTTCCAGCTGGGCCAGATACAATTAATATCTCTGAACTTTCAGTAGATCTGCCAATTAACCAGATTAGGTTTGATGCACAGGCTGATGCAAAGGTGTCACCATATATTGATTACCGTGTACTTGAGTCTTTCAAGAAAGGCGTAGGATTAATGAAGTATGATTATGGTCGTTATGTCGATGCACAGGATAATGAGATTCCAACCCGTTGTATGGTAGAAACTGACGCGGACGGAAATCTACTAATGGAAGAAGAAAAAGTTGGTGATGTAGTGAACAAATATGTGTATGCTTATTGGCTGAAAGGTAAAAAAGGCTGCGATCCAACCAAGGATAGTGCATTAGAAGATGATGAGCCACAGGGGGAAGTTTATGTTGAGCAAAATACTAATAGCGCCAGTAATGCTGTGAACAACATGTTAAATGAATTTGCGGTAACTGGACAAGATAATAATACAGCATCGCCTGCAACTACTGAACAAACAGCAGAAGAATTGGCTCAGCTGATTACTGATGCTTACAATAAGAAACTAGAAAGTTTAGACGACTATGGCAAGAGCTTATTAGAACAACAGGTGAGTGGTGGCGTTGACATGAAGACTGCTGAAGTAGTGAAAGTCTATCGTAGCCCGAAATTCCAAGATTGGTATAAAGAGGGCTATATGGATGAATCTGGTAGCATCTCTGGTATCCCACATTTCAATAGTGAATGTATTGCTTACAGCGGCTCAGATATTGGTACCGGTATGAAATGGACTTCTACTAATGATTGTAAGTTAGCTACTGATGATGTAGTAGTGAGAGATTCTTCTAACGGTCGTAACTCTTCTGGCGATCTAGTGTTAAGATTTTCTGCTACGGTAACACTCGATGAGGCAGTGTTTAAGTTTACAAACAAGCATGTAATGGCGATTTCACCAACTGGTCAGAACGTGACTGATTCATATGTCCAGATTCAAGGTATGTTTGCAGAGAGAGCAGCAGATTGTTCCGACTCTGATGTTGTTTGTACATCGGCAACATCAGAATTAAATAAGGCAGATAGTACAGGAGGGAGTGGAGATTAATGGCGGAAACTGATAAAAATCCGAATGGACCAGCAATTTCTAAAAGGATTAAAATTTCTAAGACTCAGCAACAGACGCTCCTTATCGTATTAGTCGCGGCGGTGGTTTTAGGCATTTGCGGCGTCCTAATGGTCTATTTTGGCAAATATATTGGTTTTAATTCTAAAGTAATCGAGGCCAAGGATCAGGCAATTTCTGATTACGAAAAGACTATTACGAATGTTGGGCTTTGTCGTGATACTAATAAAGATGGTAAGTTCTCTGATGAAGAAATTAGAAAGTGTAACCCCGATACGCTAGATAGTAGTACGATGCCAGGTTCTTTGCGCTACAACGTAATGATGAATATGGCTAACAATACCGATCTAGAAAGTGTGGCAAGAGAAAGCCAGAAAGATTGCTTTGATGCCAATGGCGATAAAATTGACTGGCAGAAGAAATTTGATGAAACCGAAAATGATGAGGAAAAATCCAGATACATGTCAATGCTAAAAATGTGTTCAGCGCTTCGTGTAATTCCAGATGCTTTACCAGCACAGGCCAATGAGGAAGCTTTGATGTCATCACTCAATCAGATTTTCAATATCTCAGCTTGGGATCCAGAGGCGCTTTCGCCATCTGGTAATGTAGTAAGTAGTACGGAAGGACTTTCGACTATTCCAGTTTCACTTTCAGTAGAAGCTGATAGTGCTAAAACTATGACAGTGCTAAATAATATTGAACGTTCAATTAGGACATTTGATCTTCAAACTGCGACCGTGTCTTGGAGTGGTCAAAACTACTTAGCCTTGCAATCTCAAGGTGTAGCATATTACACTGAAGATGCAGATGTAGTGGAGAGCAATAAGACAGTTTATGCATCAAATAACGCTAAAAAGAAATCAACTAGTGGTTCTAACTCAGGGAGTAAAAAATGAGACAATCTGACATTTTCACAGTAATAATTGTAGCAACAGTAGGAACTGTAGTAGCGGCTATTCTTTGCAATGTACTCTTAGGTGATCCAAATGATAAGTTTGTAACTTTCAAGACTGTTAGCGTAATACAACCTACCCTTGCGCAGCCAGACCCAGAAGTATTTAATCTTGATGCGATTAACCCAACCGTAGAAGTCTTTGTGGGTGAATGTGAAGACATTGATCAAAATGGTGAATTGTCTGAAGCAGAATTAATTGCCTGTGGGCGTTCTGATGCGGTGACGACGAGGACTGGAGGGCAATAGTGGCACTCCTAACTAAAGAGACGCAAGATAAAGTTATTAAACTGCTAATCGATGAAGGCTTAGCGGATGCTGCTGCTGTGAAAACCGCCACGGAAGAAGCGGCAAAGAATAAACAGCCCCTGATTGCCTATCTTACTTCTAAAGGTATTATCAATACTGAAATGGTAGCTCATGCAACGGCGGTAGCGATTGGTGTTCAATATGTTGATCTTAAAAATGTGACAATGGATAGGGAAATGCTTCTTAATCTTCCTCAGGAAGTAGCAACAAGAAGCATGGTGGTGCCAGTAGGAGAAATGAACAATCAGCTAATCGTGGCGATGATTGATGTTACCAACGTTCAGGCAACAGACTATCTTTCTACCTATACTGGTAAATCAATTAAGGCGGTGATGTCTTCGGAAGAAGGCATTAAACAGGCGCTTGCACAGTATGTGGGCGATTTCTCGTCGGTGAAACAGGCGGTGAGATCTACCAATGAAGAAATGCAACAGCAATCACAAGATGTTAAAACAATTACTCAGGACTCGCCGATTTCTAAAGCACTCACCTCGATTCTGGACTTTGCAATTAAGTCTAAGGCTTCTGATATTCATATCGAGCCGCTTGAAGATTCGCTGGTTATCAGATGCAGAATTGATGGCGTATTAAGACAAGTGATGGAACTACCAAAATCAATTGAGCCGGCATTAGTTTCGCGTATAAAAATTTTATCCGATCTGAAAATTGATGAGCACCGTGTGCCGCAAGATGGTCAGTTTGCGGTGAAAATTGGTGATAAAGAAGTGGATCTTCGTATCGCAATTGCGCCAGTAGTGTGGGGTGAGCAGGTAGTAATTAGGCTTCTTGATAAGACTGGCACGACTATGGACATTGAACAGATGGGTATGACTGGACGTGCACTCAGGATGGTGATGGAAGGTATTTCTAAGCCAAACGGCATGATTCTAACTTCTGGTCCTACTGGTTCTGGTAAATCTACTACGTTATATGCTTTGATTAAAAAGATTAAAGATGTAAAGATTAATATTGTGACACTGGAAGACCCAGTAGAATATAAGATGGATGGCGTGAATCAGATTCAGGTGAATACTGATGCTGGTTTGACCTTTGCGAGTGGGCTTCGCTCGATTTTGCGTCAGGACCCAGATGTGATTATGGTAGGTGAGATTCGTGACTCGGAAACAGCTAATCTGGCCGTGCAAGCGGCACTTACTGGTCACTTGGTGTTTTCGACACTGCACACTAACTCGGCGGCAGGTATTTTGCCGCGTCTTCTTGAGATGGAAATTGAGCCATTCCTTTTGGCCTCAACGCTTAATACAGTAATTGGCCAGAGGCTGGTACGTCGTGTGACGGAAAAGAGGACTTCTTATACCTCTTCTGATTTGGAGACTAAAGAATTAAATGAAGTAGTAGGTGATCTCTTGCCGAAGGAACAATCGCAAGTAGCAACCGTATCAGAGAGCTTAGGCTATTCCGGTTTGCCAGTAGTGAACAATAAAGGCTATACCCTAGTAAAGGGTTTTGACGATAAAGATTCTCCTGGCGGCTATAAGGGTCGTGCTGGTCTCTATGAGACAATTACAGTAGACGAAGATATCCAGAAGTTGATTGTGGCGCATGCTACGTCGGCAGACATCATGAATGTAGCTAAACAAAAGGGCACTGTAACAATGCGCCAAGATGGTATGCTCAAAGCACTTTCTGGAATTACTACGATGACTGAAGTGAATCGTGTGGCGTCAGATCTGGCATAGAGTAATTCACAAATATAAATTCTATAACGGCTTCCTCACGTCCAATAAAAATAAGTTTTCTAGGCAAGTCTGTGCCGGAATTACCAGTTCCGTGCTCGACTTGTAGAAAACTTATATTTATTTGGTTCGTCAGCATGTTATAGAATTTATATTTGTAAGAATTTCCCTATACAAAACATGTCGCTTATGATAAAATGGGACTATGGATAATAGTGGGCAAAATACTTTGATGGGCGCGCAACCGGCAGCTCCGGCAGCGGCGCCAGCAGCACCTGCTATGGGTGCACAACCAGTGGCAGCGATGCCAGAGGTGGTAATGCCAACAGTTGAATCGACTGTTGCGCCAGAGATAGCGGCACCTGCAACGACTACTCCAGCAGCACCTGCTGAAGCATCTTCGGCAACGACACCGGCAAAAAATGTGAGGATTGAAACTTTACTGGAAGAATGTGTTAAGCGTAATGCATCTGATCTTCACATTCAGACTGGCCTTCCTCCGATTTTACGTGTGGATGGCGCATTGATTCCGATTGCTGGTATGTCAGTCTTGACAGAAGATGTAATTCAAAAGTTAGTATTTTCTACTCTTGATTCTGAGCAGAGGGAAGTGCTTTCTAAAGACAAAGAATTTGACTATTCATTTGCGTTTGGTGATATTGCGAGATTTCGTGTCAACGCCTTCCAGGAGAGAGGTAATCTTGCAGCAGCTTTTCGTTTAATTCCAAATAAGATGCCAACCTTGGCTGACTTGGGGCTCCCGCAAGTAATTTCTACTTTTGCCGATTATCCAAGAGGGTTAGTATTAGTGACTGGTCCTACTGGTTCTGGTAAATCTACTACACTTGCAGCTTTGATTGATAAAATTAATCAGGAAAAAGCAGTTCACATTATCACGATTGAGGATCCTATCGAGTTTGCTCACAAATCAAAGAAGTCAGTGATTGTGCAGAGGGAAGTTCATTATGATACTTTCTCATTCTCGAGAGCTTTGAAGTCAGTACTTCGCCAAGACCCTGATGTGGTACTACTTGGTGAGATGCGTGATCTTGAGACGATGTCTTCGGCGATTACCATCGCAGAAACTGGCCACTTGGTGTTTGCAACACTTCACACCAACTCCGCTGCACAGTCAATTGACCGTATGATTGACGTGTTCCCAGCAGAACAGCAGCCACAGATTCGTTCACAACTTTCTTCCATCTTGATGGCAGTATGTTCGCAGCGTTTGGTGCCGGCAATTGGTGGCGGGCGTATCGCTGCTTGTGAGATTTTGGTGGCAAATACTGCGGTGAGATCAATTATTCGTGAAGGTAAAACGCATCAGTTAGACACTGCAATTCAGACAGGTATTAACGAGGGAATGCAGACTATGGACAGAACGCTCGCAAAACTTGTCCAGCAAGGCACAATTACTTTCGACAATGCGCTAGAATATGCGGTTGATCCAGTAGAATTTAAGAGATTAGCACAGGGTTAGATTGAGGCCAGAGTAAAATGCGAAGGTTTATCTACAAGGCGAAAGATAGTAAAACCGGGAAGACCGTAAAAGGTGTTATTCAGGCAGAAAACGAACGCGCGGCAGGTAAACTTTTGATTGACCAAGGCTATGTGCCAGATTCCGTGGAAGAGGAAGATACCAGCGGACTTTTAGCGAAATTATCTTCCAAGGTTTCCAATAAAGATAAAATCATTTTCACTAGACAGTTTGCAACTTTGATTGGTGCAGGGTTACCACTTTCTAATGCTTTACGCACACTTGTAGAGCAGACTGAAAGTAAGCCAATGCGCAAGGTGATTGAGGACATTCTTTCTCAGGTGGAAGCTGGTAAATCTTTGATGGAGGCTTGTTCTAAACATCCTGATGTGTTTGACCAAGTTTATTTGTCTTTGATTCAGGCAGGTGAAGCTTCTGGTACCCTCGATCTCGCTTTGAAGCGTTTGGCAGACCAGAAAGAAAAAGATGAAAACATGATGTCGAAGATTCGCGGGGCAATGACATACCCAGCGATCGTGCTTTTTGTGATTGTTGCAGTAGTGGTATTCATGATGGTAATGGTGGTACCACAGGTTGAAAACTTGTATGCTGACCTTGGCCAAGAGTTGCCGGTTGCAACACAAATTCTGGTGAGCATCTCTAACTTTGTAGTGAATGAATGGTATGTGGTGTTGATTATCTTAGTGCTATTTGGCTGGCTGTTTATGCAATTTAGAAAGACCGATACAGGTAAAAGATGGGCGGCAATAGTCAAACTGAATGTGCCGATTTTTAACAAATTGTTTTTGCGTCTTTATAACGCAAGGTTTGCACGTACTATGCAAATGTTGCTTTCTACCGGCGTGGCACTTTTGGATTCTATGAGAATGTCGGCTGAGGCAACCAATAACGTAGTATATGAAGAGCAGATTACCTTAGCGATGGAAAAGGTTCAAGGTGGTAAACCACTTTCTGAAGCACTCAGAGATAAAAAATATATGATGCCGCTGGTGCCACAGATGTCTTCCATTGGTGAGGAATCTGGTAAGATTGATGAAATGCTAGGCAAGGCTGCGCAGGTCTATGAAGATGAGCTTGACGAGCAAATTGCAGCGATCTCGACAATGATTGAGCCAATCTTAATGGTGATTATGGCACTCCTCATCGGCGGTATCGTGCTTGCCGTGCTGTTCCCAATTTATAGCCTTGTTAATAGTGTTGGATAAATATAACAAACTATTTCTAATTAGTCGTTTTTGTCAGACAAAATTATTGACAATATAAATTTAATTGTGTACAATTGAATTATCAAATAATGGAGAATAAGCATGAATATTTATGATTTTAAGGTAAAAAGTCGCGAAGGGAAGGATGTTTCTTTGGGCGATTTTAAGGGAAAAGTATTGCTAATTGTGAATACGGCTACTGGTTGTGGATTTACACCACAATATGAAGGTTTAGAGATGCTATATAAGAAGTATCATGATAAGGGCTTAGAGATATTGGATTTTCCGTGTAACCAATTTGGACATCAGGCGCCTGGTACAGACGCGGAAATTCATGAATTCTGTACGGCGAAATATGACACTTCGTTCGATCAGTTTAAAAAGGTGGAAGTGAATGGAGATAAAGCAGAGCCACTTTTTGCGTGGCTAAAAGAGCAAATGCCGAATGAAGAGGTCAGGGGGCTTAAAAATAAGGCTGCTATGGCTGCAGTGTCTAAAATTAGTAAGGTTGCGGGCGACAAAGGGTTTATTCGTTGGAATTTTACGAAGTTTCTAATTGATCGCGATGGTAAAGTGGTAGGACGATTTGCTCCAACTACGAAACCAGAAGAATTTGAAGATAAGGTAAAACAATTGATTGAAGGATAAACTTGCTGAGACGATACGGCAGAGTGAAAGGAAAGAGATGAACGATACTAATACGATGTACGATGCAATAATCATCGGAGCAGGCACGGCGGGGCTAACTGCAGCAATCTATGCTCTAAGGGCAGGGAAAAAGGTGCTGATACTGGAGGAGAAGGCCTATGGTGGGCAAATTATTAATGCTGAAAAAGTGAAGAATTACCCTGGATTTTCAGAAATTTCTGGTTTGCAGCTTGCAACAAACATGTATGAGCAGGTCAAGGACTTTGGTGGGGAGATTAAATACGAAAAAGCTACGGGAATTAAGGTAATTTCCGATTCTTGGAAAGAAGTTTTAACTTCAGAAAATAAATATAGCGCCAAAGCAATTATTATCGCTACTGGAGCGGCTAATGCAAAACTCGGTCTTGCTCATGAAGAGGAGCTCACAGGCAAAGGAGTATCTTACTGCGCGACTTGTGATGGTAATTTTTTCAAAGGGAAAGATGTAGCGGTGGTTGGCGGTGGCAATACTGCACTTCAGGATGCATTGTATCTTTCTAATGTGGCAAATAAAGTATATTTAATACATCGTCGTGACGAGTTTCGAGCAGAGCATATTTATGTTGAAGAAGCTAAGGAGAAACCAAACATTGAGTTTGTGCTTTCGTCTAATCTAAAAGAACTTTTGGGAGATGCAAAGGTGTCTGGAATTAAAGTAGAGAACAAAGCTGGAGAAATGCGCGAAATACCAGTTTCTGGTGTATTTATGGCGGTGGGATATATTCCACAAAACCAGGCTTTTTCTGACATAATCGAACTGGACGATAAAGGTTATATTGCAACGTCTGATGGAATACATACGAACGTACCTGGAATATACGTTGCAGGTGATGCAAGAGCAAAAGAATTAAAACAATTAGTAACAGCTGCGGCGGATGGAGCGCTAGCGGCAGACGCAATGATAAAGGAGATAAAATGAGTGTAAAAGCCTTAAATGAACAAAATTTTTATTCAAGCATAACAGAGGGAAAAGTACTGGTTGATTGCTTTGCAGATTGGTGCGGACCTTGCCAAATGCTTTCGCCAATTATTGAGGAGCTCGCTGAAGAAGTGACAGACTGGAAATTTTATAAATTGGATATTGATGAGGAGCCAGAAATTGCAGAGAAATACGAGGTCATGTCTATTCCAACCCTTCTTCTTTTTGAAGACGGAGAGCTGAAAGATACATTGGTGGGATTAAAAGCAAAAGATGAACTTAAAAAGATTTTGATAGAAGGGAAATAAATGAGCTCGTCGGATAAAATCGATAGATGTTTGGAACTTGACAGGCAGATTTGCTTTCCGATGTATGTAGCATCTAAAGAGATTATTAGAAAATACACACCACTTTTAAAGGAGCTCGATCTTACTTATACTCAGTACATTGTAATGTTGGTACTTTGGGAAGATGAAAGAATATCCATGCGTAAATTGGGGGAGAGGCTATATCTCGACTCTGGGACGCTTTCGCCAGTGCTTCTAAAAATGGAGAAAAAGGGTTTAATTGTTCGTGAGCGGGGGAAAGATGATGAGCGCGTGATGGATATTGCAATTACTCCAAAAGGTATAGGATTAAAAGTTATAGCTAGAAAGGTTCCTAAAGAAATGGGAGATTGTTTAAAGTTGAGCCCACTAGAAGCGGCACAGCTGCTAAGAGTGCTTAAAAAGATATTGAAAAAAACTACAGAGTAGTGTATAATTCTAGAGAGTGGATTCGTAGCTCAGTTGGTTAGAGCGCCGCCCTGTCACGGCGGAGGTCGCGAGTTCGAGTCTCGTCGGATCCGCCAAAATACCGAAGGTACTTTGTAAAAAATCTCTTTCAGAGATTTTTTGTTTTGCTTCGCAAAACGCGGTCGATTTTGGTATATAATAGATTGTATGGCAAAAATTTCTATTCCAAAATATACGCTGGGAGAGGAGATTTTTAACTCAATATCTCACGGCATTGGGGCAGGCTTGTCTATAGCAGCGCTGGTTTTGATGGTGGTGAAAGCAAAGACTGGAGCGGCTGATGTGGCAGTTTCGCTTTTTGGCTCTATGTTAATTGTTTTATATACCGTTTCTTGCGTCTATCACGCGCTCTCACGCAATTTGAAAGGCAAAAAGGTACTGAGAGTCATCGATCACTGCAACGTGTATCTATTAGTCTTTATGACCTATATTCCAGTCGCGTGGCTGGCCGTTGGTGGGGCGCTTGGCTGGGTGATGTTTGGTGTGATTGGCGCTGTGGTGGCGACAGGTGTGGTCTTTTCCGCGATTAACGTTGATAAGTATCAAAAACTTGAAGTAGCCTGCCATCTAATATCTGGATGGGGGAGTTTAATTTTCTTGCCAATTTTGCTTCAGGGAATGGGGATAGGTGGTGTGATATTCTTAATTTTAGGTGGAGCAATGTATTCTATTGGAGCTTTGCTTTATATGATTGGTGCTAAGAAAAAATATATGCACTGTATTTTCCATCTGTTCTGTCTTGCGGGGTCATTCTTCCACTTCTGGTGCGTGTACATGTATTTGCTATAAAAAATGATGGTTGTATGGAAAATTCAACTAAATTATTGTATGATTTTATTAGAAGTCATCTTACCATGGAGGAGTTAATACGAGTTACACAATAGAATTAGCCGAAATAACAGATATAGATTCCATACTAGAGCTATATTCAGAAAGAATGGAATGGTTTAAGGATAATGAAATAAAACAATGGAGTAAATATCTTCAAAATCACCCAAAGGAAGAATTTTTAGAAGCAATAGAAAATAAAAATTTTTATATTATTAAGGTAAATAATGAATTGGTTGCAGGATTTGAAATATCTACTAATAGTAAAGATTGGAATGATGATACTACACCGGCATATTACATATATAAAGTTGTCACAAAAGTAGGACATAAAGATTTAGGACAGATTATTTTTGATAAATGTAAAGAATTAGCAAAAAGAGATGGCAAAAAATATTTAAGATTAGATTGTCTAAAATCAAATGAAAAATTAAATAAAATATATGAAGAACATAATTTTAAACTTGTAAGATATGGCAAGAACGACAAATATAGTTATTCATTAAGGGAGATGAAAGTTGATGAATAAAGTTATAATTGGAATAGTAGGGAAACACATAAAAGATGAAAAAATCAGGACTGATACTTTAATTAGAGATGAAGTAAAACAAGCAGTTTTTGATAATGGTGCCATTGGCATTGGAATATTATCTCCAAATGATGAAATCTTATATACTGTTGAAGATTGGAAAAGTTTAGAAGATAAAATAAAAAAAGAAGATATTATAAAACAAATAGAATTATGTGATGGGATTATTTTGCAGGGCGGTGCTACAAATGAGGCATTTGAAAATTGGATTGCAAAATATTGCTATGATAATGATATACCTTGTTTGGGGATATGTGCAGGACAAAATAGTGTTGTTAGGGGGTTAGGTGGTGCTACATATAAAATACCTAATCCGGAAAAACATAACCAGCCTAACAAAAAGTACGTTCATAGTGTGCGTATTGATACCTCATCAAGATTTTATGATATAGTCAAATCAGAAAAAATTATGGTTAATTCAAGACATAAAAGAACTGTCGAAGATTGCCCACTATTGGATAAAGTTGGATTTTGCGAGGATGGATATGCAGACATTGTAGAATCAAAAGACAAAACATTTTATATAGGGGTAAGATTTCATCCAGAAAGTTTATATAAGATAGATGAAAATATGAATAGTATATTTAAAAGCTTTATTGAAAGTTGTAAAAACAAGAGGAAATATAGAATTAAATAAAACAATAGAAGAAAGAAGAAGTATAGGAGTTTTTACAAAAGAAAATGTCAGCAAAGCTTCTCCTTTCTTTTGCGATGGCAACAAAAAAATCAACTTGCGTTGATTTGATCATTAACATCGCTCGGTGCGACGATTTTATCTTTTGGAGCCGCTGGCAGGGATCGAACCTGTGACCTGCTCGTTACGAATGAGCTGCTCTACCAACTGAGCTACAGCGGCGTCTCTGTATATTATAGCATAGGAATTCACGTAGGATCATTTTGCGAGGGAAGATGTCTACTTGAATACAATACTAAATAGGCCAAAGGAGATAGCAAGCATGATAAGGCCGGCGAGGAGAACGCCTGCCATGACACCAATAATAGTCTTTTTATAATCTAGGTCAAGTAGGGAAGCAGCAAGCGTACCGGTCCAAGCGCCAGTACCAGGAAGAGGAATACCGACGAAGAGGAGTAATGCTAAGAAGATGCTGTTGCCAGCCTTTTTCTGGATTTTCTTGCCGGCTTTTTCACCTTTTTTAAGACAGAAGTTGCAGAATTTCTTGAACGGTTTCCAGTTTTTCTTAGCACCCCACTCAAGGATTTTACGAGAGAATTTGTAGATGAAGGGAACAGGTAGCATGTTGCCAACGATAGCAATCAAAAGAGCAAGCGGCTCTGGCACTCCAAGGCCGACACCAATAGGAATAGCGCCACGGAGCTCAATGATTGGTACCATGGAGACTAGAAAAGTAATTAAACAACTTAGAACAATATTCATAGTGATTATTTTAGCATATTATTTGGTAGTGTGCTATGAGGGCTGTAACTTTATTCGGCAGATGGTTCGGAGATGCTAGAATTGGCATCACTAGCTTTCCTGCCTTCCATGACAGCCTTGATTTTAGCCTTGGCATTGTCAATAGTAGATTGGTCTGGGAACATGACGGAAAGAGTTTGATTTGGGTAACTGTAAGTGTAAGCCCCACCGGTAGTACCGTTTAGGTTGTAGGTTTCGATGTTCCATTTTGGCATATTCTCGCTTAGCTCCATATTGACGAGACTGGTGATATCGCTAGTAGAGAGGCTAGTTTCAAAAGAACCGTTTAGAGCGTTTAGAATGTCGGAATACTTACCAATAAGAGTGCTACTACTGGTAATTTTGTTGATGATTTTTTCGATAACCTGTTCTTGGTTTTCACCGCGATGACGATCACCAGAGCTGTAAGCCATACGTTCGCGAGCGAAAGCGAGGGCACATTTGCCATTTAAATCGTTGAGACCTGGATTAATTGTACAGGAGTGATCTGTATGACATTGGAAGGAATAGTCAACGTCAGAGTTGACAGTAATGCCACCAATAGCGTCAACAAGACCAACGACAGCATTGAAATTAACGCGGAGGTACTGATCGAATTTGATACCAAGCAAGTCTTCAATAGTGGACATGGAAAGGTTTAAGCCGCCAAGAGAACCGGCATGAGTGAGTTTGTCTGGGAGGCCAGTAGTACCATGGAGTTGAACGTAGTAATCACGAGGGATAGCGGTAAGAAGAATATTCTTAGTTTTTGGGTTGACAATCATAACAATATTAACATCAGAAAGGCTTCTTTCTAGCATCTGACCAGAGCGAGTATCGATGCCAGAGATGAACATAACCCAACTCTCATCGGTAATGTTGCCAGTATTTTTAAGTTCTCTTTCGTCAGCTTTGACTTTGATTTCACCAATAATTTTGAGGGTATCTTTATAAGATTTACCTTCGTCTGTATCTGTGGTTGCATCCCAAGTACCGGCGTTCAATAAAGAGATATAATTAGGGGTATTGATGGTTTCTTTGAGCATAGAAGTAATGCCGTCGGCGTAAACAACGGTACCATCTGCTTGTTCCTTGACAGCTTCTTCTAATTTTTTGGTGTCAATGAAATCGGAAATACTATGGAATTCTTTGCCTTTGACGCTATCGAGATTAGTGTATTCAGATTTTTTGCTAACAATGACATTATAGATATCGTAAGAAACGTCGGATTGTAGATTCTTGTCTAAAAAGCTCATAAGCTCATTGTATTTAAGGAAGCCAAAAACGCTACCAACAGCTAAGATAAGACCAAAAATGTTAAAAATGGTAAGTGGGACGATCCTGGTTTTCTTGCGGAAAGATTTAAATAGATAGAGGGCGGAGAAAATGACGGCTATAGCGTAAGCTGGAATGATGTATTTGGCCGGGAGAGCGCCGGAAAGGGAAACGTAAGTAATGAAAGTTCCAAGTAAGATAGTCGTGAGCACTGCAAGAATGCGGCTGATAATGCGGTATGGTTTCTTTGTGGTAGTTTTTTTCATGGCTTGTTCCTTTTTGTCGGACTTTTTAATGCTATCCAAAGCGCGGTCTTCTTCGCTGGTGGTTTCTTCAGCTTTGAAACCATCGGTAGGATTTGTTATGGGCTCATCGACGGTGTCATTAATGAGAGCTTCAATATCTTCATCTTCGATTTCCTCTGGATCTTTGGTGACTTCGGCGATGGTGACAGACTCAGTAATGATTGGCGTAGGTTCGGCAGTTTCCGATGGGCTAATTTTGACGCTTTCAGGATAGTTTTCAGGATTTTCCGGAGCATCATCGTATTCAGCATTAGCAAAACCATCAATGGCTGCGGCAAGATCCTCTTGCGCGTCCATTGGGATTTCTACCTTAGGGGTTTTCTTTACTCGTTTAACCCCATCAATATTTCTTGGCCTTTTTGACCCACTCTTTTTTTCTGCCATAAAAATCTCCAATTTGTTTAATTTATTATAGCACGGACATATTAAAGTTGCAAAATTTTTATGGTTAGGTGCATAAAATAATAGATTATGTTATAATAGAAGAAGATAAAATGGTGTATAAATTTTTTAAGAGACTGTTTGATATCATCTTTGGGTTGATTGGCCTAGTTTTTTTGATTCCGTTAACTGTGATTCTGAAGATTGCATATATGTGTACTGGGGATTTCCATAAAATAATTTATGGACAGACGCGTGTAGGAAAAAATGGAAAAGAGTTTAGGCTTTATAAATTTCGTTCAATGGTTTGGGATGCTGACGCTCAGTTGGAAGAACTTTTGAAGCAGCCTAAATATAAAAAACAATGGGAAGAATATCAAAAACTGGATGATGACCCAAGAATTACTAAAATTGGAAAGATCATCCGTCGTGGTTCGATAGATGAGATTCCGCAATTTATCAATATAGTTTTCGGGCAGATGTCGTTAATTGGGCCAAGGCCATTGGTGCCTGGAGAATTAAAAGAGCATAAAGGTGATGTGAAAAAATATTATTCGGTAAAGCCTGGCATGACTGGCTATTGGGCAACACGTGGAAGAAGTGATGTGGACTATGAAGAGCGTCTCAAAATGGAATATTATTACATTGATAACCAAAGTTTTTGGCTAGATGTGAAGATTTTTTTCAGGACGATTGCTGCAGTATTTAGAAAAAGTGGCTCGAAATAGAATATTAAATAAATTAGCATAAGCTTTTAACTTTCCTGGTTTTTGTGGTATAATAGAGAAAGTTATGGGAAAGAGTGTGAGAGTATCAACTGTATCTGTTGTATGTCCACTTTATAATGCCGAAGAAGAGGTACTTGATTTTGATCGCTCGCTAAGGATGCAAAAGGGGATAAAGCTAGTTGAGGTTCGTTATGTTCTGACCGAGAGTGATGATCACACGGAAGATATTTTGAAAGCGGCAGAAATTCCATTTCAGAAGATAAAAAAAGAAGCTTTCTCACATAGCTTAGTGAGAGAGCAAGCGGCGATGAAGGCTAAAGGGCAAGTAATCGTGTTTTTGACTCAGGATGTAGTGATTCGTGACGATGAGTTTTTGGCAAAACTCGTTGCTCCAATAGTGAGCGGAGAGGCGCACGCGGCGTATGCTAGACAGAAAACTAAATACAACAATATAGAGAAATATACTAGGGCGCATAACTATCCTACGCGATCTTTTACGGTAACGAAAAAAGATATTCCTAAAAAAGGTCTTAAGACATTCTTCTTTTCTGATGCTGCAGGTGCAATAGACGCAAGTGTATTTAGAGGATTGAATGGGTATGACGGAAAAGATTTGCCGATTTCTGAAGATATGTATCTAGCACACAAGATCATTACTCTAGGCGGAAAGATAAAATATGTAGCAGATGCAGTTTGCTATCATTCACATAAGTTTAAACTTTCCGAACTATATGATAGGTATAGATTGACTGGCGAGTTTATGAAACAGAATCCAGAAATCGCAAAACATGGAGTTAATTCTGCTGGTGGTGGAATGGCGAAATCGATTTTGAAGGATGCTGTGCATGATAAAAATTTACGTGTAATTGGTGGTTATATTCCAAATATGGCAGCAAGGTATGTTGGTATGACGAGAGGGAAGATGTCTGGTGTGAAGATGCTGAGTACGAAGGGCGATTTGCCACGTAATCCAAAGTTGCAGAAGAATTATGCGTTGATGAGGAAGGGGGAGAGGTGATATGCTTAGAAACGTTATTATCATTAATGATTTTGCTTACGTCCAGGGTGGGGCTAGCAAAGTGGCAATTGATACGGCGAATATTTTAGCAGAAAAAAAATACAATGTTTGGTTTTTTACTGGCGCGACTGACACCACGACGAAAAAAAGTCTTAATAAGAAGGTGAAAATTATTTCTACGGAACAAGGTGAAGCAATGCTAGATCGGAATAGGCTTCGCGGAATCAAGAACGGTATCTATAATCGCAAAGCAAATAGAAAACTAGCAGAGTTATTGAAGTCACTAAACTCGGGTGAAACTATTGTTCATGTACACGGTTGGACTAAGTGTCTTTCGGCAAGTATTTTTAGACCAATTTTCAAACGTAATTTTAAATTAGTTTTAACTTTACATGATTATTTTACCTCATGTCCAAACGGCGGTTTTTTTAATTACAAAAAAAACCAAATTTGTACATTATGTCCGATGTCGGCAAAGTGTATTAAAACAAATTGCGATTCAAGAAATTATGGATTCAAAATCTATAGAGTAATAAGGCAGTTTGTGCAAAATAAAGTAGTGGGTTTGCCAAAAAAGTTGGAGTATATTATCTATCTATCAGATCTGCAGTGGGATGTACTTAAGGGCAATTTTGAAAACTTAAAGTACAAAAAGAAGATTTTAAATCCGATGGATTTTAAAGTGAGTAAGACTGGCAAAAAAAATAAGGACGGATATTATCTCTACGTAGGTAGATTAAGCCAAGAAAAGGGCATTAAGATTTTTTGTGAAGCACTTTCACAAGTCGGCTATCCAGCAATTGTCGTAGGAGATGGACCATTGTTTGACGAATTATCAAATGAATATAGCACAATAAAATTTGTTGGTTGGAAAGATAGTGAAGATGTGAAAAAATATATGCAAGGTGCAAAAGCATTAGTATTCCCATCTCTTTGGTACGAAGGACAGCCACTTGTACCTATGGAAGCAGAGAGTTTAGGCATCGCGTGTATTGTATCTGATAAGAGCTCGGCCAAAGAGTTCGTGAAGAACAAAGATTTTGTTTATGACGGAGGCAGCGTGGAAAGTTTGAAGGGGATGGTAGAGAGGTTTAATTTCTGTTATAATAGGATCAGGATAGAACCTGGGAATATACAAAATCAATATGGCGAAGAAGTACTAAGCTTCTATGCGCTATGTATGGAGAGAAAATGAAATTAGGTGGAAAGAAATTTTTGAAGTTTTATCTCGTTGTTTTATTTTTGGCGATTACTATATTTCCAAAGGTCACTTTGATTGCAATTCCCGGTAGCCACGCAGGGATTAGATTAGAAGATTTGATGATAGCTGGGTATTTGATATTCTTTTTCATAAATGGTTTTAAAAATGGATTTGGTGAGTATAAAAAGTTGTCAAAGATCGTTAGGGCTCTTTGTCTATGTTTGGCAGCTTTTGCTATATCTAATATAGTTGGTTGTATTTCTGGAAATGTCACTCCATATCTTGCTATTTTTTATCTAGTAAGAGTGTTTGAGTATTTTGTGCTCATATTTGCCGGTAGAGATTTAATCTCAATACCTGGCGGAAAGAGGCTGTTGCTGAATCTCATAAAAGCGACAGTTGTTTTTCATGGTATATATGCGATATTGGAATATTTTTCGCTTACCCCAGATATATCAGCATTAATTAATCGCCCAACAAGTGGTAGGGTGTTTACAACATTTAGTGGTCCATATGAGCTTGCTGGCTACTTAGCAATTTGTTTGCCGTTGATATTAAATGAAATTTTTGTGAATAAAAAATATACAAATGTATTGTTTGCAGTGCTAATTTTTACTAGTGTAATTTTATCAGAATCGAGAATCGCTCTTGTAGCGATTACGGTAGTTACGATTATGTGGGTTTTAAAGGCCGTCTTTGGCGCCAGAGAGAGAGGAAAGGGACTCTCGCCTTTGAAGGTCCTGGCATCAGCGCTAGTCTTAGCGGTTGTCGCAATTGGAGTAGTCAAAGGATTACAATCGTCACGCTTTGCGGGAGTAGATTTCGGTGACTATGTAAATACTACAATAAGCGCATGGGAACACTCTGATTACGATTATTATAGATGGAATAAGCAGCCATATTATAGTCCGCTTGTATTCAGCCAAACGGATGATAGAAGTTTTGCCTTAAGGATTACTAAGTGGACAGTATTAATAAAACAAGCAGTTGAGGTGGCACCGCTTTTTGGACTAGGTATGTCTATTTCTGGAGAAGCAATGGACGGTGGAATTGTAAAGCTTTTCTGTGAAACCGGTATGATTGGATTAATTTTATGGATTATATTAATGGTAACTGTATGGAAGCAGGCTAGAAATAATAAAAAAATCAGTTTTGTTGTTTTATCCATGATAGCTGTACTATTTATAAATGCTATATTTATAGATATATTCGATGCTTCTAAGGTGATGATGGCTTTCTGGTTTATCGTAGGATATTATATTTATATTGATAGTGATAGTACCAAGAATACTCAAAAAAAAATCCTAATTTTATCCGATAATAATTTAAATACGCTCGGTGGTTCGCAGCAATCAATTACAACAATGACAAAGGAGTTGGTGGCTTCTGGATATTGTGTTGGGGTGTTTATGGCAGACGGTAAAGATAATTCTTGCGGAGAAAATGAGGCTAGGATTTTTACATATAGGAAATACAAGAATAAAATTGTGAATTTTATCTTTATGTATGGTAGTTTGCTGGATGCAATAAGAGAGTTTGAGCCAGATATAGTGCATGCACAAAACACAAAAGTAATTATTGCAGCTGGGATTATGGGTAAGACTCAACGGATCGATAATGTTAACTATATTATGACTGATAGAATGTTCCTTAACGAATATCGACCAAGAACAAAAAAGCTTCTGACTTTTTTATCCTCTGGATTTGACTTGATTATCACGACAACTAGTAAAAACCAATTGGAATGGGCTAAAGTGGTTGGAAATGAAAAAGTGATGGTTGTAACGAACGCCCTAGATGACTATTGGTTCAAATATGACGAAGAAGACGAGAAGAGAATAAAGCGAGAAAATGGAGTGAAAGGGTTTAATATTGGTTTTTCTGGTAGGTATGAAGAATATAAAAGGTGGGATGTTGTTTTGGAGATATGTAACGCGCTAAAAAAGTATCCAGATATTCAATTTACCGTAGCGATTACTGCCGATGAGGCCTACAGGGACGAGATGAAAAAATTTGTGAGTGATTTAAAAAGACTCCTGAGAAAGAAATTAAAACTTTTTATTGATATGCCGAAAGAAAACATGGGCTCATTTTACTATATGTTGGATATATTTGTGCTAACTTCTCGTAATGAATCATTTGGAAGAGTTCTGATTGAGGCGATGACTAAGAACAATATAGTTTTAGGAACTGATTCTGGTGGTGTACCGGATATTTTAGAAAAAAAGTTTTTGTATGATGTGGGCGACTACCAGGGAGCAGTTAATAAAATATTAGCTTATTATGAAAATAGCACATTGGCGAATAGGGAAAAACAGTATTTCCTTAATTTGGTGAAACGAAAATATACAGCTGGTAATATGACAAAAAACTTAATTGTGGCATATAATAGTGTGTTTAGAGCGAAGGAGAATTTATAAGTATGGTCAGCCAGATGAGGAAAAATTATTTATACAATGTTTTGTATCAGATGTTGATTCTAGTTATGCCATTGGTCACTATACCATATGTCTCTAGGATTTTGGGAGCAGATGGCGTAGGTATCTATTCTTATACATATTCTATAGCGTACTACTTTGTGCTAGTTGCTATGTTGGGCATAAATAACTATGGGAATAGAGCTATAGCGAAAAGCAGGCAGAATAAGGAAAAACTGTCAAATACTTTCTGGAGTATATATTTTATACAATTAACCATGTCAATAATGATGATCATATTATATGTCCTATATACTTTTATGATTGGCAATGGGTACCCTTTAGTGACAATTATACAACTTGTCTACGTCGTATCTGTAGTTTTTGATATTAATTGGTTTTTCTTTGGTATGGAAAAATTCAAGATTACGGTAATGAGGAATATAGTCATAAAAATTTTATCTATTTTCTGTATTTTCATATTTGTTGATTCAGCTGATGATTTATGGTTGTATACTTTGATTATGGCTGGCGGGACTTTCCTTTCCCAATTAGTATTATGGCCATTTTTGATAAAAGAAATTTCTCTTCCACAATATGGAAAAGTGATGATGAGACCACATATAAAACCATGTTTGGTGTTATTTATACCGGTGATTGCGGTTAGCTTATATAAAGTTATGGATAAGATGATGCTTGGAATTATGGCTGATATATCTGAGTTGGGGTATTATGAACAAGCTGAAAAATTGACTACTTTTCCGATAGCCTTTATTACTGCAGTAGGGGTGGTGATGCTGCCGAGAATGTCTAATTTAATGGCGATGGATAAAATGCAAGAGATTAAACTCGCTATAGGGAAGGCAACAGATTTTATGATGTTTCTTGCATATCCAATAGCGTTTGGGCTAATTGCTATATCTGATAATTTTGTACCATTGTATATGGGGGACGGTTTTATGAAATCGAGTATATTGCTGTCGCTGCTTTCTGTAACGATTTTGTTTATATCTTTTGCAAATGCCGTAAAAACTGGTTTTATGCTACCGAAAGAAATGGATAAAGCCTATGCAACACTCACAATTGTTGGGGCGGTAGTAAATTTAGTAATTAATTTGCTGCTAATACCGGGACTGCAGTCTATTGGTGCATGTATAGGGACGATTATCGCCGAATTCGTAGTAATGGTAATGCAATTCTACTATGTACGGAAGGATTTGCCAGTTATTAGATATATCAAGTCCACCGCAAAATTTTTGCTGAAGGGTTTAGTAATGTTTGTAATTGTTTGGCCAATAAGGTGGATGAATCTTTCGGACATTCAGACGGTTATTGCGCAAATCGTAATTGGAGTTGCTGTATATGCGATTCTGAACTATAATTACATAAAATATTTAATTATTCCAACTGGGTTTGGAAGAAGGCATATTAATGACCAAAGTTCAAGTAAATAAAGAACACTATAATTTTAGTAAATATGTTAGTGTGGATAGATGGAATAGCTATTATTATCAATTGACAGAAGCTATGGCTTCTGGGAATAAAAGAATTTTGCTGATTGGTGTTGGAGATGGGATTGTTTCTGATTTATTAACGAAATTTGGTTGTAACGTTACTACGTTTGATTTTGATAAAGAATTAAACCCAGATATAGTTGGGTCGGTTACTGATATAGATAAAATCTTAAAAAGCAAGTATGACGTAATTTTATGTTGCCAGGTGTTGGAGCACATACCATTTGACATATTTGCTGAGACTATAAAAAGAATATGCGACTGTGTTAATGATGGAGGGAGATTTATCTTATCTTTGCCTGACCATTATCTTAGATGGAATCTCCGAATTAACATTCCGAAAATCCCAGAAGCTAATATCCAGATGTTGAGCCCTAGATTATTCCAGTGTAGTTGGGATATCGATAGGGATGGAAATGGTGAGCATTATTGGGAAATTGGTGCAAAGGGCTCTAGTAAAAAACTAGTCAAGAATATATTGAAAAAATATTTTAAGATTGAAAAAGAATATTTGCCGGACGGCAATATGTATCATATATTCTTTGTGTTGAGGAAAAAATAAATCGACCAACTAGTATGATATAATATATCATATATGTTATTCAACTCGCTTTCTTTTCTCTGGGTGTTTTTGCCGATATTGATGTTGCTATATTTTACTATTGGTAAGATATGGCCGCATACTAAGAATTATATCTTGCTCATTTTTAGCTTATTGTTCTACGCTTGGGGGGAGCCAAAGTATGTACTTTTAATGGTTGCTTCGATTATTGTAAACTATACATTTGGATTACTGATAGATAGGGCTGGTCATAAAAAGAAAAAGAAACAAAAAGTTTTATGGCTGGTTCTAGACATTTTGTTTAATATTGGGCTGCTGGGGCATTTCAAGTACTTCAACTTTTTAGTGGCAAATGTGAATAATGTATTTGGAGCAGGGACACTTACCATTGGGGAGATTGCCTTGCCAATTGGCATTTCTTTTTACACGTTCCAGGTGATGTCATACGTGATCGATCTTTATAGGGGAGACATTAAGGTTCAGAAGAATTTGCCAAAGCTAGCACTATATATTTCCTTTTTCCCACAACTCATCGCCGGTCCTATAGTGAAATACAGGGATATAGATTCACAACTAGATAATAGGAAGACAACTGTAGAGAAGTTCTCCTATGGTGTAAAAAGGTTTATATATGGGCTAGCTAAGAAAGTCTTAATAGCGGATTCAATGGCAGCAATTGTAGATACAATTTTTGGAGCAGGGATAGGGAGCTTGGAAATGCATACTGCGTGGATTGGTGCTATATGTTATGCGTTGCAAATTTTCTTCGATTTCTCTGGTTACTCCGATATGGCTATTGGGTTAGGTTCTATGTTTGGATTTAAATTTCCGGAGAATTTTAACTTACCGTATTTATCTACAAGCATTACTGAATTTTGGAGAAGATGGCATATTTCTTTGTCGACATGGTTCAAAGAATATTTATACATTCCACTCGGTGGGAATAGAAAGGGAAGATTTCGTACGTACATTAATCTTTGGATTGTTTTTATTGCTACTGGTATTTGGCACGGTGCAGCGTGGACTTTTGTAGCATGGGGACTGTTCCATGGATTTTTCATATTTATTGAGCGATTAGGGCTAAAAAAGATATTGGACAAATATCACATTATTGGCCATGTATATCTTATTTTAGTCGTGTTGACAGGGTGGGTAATATTTCGTGCGTCCTATCTAGGAGATGCTATTCAATATTTGAAAGTAATGTTTTTAGGCCAAACTGCAGTAGCTCCGATCCAGCTTTATAACGTAGTGAATAAAAGGACGCTTATAGCATTTATTTTCGCTATTGCATTGGCTGGTCCAATTCAGGCAATGCTCAGTAAAATTAATATTAGCAAGAAGAGTGCGAATATATTTAAGACTTATGTTGAACCACTAATAGTGATAACACTACTACTTATTTGCATATTGTATTTAGTCAACAATACTTACAGTACATTTATTTATTTTAGGTTCTAGAGAGGGAAAGCATGCGTAGAAAAATTTCACAAATAATAATGATAATAACAGTTCTTTTGATGCTATTTTTGCCTAGTGTGTTAATGTGTGTGAATAGTCTCTTTAATTTGGAAATAGGTAAAAATAGACATAAAGTTGTGACTCCGCCTGCGCTGAGTATGAATAATATAGGAAAATTTCCAGGAGAGTATGAAAACTGGTTAGATAATAATCATCCATTTCATGATGATCTAAAAACTTTTTGGGCAAAGTTTAACTTTGGTGTCTTTAAGGAGAGTGGTTCTTCTGGAGTAGTAGTCGGCAGGAGTAATGGTGCAGATGAAGAAACCTGGTTGTTTTATAGTGATGACACCGACCAAAACCCGATTAAAGATGCTCAAGGCGTCTCAGCTTTTCGTGATTCATTGCAGAATTGTATGGCGCATAATGCTACGAAATATACGGAGCTTCTAGAACAAAAGGGAATAGATTTGTATTATTTGGTGATACCAAATAAGGAAAATACGTATAGAGAGATGCTCCCAGACAGTATTAAGATATATGACGTAAGTAGTCGTGTGGATAAAGTTATTGAAAAAATTGCCAAGGGGGCAAATGTTATTTATCTCAAGAGCGTACTGAATGATAAGAAGGAGACTGGGCAATTGTACTATGCGCAGGATACTCATTGGAATGACTATGGTGCGTACGTTGGATTTAAGGAAGTTCTCGCACAGATTGAGCCGAGCTATAAGATGGCAGAAGCAAAAGTTAGTTTTAACAAAAAACAGATTAATAGAGACCTAGTTGGACCAATGGGGTTATATGACTATTTTGTAGATAATATTCCAACAGTGGAATATTTACCCGAGCAAAATTATGAGGTCGTAGAAAAAAATGATGCTGTTATTGTCACGAAAAATGAGAATGCTCCAATCGAAAAGACTTTGATGGTTGTTGGCGATTCTTATAGACAGAATTTACCACAGTTTTTTGCCAAAACATTTAAAAGAACGGTTTTTATTGATAGGCGCAAGTATAAACCTAATATGCTAGAACAATACGGCCCTGATACTGTGTTGGCATTGTTTGTTGAGAGATATGCGGGGAGTATTTGCGAGTTAGCACTCATGAAATAAACATCTATTAAAATTTTAGATTCTGAGACGATCTTTTAATTCAATATATTGAGCATGAATGGTTGATTTATTCCTTACATAATGACGCGCGCAGAGGAAAGATGCTTTCGAAGTCTTGAAAAGAAATACGGCGCTAAATACTATATTGTCCCGCAGGCGCATTTATCGGCACTACTTGAGCACAGGGTTAAGGGCCAGAATTACCGTTGGGCGTTTTCGTATATCAATGGGGAGTCAGTGGGCTAGTGAAAGTGGGGGTGTGGTAATAGAGGTCGCGAAAGTTTTTGACATAAATAGCCATAAGTTTTATAACATATTATATTGTTTTCGTCAATCATATATGATATGATTTTGTTGAGATGAAAAAGAAAAATAAGTTTAAGGTAGAAAACTTATATCAGGTTGTAGAAACAAAGAAACAGAATGCCGATGAATATGTGAATATTGTAAAATGGGCATTTGCTGTAGCGGCTCTAACTATTATCGCAATTTATACTTTTGACGTGCTTGACGTGCCCACAAGAATGGGGCTAATTTCTCCAGAAAATTCGCGGGAATGGTTAGATAATATAGTAGGGTATTTTGGTATCATAGCGGGAGCGTTCATCGGATTCTTTAGCGCTATGATCCCAGTTAAAATAACATTGGAACGACAGGAAGAAGTAAGAAAAGAGGACAACGCCAAGAGGGTATTGCCATTGGTGAAGATAGACACTTGGCAGCCTAGCTTGCTGGGGGATCCAATTTTAGAGAAGATTGATTTTGATTTTGATAAAGGGAAAATACGTCTATAGGGCTATTTTTGCTATACAGAATGTGGGCCTGAGAGAGATGTATGATGTTTGGTGTGACGATTTTTGTGGCGATGTTAAGAGGAAAAGGAAGCGAGTTGATATAGCTGAAATTATTTATAAAGATGACTGGGCTGGTAAAGACTATATGCTACAGGTTAATCGGTTGGTTCAATCTGGAACGATGAATTTGAAGTTTAAAGTGCATTTTAAGGATTGCTATGGTAATAGGTATTATCAGACGGTGAAGTGCAAATGTGGATTAGTTGGAGGGATTAGCGATAGTGGCAGAGCGCATTACAGGGCGGATGAATATGGAGTAATTGGCGCGCCGAAGAGGGGATAACCAGCATATCTGAATGCCCGTCTATACAATGTGGCAAAAAAGGTATATAATTTTTCCATGAAGGGTTTACTGTATGGCTACTAAAGAGAAGAAAGTGTTGCTTTATCATCCGCATGTGAACCATATGGATGGTAATTTTGGCGATTTGCTTGATGCTATATGTCTAGAAATTGGCAGTGAGAAAGTTGTAGATGTTGGTGAGGTGAAGCTGGTATTTCGTTTGTCAAAGGAGGATTCTGTATGGTTTATTAGATTACAGGAACTGAAGGCTGATGAACTGCCAAAAATTGCCGATTTTGAAAATGGGGCCAACGAAAAGAATCTTGATCTACCAGATGGCAAGGGCCTGTCGTATAGAAATGTTTTCGCATATGATGAAGCGAAGAATATAATAGCTTCTGTAAAGATTAGTGGTTGCCCGCAGAATGGTAGGCTCAAAAGATGCATCGAAAGTATAACTAAAGAAATAGGCATACTTGAAAAAGTGACTGTAAGATTTTCCATTATTTTTGAAAAAGGTCTTGTTGAAAAAATACGGAATGCTGAGGTCATATCCGTTGCTGAGTTCAGTTCTTTAGACTACGATGGAAGTAGTATAAGTGAGGATAGATTTAGTAAGTATAAAGATTATATCGGCGGAAAAGATTATTCTAAAATTACTACGATAAAAGGCAAGAATGGTGCAAATATAAAAGGTGTACTTCAACCAGTCATTGATGATTTTATATCGCATGAGGACGGCGCTTTGCCGGTGGCTATAAAGATGGACATAGACAATGAGCCAGTTGATTTCCAGAGGTATTATAAGGTTAGGCGTATACAAGTAGCCATGGATAATCAAAGCAGCAAGCATGTCGATTATGATGATTTGTTGACTAAGCTAAAAAAGATAGTAGGAGAGTATAAAGAAGATGAGGAGTAATAAGAAACTATTTTCAGCAGAGCTGGCGATTGCAATAGTATTATCTGTAATGATTACGGTACTAAAAATAACTATCCAGAGTCCCACTGACACTGTAGAAGTATTATCTTTTATTAACAAGATTAACGATAAATGTTTTGAACTAAACCTATCTTTAGTTGTAGCCTTTTTGATATCATTAATAATTGGAAAAGCATTTAAGTATAAAGATCGAAACATGAAAAGAATTGCTAGAAATAGTACTATTCTATTTTTGACAAATTCTATAATTATGATTGCTTATGTATGGCTTGGTTACTATGGAATTGCAATAATAATTCCAGCATTGGTTGGCAATGTGATGAAATTTTGGGATATTTCAAAAAATATACTAGAAGTAATTTAGCGATCGTGATTGGGTAATCATAAAATGTCTATGTATTCTCTATTGAGGATATCTCTACTGAGATTGAACATATCCAGGACGATCTTTTCAAAACATTGGTTTTCTAGACATTTATAGTAGTCTTGGCCTTTAAATTTATACGATTGCCTATCTGGAAATGGATATTTTTCCGTTGGCGTTATAACTGTTGCCGTATATGAATTGTCTGGGGATAGCTTTATTTCGAATTTGATTTCGGGTCCTAGGCATTGGTGGTTTGAAAGAGCTAGTATCTTTTCGGCTAGGTCATGGTATTCTTTTGGAGGATTATTGTCACTCTGCAAATTTTGGACGCACACAGAAATTGTAAATGACACTAAGCTACTTTTTTTCACGAATCTTTCCGTGTCCTCAAGATGACAGTCTTCAAAATCATTATTCATAAAATTTCCGATATTAATAAGTTTACTATTTACATTGACTATTATACGACAAAAACATCTGAAACTTCTATATTTTGGCTAAACAAGAGTATGGACTAGGGATAAAAGGCCTGTAAATTGTAAAATTACCAAAAAAGTGTTATAATATAATTATGGTTAAGCCGTCTATTGTTTTAGGTTGGGTTGGTATTGGAGTTCTAGGAGCTGTTGTGCTAGGTGGTGCGACTAGCTCGGTGATTAATAGAGATATCACATTGACCAATCGAACTAATGGTTCTAGTGAGCAGCCGAAAGAATCGATCAAAAAACCGGAGGTTGTTACTACGACTGAGACCAAGACTATCGCTATCCCATATGATTCTAGAACTGTTGATGATAATAGTCTTGCTAAAGATACTTATGAGACTGTAACAGCTGGTGCGAATGGGGAAAAGGTAGAGACTTATTCTGTCACCTACACCGATGGTGTAGAGACATCTAGGGAATTAATTTCTACGAAAGTCACTAAAGAGCCAGTGACGGAAGTCATTGCCCATGGGACGTATGTTGCACCAGCCCAGTATTGTCCAAATGGCTCCTATACTAATGCATATGGCAATCAGGTTTGTAGGCCGTCCACCACTTATTCTAGCGGCGCCACAGCGGTATGCCGCGATGGAACTTATAGCTCTAGCCAATCAAGACGTGGTACTTGCTCACACCATGGTGGCGTAGCGCAATGGTTATAAATTTACCGTTTAAAATCAAGATTTTTGGGCATTTTAAACGGTAAAATAGGGGTGGGATTTTTACTTTTCTGCTGACTTTTCAGTTTTCTTATCGGCTTCTTCAGCCTTATTTTCAAGTTTCTCGCTCTTTTCTTGATGGTGCTTTGCGATTTCTTTGAGCGATTTTCGCATAGAAATAACGCAAACGCACGCAGTGATATTGAGGACAATTAGCGTGATGATTAGAAGAATGATTAGAATGCCTGTAAGCTCGGCGTCTTTTATAATGTTGTTGATTTGTTCAAAAAAGTGTGTCATAAGCTTATGATAATGAAGGGAAGGGCCGTTGTCAAATAATTAGCTTGCGAGCTTCTTCACAGTCTCAATCACCAGTTCAACATCTTCTTTGGTGCTGCCGCGAGAGAGGTCGCTGCATGGCTTGACGAAACCTTGCAAGATTGGGCCAGCGGCGACGTAGCCGCCGAATTGTTCAAGAGATTTATACAAGATGTTCCCAGAATTGAGGTCTGGAACGATTAAAACATTGGCGTGACCGGCAACATTGGAAGAGCGACCGGCTAACTTTTTCTCAGCAACGCGAGGATTGATAGCGCAGTCTAGCTGCATTTCGCCTTCGATTTTGATTTCTGGACGTGTGGATTTGATAGTAGAAATAACGGAGGTGATTTTGTCAATTGATTCGTCTTTTGCGCTGCCGAAAGTGGAGAATGAAAGCATGGCAATGCGTGGCTCGTCATCTAGAACTTTGAGAGCAGTTTCATAAGTTTGAAGGACGATGTCGGTGAGTTGCTCAGTGGTAGGGTTTTTGGTGACTCCAGCATCAGCAAGAATGAGGGTGCTTGGCAAGTCGGCGAGCGGGGAAGTGCGTTTCATTACGAAACAACTTGAGAAAGTCTTGCCGGTGGCGCCAAGATGATCCTTGCAAGCTAGAACCATGTCACGAGTAGTGTAATCAATGCCGGCGATTAGAGCATCGGCAGCGCTATTTTTACAGAGGGTACAGGCCTCTTCTAGAGATCCAGCTGGAATAGTTTCGATTGGATTCTCCGGATTTTTGGCATTAAAATCCGAAACAGCTTCTTTTATAATAGGGTTTTCTAATTCCGGAAAAATGATTTTCATAAGGTAATTATAACACGCTAATTTCGAGAATAGAACGATAAAAACTTGCGCAAAAGTGAAATTAAAATAGAGTTGATAACCTTGAGCAAAATCTTAAAAAATCTCTAGTTTTATGGTAAAATAAACAGTATGAAAATAGCAGTTGCTGGGACGGGTTACGTTGGGTTGTCACTTGCGACCCTTCTTTCTCAGAGGCATGAGGTAATGGCGCTCGATATTATTCCAGAGAAAGTTGAGCAGATCAATGCGCGTAAGTCACCAATCCAAGATGAATATATCGAGAAATATTTTGCTGAAAAGGAATTAAATCTTACCGCAACTTTGGATTATAAAGAGGCGTTTTATGGGGCAGAGTTCATCATTGTCTCTACGCCGACCAATTATGACCCAGAGCAGAATTACTTTGACACTTCTTCGGTGGAAGATATTTTGGAGAAGGCGGATGCTCTAAATTATCAGGGCTCAGTTGTGATTAAATCGACAATTCCAGTGGGTTTTGTGAAGCGTATGAAGGAGAAATATCCAAAGCTTGACATTTTCTTCTCGCCAGAGTTTTTAAGAGAGGGCAAAGCGCTCTATGACAATCTTTACCCATCACGTATTATTGTTGGCTCTAGAGAAGAAGCTGGTCATAAATTCGCCGAGCTACTGCTAGAAGCGGCTTTGAAAGATGATGTGCCAGTGCTTTATATGGGTAGTACTGAGGCCGAGGCGGTTAAGCTCTTTGCTAATACCTACTTAGCACTTCGTGTTTCCTATTTTAACGAACTTGATACCTATGCTGACGTAAAGGGTTTGAATGCCAAGGAGATCATCAAAGGCGTATGTCTCGACCCAAGAATTGGTGATTTCTATAATAATCCTTCGTTTGGTTATGGCGGCTATTGTTTACCAAAAGATACCAAGCAGCTGCTTGCTAACTATGAGAATGTGCCACAGAATTTGATTGAAGCGATTGTGAAAGCTAATGAAACCAGGAAACAATTCATTGTGGATGAGATTTTGGAGATGCATCCAGAGGTAGTTGGTATTTATCGCTTAACCATGAAGAGTGGTTCGGACAATTTCCGTTCTTCGGCGATTCAGGATATTATTCGTAAGCTACAGGATAACGGTAAGAAAGTGGTGATATATGAACCAACACTCGATGGCACCGAGTTTGAGGGAATCGAGTTAATAAACGACCTCGGTAAATTTAAAGAAATTTCTTCGATAATCTTAGCTAATCGTATGGAAGACGAGATTTTAGATATATCTGACAAGGTTTATACCAGAGATCTCTGGGGAAGAGATTAGCTTCTATGGACGAAGAACGGGTGGAAGAAGAAAAAAAGAAAGCTGCACCAAAAAAGAGCAGTGCTAAGAAGTCTGCCCCAAAAAAGGCTAGTACAAAAAAGTCTACTTCTAAGAAAAAGAGTACTAAAAAGACTTCACCTAAGAAAGTTATTACTGAGAAGGCTATTTTAAAGAAAGGTGCAGTAAAGAAATCTACATCAAAGAAGAAAATCAGTGTCAGCGACAAAACTTCTGAAAAGTCAGAAGTGAAAGTGGCGGTACCAAAGAAACCAGAGTCAAAAGTTGAGGTCTTAGAGCCGCAGACAGAGACGATGGCGACAGTTCCAATATGGAGAACAGAGAAGCAGAATCCAGAAAAGCTAAAAACGCAATCGCCTCATCCAAATGAGACAATCAAGCCAGTGAGGCCAAAGAAACGCTATCGCAAATGGCCAGTTGTTCTGATGGCAATTGTAGCGGTGCTAGCGATAATTTTTGCAGTTTTGTTTGTGCTTTGGAATATCGGCCCGGCGGAAGATATCAAGGTTGAATTTAGTAAGGGAACTGGGCTTTATGACACCGATATAGAGGTAGAACTTAGCTCTAATGGTGCGATCTTGTCGCCGGCAACAGAGATAAGATATACGCTTAATGGCGATGATCCAATTATAAATGGCAAAGTTTATACCGACTCGATTAAATTAGGTATGAGCGAGTTGATAAATGTTATCCCAATCAGAGCGACTTATTGCTATGTTGGCGGAAAATGCGGTGAAGTCTATGAGTCTACCTATATTCTGGCGGCTGAGCCAGAGAAAGATATTACCTTAGATGTTGTCAGTATAACCGTTGATCACAAGAGTTTGTATGATTATGAAACCGGAATTTTCGTGCCGGGAAAGACTTATGATGAAAATATTATCAGAGGGACAGAGCAAAATGGGGAGTATACAGCCGGCAATTATGATAATCGTGATGATGAATGGATTAGAGATGCCAACGTTGTCCTGCTTAGTCCAGGGCAAATGGAAGCTAATACCAACAAAGGTATTTTGTGGAATCAGAAAATTGGTATTCAAGTATCTGGTGGAGCTTCAGCTACTAGCAGTGTAAAATCATTAAAACTAGTAGCCAATGAAAAATATGGTTATGAAAAGCTGGCATATAGTTTCAGTCCTTCAGGTGACAGTACCAAAGGATTGGTAGTTCCAAAAAAATATAACTCTTTAAGGTTGAGAATGGGTGGTCAAGATAGAAAGAGTGGGAATATTCGTTCGAGCGTAGCCAGCAGATTGGCCGAGGAAAGTGGATTTGATAGTTATTCTGCAACTAAGCGTGCAATAGTGTATCTTAATGGGAAATTCTATGGCATAGCTGATGTACAACAAAATTATTCAAATTCTTTCTTGAAGAAACGTTTTGGACTTGCTAATTCAGATGATATTGTGAAGATAAAAGGGAAGGAAAAAGATGTTTTCTTAGAGATGGGGTTAAAGGGGCTGTTTGAAAATGACTTGGACGTCGAGGAGAACAGAGAGATGCTGGAGCTAATGGTGGATATGGATGATTACCTCATGTATTATGCACTAAATTTGCTTTGGAACAATGTGGATTGGCCACAAAATAACTATGAAATCTGGAAATACAGTGGTAAGGAAGTTAGCGACAATAAATACAGCGATGGCAGATGGCGCTTTTTGAGCTATGATTTGGATCTAATTTATGCTCGTGGTGAGAACTCAAATTTCTTTAGCGGAGTGATTAGTGACCAATTCGAAGCTATAATGGAAGACAAATATTTGGGTGAAGATTCCACTTTCCCACGAGTAATGGAATCAACCTATTATCGTAATAAATTTATCCAGATAATGCAGGAACTTATGAACGGTCCGTTTGTAACAGAGAATGTCCTGAGCGTCATTGATGAGGAGGCAAATAAAATTGCGCCAGCGATGAGACTTTATTATGGTAGAGATGGTTACGGAGAGTGGCAAGATTGGGTAAATTTGATGAAACGTGCGGCGACAGAGCAGAATCAGAATATTAAGCAAGATATGTACACATACTTTAAGGTGACGATTTAGCATAAAGGTATTGACTTTTTTCCATAAGTGTGATACAATTATTGTAATACCGTAAAATCGGTGTTATAAATTAATTGGGAAAACATAAGATGGATGAAATCAATATTAAGGAACTATTCAGATATGTCTTATCTAAGTTCTATGTTGTGTTGCTAGTTTTACTAGCAGTGTTTTCTGCGGGTGAGATCTATTCAGTTTACCTCAAAACACCGATGTATAACTCTACAGCAAAACTAGTGCTTACAGAACAGAAACAAAATACTACAATCACTACCTCTGATGTGACACTTTCTAATAACCTGGTTAAAACTTATTCCGAAATTATCAAGAGCCGTGATGTGCTAACCAAGGTGATTGATGATCTAAAATTGGGTATGACTGTTGACCAGCTAGCCTCTAAAATATCTGTTAGCTCAATTTCTAATACGCAATTGATTAACGTAACAGTCTCTGATAAAGATCCGGAAGTTGCACAAAAGATTGCTAATGATATAGCCAAAGTTTTTAAGGCAGAAATCGTATCTCTTTACAAGATTGACAACGTACAAATTGTTGATAAGGCTACTGCCGCTACTGCACCATACAATATTAATGTGGCAAAACAGACTATTGAGTATTTGCTTGCCGGTCTCGCTGCTGGTATTGGTGTGGTTTTGGTGATGTTCTATCTTGATAATACTATTAAAAACAGCCAAACTGTGGAAGATAAAGTTGGTCTAGTGGTGCTAGGTGTAGTGCCAAGCGCAGGGAGGAAATAAGATGATTGAGAAGAAAAAATTTAGTCTAAAAGTGTTAACTTCTAAGACTCATAAATTGCACAAAGATGGCACTCGCCGTGGTGGCGTAGAAGATCTTGTAGTTGCAACTAACCCAAAGTCTTCTTTCGCTGAAGCTGTGAAATCTATTAAAACCAATGTGACTTTCTCCTCTGTAGAAAAAGAACTTAAGACTATTCTTGTCACTTCTCCGGAATCTGGCGATGGTAAGAGCTTCTTGGTTGCTAACCTTGCAACCGCTTTTGCTCAGGATGGTAAGAGAGTTCTCATTGTCGATGGTGACATGAGAAAAGGTCGCCAACATGAAATCTTTGGTATTCCAAATGATAAAATGGCTGGTTATTCTAACTACATTTTACGCTACAAGAGCACTGAAGATATGGGTATGATGGCATTTATCAAACCTGAGATTTATGTTAAGCCTACTCAGGTACCAGGTGTGTATTTGCTTCCAGCAGGCCCAACTCCACCAAACCCACTTGAGCTAATTTCTTCCGAAAATAACAAGAAATTGCTTGAAAGTTTTCGTGAACAGTACGATATTGTTATCATTGACTGTCCGCCAGCACTTGGTCTTTCCGATGCGCTAGTAATGTCTAAATATGCTGATGTTAACATTGTTACGATTTCTAATGCGAAGACTAAAATTGATCAACTTGAAGATGTAAAGAAAAACTTCGAGAAGGTTAATTCAAAGATTGCTGGCGTGGTGATCAACAAAGCTAAAGTAGGAGGCGGATACTACTCGTCCTACTATGCAGACGCGTACTATTCGAAAATTAAATAATGATTGATATTCACAGTCACATCTTGCCAGGTATTGATGATGGCGCACTGGACTTTGATTCTAGTATTGAAATGCTCAGGGTTGCTGAGAAGTCTGGTGTTTCTGACATCATTTTGACCCCACATTATATTAGGGGTAGCATTTATAATGCTGATAATGCCAAGAAGTGGAAACTGCTTTCTGAGCTTCGGGAAAGGGCTGCTAGCGAGGGAATTTCTGTGAATCTTTATCTTGGAAATGAAGTTTATATTGACACTGAGCTACCAAAAATGGTGGCGGCTTATGAAAATGAAAAATCAGAGTTGATGTATGAGATTGCTACACTCAATTCTACAAAATATATTTTGGTAGAGTTTCCAGTACAGGTAGAGGATAAGACTGCGCGTGAGACGTTGTTTAGTCTAGTGCAACATGGTTTTGTGCCAGTAATTGCCCACCCAGAAAGGTATGTGTATATTCAAAATAACCTAACCGCTGTTGATGAATTAATTGGTATGGGCTGTGTGTTGCAGGGTGACTATCTAGCGGTGCTTGGTCGTTATGGCCGTCGCGCAGAAAAAACTTTGAGAGAACTTCTTATTCACGATAAGATTTTCTGCTTGGCCTCTGACATACATAAAGCTACTGATGAATATAAGTTTAATGAAACTAAGGCTAAGATGTATAAAATCTTGAAGGCTAGCGATGGAGTAAAGGCGGGGATGACTCCAGGTGCTAAGCTGAAAGAACTGTTTGAAGATAACCCTAAGAAAATCTTGCTAGGGGAATAGTGTTAGGAATTTAAGCGTTCTCCTCACGTCAAAACAAAACAAAACTCTCAGCCTCTTTGCGCCCGACTAAACGGTGCTCATAAGGTGAGGGTTTTGTTTTGGTTTGGTTCGTCGAAATGCTTAAATTCCTAATACTATTCCCCTAATATGATATAATAGGGATATCTATGAAGAACTATGGGCAGCATTTTGGGGAAATTGCAAGAGAGAAGAAAGGCTTGTTTTCTTTGATGGCGTTTTTGGCACTAGTCTGCCTAGTGCTTTTTATTATTTCTGTGGTTACTTTGAAGCCATCCACCGCCGTAGTGAAAGTTGGCTATGGTGATATTGGTAGTTTTGCTGGTGAAGATTTAGTGGAGATGCGCACTGCTGGTGGTTATCGTGATGGCAGCTGGGTAGATATGCTAGCGTTTCCAATTCTTGCGGTGGTACTTGGTGTGATACATAATTTTATCGCAATTAGAATATGTGTGAAACGTGGCGATAGCGCGGCGAAAGCTTTTGTTTTGATTTCTATTGGTGTAGCATTAGGCGCGATTTTAGTATTATTTAGACTGCTTGGAGAGGGTTAAATTCCAGAGTATTCTGAGGTGGCGCAAGGTTCTAGGAGAAGAAGGCAAAAATGGCGCGAGAAATTAACGGTTTAGAAGGACGAAGAATCTTAACGGATGATCTTGAGATCCCGTTAGGGAAAAGAACTCCTCTGTATCGTTTCTTAGAGATTTTACCGGGCGCACTTTCTTATGCGATGATTGCGGCGTTATTTATTCTTTCTCTGATTTCACCAACTCTTGGGGCGATTTATCTTTTGATCATTATCACAATTACATTGGTAAAAGCCGTGGGTGTGGCGGTGCGTACAGTCCAAGGCTATAACGAAATCGAACGTGCGATGCGCGTAGATTGGCATCAAAGATATGCTGATCTTAAGACCCCACACGAGAAATTTGAGGCTCTCAGAGGCTCTTCCTCGGATGCCTTTAATTTTGATGAACACTTAGACAATCTGCGTATGCTATCAGTAGCACCAAAAGATTACCCAGATCCAGATAAGATTTATCATGCGGTGATTATGGTGGCTTACAATGAGGGGCTTGAGACTATGATCCCAACCGTGGAAGCAGTGAGAGATACAAGTTTTCCAAATGAACGCATTATTTTCGTGCTAGGTTACGAAGCGCGTGGTGGGGAAGAAATGGCTAAAAATGCAGAGATTTTGCGACAGAAATTTAAAGGGACATTTTATGATTTTATTTTAGTGGAACACCCTGATGGTCTGCCACAAGAGATTAAGGGTAAAGGTCCAAACTTGACCTATGCTGGCCATCATTTGGCTGAATATGTGGCTAAGAAAAAGATTCCAATGGAGCGTGTAATTGTAACCTCGCTTGACTCGGATAACCGTATGAGCGAAAAATACCTTGATTATGTAGCATATGAATACGTAGTAAATCCTGATCGTAAGCGCACAGCCTTTCAGCCAGTATCTCTCTTTATGAATAATATTTGGGATGCGAGTGCGCCAATGAGGGTGATTGCAGTGTCAAACTCATTCTTTAACGTGATTAACGTGAAAAGACCGCATCTTTTACGTAATTTCGCTTCGCACTCACAGCCTCTAGATGCGCTCTATGAGATGGACTTTTGGAGTAAGCGCACAATTGTGGAGGATGGGCACCAATATTGGCGTAGTTTATTCCATTTTCGCGGAAAGTATGAAGTAATTTCTATCAAAGTGCCAATTTATCAGGATGCGGTGATTGAAGAGACTTTTTGGCGTACGGTAAAAGCGCAGTTTGTGCAGCTCCGTCGTTGGGACTATGGAGCCTCAGATGTAGCCTATGTGGGCGTTCGTATGCTTGATAAAAAGCGCCGTAAGATGCCGCTATGGCTTTTATTCCCGAAGTTTTGGAGATTGCTTGATGGCCACGTGACGCTTGCAGCGATGAGCCCGATTGTGGCGTTTGGTGGCTGGGTACCAAGATTGCTTAACTTTCAGAGTAGGGAACTTCTCACTTACAATTTGCCAGTGACAGTGTCGTGGATTCAGCTATTTGCGATGATTGGTCTCATGGTGACAATTTTCGTATCACTAAGAATGCTGCCGCCAAGGCCAAAGAAATATAATCGTATGAAGTCTGTGGGTATGATACTCCAGTGGATTCTGTCTCCGATTGTGGCAATTTTATATCAGTCGTTCGCGGCGTTTTATGCACAGACTAGACTGCTTACTGGCCACTATATGGAAAATTTTGACGTGACTAGGAAAGTAGTGAAAAAATAATGCAGAGAAGAAAAAGAGTAAATAAATTGTGGATAGCTTTGCCAGCGGGGGCTTTTATTATTTTCTTGTTTGTGGTTGGCATTAAAATGGCAACAATGGAGGCGAATCTAGAATTTGTTTCTGAGTACACTTTGCCGAGTTTGCCGGAAATTGCAATCCCTGAATTGTATTCAGGGGAACGAGCAGTGGCGGTCAATGGGAGAGTGATTGAGGGCGGCAGTGGTAAAACACGCTCAATTGCGAGTACTGCAAAGATTATTACGGCTCTAATGGTGATGGAGAAAAAGCCTTTTTCTTTGGGTGAAAAAGGGGGAGAGATACAAATTTCTCAGGAGGATTACAATATTTATTCTTGGTATGTAAATAATAATGGTTCGGTTACCAACATAGAAATTGGCGAGAAAATTTCCGAATATGATGCGTTGGCTTCAATGCTTTTAGCATCTAGTAACAATATGGCGGATATCACAGTCAAGTGGGCCTTTTCTTCTATAGATGATTATCTGGAGTTTGCAAATATAAAGTTGACGGAATGGGGACTTAAAAATACGGTGGTAAAAAATGATGCAAGTGGATATAGTGAGAGTACAATAAGTACACCAGAGGAGATGGCAATACTTGGCGAAAGAGTTTTAAGAAACCCAGTCCTAAAGGAAATTGTGGGCATGAAGAAATATAGCGTACCAGTAGCCGGGGAGATTTCGAATACGAATGGTGTTTTAGGTAAACAAGGTATTATTGGTGTGAAGACTGGATACAATGGCGCAGCGTCTGGATATTGCCTAGTGAGTGGTTATGAGCAGAGCGATAATATTGTGAGTATAACAGTGCTAGGGGCAAGCACTAGACAACAGTCGTTTAATGAAACTTTGGATTTGGTTTCATATATGCAGGATAATTTAAAAGAAACAGAGTTGGCTCATGAAGGCGAAGAAGTAGGTTATTATGATGCCTGGTGGATGAAAAAGCAGCCTATAAAAGTAAAAGAAAATTTGAGTGTATTAGGATATAAGGAAGATGCGAATAAAGCAGAATTGGTAAATGGGGCGAATGATTTAGTGTTTGATATAAATGGTGCTAAATTTGATGCAGCGGTTGCGACTGGTGATTTTCCAAAAGAGCCAAACTTGTGGCAAAGATTTTTACATGTATTTGGCTGGCAAGAAGAGAACTAAACTTTCACCATGTTAGGGTAGGCTTTTTTGATGCGTTCATCAGGATATTTTGTGTCTAAGAATTGTCCGTAAGGAGTAAAGGTTGGTACGTTGTGACGACGAAGATTCATTCTGAGTACAGCTGAAAATGAAAGAAAGATGTCAATAATAAGGAATATGAAAAGAGTCCAGAAAATGATGTTACCAATTTTTTGAGGGATTTTTTCGATGAGACGGCTTAAAAATGGATAAGCGTACTTAACGAAGAGTAAACAAATGATACCCCAAATTAGCATAACAAAAGGGGAAGTTTTGGCGCCAATATTTAACCAATGGTCACTGTAATTCCAAGAGACAGTGCCAGTGAATACTTCTTGGAGAACGCCAAAAATATATTCGGCGAGACCACCTAAAAGACCGCCAGCGATGAGTAACTGCCACCAACTAAGAGGGGTAGTGTCCAAGTCAATTGCGGCGTTTTTTTCGACTGCGGTTTTTGTGGATTTTGTATTGGCTGCAATTTCTTTAGCATTAGTTTTTGTGACGCGTTTTTCAAGAATTTTACGCGGTAGCCAGATGAAGGCCAAAATTAAGAGTACCGCGCCCGCTCCATAAATGACACTAAATGGCCCATAGATGACACCGCTTCTTCTTTCCCAAAACCAATGGGTGCCACCCCAGGAATATCCAACCAAATTAATGATGCGCTCGTAATAATCACCAAAAATACTACCGATTACAAAGATAAAAAAGAGTTTCTTGAAACAAAGACCAGCGGCAAATTTAGATTGTTTTATCATGAACACATTTGGCAACCCTCACTTGTAGCAAGTTCGCCATCCTCCAGTTGTCTTCCGCACTTTGGACAGTAGTTGTGCGTGATTTTATTTTAGCATATAATTTATGAATATGAAGTTGATTATTTTTTCTGATTTACACTATACTACTCCTGAGTACTTTGATCCGCATAATAAAAAGTTGTCACAATTTGCTGAGCCTTTGATGAAGGAAATTACTAAGGTGATAAACGATAAGATAAAACCAGATGCCTGTGTGTTTCGTCGTAAAAATGGCATAAAAATAACCCTCTATTCTTCCGAGGGGTTTAACAGATATTTACAGGTTATGGAATAGATAGAAACTTTTTTATAAACTGTTTGGTGGGGCTTAATTAACCAGGTTTTAACAGCGTACAAAGAGGACATAGAGGAAAAACTCCAACGTCGCATATACGAAGAGTAGCTGGCTACTTTTCAGTGCATTTTTACAATACTCCATTTTCGACTGGCCAGAGTCGTGACTCGTTAGATACTAGTCATACAGTTCGTTGTTTGAAAAAATAAAAAAAGTGGAGGATGAAGAGATAGGGGTTTCCTATTCGTTGTGGGCGCTATTTGGCGGGGACTACTCATTGGAATGCAAGAATATAAAAATCGGTAAAAGGGATAAAAAGGCCCCTACTATACAAGTAGGGGCCTAAGTGAGGAGTGTTCAACAATACAATAGTATTGAGTTATAGCAGGTATTACATTTTGCGCTTACTGTGCCTTCGTCCGCCTGGTGGTCATCGATCCTCATGCACTTTCCGAGAATCGGGTCGTCATAGAATTCCGGAAAATGGTGAAAGTACGTTTCATATCTGCACCCGTACGTGTTGCCATATTCGTCCGGTTGTGGCCGCTCTCTTAGGGCATTCTGCCTATCTCCCCATCTAAAACATAGAGTCAAAGCACTATCCCAGGGAAGATACATAAACTGGTAACCGATAGAGTCCTTGAGTAGAAGCCACTTATCTAGCTGAGTGCTTCCGTGGCCAGGTTGGTATTTGTTTATCCACTCTTCAAATAAAGTCCCTTTTAGGTCAATTGGGACGATTTTGAGGTTATCGTTGAGTAACTCGAAACGAGTGTCTGGATATTCTCTAAGATGGCGCTCTTCGATTCTGAAGGCCCTCATACTTCCTCCGTTTTTGTCGAAAAATTCGGTCCTAACGACAGTTTTGCTACCGTCGCTGCGAGTAGCAAAAAATAAATCTCGTGTTTCGGAATGATAATCGTGACGGATGAATTCATCAATCGATGCGATATTCTTTGGTATTTTTACTTCAAAGCCTTCGCGATTAAAGAATTGATCGCCAATTTTCCAAAGAAATCCGACGTCTATGATAGGGCCGGTATATTCGGCGCCGGCTTCATCTATAACGATTGGCTTTCTATCCATAGGGTCTTTTGCTGAAGTCACAATATGTGTAATAGTGTACAAGTATCACACCTCCTTACTTTTAATGTACAATATCGCCTTTAAGGCACCCACCAAGTAACAATTATATTTTACTATAATTTGGCGCATATGTCAATAGAGCGTGGTGTTCTTTAGCTCGTAACTAACAAAAACATAGAAACTGATCCCCATGGTCAAAGAAAGAAGGTTACGGCACCTTCCGAAATTCGGGAGGTAGAAGCCTTATCAAACTTTTTCATAGATTTATGCCATAGTATGAACATCCATACTCACTTTGAAGGGAGGCGATATGCGTGAGTCGTATTTTTAGTATTTCCGGAAATTTTATCCAAAATGGAGCTTGGTCTACTCCTGACCCCTCGTTCTCTGGGAAAATCGTCGTGGATGATAATGATAAGTTTTATGGGTATTGCGATGAGCTTTATGAGAAGACAATGTTAGAGCTTAATCGGACCCGTTATCTTATAGGTGTATTCGCGCAAAATGATTCGTGCACTAATAAGGGCATCTCATTTTATAAGTTGTCTAACGAGGGATGGCAGAGCCCGCTTATGTATGTTATTCCTGACTTGTCTGACCCTGAGCAGAAAGATGCGACGTGGGGTGCGTTTACCGAGATATTCCCATGGACAGGAATCTATGAGATGTGTGTTATGGGATGTGCAAAAATTAATCTTGCCGAGGAGCCGTTTTCTGTAGACGAGGAGAAGCGAATATGGTTCTAAATAGTTCCGGATTAAAACCAGGCGAATTGCCTGGTTTTTTATTGCAACAAAAAATCGGCTTTTGCCGAGTTATTTGTTCTGCCGTTCCATGACGAGACACTATTTCGTTATGGTGGGTCGCGAGGGGCTCGAACCCCCGACCTTCTCGGTGTAAACGAGACGCTCTAGCCAACTGAGCTAGCGACCCCCACTGTTTTATTTTAGCATATTCTGTGCTAAAATAAAAGACAAGAAAGGAAGTGTTTTTAATGAGTAAGAAACAAATTGACGAAGCAGAACTAGATATCAACTTTGTGGAGCGAATGCGTCATACACTTTCTCATGTAATGGCAGCGGCCGTAAAAGAACTTTATCCAGATGCTAAATTTGGTATTGGCCCAGCTATCGATAACGGTTTTTATTATGATATTGACTTCGGTGATGCGAAAATTTCTGACACCGATTTGCCACGCATTGAGAAGAAAATGCGCGGGATTATTCAGCGTAAATTTGAGATGGTACGCTCGGAGAAGACCAGGGAAGAAGCTCTAAACTGGGCGATTTCTGACGGCCAGACTCTTAAAAAAGAACTTGTTGAAGAACTTCCGGCATCAGAGACAATTTCTTTCTATACAATGACTACTAAAGACGGCAAAGAGGTGTTTACTGATCTTTGCAAGGGTCCCCACGTAGAGAATTCTGATGAGATTGGTCCATTTAAGTTGATTCGTGTGGCTGGAGCCTACTGGAGAGGCGATGAGAAGCGCGAAATGCTAACTAGGCTATATGGAGTCGCATTTGAGTCAGAAGACGAGCTAGACGCGTTCCTGAAGCGTCAGGAAGAGGCAAAAGCTAGGGATCATAGGAAGCTTGGCAAGGAACTAGATCTATTTACTTTCTCAGACTTGGTTGGTGCTGGCTTGCCACTATTTACACCTAGAGGGACCGTACTTCGCGATGTGATGGCAAATTACTCTCTGTCGTTACGTGCTAGAGCTGGATTCTCTCGCGTTTGGACGCCGCATATCACCAAGGTTGACCTCTATAAAGCATCTGGCCATTATGCTAAATTTGGCGATGAGCTCTTTATGGTTCATTCCCAGGTGAATGGGGAAGAGTTTGCAATGAAGCCAATGAACTGCCCACATCATGCACAGATTTTTGCTTCGAAACCTCGCACATACAAAGAGATGCCAGTGCGTTATATGGAAGCAACTACCGATTATCGTGATGAGAAAACCGGTGAATTAGGCGGGCTTTCCCGCGTACGTTCGCTTACTCAAGATGATTCACATGTATTTTGTAGGAAGGATCAGATTAAGGGTGAGATTCAACAACTCGTTTCAATTATTCGTGAGCTATATGAGACTGTTGGTATGAGCAAATTACGTGCTAGACTTTCTTACCGTTCTGATGAAGATAAGTATCTTGGCGATCCTAAACTTTGGGAAATGGCACAGGGACAGATTAAGGAAGCAGCAATTGAAAACGGCCTAGATTTCTTTGAAGCGGAAGGCGAAGCAGCGTTCTATGGACCAAAGATTGACTTTATGGCTGAAGATGCGATTGGCCGTGAACATCAGGTGGCAACTGTTCAATTAGACTTTGTTCAGCCAGATAGGTTTGGCTTGGAATTTACTAACGAGAAGGGCGAAAAAGAGCAGCCAGTGATGATTCATCACGCTACACTTGGTTCAATTGAACGTTTCTTATCAGTGTTTATTGAGCATACTGCCGGTTGGTTCCCATTCTGGGCGGCACCGGAACAGGTACGTATCTTGACTGTAAATGATCAGGTTGCTGATTATGTTTCTGAGATTTCTGAAGTTTTGTCTGGAGTAGTACTTGATAAACCACTCAAATATAACGAATTGAGATTTACCATTGATGATTCTGCAGACTCTCTTGGCAAGAAGATTCGACGCGCCACTGAGATGAAAATCCCAGTAGCCTTGATTGTCGGTCCTAAAGATGCTGCTTCCAAAGAGGTAAGTGTACGTATCCATGATGAGAAAGCTGAAGGCGGTAGTAGGGAAGAAAAGGTTAAACTTGAAAAGCTCTCAAACTATTTACAAAACCTATAATGGCCCAGTAATTGTTATCGTAGGGCCAACCGGGTCAGGGAAGACTGGAGCGGCGATTGAGATTGCTAAAGGAGTTGGCTCGATTTTGGGACTTTCTGATTCTGAAATTGGTGGGGAAGTAATTTCTGCCGACTCACGTGCGATTTATAAATATATGGATATTGGCACAGCCAAGCCGACTACTGAGGAGCAAAAACAAGTCCCACATTTTGGCATTGACCTAGTTGAACCGGGCGAAAGATTTACGGTTTCTGATTTTAAGGCTTATGCTGAACACAAGATTTCCGAGATTCGAACACGCGGACATGTACCAATAATTGCGGGCGGAACTGGGCTCTATATTGACGCTTTGATCTATAATTATCAATTTATCGGAAAGACAGGTGAGAAGGCGAATATAACAGAGGCTACAGCTGAACAAATCAATTGTTCAGACCGCCAAAAAATGGTGTCCGACTATGCTATTTTTGGTATCAAATGGCCAGCCGAAAAATTACGTGAAAGGCTCATGAAACGTGTGAATAACTTATTTAACGATAAGCTTTATGCTGAGACTAAGTTCTTAGTAGAAAAGTATGGTTGGGATTCGCAGGCGATGAAGAGCAACATCTACCAATTTGCTTGGAAATACATGCAGGGTGAATGTAGTTTGGACGAGGCCAAGAAACTGAATTTCTATGATGACTGGCATCTAGCCAAAAGACAGCTCACATGGTTTAAGCGAAATGATAAAATTATTTGGCTGCCACTTGAAAAAATTAAGCCTGCTGTGCTAAAATGTATACAAGATGGTAAAAAATAACGCAACTCCTTTAGAAAAATTATTCGGTTCTAAAACTAGAACTAAACTTTTGGGTCTTTTCTTCGGTAACCCAAACCAGTCATTCTATGTTCGTGAAATTACTAGAGTGATTGATGAACAAATTAATTCAGTCAGGCGTGAACTTTTGAACCTCGACAGTGTAGGCGTCATTAAAAATGAAACCTATGATAATAAAATTTATTACTCAGCTAATACTAAACACCCTTTATCGCATGCGCTTTCTGAGATATTCTCGGCAAATCTTGCAGATGGTAGAGGCAAAGATGTTAGACAAAGTACTTGGGAAGAGTATGCAAAGCCAGTAAAAAATTATATCAAGGGTGTGATTATGACTAATCGCGTTCCAGGCCAGGAAGGTCTTGATATGTTGATTATTGGTGATGACAAGACCAAGAAGTTAACCCACTGGGCCGAAGTAATTGAGAAGAAAATGGGCAAGCCTCTAGATTATGCAATTATGAGCGAAGAGGACTTCTCTTATAGAAAGAGCGTAAGAGACAGATTTATTCTTGATCTCTTTGAAATGGAAATTGCAGATGTCTATGATCCAGAGAAAATCATTGGTATTAGTAAAAAATAAAGGAGAGGTATGTTTGAGTTAGAGAGCAAAAAACCAGAAGAAATTACTGTCACCACTAAGAAAACCGCAGTGACATTCAATATGGTCGATTTTACAATCGACGCGGGGCTAAATGTTGATAAGATTCATGGTCCAGGTGAGTTTGAGATTGGCGATGTAACTATTAGAGCATTGCCTGTGCCTCTAGCTGGTTCTTCCGCTGAGGATATCGCTGATGGCGAAGCAGATGGAAAGAGACCTAAACTCTCTGGTAAGACTATCTATGATGCAGAAATTGGCGGTGTACATATTGGCATTATTGGTGATATTGAGCAAGGTCTAGATGACCTCGGTATGGCAGATATTCTTTGTACTTCTTCGGTAAGGGCAGTGCGTGAGATTGAACCAAAGCTTGTGATTGCTACCGGCAATATTGATGGCATGGTGACTGAGTTAAAACTAACCGCTAGAACAGAGAAAAAATTAAAGATTAAGAAAGCTGATGATCTTCCAGTATCACTTGAGGTGGTGGCACTTAACTAATGAATAACCCCGGGCAAATCATAATAGTATTCGTTATTATTTTGGTGTCGGTAATCTTACATGAGCTGGCGCACGGAATAGTTGCATATTTTTTGGGTGACAATACCGCTAAAGACGAGGGAAGGTTAACACTTAACCCAATAAAACATATTGATCCAATCTTCTCTATATTGGTACCACTTCTTATGTATATTTCTGGTGGGCCAATTTTTGGTGGGGCAAAGCCGGTGCCGGTGAATTCACACAAGCTAAAAGGTGGTCCGTGGGGTATGGCGCTAGTGGCGATTGCTGGGCCTTTGACTAATTTTCTGCTAGCATTTATCGCCTTCATGATTGGGCATTTTACAGGGGCAATTTATCATAATATGGGGTTGCTTTCGGTGGTTATTGGGCAGATGGTAGTGGTAAATCTTGGGTTCTTTGTATTCAATATTTTACCGATTCCACCACTTGATGGTTCGAGAGTATTGTATGCAATTGCACCAGATGGGGCTAGAGAGGTAATGGAACGTTTGGAAAAAACAGCGGGACTCTGGTTGATCTTAATCTTAGTTGTGGTGGCCGGTTCAGTGCTATCTAGGGTGATGGGCACAATGATTAATGGGATCCTAGACTTCTTCTATATGCTAGTTGGGGTTTCTTAATATTTCTTGATTTTCTTGATATAATAGAAGTAGCCCTTCTGGCTTAGGTTATTTTCCTGAATAATCTATTTTAAGGGATTTCGTGGCGTTATTCCCGTGGGAATACGCATAAGATTTTACCCACCTTGTTTTTATAACGGGGAAAAAGACGGTCAGCAGGGCGCCTTATGGCGAAAGAGAGGTAATGCCTCTTTTTGCGCAAGACCAAGGGTGGAAAATGAAACAAAGAATCAGAGTAGTCGGAATTGTTAAAACAGATGATGGGGTGCTCTTTTTGAAGCGCAACAGAGGGAGAACTGAGGATGGTCCGACTTGGGAGTTGCCAACAGGGAAAATCAGATTCGGCGAGCAGCTCGAAGAGGCTATGACCAGAAGTATTTATGAATATCTAGGGGTGAATGTTTCTGAAATTAAACTACTTGATGCAGTGACTTTTGTGGGATTAGCCGATTCCTCGCAACTTGGAAATTTGTTTATCATCTATAAAGTAACTTTGGCTGATGAACGTATTGAGCCAAGAGATATTTATAGTGCTTATAAATATCTCAAGAGTGAAGAAATGGCGGCAGTGAGAATCGATGACGCTTCAATTTCAGTAATGGAAGTTTTGGGCTCTAAACTGAATGGCGCAGGCGCCAGAGTGCCGCTACCCTCTAGCTTATCTGATGTGTCGGCTAGAAGTGCGGTAAATGGTGCGACAGTGTATGTAGATGGTGGCAGTAAGGGCAATCCAGGACCTGCGGCAATTGGTTATTATATCGTCGGTGAGGATGGTAGGGAGATTAAGCGTGGCGGGGAATTCATTGGTTTTGCGACCTCAAGGGTAGCTGAGTATTATGCGATGAAAGAAGGCATAGAGCAGGCGATAGAACTGGGGTTAAAGAGAGTGCGTTTTGTTGGTGATAATCTAATGATGATTAACCAACTAAAGGGAGTTTATCAGGTTAAAAGTATGGATCTGATGCCAATTTATATGGACATTCAGAACTTGCTCAAAGAGTTTGAAGCGGTAGCTTTTGTTCATGTGAAGAGAGATCAGAATGCTCAGGCTGATGCTGAGGCCAATAAGGCCTTATTAGGACATTTCTCGAGAAAGTCTAAGGAATTAGACCAAACATTTTAGAGTGATTTTCAGGGGGATTTTAAGGGGGCTGGACGAAATCTATAAGAGGTGGTATAATGGTAGTGGCTTTAGAGGCAACCGCTGGTTTTACCAGAGGAAAGTCCGGGCAGCACAGGATATGGTAGTCGCTAACGGCGACCGCGTGAAAGCGTAGGGAAAGTACCACAGAAACAAAACTACCTCTGTCCTACAGAGGAAAAGGTGAAAAGAGTGAGGTAAGAGCTCACAGCGATAGGTAGTAATATTTATCGGAGGCAAACCCTACCAGCTGCAAGGAGTGTTAGACACCTCGATCCGAGGATACACGTTTACCGCTCGAACACTGGAGCAATCTAGTGTCTAGATAGATGGTTGCCCGTCAGATTTATCTGGCGACAGAACCCGGCTTACTATTTAGCCTATCAAAAAACCACGCCTAAAGCGTGGCTTTTTGATGGTGTGAACCTATTTAATCAAACCTTTTTTCTTCAAAGTTCTAAGAGTAGAGGTGGCAACATTAACTTTGACTTTTTTGCCATCTACTACTAAGGTTTTCTTTTGAACATTTGGCTTGAAGACCTTGCGAGTCTTTCTCTGGGAGAAAGAAACGTTGTGGCCGTACATTTTGCCTTTGCCGGAAATTTCACAAATAGCCATCTTATTTCTCCTTCACGGCGGCAACAATTGCCTTAAATGCTTCAGGTTGATTGACGGCAAGATCAGACAAGATCTTACGATCAACAGTGATATTCTTTTTCTTCATACCGGCGATGAGCTGAGAGTAGGAAAGACCTTCAACTCTTGCGGCATTGTTGATACGAGTAATCCAAAGGGCTCTCAAATCGCGTTTCTTGTTGCGGCGATCGCGGTAGCTGTAACGAAGGGATTTGATAACACCTTGTTTAGCTAAGCGGAAACTGCGGGTGCGATAATGTTGCATCCCCTTGGCTTTGTTCAAAATTTTCTTGTGCTTTGCGCGTGCAGGTACGCCTCTTTTAACTCTCATCTTATACTCCTAGTGCGGTCTTAATGTTTTTAGCAATTTTGCCGTCGATAGTTGCGGCGGTCTTCATATTGCGTTTTCTAGCTTTCGACTTTTTCGCTAGGATGTGGTTCTTGTATGCGCGCTCTCTGACGAGCTTGCCAGAACCGGTGATTTTGATACGCTTGGCGGTACCTTTATGGGTTTTTAGCTTTGGCATAAAAACTCTCCTTTAGTTTAGTTAATATTAGCGGTCATTTGACCTGGAACGTACGACCTCTGGAACCGTGGAAGTCTAAAGTTACTTCTTCCGAATTCCAATTGAGAGGTTGCGCCCGGAAAACTGAGATTTACCATCGACGACTGCGACTTCACTAAGCTCAGCTAAGACCTTGTCAAGAAGTTCTTGGCCAATCTCCTTGTGAGCCATCTCGCGACCACGAAAGATAATCATAATCTTAACGCGGTCACCATCTTCTAGGAAACCTTTGATTTTACGGATTTTAATGTTAAGGTCGTTGTCAGAGATTTTGAGGCCGATTTTCATCGTCTTGAGCTCGGATTGTTTTTCGCGAGCTTTTTTGCGATTCTTGGCTTCTTCTTTCATCTTCTGGTATTGGTATTTACCCCAGTCGATGACTTTAACAACTGGTGGATCAGCATTTGGTGCGATTTCAACGAGATCTACACCTTGATCCTGAGCAAGGTTATAAGCCTCTCGGCTACTCATGATGCCGAGTTGCTCCCCACTAGCTCCAATTACACGAACTTTTTCATGGCGAATTTCGCCGTTAATACGAGTACGTAAATTATTGTTTGCTATGGGGTATCCTTTCTCTTAGCCTTAATCTGTTCTATTATAGCAAATTTTAGGTACGATTTCAAGGGGTTTTAGCGGATTTTTCTTCGGAAATTTAGGGCTTCAGTAAGGTGTGGCTCCAGAATCTCTTTTTCACCTTCTAAATCGGCAATGGTACGAGCGACTTTAATGACTTTATAATAACTCCTGACGGAGAGACTGAGATTCTTTGCGGCGGCGTTCAAGAGGGTTTGAGCACTAGTGCTTAAGAGCAAGATAGCTTTTATATTATGAGGGGGAACAGAGGAATTATAGGTAGTATGGTTTTGGTAACGTTTTCTCTGGGCGGAGATAGCTTTTTCAATACTTACCTTTAGGTTGGCACTTTCGTGTGCTGGAGGGGTCTTATTTAGCTCAGAGACATCTGGCCTAGAAACTTCTGTGAAAAGATCAATACGATCAAGAAGTGGGCCGGAGAGTTTCTTTTTATAATTGTTGATTTGATTTTCGGTACAGGAACAGGGGTGAGCTTTGTCGCCAAGGTAGCCACAAGGACAAGGGTTCATGGTGGCAATGAGTGTGAAATCGGCGGGGTAAGTAACTTTGCGCTTAGCACGAGAAATAGTAATTTTGCGGTCCTCCAAAGGTTGGCGCAAAGCTTCTAGATAGGATCGTTGATATTCTGGGAGTTCATCTAAGAATAGTACCCCAAGATGAGCTAAAGAGATTTCGCCTGGCTCGGCGTGGGCTCCACCGCCAATCAAGGAGGTAAGGCTACTGGTGTGATGTGGCGTACGGAAAGGGCGTTTTTCAATAATATCTTCGGTGGGAGAGGTCAAAGAATGGAGCTTGGTAACCGCGATTTTTTCTGGGGTGGAGAGTTCTGGAAGTAGGCTCATAGCGGCTTTTGCTAGCATGGTTTTACCAGTGCCTGGTGGGCCAGAGAGTAAGATATTGTGATGACCAGCCACAGCGATAGCTAGAGCACGTTTGGCAAGAGCTTGGCCACAGATATCATCAAAACTGGGGGCGTTATTGATAGACCTTTGTTCTGATTTAGCGATACGTACCGTAGTTGGCCTTATAATCTTTTGACCCTTGAGATGCTTAAAGATGCTAACAAGATCTTTGATTGGGATGAGATTAATACCAGCAATAATATTAGCTTGTGGGAAGTTCTTTTCGGGGAGAAATAGGGTGGAAATACGGTGTTCTTTGGCGGCTTCGACAATGTTTATAATACCGCGGATAGGGCGCAAACTACCGTCTAGTGAGAGCTCGCCGACAAAGGCGGCATCTTGTATATCTTCCGGCTGAAGCTGCTTAGAAAGTACAAGGATATTGATAGCGATAGATAGGTCAAAGAAGGTCCCTTCTTTTTCTAAATCGGCTGGGGCGAGGTTGACAGTGAGCTTATTATTGGGGAATAGGAAATTGGAATTTTTGAGGGCTGAACGGACTCGATCTCTAGCTTCAGAAACAGTTCTAGCTCCCATGCCAACAATATTAAAATTTGGTAGACCCTGAGTGGAGGCACCCTCAACTTCAATTAATTTGGCGCCAAAACCAAAGGGCATAAATGAAATAGTTTTTGCAATCATAGGCCGAAAATATCAGACGTTTTTTGGCTTTGCAAGCGTAAGAATTAAGTTTTTTGCCTAAATGTTGTAAAAAATACATAAACGGGGGTATGGCGGGTTTTTTGGAGGTGATTTTGGACTAGTTTTTGCCTAAATGTTGTAAAAAATACATAAACAGGTTATGGTTTTCTGGCTAATAGGGGAAGCATAAGCGTAATTTGCGGTTCATACTAACAGAGGTGGTGGTCGGATTTTTGAGTTTTGTTCTAAAATATTGTATTTTTAACCCACTTGTGCTATAATTTAGGTAGTTGGGGCTGACAAAGCTTAGACGGATTATTAACAAATATCATGCACGACGATTGATACCGTAAGTATTGAATAAGTGAAGAAAAATCTTCCAGCAAGCATGTAGCTTACATGCCTGCTTTTGCCTAAGTTATTCTAGGCTGACCCCTGTTATGAGTTTCCATAATAGCAAGGGTTATCATACTCATGGGAATAGGATCTTTGCTTGACTAACAGAGGTCTGAAATCTTTGTCATGGCGCTTGGATAGGTTCGTATATCTGTTCTACCGAGTTTTTGCCAAGATTAACAGATAGACTATGCGTGTAGAGTGATATTATGGAAATTTTTCGGACCCGGAGGCAGTATCCGGCAGCTCCACCAACATATTTAGCATTAAAAACGCCCAATTTGGGCGCTTTTTGTATAAGAAAAAGTCCGGAACTGCGAGGATACCGGACTTTTATGTAGAGTGTGGAGTTTTTTGGCTATGATTGTTTGTTTTTGGCTTTGAATAATTTTTTTATTCAAAAGCTACCTCTATAATATCGCGAAAAAATGCTTATGTCAATACTTTTTTGAAAGATTTTTTGACAATTTTTTCAAAGTTTTCCACAAGCAAAAATGACCAAAAAAATGCCAAAAAGGCATGAACAAATTTTGTAAAAAATTGTGAGCCAAAAATAATTTATGGTATGCTATTAAAAAATATGTTGGAGTCAAAAATGAAATTGGAAAAAAATGATTGGCCAAGTATATTGAAGGCAATTGATGCTAAAATGCACAATGTTGATTACGGCTGGCTGGATGTAGATGGCAAAAAACATACAAGCATGGATGAATACGCTCTAAAATATAGGCTACAAGGCCCGGAGAGTCTACTAGCAAGCCGTTTGGGTGTGTGCTGGGATCAAGTTGAACTTGAGCGAAAAATAGCTATGGAAGAGCCTAACGTGGCCGTCAGGGCACTTCTCCTGGTTTATCATGGGGATGAAAATTATCCATCTCATACAGTGATACTGCTAGGGGTGCAAGGTAAGGTTTATTACTATGAGCATGCTTGGGGTACGCATCGTGGAGTTTGGGTTTTTGATAACTATAGTGAGGCAATGCAATTTGTAGTTTCTGAATGGCTTCACGAAATGGATGAGAAACAAAAGTGGGATATCGACCAGCTGGCAGTCTATGAATATGCAGCAGTGCCAAATGGTCTGACTCCGGATGAATTTTACAAACATTGTGAAAGCGGTAAACGGCTGGATATTAAAAGAATTATTCAAAAAATTGAGGCTAAAAACTGCTGAATGTTGTAAAAATTACAACACCAGAAATAAGGCAGAATTCAAGAGGTAGAAGTGAATAAAATATGTGAATGTTGTAAAAATTACAACAAAATATTTGTTCAAAACTCTTGAAAAAATAAACTGCTTGTGCTATGCTAGGGGTAAGTCGAAAGACCAAAACAAAAATTGCAAATTAAAAGGAAAAAATGAAATACAAATAGCTTTAAAGAGCCAAAAGGCTCATTGGCATTTTCTATGAGTCCAAATCTAGAAAAGCCAAAAATAGCTGATTTGGCGGGCAAATAGGTAATTTCTAGCCATAAATTACACCGAGTCTAAGTAGTTGGGGTAAAATCTCAAGACGAAGGCTCAACAGGAATTACCTATAGCTCCGCGAAATAGCGTAGAGCGCACTGAAGTTTATGACCATTAGCACTTTACTAAAAATGAATGATCTAAACAACAGTAAGGACTTATGTCTCGCGTCAGCGAGGCGGTCAAAAAGCTAGAGAGTGGATTAAAAGTTGCGGCCTATAGTAAGTTTATTTGTGCCGGATAACTTCCACTCTTTGGCCCTTGTAAAAGGGTCAAAAAAGGGGGAATAGAACCCGTTTCTCGCAGTACGGGTGACTTTAGTCCGAGAGGACTATGAGCACGATCTTAAACCAAGGGAGAGACCTTGGGGAGAGAACCAACTTCTTGTCTTTGGGAGAATAATAAAAACCGAAATAGTGTGATATAATTGGCTTATGTTTAATCGTCTGATATCGTTTGCAAGTCTGGTGGCCGTCGTTATTATTCTCGCGATGATAAATCTAACAACCCCTACGGAAGTCGGTCCGTTGGGGGTTTTAGTGTTTTTCATCATGGTATATCTGGTAGTACTGGGGGTGGTGAATTTACTAGTGATCTTCTTTAGGCGTATGATGGGGTATAAAGAAAGGACTAGAAAAGAGAATTACTTTGCGGCAATGATTGCTTTTGGACCGGTGATGTTACTTCTTATTCAATCTTTTGGGGTGTTGAATATTGCAACTGTGGCGATGGCGGTGGCGTTTGTGATGCTGGGCTGTTTTGTGATTTCTAAACGCCTATAACAGAGGTCAAAAAATCTAATTTTTGACCATTTTTTATCTTTACTTTTTATGCTTTTCTTGCTACAATGTGCTTATGGATAACCTGGGAACCGGAGGTAACAGGGTTGATATGGGTGAAAAAGGCCCAGGGATTTTTGGTGGAAATACTGAGAAACCACAGGAATTAGTCAAAGAAAAACTTGATTTAAGTGGGAAAGCAAAGACTGAATTAGGTAGTAAGGCTGCAGAAATGTTTGGTATTCCAGAGGCGCCTAAAGCCTTTGAAAGCTCAAATATGCCGGAGGGCTTGAAAATGCCAGAAGGATTAGGAGATTCGGAACAGATAACAGATTTTCCAGAAATGACACCAGGCATGACTCCGCCAGAGATAGATACCGAATATAAGCCGTTAGCCGAAGATGGTTCAATAGAGGGGAAGATTGATAAAGATAAGATTTTGACCTTTGGTGGAGACTTGATTGATAAGGAGTCACAGAAACAAGTTAGAAAGGTAATTTCTAAGTATAAAAATGATCCGTTTGAGCTTGATAACAAGAGAAATGAGATGATGGCCGATGGCCTTAGAGACAATTATGGTCGAATTTTCGGGAATAACAACGAAGCCGATGATGCGGCGCCAGAGGGCGAACAGGCAAAAATTGTAGAATTTCCAGGGAAGAAACAGGCAGAAGTAATTGAATTTTCTGATATGGCGGAAGGAAAGGTAGTGTAATGGAATCTGCGGTGGGAACAGAGCTTAGCAGCGCAGCAGAAGCCAATGAATTAGCTCAGAGCGGTCTTGGGACACTGGGGTGGCTGGTGATTTTGGCGCTGGTTTTACTGGCGTTAGCCGTGGGGGCATTATTCTTTGCTAGAGGCGTAAAAAAGAGGCGCGAGGCTAAGAACTTAGAACGTGGTATCAAGATGGTGCCAATGCTGATTCATTTGCCACCGCAAACAGACGACATTCAGGGTGGCGGTAGAGACGAGCGTGACGTGACGAATGAGGCGCTTTCTCAAGCGCAGATTATGTATTCGATTATTGCTTCCACTCTGCAAAAAGGTATAAAATCAAAGATTTATGGTCAGAGACATATCTCTTTTGAAATGATCGCCACAGATGGTCTGATCAAGTATTATGCAGTGGTGCCAGCGGTAATAACAGAGACAGTGAAGCAGGCGATTGTGTCAGCTTATCCGACCGCTAGATTAGAGGAGATCTATGAGGATAATATTTTCTCTAAAGAGGCGGGAATTGCCGGGGTATCTGGTGGCGAGTTCTCCCTGAAGAAAGAGTTTGTCTATCCGATTGCTACCTATGAAGAGATGAAACGCGACGCTTCAGGAGCGTTACTTAATGCGATGTCTGCCGTAAAACAGGGTGAGGGTATGGCGTTGCAGTTGATGTTCCGCCCAACTGACCAGAGTTGGACAAAAAAATCGGCTGACCGAATAAAAAAAATACGGGATGGGAACACAAAAAGTGGTACAGGTATTTGGGTGATAGATAAAGTCACAGATATTATTCGTTTGCCGGTGGAACCAATTAAAGAACGCGCCAAGGATCCAAGTGAGCAAGAACCCATCACCAATGTTCAACAGGAAGAAATGACTGCGATTGATGAAAAGACTCGCTACCCTGGGTTTGAGGTCTTGATTAGGGTGGTGGCAAGCACTAAGTCTAAAGCTCGATCTGATGCGTTGGTGGGTGGAATGATCTCGGCATTTGCGTTATTTAACTCCCAGCTTTATAACAGTTTTGAATACAATATGCTAAAAGATGAGAAGAAATTGGCGCAAGATTTTATTTTCCGTATCTTCCCACAGAAAAATAATAGTTTGATTTTAAACTCGATGGAGCTTGCAACAATGTTTCACTTGCCGGATCAGAATGCAATTCCGAACTCTCAGGTAGAAAGACAGCTCACTAAGCAGGTTGACGGTCCGGCGAAACTGGTAACTGACGGTATCCTTTTAGGCGTAAATGAATTCAGAGGTCAGAAGAAAGAAATTAGGTTATCAGAAAAGGATCGTAGGCGCCACACTTATGTGATTGGTGCTACCGGTATGGGAAAATCGGTGTTACTGAAAAATATCGCTTATCAAGATATGCTCGCTGGGCGTGGTTTTGCCTTTATTGATCCACACGGCGACGTAACAGAGGAGCTACTCTCAATGGTACCGAAGGATAGGATAGATGATGTAATCTATTTCGACCCTGGCGACATTGAGCATCCGATTGGTATGAATATGTTTGAATGGGAGACTGAGGATCAAAAAGATTTCATCGTACAAGAGGGGATCAATATGTTGCAGTCATTGTATGATCCAGGAAATCAAGGTTTCTTTGGTCCGCGTGGCCAGCACATGTTTAGAAATGCCGCGCTTCTTCTGATGTCTGATCCTGCTGGGGCAACCTTTATTGATATTCCACGTTGTTTTATTGATCCAGAATTTGTCAAAGCTAAGCTCCAGTATGTAACAGATAAGAGTGTTTACGATTATTGGACAAAGGAGTTTCCAGCTTCTCAAAAATCAAATGACGCAGGCGAAGTGATTACTTGGTTTGCCTCAAAATGGGGGCCATTCCTTTCCAATACTATGATGAAAAACATCTTAGGACAGGTACATTCAGGGTTTAATATTCGTGACATCATGGATAACAAAAAGATTTTGTTGGTAAATCTCTCTAAAGGCAAGATGGGAGAGATAAACTCTAAACTTCTAGGTATGATTTTCGTGATGAAGTTTCAGACAGCGGCAATGTCAAGGGTGGATACGCCGGAGGACCAGCGTAACGATTTTTGTCTGTTCGTTGATGAGTTTCAGAATTTCGCAACAGAGAGCTTTGAGAGTATTCTATCTGAGGCTCGTAAATTCCGTCTGAATTTGATAGTGGCAAATCAATTTATGACGCAGCTTACCGATAAGATACGCGAGGGCTTGCTTGGTAACGTTGGCACAGTGATTTGTGGGCGTATTGGTGTCACAGATGCGGAAATTATGGAGAAGGTGTTTACGCCGACGTTTAATGCAGAGGACCTTCATAACCAGCCGAATTTCCATGCGATTTCTACGGTGATGATGTTTGATATGCCATCGAAGCCATTTACAATGTCTTTGCTTCCGCCAATGTCAGAAGAAAATCCGGAAGTATTAGACTCGATGAAAATGTATTCGGCCACTAAATACGGTAGAACTAGAGCTGAGGTAGATGCGGAGATTAATGAAAGGTTAGGGAAGAGTGTTAATTCGGATGCCTCTTCTTCTGGTGTTGCTGATGGACTAGAGTTTGGCGGTGACGGCAAGCCGGAAGCGTTCCTAGATAGGTGGATGAAGAAAAAGGGTACCCTGGAAGCGACGCCATCTTCAGTTCCTTCTATCTCCTCTAATGCTAATAGCGAGACTACCTTTTCAAGCGACCCAGCCAAACAAGAAAACGCCACGACTGCTAATGCAGTTTTCCAAAATGTGGTGCCAGATGAAGACGTAGAGCAGGTAGGTGGCAAAAAAGCTGAAGAAATGGCGATGCCAGATCAAAATAACGCCTCAGAAGATCAGGTGTTTAAGGTTAGATAATAGAGAAAAAGCTTGATTTTTTTACCCAGGTATGGTAGAATATGTATATGATAGCGATTTTCGCTATAGAACTTTTGTGATCAAACTGTTTATTTTGAGAGGGGGTGAAAAATATGAATTGCATTGTAGTGTTCATGAATACATCATAACGGGCAGGATGATCAGCTAACTAGGTATACAAAAAATCAAGCCAGTGGCCCCAGAAGAATTCTGGGGCCAGCTTTTTTCGCTATAAAGTGCTTATGTTTAAATAAAAATTGGGAATTTGAGGCCACACGAGGCGCGGTAAGGCCAATTGTAACAAAAACACGTATTCGATTACGTTTTGGAATTAGAACCGCCTAAAAACGCCTATAAAAGGCTTATATTTATATATAAAATTGTATTTTCTTGAAAATAACAGGGGCGGGGCAAGAGATACGTCCTCTTGAATTTTTAGCTCTCAAGGTGTATGATAGTTATAAATAATAATTAAAGTTGAGGTAAAAAATGGCTGAGAAGGCTAATAGTTACGATAGCTCTCAGATTCAAGTTCTGGAAGGGCTAGAGCCGGTTCGTAAGCGTCCTGGTATGTATATCGGATCGACCGGTTATGACGGTTTGCATCACCTGATCAAGGAAATTGCCGACAACTCTATCGATGAGGCAATTGCGGGTTATGCTACTAAGATAGTAATTACTATCTTGAATGATGGGGGAGTAAGAGTAGATGATAACGGGCGTGGTATTCCGGTAGATCTCCATCCAAAGACGCATCTTTCTACTCTGGAAACAGTACTCACTGTGCTCCACGCTGGCGGTAAGTTCGGTGATGGCGGTTACAAAGTGTCATCTGGTCTTCACGGTGTGGGTTCATCAGTAGTGAACGCACTTTCCACCCACATGGTGGCAGAAGTTTATAGAGATGGTAAGATTAATCATATTGAGTTTGACCTTGGTAAGACAGAGAAGCCACTAGAGGTCATCGGTAAAACAGACAAACAGGGAACCTCAATTACTTTCTATCCAGATCCAACGATCTTTAAAGAGACCACAACTTTTGATTATAAATGGGTTGCTAGCTATGCTAGACACCAGGCTTATCTTACTAAAGGCATCTTGATCTCTGTTAATGATGAGAGAACGGGTGAAAAAGAATCATTCTACTTCGAAGGCGGTATTAAGTCTTATGTAAAACGCCTCAATAATGGCAAGGAAGTGCTCTCTGATGACATCTTCTACGTAGAAAAACAGATAGAAGATTCTGAGGTGGAAATCGCTGTCCAATATAATGATAGCTTTGCTGAGACGATGAAACCATTTGCAAACAACGTTCTTACCCCTGATGGTGGTATGCACGTGGTTGGTTTCCGTACTGCGCTTAACCGTACAATCAATGACTATGCTCGTAAAAATGGTCTCCTTAAGGAGAAGGAAGATAACCTTACTGGTGATGATATTAAAGAAGGCCTCACCGCAGTAATCTTGGTAAAGCTTCCAGACCCACAGTTTGAAGGTCAGACCAAGAACAAGCTGGGTAATCCAGAGGTTAGAGGTTACGTCGACAAGGTGATGTCCGAGTACTTTGGCTATTACCTAGAAGAGAATCCACAGATTGCAAAGAAGATTGTCTCTAAGGCGACATTGGCAGCGAGAGCTCGTAAGGCTGCTCGTGCAGCACGTGACAACGTTATTCGTAAAGGCGCGTTTGAGGGGCTTAATCTGCCATCGAAGTTGGCCGATTGTTCTTCTAGATCTAGAGAAGAGTGTGAGCTCTTTATCGTAGAGGGTAACTCTGCAGCAGGTTCCGCAAAGGAAGGTAGAAACCCACAGATTCAGGCAATCTTACCACTAAGAGGTAAGGTGCTTAACACCGAGAGAGCAAGGCTTGACAAGATGCTTGCTAACCAAGAGTTAGTATCCCTAATTAAGGGTCTTGGTGTGGGTATTGGTGAGCAATTTAACCTCGACGGTCTCAGATATGACAAGATTGTGTTCATGACCGATGCTGACGTCGATGGTTTACACATTGCAACGCTACTTATGACTTTCTTCTTCCGCTACATGCCACAGGTGATTGAGACGGGACATGTGTATCTAGCAAAACCACCCCTGTTTGGTTTGATTAAGGGTACTGGAAACACCCGCAAGATTGACTATGTTTATGATGAAGTAGCACTAGAGAAGAAAATCAACGAAAAGATTGAAGAACGCAAGAAAGCGGGTGTGAAAATTGACGAATCCCAAGAGAGATTCAAGCAAGCTGGCTACACTGCACAGCAGAGGTTTAAGGGTCTTGGCGAAATGGATGCCAAGCAACTTTGGGAGACTACGATGGACCCAGAGAACCGTATCCTGGTTCAGGTCCACATCGATGATGCGGAAAAAGCCGATGCGGTATTTACGAAGCTGATGGGTGATCAGGTCGATCTTCGTAAGAACTTTATTCAGTCAGGGGCAGCAAGTGTTAAACTGGATGACCTTGATTTCTAAGGAGATAAATTATGAGTAAAGATGAAAATAACTTACCAGAAGATATCAAAAATATGAAAATTGATGGCGAAGTTGCAGATACTGAAAACACTCCAGACGTAGATGAGCCAGAAGTGGCCGTCGGTGAAGTGGTAAATGGTATTGAGAAGCGTCAGGTAGAAAACACCATGGAAGAATATTTCTTGAAATACTCGATGTCGGTGATTATCGATCGTGCGCTCCCAGATGTGCGTGATGGTTTGAAGCCTGTGAACAGGCGCATTCTCTACGCGATGAACAAAAACGGCTGGAAAGCCCCACATGCCACTGTAAAGTCCGCACGTATCGTCGGTGAAGTCATGGGTAAATATCACCCACACGGTGACTCTTCTATCTACGATGCAATGGTGAATTTGGCACAGCCTTGGAAGATGCGCTATACCCTCGTAGAAGGTCAAGGTAACTTCGGTTCGGCTGATGGTGATGAACCAGCTGCTTCCCGTTACACCGAGGCCAGAATGGACAAGGTGGGTGCAGAGCTTCTCTCTGATATCGAGAAAGAAACTGTTGATTTCAGAGATAACTTCGATGGCACTGAGCAAGAGCCAGTGGTTCTGCCTGCAGCGCTCCCTAATATTCTGCTTAATGGCCAGATGGGTATCGCTGTCGGTATGGCAACCAATATTCCACCACATAACCTTGGTGAATTGGTTGATGCAACAGTGGCCCAGATTGACAACCCAGATATTACCCTAGATGAGTTGATGAAGTATGTTAAGGGTCCAGATTTCCCAACAGGGGCGGAAGTCTTTGGTGGCACTCCGATGAAGCAGGCTTATGCTACTGGTAAAGGCTCTGTGACAATCCGTGCTGTGACCAACATTGAAGAACGTAAAAATGGTCGCTATAACATCGTTATTACAGAGATGCCTTATGGCGTGAGCAAGGAAGCATTTATTGAGAAAGTACGCGAACTTGCGGTGAACAAAAAACTTGATCATATCGCTGACGCTAGAAACGAATCAGCACGTGGTAAGGTACGCGTAGTGGTAGAGCTCAAGAAAGATGCTTTCCCAAAGAAGATTCTAAATCAGCTCTACAAGATGACTGGTCTTCAGACTTCGTTCCACTATAATATGTTGGCACTAGTTGATGGTATTCAGCCTAGAATTCTCGGTCTTAAAGAGATTTTGGCAGAGTTTATCAAGCACCGTCAGGTAGTGGTTCGTCGCAGAACTGAGTTCGATCTCAAAAAGGCGAAAGAACGTGCGCACATCTTGGAAGGTTTGAAGATTGCGCTTGATAACATCGATGAGGTGATTGCAACAATTAGAGCATCCTATGATGACGCTGATAAGCAACTCATGAAGAAGTTCGGTCTTTCTGAGATTCAGGCAGCTGCAATTCTCGCGATGCAACTTCGTAGACTGCAAGGTTTGGAACGCGATAAAATTGAAGAAGAACTCAAAGAACTTCACGAACTTATCAAGAAACTTGAAGCTATTCTCGCTGATGAGAAGGAAATCCTACGTGTGATTAAGGAAGAACTCCTCGCAATGAAAGAGAAATATGGTGATCCTCGCCGCTCCAAGATTATTAATCATGAAGCTGGCAAGTTCTCTGAAGAAGAGCTAATTCCAGAGGAAGAAAGCGTAATCTTGCTTACCGCTGAGAATTACATGAAGCGTGTGTCTCAGAATGATTTCCGTAAGCAGAACAGAGGTGGTAAGGGCAAGCGCGGTATGACTACCAAGGAAGAAGATGTGATTGCTCAGATTATCACTGCTAACTCTCACGATTTCTTACTATTCTTCACTTCTCAGGGTAGAGTATTCCGTTTGAAGGCTTACGAAGTGCCGCAGGCATCTCTAGCCGCCAAGGGAACTGCAGCTGTAAACATGCTCAATCTTCACCCAGATGAGAAGGTAACCGCAATCATTAAACAAGGTGATGAACTTGGCCCAGACGGCTTCCTCTTTATGGCAACCAAGAAGGGTACTATCAAGAAGACCTCTATCAAGGATTACGAGAATATTCGTACTAATGGTTTGATTACAATCAAGCTAGATGAAGGTGACGAGCTTAAGTGGGTCAAGGGAACTACTGGTTCTAACGATATCATCATCTCTACTTCGGCTGGTCAGGCAGTACGCTTCAATGAGAATCAGGTACGCGCTATGGGCCGTGCAGCTAGAGGTGTCAGAGGTATGAGACTTCGTCCTAAAGACGAGATCGTAGGTATGGATATTGTAACTGATCCATCTCAGAAGCTTCTCGCTATCTCTGCTAACGGTTACGGTAAAGCAACTGCAGTAGCTAACTTTCCAGTGCACAAGCGTGGTGGAGTTGGCATCAAAGTGGCATCAGTGACCGCAAAGACTGGCCCAATTGTAGCAGTTCATACATTGGATCCAGCAGCTAAAGAGGTAATCATGATGTCTACTAAGGGTCAAGCAATCCGTGTAGCGATGAAAGAGATTCCAACGCTTGGTCGCGCTACTCAAGGTGTACGTATCATGCGTATGAGCGAGGGCGACACGGTGGCTTCTATCGGAATTGTACTTCCAGAGGAAGAAGCGGAGGGGGCCGATAAAGGAAAAGCTGAAACGCCAATCGAAAAAGCAGCAAAAAAGACTGAGAGATAGACTGAGACATCTAGAATAGTCATTCCCGCCAAATAAAAATTAGAACTGTATATTCCTTACTGCGCCTGGACATTACTGCCAGTGCTCGTAAGGTAATACAGCTCTAATTTTTGTTGGGTTCATTCCTAAATACTCTAGGTACTTTGGTCTATTTTGCTACTTAGATTATTGTATTTTCTATTTAGCTTGTGCTATAATATTGGAAATAGGAGGTATAATGTCAAAAAATAGTTATGGGGGGGGGGTACTTATTAAAGAGGTTTAGCATACTGAGTGCTATACCCGTGCTTTCTCTTCTTGGCATTACTACCGTTATCACTTCTCTCA
>JAFRBH010000011.1 GCA_017404955.1 Candidatus Saccharimonadota bacterium | reverse complement strand
GCCGGAACGCGCGAAATTAAGTGGGGATGATTCTAGTTCAGAGACGTGGTTCTGGGAATTGTTAGCACCACCGGAAGTGAGGTTATAGGCGTTAGTGAGTGAACCATAAGACTTGGTGGAATCTATAGTATAGTTTGCTGGCAGTCTCCAACCAATTGGGCAGATAGAGGCAGAAGTATCCACATTGATATCGCTACTGGTACCAGTCTCGGCGGTAGCAGCGTACCAAGAGTAGTAGTATGCGCCACTAGCCACAGTATTGCCGTTCATCGAACAGGCACCGTTGCTACCACAAGAGGTCGGGGTAAAGGAGTAGGCAGCAGGGGTGGAGTTGTAGGAAGCCTCAATGGTAGTACCAGCAGAAAGTGGAATCTGTAAATTCTCTGTCATCCAACAGTTGCCATCGGCAAGTTTCCTTACTGTATAGCTTTTAGCGTTAGCGGAATCTGGAGCTACTTTGTTGCTGCTGTTTCCAGCACCGTTAGCGCCACGCCAGTCGTAAAGGGTACGCTGCGGGATGTAGGTATTATCGCCCTCGTGAGAACCGTCCACATCGTACTGGGTGGCGGTCCTTGCTGGGGTGGTGAGTTCTTGGCAGGTGTCGCTTCGCATCTCTTGCATGTAAGTCATACCCCAGAAGGCTGGGCTACCCCAGATAGCATAGAGGGTAATATTGGAAGCGCTAGGATCCTGGTCATCAGCCTCGAGATGGACGGTATCACCTGGCTGATACATGGTACCGGTGCCGTCAGCACTGGTATTCCAGCCCTTGAAGGCAAAGCCAGCTCTAGTCGGTGCGGTAGATGGCAAAACGACATCTTGAGTTGGAGAAAGTGAAGAAATGACAATCTTATTTGGCATGTTTTCGATAGTGACATTGGCATCAAAATCGATAGTGTAATCAGTAGGTGCTGGATTGGCAGTGGCGGTGTATTCTACGATATTGGCGTAAGTACCGGCAGAGACCGAGCTGGTAGCGTTGATACCAACAGTAACCGGAGTGAGCTCTTTAGATACAGACACGGCTGTAGATTTTAGCATAGCACTATCGCCCTGAACTGGGAAAAAGCTATAAGTGATTGCACTAGTATCTGTTACTTCAGTAATAGTAGGTGGGTCAGCCTCAGTACTGCCTGGAGTGATGGTAAGGCCGTTAGTGCTGTATCCCCAAGTTCCACGATAAGGAGAGCCCGAGGCTCTGTAAGCCGCCTCTGTGACGGAAACGTTTTGTGGCAAAGTTGGGATAGTGCCAACACTTGGAGCGATACTACTATCTTGATTGATGAGTGCGTTGGTATAATTATCTTCGTGATCTTGTCCGATGGTAGAAACGTAGAGTTTGTAACCGCTGACATTAGAGGTGGAGACCTCTGCTAGCATACTGTCTTTGGTGAAAGCGCCGTTTGGAGTAGGCATCAAGTCTAGAGCGAGACTAGTGATTTCTTGTGTGTTTTGTTTATTCATGACCCTGAGTGCGATGATGTCTGGCAGGGTGACTGAGATTTGAGAGCCTGGTGAAGTAACCGAGGTGTCAACAGCTGAAACGCTGCCGGGGTTGCTAAGAGCTAGGAAAAGTGACCCCCCCCCCATGACGAAGATTGAAGCGAGAATAGCGCTCCTTGAAACTTTGATTTTTGATTTGGACATTTTGACCTCCGATAAATGCATTTATTCCGCAACTTTTGGCAATTTTGCCGGCCCAATTGCTAGCTTTGGCTGACAAACGCTCCCTGTTACGTTTATTCTTATGGCTATTTTACATTACTTTTCGAAAAAGCGCAAGCGCTAAGGTTGGAAATTGGTTTTGGCTAATTTGCTACAGATTTTTGTGCTACAATATAATATATATGAACACAGAAGAAAAAATAAACTTTTTGAAAGAATGGCTGGGCAAGAGTTCCATTAATGTATTTGGCTTGCCGATGAGCGGTAAAGATACTGTGGGAATCAGACTCGCGGAGACTCTTGGTGCGAGATTTTTATCATCCGGCATGATTATCAGGGCAATGGAAGTCGAGCAGAATAAGCACTACACTGATACTGGCGACTTGGCGCCAACTGATGTTTTTTACGATTGGGTGCTTCCCTATTTTTCGCGTGAAGATTTAAGAGAATCAGCATTAATCCTTTCTTCTGTTGGTCGATGGGCTGGCGAAGAAGACGAAGTAATGAAAGCTGCTGCTTCTTCTGGCCATCCAATTAAAGCCGCGGTAGTCCTGAATGTTTCTGAAGCTGATGTAATGGTACGTTGGGATGCGGTGCGCGAAGCCGGCGTGCGTGAGGGAGAAGAAACCACCCAGCGCGAGGATGACAAAAAACGTGAGGTTTTTGAAAAACGCATCCGTGAGTTTAACGAAAAAACTATCCCAGTTTTGCAGCACTATCAACAGCTGGGAATGTTGGTACCAGTGCAAGCCGACGGCACTCGTGATGAAGTGTTTAATCTTTTAATTGATAAGCTTTACGAATTCGCAACTAAGAAAAACTATTAGTTTATCTTGCTATGCAATAAAGTATTGCATAATTATTTATCCTCTTGCTATGCGACAAAGTGTTGTTTAGTTATTTGTCATCTTGCTATGCGACAAAGTATTGTTTAGTTATCGTCGCGTTTTAGCATCACAGTGAAGGCCTCTGACGGGATGTCGATTTTGCCAAAACGTTTCATGCGAGCTTTGCCGCGTTTCTGTTTTTCTAGCAGCTTAGCTTTTCTATCGCGATCACCAGTATGAATTTTGACAGTAACATCTTTTCTATAAGCACCGATGGTTTCCCTTGCGATAATGCGCGCACCAATTGCAGCCTGCAGAGCCACCTCATAGTTTTGGCGTGGGATAACTTGTTTTAATTTTTTGGTAATTTCCCTGCCAATAGCATCTGCTTCGGACTTATGGCACATAATAGAAAGTGCATCCATTTTTTGGCCAGCAACCAAAACATCTACGCACACCAAGTCTTCGGCGCGATAGTCTTTAAGCTCGTAATTGAAGCTAGCATAGCCGGAAGTAGTAGATTTGAGTTGATCGTAAAAGTCAGTAAGTAGATTTGCCATTGGCGCTTCAAAATCAATAATTGCACGATCTTCAATATAGCTCAAATTAGTCTGATGTCCACGTTTTTCTACAATGAGATTTAGGACGTTACCGATCATTTCTTTTGGTACAATAATTTCCCCACTCACCCACGGCTCTTTGATCTCCAAGATTTCTGACATATCAGGAAGGTCGGCGGCAGATTTGATTTCGATTTCTTCGCCATTATTTAACTTTACTTTGTAATTGGTAGATGGGTTAGTAACTACAAGATCGAGATCAAACTCGCGCTCGAGACGCTCTTTGATAATGTCCATATGGAGAAGTCCCAAGAAACCAATTCTAAGGCCAAAGCCTAAGACTGGAGAATTTTCTGGTTCGTATTGTAAAGCCGAATCGGAGAGTGCAAGTTTTTCAATAGCTTCTTTTAAAGTTTTGTAGTCTTCATTAGACACTGGGAAAAACCCAGCATAGACAAATGGCTGAACATTTTTATAACCTGGAAGTGGAATTTTTGCTTTGGCCTTTTCTAGTGTGACTGTGTCACCGACTTTAGCATCACGAGTGGTTTTGAGGTTCGTGACGATGTAGCCAATTTCGCCTTCCTGCAATTCTGGCTTTGGTGACATTTCTGGCTTCAAAATTCCAACTTCAAGTGCGAGGCCAGTTTTTTCTGCAGCCATCATTCTGATTTCAGAATTCTTCGGCAATGTGCCTTCAAAAATTCTAACATACAAGACCACGCCACGATAATCATCAAAGTAACTATCAAAAATTAATGCGCGTAAATGTTCTGGATCAGCTGGAGTTTTTGGTGCAGGAGCCTTTTCAATAATTTCATCCAAAACTTTTTCTACGTTAAGTCCAGTCTTGGCAGAGACGCCAATAATTTCTTCGCGTTTACAACCGAGTAGATTAATTAATTGGTCTTCAACTTTTTTGACATCAGCAGCCGGCAAGTCAATTTTATTAATAACTGGGATAATATATAAATCTTGTTCCAAAGCTAAATAAACGTTGGCCAAAGTTTGCGCCTGAATTCCTTGAGTAGCGTCAACAACTAGAATTGCTGTTTCCACTGCTTGAAGTGAACGGGAAACTTCATAAGAAAAATCAACGTGGCCCGGCGTGTCAATTAAATTTAGCTCGTAGCCCTTGTAGTTCATTTGCACCGGCGTGAGTTTGATGGTGATGCCCTTTTCACGCTCAAGCTCCATGCTGTCTAGAAGCTGTTGCTTCATTTGACGCTTTTCAACGGTGCCAGTTATTTCCATCATGCGATCAGCTAAAGTAGACTTGCCGTGGTCAATGTGTGCGATAATACAAAAATTTCTGATTTTTTCGGCGTTCATATGGTAAAATTATAACATATGAAGAAGGTTCTGGCAATTTCTGGCGGAGTAGATTCAATGGCGCTGTTAGATATTTTTGGCAGTGATGATGATGCAGTAGTGGCGCATTTTAATCACGGAACGCGCCCATCGGCTGATGATGATGCGAAATTCGTAGAACGTACTGCTCATAACTATGGTTTGCCGTTTTATTTAGGCTCGGCCAAACTTGGTGCTAATGTTTCTGAAGCTGATGCGCGCAAAGCTCGTTATGATTTTTTGTCACAAGTTGCTAAGAAAGTAGATGGAAAAATTTATACTGCGCACCATATTAATGATTTGGTAGAGACTATCGCGATTAATATGATGCGTGGGACTGGCTGGCGCGGGCTTTCACCTTTTGGAAATGAAAATGTAGTGAGAGTTTTCTTAGAATCTGAGCCGAAAACTCGCGCGGACATTGATGTCTATGCAAGTATTTATAGTTTAGTGTTTCGGCAAGACCCAACCAATGTTGAAGACAAATATTTGCGCAATCGTATTCGTGAAAAAGTTAGTTTAATGTCTCGCGATGAGCTTTTGATAGTATTTGAGCTTTACAAAAAACAGTCCATTTTGAGACAAGAAATTGAACAAATAATTAGTTCAATTTTGCCTAGCGATGGACGATTCAACAGAGGTGATTTTGCTGAACTTGATGATGATATTGCAGCGGAAATTTTGCGTGCTGGTTTGGCCCAGATCGGCGTCTCGGCAACACGTCCGCAAATTTTAGATTTTTTGTCAGCAATTAGGAATTACGCGCCTGAAAAATCATTTAATCTTCCTGGCGGGAAAATGGTTGTGCTTCATAAGACATACTTTGTGCTATAATTAAACTATGCTAATCGATTCTAATAGGTTGCTTGATTACCCAATTTTGAGTCTTCATGTTGGTGGTATGATTGCTAAGACTACTTCCTTGATTATCGATCCAAACGATTTGAGGGTTGTTGGATTTAACCTCATTGGCCCAGAAGTTGGTGGTGAAAACGGCACAATTTTGCAGGTAAAAGATATTCGTGAGTTTTCTAATATTGGTATGGTGGTCGACTCGATTGACGAATTTGTCAATCCTGGCGATGTGATTAAACTTGATGAAGTTTTAAATCTCAATTTTGAATTAATCGGCAAAAAGGTCGAATCTAAAAAGGGTTCAAAAATTGGTAAAGTTTCTGGATTTATGATTAATACTGAAGATTTTATGGTTCAGCAATTTGTCGTTCAAAGACCAGTGATGAAAGCTTTCCTAGACCCAGAGCTTTTGATTGGCAGAAGCGAGGTAGTAAAGGTAACCGATGAAAAAGTTATAGTTAAGGACGAAGAAGATAAGATCAAAAAGCGCGCACTAAAAGAAGATTTCGTGCCAAACTTCGTTAATCCGTTTCGTGCTGGTGGAGCATTTGCTCCTGAACCAGATCTTTCGAAAGCTGATAGTCAAACCCTTGACGCGTCAGATAACTAATCAATTTTTCTGCATCATATCTTTTTGCTTTTTTGGCAATGATTTTTTTGATTTCTTCTTCGTCATTCCTATCGGAGTCCGCTAGAGTTTGATCTATAATATCTTGATTGATTCCCTTTTTAGTAAGTTCGAGTTTTAATTTCTTAATGCTCTCACCTTTTTTCTGGTTGCGATTTTCCACAAAATATTCAGCAAATTTTTGGTCGTTTAGATAATTTCTTTCTGTCAACATGCTAATAATTTTCTCAATGTCTTCATCGGAAAAAATTGGCTGCTCTTTGGTCTTTAGCTTATATTTTTTAATTAGCTCTTTGTCTTTTTTGCGATTCTCTACCGCCATTTTATTTTCTGCTTCACGTTTCTTGCGTTTGGTTTTTAAATAATCACGAATCTCTTTAACTGAATGCGGGCGAGACAAAGTTTTTTCTAAAGCGCGTTGATACAACTTGCCAAACTCTGAAGCCTGGCGAAGTTTTGATAACTCCGCTTCTTCTAGTTTCTTTCCGACTTTAATTTTATAATCAATAACTTGCGCGATGTCTAAAGAAAAATCATATTTGTCATTAATAAAAATATTTACACGGTTCTCGTTTTTGACTGCTGGCTTGATGTCGGTGACAGTAATTTTGCCGCTGTCAAAATTGTCGTATTCTGTCGAAGCATCATAACTTTGCTCAGCTTCATTATCTTTTAAACTAATTATCTCCATGTGTTAAGATTTCCCTTTTCAAAAGTTCAATAACTTGAGGATGCTCTAATGCGATAGTATCTTTAGTATGTTTTTTGACGAAATCGTCCAAATTATCAAACTCTATCCAGCGGACTTCGGATACTTCTTGATCGTCAAAATGAAAGTCATCAGGCTTTCCAGTCCAATCATACAAGAAGTCAAAAAACATTGACCATTTATTAACGCTGGTTTCAAAGAACTTTAACTCAGACTTTTTCAAATCTGCGCCAATCTCTTCCCTGGATTCTCTAACCGCAGCATCTTGTGGTGACTCTTGGTAATTAACGTGTCCGCCGGCAGAAGCATCATATTTGTTAGCATTGCGGACATAAGGTGAGCGTTTTTGGAATAAAACTTCAAAAGTGTTACCGTGTTTTCTGAACAACCAAATTCTTGAAACGCCGTGACGAAGATTGTTTCTAGAATCAGTATGGGCTGGACAACCACCATTTTTTATTGGCTCGCCCGCTTGATTATATTCTTGCCAGAGTTCTTCTTTATGCATTACGTTGGCCTCTTTAATTATGTACATTATATCACACTAGATTATACTCTCTGGCGATGATGCGATTGTCGGAGCAATATTTTATCACATACTTATTCTGTTGTCTGCAAATAATTATACCTATAGTTTTATCGTGGCTAGGTTTTTTCAAGTTTCTATCTATATAGTTCATATAAATTTGAAGTTGGCCGATGTGCTCCTTCTTTAGTTCGGAAACTTTTAGTTCAATCACTACGAAGCAGTCGTACTCATAATTGAATAGCAGTAAATCAATATAATTATACGTGCCACCAATTTTGATTTTATATTCACTACCAATAAAGCAAAATGAGTTTCCTAATTCTTTCATGAATGATTCTATGTCTTCAAGAATCAGTTTCTGTAGTATCTTTTCGGAAAAGGCTTCATAACTGCTATCGTCTCTTATATTTATTGGATTCTTGACAAAATCTTCTACTCTTAATCTTTTTTTGTCAGCTAATTTACATTTAGTCTCTGCTGGTATCCTTGAGTATTCTCTGGACTTAATTATGGCCTCTAAATCTCTTTTTGAGAGATTTCTCTCTATTACCTGTTGCATATAGTAGTCTATTTCCCTGTCATCTAGCGGGAAAAGTAATCTATAATGCGATATCGTTAATTGTGCACCCACTGGGTGCACTTTTGAGAACAGATAGAGCCTTCTAATATCAAATAAATATCTGACGCTGTATTTTCTGCCAATTTCTCTCTTTAACCTCTCCGAATATTCTTTGATTATCCTCTCCCCATATTGACTACCGGCATCAAGTAAAAGCTTTCCTACAGCGCAATATTTCTTTATCTCATACTCGTTTTTACTACAATCTTTTACCGTTTTGTTGACTTCATTATCCAATAGTTCTTTCTTAATTTCTTCATAGTAATTCATATTTCTCCTTTTTAAAGTGCTTGCATCAAAATTAATTACCTCAGCAGGCTGAAGACAATAGTCGACCCACTAACGTGGCGTATCCTATTTAAGTGTTCTGTAAGTTATTTCTCCGATTTTTTGGCAGATTTTGGCTCTTCTTCTGGCATAGCCTTTTTTCGAACTTTTTGCTCAATCTCTGCCATCAATTTTGGATTTTCTTTGAAGAGCTTCTTTGCGGCTTCGCGACCCTGACCAATGGTTTCACCATTGTATTTGAGGAAGGCGCCAGATTTTTCGATAATACCATATTCCACACCGAGGTCTAGAATGTCACCGGTCTTGGAGATACCTTCGTTGTACATAATATCAAATTCGGCAGTTCTAAATGGTGCTGCAATTTTGTTCTTCACAACTTTAATCTTGGTACGGTTACCAGCAATTTTATCGCCATCTTTGATCTGGCCAATGCGGCGAATATCAATACGGACGGATGCGTAGAATTTAAGTGCGTTACCGCCAGTAGTGGTTTCTGGGTTGCCAAACATCACGCCAATCTTCATGCGAATCTGGTTGATGAAGATTACAGTAGCTTTAGACTTGCTGATGATGCCAGTTAATTTCCTCATGGCCTGAGACATAAGTCTTGCCTGAAGACCCATCTGAGCATCACCCATGTCGCCATCAATTTCTGCTTGAGGAACAAGCGCGGCAACGGAATCTACCACAATCAAATCTACAGCACCAGAGCGAACGAGAGTTTCACAAATTTCAAGAGCTTGCTCACCATTATCTGGCTGAGAGATTAGAAGATCCTCAGTATTAACGCCAATTTTCTTAGCGTAGGCCGGATCTAAAGCGTGCTCAGCGTCAATAAATGCCGCTTGGCCGCCTTGTTTCTGAATTTCAGAAATTGCATGAAGAGCTAAAGTAGTTTTACCAGAAGATTCTGGGCCATAAATCTCGATAATACGGCCTTTTGGATAACCACCACCAAGAGCTAAATCTAGGCTTAGTGAGCCAGAAGGCAAAAGTTCTACGTCAATTTTCTTGGCCTCGCCAAGTTTCATGATAGAGCCATCACCGAATTGTTTGGTGATTTGCGCGATAGCTAAATTCAAAGCTTCGCTTTTCCCACCAGTCTCAGTATTTTCTGATTTTTTTACCATTTTTCCTCCTTTGTTATATTATAACTTATTTTGAGCGTCTTATAACAAAATCACGAGAGAAAATAGAAGTCCTAAAGTTAGCGTAACAAACTAAGCGAAGTTCCGCAAGCATAAGAATTTTATTTCCTGCCTTCTAATTTTGATTAACCAAAAAACAGTAAAGCCGATAATTGGGACATAAGCCAGAAAGACTAATGGATTATTTTTGGGAAGCTCCAATAAAAATTCTTTTTTACTACCGAAAAATTCAACAATCCAGATTTGATAATCTAAAAGCATTTTATTAACAAAACTAATAAAATCGGCCAAGAATGGCATAAAGATTGCCGAAAAACCAGTCAAAAAAGTTAGCCCCATTGCAAAAGAAACCGTTGGCAAAACTAATAAATTTACGAAGATAGAAATTAATGAAACTGAACCGTAATCATAAATTAGAATTGGCGTGCAGAGTAGTGCCGCAGCGGCAGAAGAAATTAAAGTTCCGGACAAAAAACCTGGTTTTTGATTCTTACCATGAAAAATACGAATAAATATTGGAGCAATGACTAAGATTCCAGAAAAGGAAGCAAAAGAAAGTTGCCAAGCCATATCTAGCAAAAATTCTGGTGAAACAACCAAGGTTGCGGCAGCAGCGAGCAAGATCACGCGAACTGGATGGATTTTGCGCCCAAAATACCAGGCTATAAGTGAAAGCCCGGTAACTAAACCGGCTCTCAACATACTGGCAGAAAGTCCAGTTATGCCGATAAAAAGAAGCGTGAAAATTCCACCAGAAAGGAGACTCGCAAGACGTGAAAAACGGCCAAAGATTTTGCGAGCAAAACCAATGAGCGCGCCAAGATGCGCACCGGATGCAACGATAATATGTGTAAGCCCAACCGTGCGTAATGATTCCTGGAATGATTTATCTACGCCAGATTTTTGACCCAAGAGATATCCTGTGCCAAGACCTGCTTCCTTAGTCGGTAAATGTTTTTTGATGCCATCAGCAAAAAAATCGCGAAATTTTAAAAATAGATCTCCAGGTTCTGGGCGCGAAATTTCTTCAACACTCGGTTGGTAAATATACCCCGCAAAACTACCAGAGCCTTCATTCAATTTTCCAGAAATAGTAACAAAGTCTGAACGTTTGATATCCGCCCTGGGGACTTCGGCGGAAAGTTTTCCCAAGGCTTCGTTTTTTAGAGTCAGCTTTTTCTTCCCTGCGTTTTCTTCTGGATCCTTGATAACTTGTGCAGTAATCGTGATATTCTCACCAATCAAAGTTTTAGTGTAATTTTCTGAAATAAAAATTGGCGCACTACGATTAAATATTAACAAAACACCAGCAAATAAGCTTGCAGCAACCGTAGCTGGCTTTGAAATAAGAATTGCAAAAACTAAAATTAAAATTGATAAAATGACCCAAATTATATTTTCAAAAAATGTCGGTTTTAAAATCATGGCAATGATATCACCGACAATTATCCCGATGGCGTAAGATACAACTATCCACGATGCGTGTAGTCTCATAAACTGAAGTTAGCACACGCCGCTAATCTACTCAAGCACAAGTATAATATTATTTTTTGTGATAAATCATGATATCTAAGTATGCAGCGATGATACCGACAAGGACCACTGTACCTTCAATTGAAGATATGAAACTAGAAATTTGTGTAGCAAGACTATCAAATGGGAAAAACTTGGCAAGCGTAGCAGAGAGCAACGATGTTAAGATTATGGAAAAAAGTGCGGCTTCTATAATACGCAAAATCCCGAATACTCCACCGCGTGAAGAGCGAAGATAAAGCAATAATGGAAAAACCAATATTAATGCTACATAGATACAGGTCTGAGCTAAGTCGAGCGTAATCCCGCTGACAAGTTTGTGGAGCCATTCAGCAAATTGGACACCAAACATCTCATAAACGGATAGTCCTGCAAGCACCGCAAGATGAGCTGGTCCAGTATGATGACGGATAAAGAAGAACAGTACAAATAGGGCGACAAGCGTAATGATGATAACCATAAGTATATTATACAATAGTTTCTAGATACTCAACTAGTTTTTCTAAGCAAATTGCGTGCCCATCCTTTTTGTGATAAAGTGCCGGCGATTTATTTACTTCAAGAACTTGATTATCCAGAAAGTCTATACCGACCAAAGGCAGTTCCAGATATTTTGCAATTTCTTCAGAAAGGCGTTTTAGATTATCTGGAAATTCATTAGTAATCTCTTTAATAGTGCCGCCCTGGCCAGTATTGCAGACCGGTACAACTTGAACTTTTTCCCCTGATTTTGGAATATAATCTTTCTGCTGCTTTAGGTATTCCAAGGCCGCTGTTTTGTTGATTTTTGACAAATCAGAAAAGTAGGCAGTAGTTCTAATGGTCTTGTTTTCAATGTCAATTAATTCCGATACGGTATGCTTTCCGTCGCCGGTTACCTCCGCAGGGGTACGTGAATACGCTGCCACAAATTGGTAATTAATACAAATTACTCTAGTGTCGCATTTTGAATCTAATTGTTGTTGAGCAATTATTGGAAGATTTTTGTCCTTGTTTCTAATCTTAGTGATGGCATTTTTAGTAGACTCAATATCTGTAATATTCATATGGACGTCATTACCGTGCGAGCCATTGACTGGCTTTAAAACAATCCTGGAATACTTTTTGATTAAATCTTCACAGATTTTTAGTTCCTGCTTCTGATTTTTCAAAAGCATAGTTTCGGGTTGTTTGACCTTGGGAAAATTTTTTAAAAATGCATATGTAGCATACTTGTCGTCAGAAATAGCTGCAGCATTATAATTCGTAGTTGGTGGGATTTCTGAACAAAAACGAACTTCCCTGCCGTCTGGGCGAGTGGCCACAACAAAAAGTTTATTAGTAAAAAGGATTTTGATATTCTTCCAGCCGCGCGATTTTAGGATGTTTCTTAATACTGCTCGACTTTGTGGAATTTCCGACCCGGGAATATTGTCAAAATCTTCGAACACCCTCTAAGCTCCAACTCTATCTTTGGAGTTTTTGCGAGCAGCATTTTGCTCGACATAGTCAATCATTTTTTCGGCAACGTTTCTGCCAGTAATTTTTTCAATGCCAAACCCTGGAGAAGCATTAACTTCCAATACCAATGGTCCACGCTTGGAACGCATTAGATCAACACCAGCAATGTGTAGGCCCATCGCCTTTGCTGCTTTTATAGCTAGCTTCTTTTCTTCGTCGGTAAGTTTGATAGAGATTCCCTCTCCACCTTTGTGAAGGTTGGAACGGAAATCATCATCAAGACTTTGACGTTTCATACTAGCAACTACACGAGAGCCAACTACAAAAGCACGGATATCGGAACCGGCGGACTCCTCAATGTATTCTTGAAGCAAAATATTTGTGCCATCTTCATTATAAAGATAGAAAGCCTGAAGAGCAGATTTTGCAGCCTTCTTGGTGTCTGCTAGAACTACCCCATTTCCGTGCGTACCAGTAGCAAGCTTGATAATCACTGGGAGACCGATTTGTTCAATAAGGTCGTCAATGTCAGCACTGTTTCTGGAGACCAAGGTCTTTGGCGTATCAACACCGGCTTTGGTCAGAATCTGTGCGGCACGCAATTTGTCACGAGCACGAGTAATAGCAATAGAACTTGATGCAGTCCAGATACCCTGCATCTCGAATTGACGTACGATTGCACAACCATAACGAGTCATACCGTTTGAAATACGTGGGATAATTGCATCGTAACCTTCAACCTTTTTACCTTTATAATAGACATTTGGGTGTTTTTCATCAAGTGAAAGGTAGCAGTTCTTATATTTAATAACTTTTACTTTGTGGCCACGAGCCTCAGCTTCTTCAACAAGACGCTTGGTAGAATAATTAGCATTGCCGTTTGATAGAATCGCGATTTTCATTGTTTTGCTCCTTTCCTTGAATATTTCTTATAAAATTCGTATGGATTTTCTTGTAACTCTTTCATCAGTGGTTCCGTCCGAGGGTTCTTAGGTGGTCGCTCGACTTCAGCTTTGGAGACATCTACCAGGAATTTTCCCGAGATGCTACGTCTACCGATTAGTACTGGGAAATTGTTGTTGCTGCGATCTGATAGATTGAACAGTACTTTGATTTTCTTGCCAGAAATCTTTAACGTAAAGTATGTACGATAACGAACCTGCTCTTCGCCGGTGGCGCTACGAACGACTGCAACTTTGAACTCTTTTCTTTTGATGACTTTGCCATTGTAAAATGGGCTATCCTCACCAAAAAGTCTAAACTTCAAAACTCCATCTTTGTCCACACGAAGATGGCTTACCCAGATGGATGAAGAATCGGCGCCAGTATCAATCTTGGCAGGAATATTGTCGCGCCCGCCAATGGAAACTAGCATGGTTGATCCAATTGTAGGTATTTTTTTGTCATTCATAGAAAATTTAACCACTTAATTGGTATACTTAGATTTTAGCACAAAACCCCTGTTATGTCAAGGGGCTTATGCTCCGAGCGGGACAATTTTCACACTACAAAACACCGCCTACGATGCGTTCTTCTACGAGCCCGGTGGATAGGTTCCTAACTACCAAATCCACGCCGTTTGCTGCTGGCTCAATACGATGCGTAGCCCAACCACTAGAGTCACGAATGACTAATGACATATAATACCTCCACTTTTTCCTTATTGTATATCGTGGAGGAAGAAAAGTAAATTGCTAGAGTCTAGAATTATGAAAAATTGTTAATACCACCAATAGTATGGCTGTTCTTCGGCTGGGGATTCTGCCGGCTCTTCAGCTTTCGGCTCTGGAATGCCAAAAGATTTGTCTGACAAAGGCTCTTCAGAAAATGGCTTTTCAAGGTCATCAATAACATTTAGCTCCTCTTCGAAGTGTTTGATGTATTCATCTAAGACCTCTTTAGTCAGTGGCCCGGTAACGGAAAACTCATAAGAAGATTCTGCTTGAACTTGCACTTCTGATTTGTCTGGAAGATAGCCTGGACGTGAGCGATCAAGATAGATGTCTCCGGAATTATGATAGATGATAAGACTAACTGCAGTCGTCAAAATAGCAATGCCAGTGGAGACAATTCCTAAGATGGTGAGATTACGGCTACCACGCCTTTCTTTTTGCTTTTCATCAAGTTCGTCAGTTGCAGATTTAGTGTCTGGATTAGCGACTAGCTTTTCGTTAGTTGGCATTGGCACCCCCTGTGTTTTGTTCGAGCTTCTTAACGACTGCGAGGTGATCGGCAAGCAAGCGGCGAATATTTTCTGTAGATTTTTCCAAAGTGGCACGTTTTGCCCTAGTGTCTTCTAGCGTGTGATAGAAATTTTGTGGATCATTCTGACAATCGTGAGTAATCAGCTCTTCTAGTTTCTGGCTGTAGACAGTGTAGTCGTGTACAAATTGTTGGCGAGCTTCAATGATGTCAGAGTGAATCGTGGTAAGAGTAGCGTTTGGCTGATTAACATTAATCAAGCGTAAGTCCATTGGGGTAATAAAATCAGATAGCATTCGTTCGTAGGCGGAGCCAAGATATGAACGTGTGCGCGCATCGGTACGCTGTAAAGCGCGCAGTGATTGCTTGATAGTGGCACAATTTTGCGAGATGGCACCAATTTGATCATTGTCAAGAATTGTACTATCAGCAGAAACAGGAACTACGCCAAGAAGCAGTACAAAAGCTACGGTAGCAGTAATTGCTGATAGAAGGGTTGCTTTTCTTAACATACATATATTATACACCATTTTTTATAGCTAAAAATTCTTATGCTTTGGATTTTTTATTTTCTATGGTACATTAGATATAGTTTGGTGAAGAGTATTGATTTTGGCGACTGATAACTTTCTCAACGTACTTTTATAATAAGGAGGATGAAAAATGGAAAATACTGCAAATCCTGGTATTATCACTAATGCTAGAGCGCAACTTTCCTGGGGCAGAATTATTATTCTGTCATTTCAGCATGTGTTTGCGTTCTTTGGAGCAACAGTACTTGTACCGATGCTTACCGGCTTGCCGGTGCAAACCGCACTTTTCTTTGCGGGAGCTGGAACATTGTTATTCCACGTATTCACGAAGTTCAAAGTGCCGGCGTTTCTTGGTTCGTCATTCGCGTTCTTGGGCGGATACGCTACAATCGCAGCCAATCCCCATTACGCTGGACTAAGCGATGTTGAAAGGTTGGCATTGGCAAATGGCGGCGTGGTCATAGCAGGCTTACTCTACTTGGTACTTGCTCTGATTATCAAGATCATCGGCGTAAAGCTCGTGATGTATTTCTTGCCGCCGGTTGTAACTGGTCCGGTGATCATCTGTATTGGACTTTCACTGGCACCGTCAGCGATAGGTAATGCCAGCACTAACTGGTTTCTGGCAATAGTTGCAATTGTCGTTATCATCATTTGTAATGTCTGGTGTAAAGGAATGCTCAAGATCATCCCGATACTGATGAGCGTAGTGGTATCATACATAGTGGCGTTGATCATGAATGCTTGCGGATTGATGGAAATAGACTTCACACCAATACGCGAGGCCACAATCGTTGGCCTGCCGCCTTTTATGCTGGCAAGGTTTGAGCTGTCGGCAATCTTGACGATGGCGCCGATTGCAATGGCTACCCAGATGGAACATGTAGGAGATATTTCGGCTATTTCTGCAACCACTAAGAATAATTTCATTGAAGATCCTGGACTGCACCGCACCTTGGTTGGTGATGGTCTGGCAACTGCAATGGCCGGTTTCTTTGGTGGGCCGCCCAACACGACCTATGGAGAAAATACTGGAGTGTTGGCATTGACCGGCGTACATGATCCGTTCTTAATTAGGTGTGCTGCAGTGATCGCCATCATCTTGGGGTGCCTTCCCAAGGTAGCAGCAGTAATCAACACTATGCCGGCTGCTATTATCGGTGGAATATCATTCATATTGTATGGTATGATATCCGCAATCGGCATCAGAAATATGTACGAAAACCGTGCTTCCCTGGCAAAAAGCCGGAACCTGATGATCGTCAGCGTTATCTTGGTCTGCGGTCTGGGAATGAGCGATGGTATCACCTTTACTGTGGCTGGAACACCCATCACTCTGACGGGCCTGGCAATAGCATCAATCGTAGGTATTATCCTGAATGCAATTCTCCCTGGCAATGATTACGAGTTTGGCAAAGATCCGAGAGGGGATGCAAATCGCGGACTCGCAATCGGAGCCGATGAGGATGCAATGTAATCTTTTCATCAAACTTTGGGCCGTGTAGATACACGGCCCTATTTTTATGGTAAGTTATTTTTCTTCTTTTGCGGCTTTTATTCTTACAATATTGATAAAAACTACTACCATTGTGATAAGAACAAACCAGTAGAAGCTAATGCTACGATTGAGAAGCATTGCGCCACCAAGCATTTCTTCGCCAAAAGCGGCACCAAAGAGACTTAGGAACACCGCTTCGGAAGCGCCAATTGCACCTGGGAGTGGCAATCCAGATGTAGCCATAAATAGTACTGCCTGGAAGAAAAATAGCTGGATGAAACTAGTGCCAGAAAGATTTAGCGCTTTGTAGACACAAAATGGTATTAAGAAATAGAAAACCATCTGGAGAGTCGTGCGACCGATACAAATCCAGAATTCTTTACGATGGCTTTTGATATAAACTGCGCCATTGCTATATTGTTCAAGGGATTTATTGATAGATTTTCTTTTTTGCTCAATTTTCTTATATCCAAAAAGTTTTAGAACAGCAATACCAAAATCTACTATGCGCTGAGTGAGCTTTTTGGAAAAAATACAGATCAGCAGTATCGCGAGCGCAACACCATTGATGAGAAGTCCTAACAAAGTTAGCCAGATAACACTGGTTTCCATGTAGCTTAATGAGAATATTATACCTATAACGCCCAATGCTATCACACTAATCTGTACGCCGCAAAGCTGGATTAGAAGTGCCAAAGTGGCATGAGCGCCAGAGATTTTTTCTTTGCTCATGTAGTAAATTTCTATTGGCTGACCGCCGGAAGCTCCCGGGGTGACTGAGCAAAAGAAAAAGCCTATTAGTGTGAATTTGAAAGCCTGAGCGTAGGTTAATTTTTCACCAAAAGATTTCAGAATACTATAAATGTTCCAAGCCTCTATTGCAAAGTACCCGACCATAAGTAAAATCCCCAAAAATACAAACCCAAATTTGGCACTATAGAAAGCGTTCAGAGCTTCACCGAGATCTTGATCTTTGAATACAAGAAGAAAAGTGGCAATAATTAGCAATAAGAAGATTAGGACGTCAACAAACACACGCTTGAATGTCTTCTGGATATTCTGTTGCTTTCTCCCGTCAAAATCGATTGCATCTATATTCTGTTTTTTTCTGTCAGGATTCATCGTATTTATATTATACCACAACAAAAGAAAGAGCGACCCGAAAATACTTATGGTCACTCTTTGAGAGCGTGAAGAATATAACAGATATGGGTTCCAAAGATAACGCCTGCAATATTTATAAAAGCATCGCTTGGCATTGGGCCTCGAGAGATTGCAACATTTTGTATTAATTCGTTAGAAACAGCAATTAGTATTGCGGTGGTTAATGACTTTACTAAGATTATGGTTTTATCCCGATCTACCGTCTCGAGGGCACGGTAGATAAGTGTCCCCAGAACAAAATGCATTACAAAATGCGCGATTTTTCTTATAAAATAATGCGCTGATTCATAACTTATTATGCTCGATAAGGACAGGATAATTGGATACAGGCCTTGTGCTAAAAATCCTGAAAGCATCTTAGACTTTTCTCCCGCTTGGATACATAAATAGCAAGTCATTATTAGCCATATCAAGAGCGCCATCCAACGCTTCCTCTTCACATTTTCACCCCCTTCGCATAAAAGAACTAACTCCCGTTGTATATTTTATTATACCACAAAAAGCGGCTTTCACAAGCCGTTGTCTTGGTCGGGGCGACAGGACTCGAACCTGCGACCTCACGGTCCCAAACCGCGTGCGCTACCAACTGTGCTACGCCCCGAGTTCTTATCATTATACCACAGATTTTACTTTTTCGCTAGTTCAAAAGCGACGCAGCGGTCATTGGCAATAGTGGTAACAACTCTATATTTGTCCGCCAAGACTTCCCTGTCTAAATTCCCAGAACGAGTAGTGTCATTTAAATCTGTAATGTACCAAATTGTGTCTTGGTCTTTGAGAAAATCATCTAAATTAGTAATCAAATTGTAGCCAATGTGCTTGATCGGGAAAATCGAGCCATACTGGTAATTTATCCATTCATCCACACCGTAAATCGGATGCTCTTCTGATGAATAAAATATTGCATCATAATAATTCCACTCATTATTGGCCAGAATTGGGACATTTGGTTTGGAGACTAATTGGGTCGCTAATATCGTATCCTTAATAAAGCCTTCTGGCGTACGATTCTCCACATTGACCAAGCCCGTGATAGCGCAACCAATAGCGGCTATTAGTAAGATTATTGGCGCCAACACTTTACTAAAATTCTTTTTTGTGAGATTCTCCCCACTAAACGCAAACGTAAGTGCCATGCCAATTAACACCCAGATTAGAGCGGCGCTATAGAGGATGTAGCGATCAATAAACATCGAGGTGAGCGGTGGAAGGCTCAAGGCTACCAAGATTATTGGCGGTACAGCAACTAGTGTTATTAGCAGCCAAAACTTTGATTTTTCAGTCTTGGAGTATTTACTATAGGCTTTCTTCAGGAAGAAAACTGTTAGAACGATAGTGATAATCGCCAATAAAACTAACCAACCAGTGGCATAAGCAGCCTCAGAGAATATCAGTGATTGAGAAAGATAATTTGCCGGCGTAGCCATGCTGATAGATGGGATCCAAAATCCGCTTTGGACCTCCACAATTTGTCTAAATAATGATGGTACCCAGGGGATAAAGAGCACTACTGCCAAGGCATATGTCAAAATCATTTGTTTGCTAAATAGTTTTCCGCGCTTTGAAATTGTGTAATATATAATATGCGCTATCCAGGCAATAGCCGCGAAATAGTGCGTCCACATACCAAGTGCGATTAAGATTGCGTATAAAATATAGTAACGGGGTTTTTTAGTTTCTAACATTAAATCTAATACATATGTAGCAGCAATGACAATAGCAAAAACTAGCGTGTACATACGCATTTCTTGGCCGTAACGAATCAACATAGGCGAAAGGCTAAGAGCCAGAGTAGCAATACTAGCAGTCTTAATGTTGAACCAGCGCTTTAGCAAATGGAAAGTGAAAATGATGGCGATAGCGCCAAAGAATACTGACATAAAACGCATGGAAAAATCAGTATAGCCAAAAATGCTGGCCCAAATTTTAAGTAGAAAATAAAAAAGTGGCGGGTGGACGTCGAGACTGGTCATGTTCCAAATGTCGCCGAAATCTCCACGAACAAGATAGGCGGAGTAGGACTCGTCAAACCAAATCGTGCCGGTGATATTTAACATGCAAAAGGTCATAAAAATAGCACAAGCGATGACTGGAATTAAGATGCAAATCGCTATAGATTTGTTGCGTGATAGGCTTTTTGTCATATGGCTATTTTACCAGTTTTTTGATAAAATTGGAATACATCAGGGTGTGGCGCAGTTGGTAGCGCGCAGCGTTCGGGACGCTGAGGTCGTGAGTTCAAGTCTCATCACCCTGACCATTTTTTATAGATCGTATATTACAATTTCGTTATTCTTGTGATGAAATTTTGTATAGTCCGAATCTTCGCTAATACCATGCTTAATAGCCCAGAGGCAACGTGAAATAAAACTATGTGTGATTAGTAGAATTTTCGCATCTTTTTTGTCCGAAAACTGTTTCTTTAGTGATGCTAAAAAGTCTTCAACTCTCTCCAAACCAGATGCAAATGTTTCCGCGCCTTCTGCTGTGCGTTTTTCGGTTAATGAATTCCAAAGTGGTAATTCCCATAGCTCATCAATAGTGCGATTATTAATTGAACCCAAATCTCGTTCGGCGATTCGTTCATCAATAACGTATTGATATTCCGGTACGATAATATTTGCTGTTTCAATTGTGCGTTTCATTGGTGAAACATAGACTGCATCAAACGATATTTTTTCTAGTTTTCTATTTAGTTCTTGCGCTTGCTTGATGCCGTTTTCTGTTAGGCCCTCATCGGAACGTCCAGAAACAACTCCAGAAAGATTGGAAAGAGTTTCCCCATGTCTTATCACATATAGTTTCATTTAATCCAATTTAAATTGATGTTTATCCCAAAATTTTGCTGCGACCTTATCCAGCATAATCATGAGCGGGAATGACAGCGAGCCTATTATAATACTCAATTCTATAAACTCGAACGGAAGATCAGAACGCAAGTAGAAAAACCATGGTAATACAATGAAGCATGCTGCTAGCCCAGCGATACACGTTGTCCAAACAATCAAGCGATAAGCATCAAATGGTAAGCAGATACGGAGAAGATATATAATTCCAACCGTTGCAAAAACGATTGTGCAAATTGTAGGTATATAATCAGCTTCGACATTAAGTAAATGTAAGAAGCCATTGGTAGCCAAAATTAAGATAACATTAGCAAGCCCACCTGCCGTTGCCTTTCTCAAAATATTATTGATAAAGTGCCCATGGATTAAATCTTCGTTTGGCATTTGAGAAAGAAGGAATGATGGCACGCCAATAACCCACATTGTGACAAAAGAAACCTGAGCAGGTAAAAGTGGATAACTAAAACCGATAATAATTGAGAGGACGGCAGCAATAGCGCTGAATATATTCTTGACAATGAAAAGGCTGCCCGAGCGCTCAAGGTTGTTAACCACTCTGCGACCTTCACGCACGACACTCGGCATATGAGAAAAATCAGAATCAAGTAGAACAAGCTGGGCAGCCTGCACAGCAGCATCTGCGCCAGACGACATGGCAATACTACAGTCAGCATCCTTTAGAGCAAGCACATCATTTACACCATCACCAGTCATAGCAACAGTATGCTTTTGCGCCTGCAACGCTTGGACCAGCTTTCTTTTCTGTTCTGGAAGAACACGACCGAATACGGTGTATTTTTTTACAGCCTCCTTATAGTCTTTGTCAGTTTCGAGTGTAGTGGCATCAATGTAATTCTCTGCTCCAGATATTTGAGCTGCCCGTGCTACTTCGGAAACAGTCACTGGATTATCTCCGGAAATAACAACAATTCTGACTCCTTGTTCTTCAAAATATTTGAATGTCTCTGGTGCAGTTTCGCGGACAGGATTTTCCAAAATGATAAATGCCAGTGGAGTAAATGTTGCCGTTAGTTCTTTTCCAGTTAGTTTGCCGTGATACTCGCCAAAAGCAAGTACACGATAGCCTTTTTCTGAGTAGCTCTCTACCTTTGCTTTGATCTCATCATAATCGTCTTTCGCAACGAATTCCGGAGCCCCGAGCACATATTTCTTTCCGTCAATTTCCGCAGCGCTATATTTATATTTGGAAGAGAATTCAATAAACTTTGTAGCTTTTCCTTTTTCTTTTGTACAGTATTTTTGAATTGCTTCAGAAGTGGCGTTGGTAGTAACGGATGAATAGGCAAAAATGGATATAATCCTAGATATATTTGGATCAATTGTTCCCTTGTCTGGTGAGACTATTTCTCTGACATTCATTTCTGGGCTAGTAATAGTGCCTGTTTTATCGACACAAAAGACATCAACATGTGCAAGTGTTTCTACGGATTTCATTTCGTGGATGAGTACTTCTTGGCGCGCCATTTTAATTGCAGAAATCGCTAATGAAACGCTGGCAAGTAAGAAAAGTCCTTCTGGGATCATACCAATGACAGCGGCTGCCATGCCTTGAACTGATGCTTGTACTGAGGCGCCGTGGAGGAAAAATTGTCTACCAAATAGCAACGCACCGATTGGAATAATAGCAATACCGGCCATTTTAACGATTTTGTTAAGCGAGCGAATAATTTCTGACTGCTCACCGGTTTTGATGGCTTTTGCTTGTAACGTTAATTTAGCCGCGTAGGATTCTGCGCCTACTTTAGTAATTCTGGCGGTACATTCACCGGACACAACAAAAGAGCCCGACAATAAATTACTATCCGTCGTTTTTTCAATCTCGTCCGGTTCGCCAGTAAGCAACGATTCGTTAACGTATGCTGAGCCATCGAGTACTGTTGCATCTGCAGATATTTGATCCCCTGCTCTAAAAATTGCGATGTCATCGATTACTAGGTCAGTTGTAGGAATAGTTTGCTTCTTCTTGTCTCGCCAAACCAAAACCTGTTGAGCATTCAAAACTGTTAGTTTTTCCAAAACAGACTTGGCACGAAATTCTTGAACGATACCAATCAATGTGTTGATGATAATAAGCGGAAGAAAAGTTATATCTCGAAAAGAGCCTACTGCAAGTAGAATAATAGCAAGGCCCAAAAATACTGCGTTAAAATAAGTAAACGTGTTAGTTTTAATTATCTGCCATGTAGATTTAAATGGAGCTTCGACTGGTGCATTACTTTGACCTGCGCGTATGCGCTCTGCAACCTCTTGTTCGGATAAACCATTCATTCTTATATTATAACAGAAAAACGATGATTTATCTGGTTCTTTGCGTCATCTGAGGCTGTTGGCCTTGCTGAGCTTGTTGACCTTGGCCACCCATACCGCCACCTGGCATACCACCGCCCATCATACCGTTTCCCTGCCCAGTGATATTCTGGGAAATCGTAACGGATTGGACCTGACTGCCACCGATGGAGAGTTGATAAGTCTCGCCAACTTTGAGTTTATCGGAAGATATTAACACTGATTGGAACTTCTTTGATGGTTCATAGCTAATACTACCAAAGATGATGTTGCCACCGTAACTCTGGTTTAGGTTTATCAAGACGGAAGGCTGAGTAGCATTCGTAGCGTTCTGAGCCATACCGGAAGAGCCTACAGCAATAAGTGTACCACCGGTGATACTAATTTCACCATCACAATCAATTGCGCCATTGCCGTCATTTAGTGGACCGTCAACATAAGTTTCTCCACCGGAAATGGCAATTGCGCCATTACTATCTAGCCCATCGCCACCTGAATTGACGTAAACCTTGCCGCCTGAGATAGCTAATTTACCATCACCAACCACACCAACACGAGATGTGCCGTCGGAATTTTGAGCGTTAATACCATCGTCAGACGCAGTGACACTAACATCGCCCCCGGATATTTCTACGATGTTTGCTTCTAGTCCCTCATGGGATTTTTCAATGACTACCTTACCACTAGCGATCTTCAAAGTACCATCGGCGTGAATTGCATCATCGCCAGTATTCAAAACGTATGTACCACTTGTAATGGTAATATTGCCATTAGAATGCAAAGTATCGTCTTTTGCTGTAATAGTATATGTACCGCTTCCGCTAAGCCCAAGTCCATTGTCTGCTTTGATGCCTTTACCGTTTGACTCAATGGTAACGGAGCCAGAACCAGTAATTTCTAGTTCAGAGTCACCAGAAACTGCAGCTGCAGGATCTTCAGCGTTAGTATCAGTAGAGACAAGTTTATTGTCACCAACCAACTCAATAGTAACTCTACCAGTTGTGCCTTTAGATTTAATGGCGGCACCAGAAGGGTTAGTAATACTAACATTGTTTAAGATAATTTTTACTGCTTCGGTAGTGTCAATTTCTATTTTGCCGTTTGCAGTGCTACCCGTGAAAGTGTAGGTGCCACCAGCTTTAATCTTGTTTTCTCCATCTTTCAGTGCGATACTACCGGAAGTGTCAGAATCGATAATTGTAGTTGGAGTTTGATGAGTGGCTAAATATATACCGCCAGCTGCCAGACCACCAACAAGTACTAGTGCACCGGCGATGATAGCAACAGTTTTGCCAACGTTCTTTTTTGGCTTGTCATTCATAACATTTTCTGGAATATTATTTGATGATTCTTTTTCCATATTTATAACTCCTCGTCGGCAATTGGGTGAGACAATGACACTTTAAGATTGCCGTTTTTAACACGTAGTTTGTCAATAAATTCTTTCTCATTCACATTGCGTTTCAAATTTACACGATACGTTAGCTCAAAGAGGCTACCCATATTAGTAGTTTTGGATTTTTCCAAAATGTGGGAGTTGGTGTAACTTTTGAACACGTCATCGAAAATTTCAGTATAGTCCAAATCCTCTGGAACAAGAATAATTAACTTTTTCTCAGCAGTTTTGCTTTCGCCAAAATTGATGAATTTGAGAAAGCAGATCAGGAGAGAAACGATAACGGTGAACATTGCCGCGAAGATGACATAACCAGTACCGACAGCAAGGCCAATAGCCATCGCAAAGAATACGGATAAGATACTCTTGGAATTACCAGCAATGGAGCGGAAGCGAACAAGTGAAAAGACGCCGACGGTGGCTACGCCTGCACCGAGGTTGCCGTTAACGAGCATGATTGCCATCGCTACAAGTGCCGGCAAAATTGCGAGCGTGGTTACAAAGTTTGCCGTAGTGCGACTGGTTTTTTGATGTGTAAGTGCGACGATCAAACCTAGTACAAATGCTACTCCTATGCAAATTAAAAAGTGCACTGGGGTTAATTCTGAACCTAAAATACTATTGAACATATATTCTCCTTATGCTTATTATTTTACAACATTTTCGTGCTGCTCGCTTCGACTTTTGCGAGATAACGCATGATTTTGATAGATTACTTTTTCCGTAACACGACCATATTTAGAAAAAGAAGCTGGGTAAATTTTGAGCTTAGATAAAGCACGGACAAAGTAAAATGGGTACGCTCGCACCGATTTTACTTCCATAACAATTTCACCATGCTCAAAAAACTTTTTTCCATGATCGCCCTTTTCGAGTTTCAACTCGTCATTCCTACTTCTAACATTGCGGTCGAAAGTAACACGAAAAGTTGGGTCATCTTTATCGCAATAAGACGTGCGATCATAAGCTAGAAACATCGTCGGTTTCAAATTATAGCGGCCAAAACATTCGTCTAATTCTTGTTTAATATTTTCATTATTAGTTTCTAACTTGCCAGTCTTTTCATAATTATAAAAATCTTTTAGGACAACTGGTATGCGTCGCTTACTGCCAACGCCTTTAAATTTTTTCTTGATTTCTAGAAAGACTGTGTCATTTAAAGTTGGTACGCCGTAGCTTCTTAAACGGATTTTTTCTTTATAGAGCGGTTTTTCTAATGAGTGAATGGCTAGATAACGATTCTCGTCATCAAAATAGATACTCATGTTTGTACCCTTGAAATATTTATCCTTTTTGAGGTATGGTTCAATCAAGTCCATCAGTTTATCGAACTGATTTTCTGTGATGATATACTTAATTTCTGTTCTTCTAAAAACTTGTGTTGCCATGCTTTTATTATATCGTAAAAGCTTAAAGAAAACTTAAAAGTTAATCTTCATCGTCATCGTCTTCGATAACAGCGACGTGAGCATCTTTTAGCTGGTCTTCGTCTACTACTGATGGTGAGCCCATCATGAGATCAATGCCAGAGCCATTCTTTGGGAAGGCAATAATATCTCGGATGTTTTTTGCGCCCATTAGCTCCATGAAAATACGGTCAATACCAAAAGCACAGCCTGCATGTGGAGGAGCACCAAATTTGAAGGCAGAAAGCATTCCACCAAAACGTTCTTCAACGTATTTTTCGTCGTAACCAAGCAAACCAAATGCCTTATACATAATTTCTGGATTATAATTTCTAACTGCGCCAGAGCAAATTTCCAGACCATTCATCACCATATCGTATTGGTCAGCAACAATTTTCAATTTTTCAGCATCAGTTTTGGCATTTTCTAGTGCCTCCAATCCTCCTTTTGGCATAGAGAATGGGTTGTGCCCAAAGTCCAGTTTTTCTTCACCATCGTTCCACTCATAAAATGGGAAATCTGTAATCCAACAAAGTGCGACGATGTTTGGATCGGCTAGTTCGAAATGCTCGGCAAAAGCGATGCGAAGCTGACCTAGAACTTTGTTGACTTTTTCTTTCTCGTCCGCGCCAAAGAATACCGCATCGCCATCTTTTGCGCCGGTGAGCTCTTTGATTTTCTTAAGTTCTTCTGGTTTCAAAAACTTAGCAATTGGTGATTTTTCTGAACCGTTTTCATAAATGATGTAAGCTAAGCCACCCGCGCCAAGTTTTTTGGCTTGATCGGTGAAGTTGTCAATCTGGGAACGCGTGAGTGAAGCGCCATCCTTTACGCAAAGTGCTTTAACACAAGGTGACTGAAAAACTTTGAATTCGGTGCCTCTTAGAGCTTCAGTCAGGTCGATCATTTCCATGCCATAACGGAGATCTGGCTTATCGACGCCATAAACGTTTATCGATTCCTCAAATGGAATACGTGGAACAGTACCATCTTTTGGAATAAATTTCTTGGCATATTCAGAACGAATTTCTAGTTTTTTGCCAGCGAATTTGGTAGCAAGATTCTTAATGAGTGGCTCGACAGTTTGGCGGACTTCTTCCCCATTATCAACAAATGACATCTCGCAGTCTAGCTGATAGAAATCACCGTAGAGGCGATCAGCACGTGGGTCCTCATCACGGAAACATGGAGCGATTTGGAAATAACGTGGCACACCACCAACCATCAAAAGCTGCTTAAATTGCTGTGGCGCCTGAGGCAAAGCGTAAAATTTTCCTGGATGTAATCTCGATGGGACGAGAAAATCACGTGCGCCTTCTGGAGATGAGTTAGCTAGAATTGGCGTGGTAACTTCAATAAAGTCATGTTCGATCATGTATTTTCTCAAAATCTGATAGTATTCTGAGCGACGGCGAATAAGATTCTGCATGGAAGGACGGCGAAGATCAAGATAACGATACTTAAGCCTTAAATCTTCTCCAGTTTCTGGGCCATCATCATGAGTATTGACTGGGAGCGGCTCGGAGCGGTTGAGGAGTTTTAAGGTTTCCACAACAAGCTCAATGTTGCCAGTAGGAATATTTGGGTTTTTGAGTTCTGGCGCGCGCTCACGCATAGTACCAGTAGCCGTAATGACGAATTCATCACGAAGAGTTTCGGCAAGTTTAAAAGCGTCCTTGGTTTCTGGCGTGACAACAAGTTGGATAATGCCACCATGATCGCGAAGATCAATAAAAATTAGACCACCGTGATCGCGGCGAGAATTGACCCAGCCAGCAACAGTAACGGTTTTTCCCAAATAGTTTTCTAGTTCTTGTGACAATAATCTCATAACTTATAATTATAGCACAACAGGGTGTTAGTCGCTAGTATTTGGAGCTTCTGGCTCTGCTGGTTTGTGCTCTAAATTTTTTGGTGCATGATTTGCACTACGTTTCATAACGGCAGAAATAGAGCTATCTTCAAAGAAATCATCGTGTGGGATGTAACCAAGAAGAAAGCCAACTAGCATTTTGTACGTCAAAAGTCCGACAACTTGACCAGTTGCATCAATTACCACAAAGAAGAAGCAGTTAGTGCGAAGGAATGCTGACATAGCTTGATCTAAAGTGTAGTCATCTCTAATGTAATAGACTTTTTTGTCAAGATATTGAGTAGCGCGATCAGTATTTTTAATTTCTAAACTATTGAGTTTATTGGTATTAATCACGCCAATAACCTGGCGACCATCAGAAGATAAAACCGGAAAATGTGATGAGCCAGATTGGTAAAGTTTGTCTAACATAAGAGGGCCAAGGAAATCATGCTCGTAGACAAAGGTAATCTCTGAACGTGGCATCATAATATCGGAAACTTTACGATCGGCAAAGCTCATAGCGCTCGCGATGGTTGCACGCTGCTTATTGGAGATGACATCTTTTGGAGCGCGTTTGATCACGCTAATAAAATCTTCCAAAGTCTCCGGAACATATGGCGGCAATTCTTCCGGCTCCACTTTCTCACGAAAACGTTCTAGTTTTGGATCGAGCCAACCTACAAAAGATTTCATAAATTTTCCCATAGCAACTACTCTAATTTTATGATATGATATTATATATATTATATCATATAAACTGAGTTTTTGCTACACATTCAAGGAGGAATGATGAAAAAAGGAATGTCTAATGTGGTGGCGACAATATTAGTAGTTTTGGGGATTGTCGCAGTGGTTGGCGGGATGATTTGGATTGCCGTTGTCAAAAATGCTAGTAAAGTCGATTACAGTAACTACGATGTGAACACCGTAATTGCTGCCAATGATGATAACGGAAATATTGGTGATCATGTCAAAGGTAACCCTGATGCCCCAGTGAAGATTTTTGAATATGCTGACTACCAATGTTCTGCTTGTGCAACTGTTAACCCGCGTGTAAATAAAATTCTTGAAGAATATGGAGACAAACTCGCAATTGTTTATCGTAATTTCCTACTTTCTTATCACCAAAATGGCACTGCAGCTGCAAGCGCAGCTGAGGCAGCAGGTCTTCAAGGTTATTGGAAAGAATATGCTGATAAATTATTCACCAACCAGTCTGTCTGGGCTAACGCTTCCGGCGATTCGAGAACTGATATATTCTTAGACTTATTCCGCTCAGTCACTAATGGTGCTGGTGACGAAGCTAAATTTGTCGCTGATATGAAAAGTGAAAATGTGAAGAAAAAATTGAATTTCGATTCTGGCATTTCTGAAAAAATTGATATTCCTGGCACACCAGCATTCTTCCTTGATGGTGAGAGAATTGATTTCTCAGGTGCTAAGAATGCAGAAGATTATTATAAAATCTTCCGCGAAAAGATTGATGCCAAATTAAACAAATAGCTATTAACTATTCCGCACTAAAAAGCCTCTGGCACCTAGTCAGAGGCTTGCGCGTTTTATCATCGAAACTTATATTTTTCACTCGGTAAGCTTTATACTTACCACCTCCGGTTACTTAATTTTCGTTTCGATGAACTCTTGCCATGGGGCAGGAGGAATCTGCGACTTCTTACGTGAATAATCACGTTTCAGTCCGATACGCATATTTTGTGGTTATGCTCCCGTTTAATTATATCGCTCACACGACCAACCCACTAACGGATTTGCTGTTATCCTTTTAAGAGCGACCTAGCTATAATAACAAAGTCATTTTTTTATTGCAAGCATAAGCTTTTTCGTATGCTACAATATAGGTATGAGTATTCTAATAATCACCATTTTAGGTTTAGTTCAAGGCTTAACAGAATTTATACCGGTTTCTTCATCTGGACATTTGGAAATTGTCCAACAGCTAATGGGCCCCCGTCCAGAAGATTTTCATTACTTTTTGGAGCTAATTAATTTTGGCACGCTTTTAGCATTACTTATTTATTATAGAAAACGTATTATTAAAATTTTGAAGGATATTTTTAAGGAGCACAACTATAAGCTAGCAATAAATATCATCATCACCTGTATCCCGGCTGGGCTTGCCGGATTGCTTCTCAGTCATTTTATAGAAGACACCCCGTTTTTTTCTTCACTTTATACCGTTGCAATTGCAATGGGCGTAGTTGGTCTTCTAATGATTACTATTGACAAGTTGCCACATAAATCTAAATTAAAATCAGAAAATGAGCTCACTAAGTCTCGCGCATTCGTCATTGGTTTGGCCCAGACCTTTGCCTTAATTCCGGGCGTCTCTCGTTCTGGTTCTACTATCGTTGCTGGTCGTTTAATGGGATTAGATTCTGAGTCGTCTGCTGATTATTCATTTTTGGTCTCTATTCCATTGATGTTAGCGGTGTGTGGCAAAACTTTGTTGTCATCTTCCACTCGTGAATATCTCGTGTCTAACCTTGGTCCACTAGCACTTTCTAACCTCGTCGCTTTCATTTCTGGCTTATTTGCCATTACTTTTGTACTTAAGTATTTGAAAAAATCTAATTCATTAAGGGCTTTTGGTTTTTATCGTGTTTTTATTGCCGTAGTTGTTATAACAGTTTTAACTATCGCATAGGCGTTTGCTGTTCTAAGTGGTATCTGGTATAATTGGGACAAGATTTTAATTTAAATTATTTTTAAGGAGCTAATATGTCAGGACATAGTAAGTGGGAAACGACTAAACGCCAGAAAGCAGTAGTAGATGCTAAGCGTGGTGCGCTTTTTACTAAAATTGGTAACCAAATTGCAATTGCCGCGCGTAGTGGTACTGACCCGAACATGAACCCTAGCCTTGCAATGGTTCTAGAAAAAGCTAGGCATGCTAATATGCCAAAAGCCAATATCGAACGCGCAATTGCCAGAGCCGCAGATAAGTCTTCTGCTGCATTGATTGAGGAGACTTATGAAGCTTATGGTCCTGGCGGCATTGGCATTATTATTGAGGTTGCGACTGATAATAAAAATCGTACTATGCCAGAGGTAAAAAATGCCTTAAACAAAGCTGGTGGTAGAATGGCTGATCCGGGAAGCGTGATGTTCCAATTTGAAAGAAAAGGTGTAATCTTTATTACTGATAAAGGTGATGATCCAATGATGATCGCGCTCGATGCTGGCGCTGAAGACGTAACTGAAGAGGACGATGGGACAGAAATCACTACTGCTCCAACTGACCTCGCCAAAGTTCGCCAGGCCTTAGTTGATGCCGGTATGAATATTACTTCTGCAGAATTAAAATATGTAGCCACCAATAAGATTGAACTGGATGGTGAAGATTTAGAGAAAGCAGAAAGTTTGCTTAATGCAGTTGATGATTTAGATGATGTAACCGCGGTACATACAAACTTAGCATAAAATTAAATAACAAAAAGCCCCTCAAGTGTTGGGGGCTTTTTTGTTATTTAGCGTATTCAATAGCACGAGTCTCACGAATGACGTTGACCTTGATAACGCCTGGGTAGCTCATAGTCGCTTCAATTTTATCAGCGATATCGCGGGCAAGTTTTAAGGCGGTAAGATCATCAATTTGCTTTGGCTCAACAATGACACGAACTTCACGACCAGCGGAAATGGCATAGGCCTTGTCAATGCCTGGGAAGCTAGTGGCAATGTTTTCCAGATCCTTCATACGTTCGGCAAAGTTCTCAGCGGAGATGTTTCTAGCACCTGGGCGAGCAGCGGAAATGGCGTCACAGATCTTAATAATAACTGCTTCTGGAGTAGTAGGTTCGATATCATCGTGATGAGCAGCAATTGCATGGACAACCTCATCAGGCATGCCATATTTCTTAGCAAGCTCTGCACCGATGTCGGCGTGCTTACCCTCAATCTTGTGGGTAACAGCTTTACCCATATCGTGCATAAGGGCAGCGGTCTTGGTTACACGCTTGTCGGCGCCAATTTCTTCAGCAATCATACCAGCAATATGGGCCATTTCAATCGAATGAAGCAAAACATTCTGGCCATAGGATGTACGGAATTTAAGTTCACCAATAAGATGAACTAGCTCACGTGGAATACCAACGAGACCAACTTCACGTACGGCATCTTCGCCAGCACGGACAACTTCTTTTTCAATTTCCTTTTCAGCCTTAGTGACTGCTTCTTCAATACTGGATGGATTAATACGACCATCTTTCATTAAACGTTCCAAAGCATATCTTGCGACTTGACGGCGAATTGGATCAAAGCTTGATAGGACAACCATTCCTGGAGTGTCATCAACCATGATATCGACACCAGTAGCACGCTGAAGCGCTTGGATGTTTCTACCCTCTTTACCAATAATACGGCCTTTCATTTCATCATCAGGAAGTTTAAGTGCAGTAATTGTACGATCAGCGGTAACTTCCGAGGACATACGTTCCATTGCGGTGAGAAGAATTGACTGTGCAGTTTCATCAATATCGTGTTTAATTTCCTTCTGCTCTTTAGCAACAAGGTTCATCAAATCTTGTTTGATGTCGTTTTCGGTCATCTTCATTAATTTTTCTTTAGCATCAGCTTTAGAAAGACCGGCAATTTTTTCGAGTTTTTCGTGCTGTTTGGTACGAATATCACGAATCTCACCTTTCAAGCTTTCAATTTCTTTTTCCTGCTTGATGAGATTTTCGGTTTTCTTCTCAATTTGGTCTAATTTGCTGTCGAGAGTGGTTTCGCGTTCGGCAAGACGGTTTTCAGTTTTCTTCCATTCTTTTCTACGTTCGCTTTCTTCGTTCTTAGATTTTTCAGCAATATCAGCGGCCTCCTTGCGAGCTTTAGAAACAATATCTGAAGCTTCGTTTTTGGCCTTTCTGACTAAATCATCGGCTTTATTTTTTCCGCCTTTTTCATTCTTTTTATTGTATGCAAAAACCCCACCAGCACCGGCACCCAAACCTAAAATGGCGGCAATTACAATTATGGCTACTTCCATAAAACACCTTTCTAATTTGTCGATATTTTCCTGATATCAACGGATTAACAAATAATTATAAATTAATAAATTTCCACTCTAATTATAGCACAAAAGGCTAATTATTCATAGTGAGAAATGTTGCCCGAAACCATATTCTTAATGATTTGAACAGCGGTATCTTCTAGGCCCTGTTCAGAAGCATCTTGAGAGTAGTGGGTAGTTGGTGCGGTGTAGAAGTAGTTATAATCACCATAGGTGTAGATCTTTTGGCCGAAGGTTGCACCACTATCTTTGTCAGAGTCGCCTTCATAGGTAGCTACGCGGGTAACACAGCCGAGAGTGGCAGTATTCTGATCGATATCAGCAAAGGCTGGGAAGTACTTGATGCCAGCTTTGTGAGCAGTGAAACAAATTTGTGGACGATATTTTTGGTCTACTGTGTAAGAAACATTTTCTAGGTCGTCAGGAATCTTGAAGCTGATTCCCCATTCTGGAATGTAAATAGTATCGGTGATTGCAGTATAAGCTGGGACGTTGTCAGGTGAAGTAATTACTGCGCCAGTGTCAGCCTCAACTTTGGCAATAATAGCATTCTTATTTTTGAGTTCTGCCTGTGCGGCGGCAAGTTTATTAGAAGTACTAATATTGGAAACAAGGCTCCAGATGCCTAGAATAATACCAATAAAGGCTAGCGCGCCAAAGACAATACTTAAAGTCTTGAATAATTTTTTCTCATCCATTGGCTGATTCATTCTCTGATTGCCAGAAGAAATCATAGTTTGCCCTTGGATGTTTGGGTCTTTGATGCTATCAAAATGAGTCGGGCCAAGTACTGGTGATTCAAGCTGGACACCAGTGTTATGGATTGTTGGACCAGTAGGATTTTCTACATTAGATGTTGGGCTCTGCTGGAACGGGTTCTGACTACTCTGATTTTGATCCATAGCAGGAGGAAGTTGCGAATCAATTTGAGATTGCGCATTTTGGTCTTGAAAGTTTTGGTCTGAATTTGAATTACCACCCTGATCTGGACGGCTGCTCGGTTGTGGAGCAAAAGGTTGCATATTATTGTCCATTAAAAAGTCCTTTATTATGTATATATTATAGCATAAGAATTTTGAATTTTGGGAAAATGATATTTTTATAAGATTTCTACACTACATCGCACGATTACAATTCCTTCAGGTAGGTTTTGCCAATTTCTGTAGTATGGCTGAGCAACTTTTGAGTCAATTTGTCGATTTTCTCTTCGCCAAATTTGTACTTTTCTCCCCACCACCATATTTCTGTACAAACTCGCCAAGACAGAATATAAAATTTATAAATTTTCTCTTCGCTGGTTCTGCCTGGCCATTTATCCATCACGAATGGCCTGGCGGAGTTGATTGCCATCATAATAATACTGACATTCCCTGTTTTGATAGATATATCATAGTAATTTTTGTTTTTATTAATAAAATGCAGCAGCTTCGGGTAGTAGACTTCTAATTTGCAATGCATTTCTAGTGTCTCTTTAGCAAGCTCGCTTAGCTCATTTTTCATTTTCTCATTAAGATGTTTTATTGCGGCATCGAGATTTTTATGATGATCGTAGAACGTAGAAATAAAAATATCAGCATCACTAGTTACCTCTGATACTTTGAGGTTGGCAATGTGACCATGTTTAACAAATCTCCCTAAGACTCTGTCAATATTCTTTTGGATGTTAATATACCTAGGGTCATTTTTATTTTTAACTCGTGGTTTTGGCATAATAGTTTTAGTATAGCATGGCACTTTGTTGGTTTTCTTTGGTAAATGTTTGTGTTATAATTAATCATAAGAAGTATAGATTTTAGTATAAGCATTCTGAGATTTAGTATAAAAATTTTGGAATCTAGCTTAAACGAAATAAAGTCTAGCGTAAAGGGCATCAATGGACGAACAAGAAATACAACAAAAGCGCCGTGAAAATGAAGAAAAAGCCGCTGCATCGCGTGCTCGTATTTTGGGCTTGCCCTATCTTGATACCCGCAAATTTGAGAATGATATTCCTTTAGTCAAAGGCTTGCTTGACAAATCACAAATGCATGAAGATTTCATTCTCCCGCTTCAACGAGGTGGCGAAGGCAAGCATTATCAATTCATGGTAACCAGCCAAACTCCAAGAAAAGTGATCGACCAAATCCGTCAGGAATACCTAGATAAGGGCGAGCGTACTGATTTCTTCCTAATTACTGACTCCGCTTATAAAGTTTTCATTTTACGTTATGATCCACCACAAGAAACTGAATATGATGACATTACGATTGCTGGCGAAGGCGATTCTGAAACTCTGGCCTCAGTTTCCAAGGTCCTAAATGAGGTTTCTACCGACAAAGTCTTCGATTATCTACTAGACCAGGCAGATAAGTTAGGCGCTTCCGATATTCACATCGAGAACCTTCGTAATGAAATCCGCATTCGTATGCGTGTAGATGGTCTACTCCACCCAGTTGCAACAATTTCACGTGATAGATATCGCATTTTTATGGGCGAGCTTTCTTCTCGCGCCGGGACATCTACTGCGGCAACCACTCCACAATCTGGACACATGCAAAAGGATGTATACGTCAATGGTAGCTCTCACCTACTTAACATTCGTGTAGAGATTATCCCAACCTTGTATGGACAAGATGCAGTACTTCGTCTCTTTAACTTCGATGAAACTTTGCTTAATCTAGATCTCCTCGGCCTTGGTGACGAAGAAAGGGCTGAAATCAATGAAGTAATTTCTCACCCACGCGGATTAGTCCTGATGGTCGGTCCTACTGGCTCAGGTAAATCTACTACGCTTTATTCGATTATCAATGCTCTAAATACGACTGATAGAAAGATTATTACACTTGAGGATCCAATTGAATATGGTATCACTGGTATTTCTCAGATTCCTATTAATACTACCGAGGGTGGTTCATTTGCCGATGGTCTTCGTTCAGTGCTTCGTCTCGATCCTGATGTAGTGATGGTCGGCGAGATTCGTGATGCCGATACTGCACGTACCGCAATCCAGGCTTCTATCACTGGTCACTTAGTGCTTAGCTCTTTCCACGCGAATTCCACTTCAGCGGCATTTTCACGTATGATTGATATGATTGGTACTAACCCAATTTTCTCAAGCTCCGTACGTTTAGTAATCGCTCAGAGATTGGTAAGGAAATTGGCCGATAATAAAGAGGCGTTTAAACCGGATGAGGCAACTCTTAAATATATTCACCGCGTATTTGAAGGCGTGCCGCGTGAAGAACTTAAGAAGCGCGGAGTAGACCTTGATAATATTACACTTTATAAACCAGTTCCATCTGAAGAAGTACCGTTTGGTTATAAAGGGCGCACCGTGATCATGGAGCAACTGGTGGTATCCGAAGATATTCAATCGTTCATTCGTGGCGATGTCCAGGACATCAATACAACTGCAATCGAAAATGCAGCCAAGAAGAATGGTATGCTGACCCTAGAGCAAAAGGGCTTAATTGCCGCGCTACGTGGCGAAACCACCCTTGAGGAAGTCTCCCGCGTCATCTAGTTTTATCTCGATTTTGTGTTATAATATACAGTATGAAATTTCGTTCTGAAACAGAGATGATTTCTTTTGGTAAAACTCTTGGTGAAAAAATCAAGAATGGTTTTTTGAAAGATTCTAAGCCTGTAGTAATCGAGCTTGTTGGTGATGTCGGAACTGGGAAAACTACATTAACTCGTGGTATCGCTGAAGGTTTGGGAGTAAAAGAATCTGTCACCTCGCCTAGTTTTACAATTTCTAAACACTACACCTTCCCTGGTGGGGAGCTAGTCCATTACGATTTTTATCGTCTCTTAGATCCAGGGCTAATGGCTGATGATTTGGCTGACGTGATACATAGTAAAAATACGGTAGTAGTGATTGAGTGGGGAGAATCGGTTGCCGATATCTTACCCGAAAACCATACTATTTACAAACTTTCTTTAAGTGAAGATGGTTCACATATACTAGAGGAGAATGTATGAGACTTTATTTAGATACTTCAAATCCAGATACTGTTCTAAAATTGGATGAGAAATTATATGTTGAACCACTTGGCCGCGATACGGCAGAGAAACTTTTTGATTTTATTCATTCTAAACTAAAAGAAAAAAAAGCTGATTGGAAAGATATCTCCGAAATCACCTTTATGTCTGGCCCTGGCAGTTTCACAGGACTTCGTATTGGCGCGGCCGTAGTAAATACCTTGGCTGACCAATTAGAAGTACCGCTTTATGATCATCATGGCAAAAAAGTACCGGTGATTGTTCCTGATTACGGACGTGAGGCCAACATCTCAAAACCTAGAAAATAGCATAAGCATTGTGATATAATATATATTATATGTTCATGATTGACCTAGTTAGATGGTGGTACGCTAAGGGATGGGGCATTTTTATTGATGATTTTCGAAAGAAATTAGGCGACACTGCTGATTTCTTCTCAATTGGCCAACTACTTAGAACTCTTTTTATGCCTTATCGCCAAATCTCTGCCAATGCCAATCAAGAGACTTCTGGTACAGTAATGAATGCTTTCTTTGATAGACTAGTCTCTAGAATTGTGGGATTTTTCACCAGACTATTTATCATTATTTTTGGCTCAATTGCAATGTTACTTGAATTGGTTATTGGCACGGTACTAATTATTCTTTGGCCAGCAATGCCAGCGCTCGTTGTAGTCGGGGTAGTACTTAGCGTAGTGGGGGTAACATTATGATAGACAATGTAGTTGAAAGTTTCGATTATAATTCCCTACGCGCACGCGAGGCAAGATTAGGTAAAAAACTCGGCAAAAAATTTGTCCAAATATTTTTGATTTTCTTGATTATATTATGTCTAGCTGGCGGAGCTTATCTTCTAATCACGAAGGTTTCTTGGGGATTTACGCTCTTTTCAGTCGCAATACTCTTGGTGATGATTATGTTCTGGACTAAGAAAGAATTGATACCTGTACCGGCTCTTAAGACTGAAAAATTAAATGACTTGCTGTCCAATGATGTAATGGCGGGACTTCCTAAAAATCCTACTACACTTGATATCGCACATATGGTTCAGAAAACTAATAGCGGTGTATTCTTAGCCGTGCGTTATGGAATTACTCCTAGCTTTTTGGAAGGAATTGCTAAAGATTTACCGGAAAATCCTGCGTCAATTTTTCAAACTGCACTGAAGATACAAAAAGGCACCGATTCGGAAGAGATTCATGGTGCAGTAATGGCAGTTTCCTTAATTGCAAATCACCCAAACAATGAAATGATTTTGAAACAAATGAAACTTGATCTTAAAGATCTCTTAGATGGTATTGTTTGGTTTAATTATCTGAATGGTCTGGTTAGTAGTATTGGTGAAAAACGTCATAGTGGCGGTATTGCGAGAGATCTTTCGTTTGGTTATATTCCAGTATTGCAAAAATTTGGGGTGAATATTTCTAAGCAATGCGAAGGCGAAATGAAGACACAAATACAACAAGCTGCGCAAAAAGAAATTATCGAAAAAATGACACAAATCTTTACAAGCGGCGGTAAGCAAAATGTGGCTTTGATTGGACCAGAAGGAAGTGGTCGCGCAACAATTGTAACCGCATTTGCCGAAAAACTAATGGACGCTGATAGTAAACTGCCGAACGATTTAAAGTTCCGCCAGATATTTAAACTTGATGCTGCAGCACTCGTTAGTGCTACTAGCGAACGTGGGCAAATTGAGAGCTTAGTGAATCATATTCTATCGGAAGCATACTCAGCAAAAAACATCATCATTTGGTTGGAAAATGCTGAGCTGTTTTTCGAAGATGGAACTGGCTCTGTAGATATTACCAACTTACTTTTGCCAATTTTGGAAGCGGGCAATCTACGCATGATTCTAACTTTGGATAAACAAAAGTTCTTAGAAATATCTGCTAGGAAATCTACGCTTGCTAATGCTCTCAATAAGATTATGGTGACACCAGCAAATGAGCAAGAAACTATGAAAGTGATGCAAGACCAAGTGCCATTCTTAGAATATCAGCATAAGGTATCTTATACGATTTGGGCACTCAAAGAAGCTTATAGGCTCAGCTCACGCTATATTCATAATCTGGAAATGCCAGGTCAAGCGGTAACGTTGCTTGACATGGCTGGTAGCTACGCGGAAAATAAATTGGTCACTGCTGAGAGCGTCCAAAGAGCGGTAGAAAAAACTGAAGGCGTGAAAGTCCAGGTAGCAGAAAGTTCTGATGAAAAGGACAAACTCCTTAATATGGAAAATCTTATCCACGAACGTATGATTGACCAAGAAGCGGCAGTAAAAACTGTTTCCGACGCTTTAAGACGGGCCGCGGCTGGAGTAAGAAACCAGAATCGCCCAATTGGCACCTTCCTATTCTTGGGTCCTACTGGTGTGGGTAAAACTGAGCTAGCTAAGGCTTTATCACAAGTTTATTTCAACGGCGAAGATAAAATTGTACGCGTAGATTTGAACGAATTCGTAGAAGCAAAAGATGTATCTCGTTTAATTGCTGATGCAACTTCTGATCCACAAAGCCTAACTGCACAAGTGATGAAACAACCATTTTCTGTAGTACTTCTAGATGAGATTGAGAAGGCCCATCCGCAAGTTTTGACTACCCTGCTTCAAATGCTTGATGAAGGTATTTTACGTGATGTGAACAATAAAGAAGTCTCTTTTAGGGACACAATTGTCGTAGCGACAAGCAACGCAGGTGCAGAGAAAATCCGCGAGTATGTGGCAAATGGAGTGAACCTCATTTCTGTAAAAGATGATTTTATGAATTATTTGCTTTCTCGTAACGAGTTTAGGCCAGAATTTCTGAACCGTTTTGATGAAGTGTGTATGTTCAAGCCACTTTCGCCTGCAGATTGTTTGAAGATTTTGGATCTCAATATTGCTAGCACGAACAAAACTTTGGCCGCACAAAAAATTTCCGTAGTGCTTGATGATGATGCGAAAAAATTACTGGTAGAAAAAGGTTATGACCCTCAACTTGGTGCCAGGCCGATGAAGCGTATTGTCCAGAAAACTGTAGAAAATATCGTAGCAAAAAATGTTCTATCTGGACAGGCTAGTGCTGGTGCAGAAATAAAAATAACACGCGAAATGGTAGCAGCAGAACTTGCCACAATGTGATAGAATTATAATTATGAAAACTCAAAAACTAATCAAATTAATTTTAAAGTGGGGCATTTTTGCAACTGGTGCCGTGCTAGCAATTATTTATTTTATTCCTGGAACTGAATTTCATAAAATATGGAGCTATGTTGCTACAATGGCTCTTCCCTTTGCGATGGATATTTTAAGATTTTTTGGTATCAAAATTTCTGATCGATTTGAAATTGCATATTTAGTATTTGTCATTCCAGCAATGGTACTTGGAATTGATTTCGATATCTATAAAGTGATTTTACCATTCGACAAAATTGTACATAGCGCAAGTGGCGTATTAGCTGCTTTTGGTGCACGCGAGATTATTGATCAGGCATCTGGTAAGCCTGATGCAATGTGGTTTAAGGCGTTGTTCGCTATTTCTTTTGTTGCTCTTACTGCAGCGCTTTGGGAATGCTTTGAATTTTCTTGCGACCAATTACTCGGTCAAAACATGCAAGAGCTCATCGCTCCTGGAACTGGGCTTCAAGATACGATGTGGGATATTATCGTAGCACTTCTTGGCGGTATGGTTGGAACAATATTAGCATTCCCAGTAAAAAGAAAACGTAAATAAAAAGTTCCCGCGAGTAGCGGGAACTTTTTTGATGACTTTTTAATTATTTATCTACGACTTCGCCTTCGACTGGTTCATCGCCATCATCTTTTTTGTCATCTTTTTCTTCGTTGTCGGACTTTTTGTCTTTCTTGTCATCACCATTCTGGTACATCTTTGCGCCAATTGGCATGATTTTGTTAGAAAGTTCCTTAGCGGCTTCTTCCAAAGCATCTTTGTCAGAATCTTGATCGTTCAAGACTTTCTTAGCTTCTTCAACAGCCTCTTTGATGGTTTTAGCATCATCTTCAGAAATCTTATCTTTGTATTCATCTGGCATTTTTTCTGCCTGATAAACAGCATTTTCTAGTTGGTTCCTGGCATCGATAGCTTCACGCTTTTTCTTATCTTCCTCTGAGTGCTCTTCAGCTTCTTTAGCAGCTTTCTCGATGTCTTCCTTACTCATGTTGCCAGAGTTTTGGATAGTGATGGACTGTTCTTTGCCAGTGCCTTTATCTTTAGCAGTAACATTTAGAATACCATTTGCATCGAGATTGAAAGTAACTTCAATTTGTGGAATACCGCGTGGAGCCGGCGCAATACCATCGAGAATGAAACGGCCGAGTGATTTGTTGTCGGCAGCCATTTCACGTTCGCCTTGAAGGACATGGATCTCTACTTGTGGCTGGTTATCGGCGGCAGTGGAGAAAACTTCAGATTTGCTAGTTGGGATAGTGGTATTGCGATCAATAAGTGGAGTACGGACACCACCCATAGTTTCGATACCGAGTGTAAGTGGAGTGACGTCAAGAAGTAGAACATCTTTAACATCGCCCTGAAGCACGCCACCTTGGATGGCAGCACCTACAGCTACAACTTCATCTGGGTTAACGCCTTGCATTGGGTCTTTGCCAAAGATTTTCTTCACTTTCTCTACAACAGCCGGCATCCTCGTCATACCACCAACCATCACAACTTCGTCAATGTCGGAAGCTTTAAGTTTGGCGTCTTTCAAAGCCTTCTCTACTGGGCCTTCTAGGCGTTCAATTAGTGGTGCTACTAATTCTTCTAGTTTTGCTCTAGTCAAGGTATGTTCAAAGTGCTTTGGACCTTCAGCATCAGCAGTCAAGAATGGAAGATTAATATCGGTGCTAGTAGCACTTGATAATTCCTTCTTAGCTTTTTCTGCCTCATCTTTAATACGTTGCATAGCTGCAGCATCATCTTTAATGTCGATGCCGGATTCTTTCTTGAACTCATCAAGTAGGTAGTTTACGATTAGGTTATCGAAATCTTCACCACCTAGATGAGTATCACCATTAGTGGATTTGACTTCGAAAACTCCATCACCAAGTTCAAGAATAGAGACATCGAAAGTACCACCACCAAGGTCAAAGACTGCAATTTGCTCATCCTTCTTATTTTCTAGACCATATGCCAGTGCGGCAGCGGTAGGTTCGTTAATGATACGCTTGACTTCAAGGCCGGCAATTTTGCCTTCATCTTTAGTAGCCTGACGTAGAGAATCATCGAAATAAGCTGGGACGGTAATAATAGCCTCAGTAACCTTTTCGCCAAGGAAAGCTTCAGCATCAGCTTTAATTTTAGAAAGCACCATAGCAGAGATTTCTTCTGGGGTGTATTTCTTGTCATCCATTTCTACCGCAACACTATTCCCCTTTTTGACAATCTTGTATGGCATAATGTCAAGATCGCGCTGGACTTCTTTATCATCGTATTTGCGGCCAATCAAACGCTTAATGCCATAAATGGTGTTTTTAGGATTGGTAACACGCTGACGTTGAGCAACTTTACCAACTAGGCGTTCGCCTTTTTTAGTGACAGCGACTACAGATGGAGTAGTGCGGTCACCTTCAGCGTTAGTAATTACCTCTGGTTTTCCAGCTACCATGTAAGCAAAGGCGGAGTTGGTTGTACCGAGGTCGATACCAATAATTTTACTCATTTTTTTCCTCACTTTCTTTAAAATCTTCTTCTGTTTTTAGCAGTTTTTTCGCTTTTGCTAGCTCCTTTTTCTAGCACTCACTGCGCTTGACTGCTAATTTTATACCTCTATTGTAGCAAATTAGCACTCTCATGTCAAGAGTGCTAATACAGGGGTGAAAGCTAATTTATTACTTATTTTTTGTCAAAATTTTGCGGAAAAAATGGGCAATTTCATGGCGAAATTGAAAAATGACGTAAATAGAGCCAGCTATTACTACGCCAAGGATGGCCAGCAATCCGATAAATACTGATTGCTCAACAACGCCAGTAGTAGGGACTACGGGATATTTAGCACCTTTGTTATCCTTGATCTTGCGGCAGCGACCAGTCTCTGGGTTTTTCTCGTATCCTTCCTTACATTCGGAAGAGCTGGTATTGTCTTCTATATTTTTACAACGACCAGTGGTAGGATTTCTATATTTCCCTGCCGGGCAATCAGCGATAGCACTGGATATGGTAGCGGCTTTGACGCAGTTACCGGTGGTTTCGTTAATTACCTTGCCAGCTGGACAAGTCTTATATTGCTGGTAAACGTTTGACTCGCCTGGAGTGATAGCGTAGGTAATTTGCCAATTTGCGGTGCCATCGCCATTGTAATTAATGAGCGCATAAGAGGCAGTTTTCTTTTGACCGTGCGGATAAACAAGCGCATCAAGTAGCGTGCCATTGATATCGTATAATTCTATGGTGCTCTCCGTGTTTGGGTTTTTAGTCATCTTAAATTCTGGATGTAGAACATAATAATCAGAAGCCGCGACAATATGCTCATTAGAATCTTTTGGCAAAAGGTCGTAAAATTTATTTTTATATCTAACTTTGCAGCCACCAATCTCGATAGTAGAATTTGTAGAATTATAAAATTCAATAAACTGTTCCTCGGCGTTCTCGTCATAATAACTCAGAATTTCCGAAAAAATAAGGCCTTGGCACTGAGCATCTTTGGCAAAATCAAAGACATCAGTAGAAGTTGCTTTAGTGGAAGGCTTAACAGCAAGCATATCTGAAGTTGGCTCCTCTGCAGTGGCCGTCTCCTCCGGCGGAAGATAAAGCCCAGGGGATGCGGCGTCATAATTTGAGATGTATTCTGTAACGTGCTCGTATTCACCAGAGTCAGGGTTTCTAGCAATCGTAGTGTATGAGCGAGATTTGACGGTAGTAGAGAACGTTTGTAGGCAATCTTCTCCACCGAGCCAACAAACGGAGCTTCCCACCTCACCAAAATTGGAAAGATCGCTAGTAGTGGAAAGTAGGGCCTCGAGATTTGGAATATCATTCAGCCGGACCAATGCAAGTGAGCCAGCCATAGCAATAGAAGTGCTATATGTAAGATCCTGATTCCCATCCGTAGCCTCTGGCGATAATTCATAACGTAGAAGGATTGTCTTACCAATAAATTTACTGCCCACTGGGAACTGATATAAAATAGTTGATTTTCCATTGGGTGAAGCACTAGTTGGTTTAGCAGTATAAATAATTGCAATATTATCTAGCGAAATTTCTTCGTCGGAAAGATTTTTGAGTTCAATGAGCTCGCCAGAATTTTTACCAGATTCGGTATTGTAACCTGGATTGACAGCGTTAATGACGATATCGGATGTCATAATGACAGAGCCTAATTCGTCATTTGGAGGCTCGTTTGTCGGCGACGCTAAATCTGTACTCAAATTTGGAAGCGATAAATTATAATCTAATTGAGAAGTTGGAATCGGTGTAAATACCGACATTGAAATTGATTTAGGAACATTGTTCACTAAGTCGTAGAGCAATACGAGAAGTTGGAAGAATATTGCCGTAATAGTCACGAAAATGACTAACTTTGCGGAAAATATTTTTAAGTTGCTCATAATTTCAGCCTATAGAATCAGGTCCTTTCGCGCAAGCATAAGCGTGTTGTTTTGAAGTATTTTTGGCACGAAAAACAGATGAAATTTCTATCGTTGTAAAATTTACAACAATTGACCCCTTAGCATAAGCGTGATATAATGTGTTTATGGCTAATTCGGATTTGTTCATCATCTTGCTTGCGGGGATTATTCATGCTACCTTACAACTTGGTGTTGGGACATTACTTCTGCTATATCATGCTAGTCTTGGCAAACATGTACGTCGCAAAACTAGAGAGCTAGTTACTAATTATATTCTTGGAAACGCCTTTTTGACGCTGGTCGCTCTGCCAGCAGTTGCATTCTTTATAGGAGTGATTTTCCAGGGGCAGATGAATGCCGGGATGCTGACTATTGCTGTAGGCGTCTTAGTAGCTTTGGCAATTTCCGTATGGGCATTTTATTACCGCTTTGGTAAAAGTACCGAACTTTGGTTACCAAAATCTATTGCAAAATTTATCAACAGCCGAGCACAGATTACTGAAAGTAAAACTGAAGCTTTTTCACTTGGAATGTTGGCTTGCTTTGCGGAAGCCCCCTTCACTTTTATGCTGATTATCGTGTCTGCTAATAGTGTGGTGGCATTGCCTTTAGAACTGCAAATTTTGATGATTTTTGTCTATGTAATTCTATCTATTCTGCCACTACTAATCTTAAGGGTTGCCGTCAGAAAAGGCGAGACCGTAGTTGACATTCAAAAATGGCGCCTAAGAAATAAAAAGTTTCTACGCATAGTCTCTGGGATTGGTTTTTTCATCCTGGCACTATTCTTGTTGGCATTTAAGGTAATCGGGGCTATTTAAAATGTTTAGGAAAAAGAAAGCTACTGCCAATAAAAAAGCAAAAGCCATTTCAAAAAAAGCAGAACCGAAATTAACAAAAGCAGAAGCGGAACTTAAAAAAGCAAAAGCGAAAAAAATAAAAGCAGAACCGAAAAAAATTTTAGCAAAAACAAAAAGAAGAAAACCACAAGCGGTAAAATTTTCAGAAGAAGCACTTAAAAGAGACATCCTAAAAGAGGCAAAAGTTCTAAAGATTTCTAATGAAACTGCTGGAAAATATGCTAAGATTGTATCAGGTAGAGTAGCTGCCTGGGTGAGTAAAAGAGCTACTGTCACGCAACCAGATATAGATGTACAGGTAGCAAAAGAAATCAAAAAATATAACAAAGATTTAGCTTTTATCTATGAGAATAAAGGGAAAATAATCTAAGACGAGCAAAAAATAGTACGAGAGGTAAAGGAAAAATGGGAAAAAGATTTGACTTTGAATACATAGTTATCGGTGGAGGCGTGGCAGGAATCGCAGCAGCCATGAAACTTGCTAAAGCAAAGAGAAAAGTAGCTCTTATAGAACAAAATAAATGGGGCGGTACCAGTATAAATTCTAGAGATGTCCCGCAGAAAGCGCTTTTTAATTTTTCTCATTTATATGCCAGCGCAATTTCAGGTAGTAAGTTTGGCATATCTTCTACAAATTTAAGATATAATTATCCCAGTGTAACACATTGGCGCGACTCGGCAATTGCCAAATCAACCCCAAAGAAAAAGGATTTGGAAGAGGCAGGTATAGTTTGCCTGAAAGGCAAAGCTCACTTTGTTGGGCCTAACGATGTGGCCGTTGGTGATGGACAGATATCCGCAAATAAATTTATTATAGCAACCGGTGCCGAAATGGCAGAAAATGGTATTTCTGGATTGGATTCAGTGCCACATTTGACTCCAGAAACTGCGCTAACTATTGAACGTCCGCCAAAAGCAGTCCTTATTGTCGGCGGTGGTGCTTCCGGTTGTGAAATTGCTGAGTATTATGCCGAGCTTGGAGCTAAAGTAGTCATTGTTGAAATGAGAAGCAAACTTTTACCAAGAGAAGATGCGGAAGTTTCTGAATTAATTGAGCAATACTTTGATAAGAAGCTCGGTATTAAAGTATTTACGAAAACTAAGGTGTTAGCATTAGAAAAAGATAAGCATAGTTCTAAAGTAGTATTCTCTAGGAACGGTAGCGAGAGGGCCGTACGCGTAGAGACTATTGTGCTGGCAACTGGTTCGAAACCAGCAACTGATTTGGGCTTGCCTAACGCCAAAGTCAGTTTCGATAAAACTGGAGTTGCAGTTGATCGCACCTTACAAACTTCGGCTAGAAACATCTTTGCAATTGGCGACGTAATTGGCGGTAATAGCTCCACGGAAAGAGCGATCTATACTGCTGAAATTGCCACTATGAATATGCTAGAGAGAAATAAAACCTATATTAATTTTGATGGATTTATGAGGGTAACCGATACTAATCCTCAGATAGTAAGCGTTGGTATGACAGAAAAAGAAATTGCCAAGAAAACTAAGAAATATAAAAAAGTTTTAGTTCCCCTCTCTGCCGTTCAAGCATCAATAACTTCTAATTTTAGAATTGGCTTCCTAAAACTTATTGCCGACAACCAAGGGAAATTAATTAGCGCAACAGCAGTTTGTCCAAATGCAGAAGAAGTTCTACAGGAGGCAGCATTATTAATTCGTCACAAATTGCCACTCACACAGATCGCAAGTACTCCGCACCCAACTGGTTCCTGGACGGAACTCTTAAAAATAGGCGCAAAGCAATTATTAAGTAAATAGATTGCAATCAAACAAAAATGGCACCATGATTGGGGGGAATGCATGGTGCCATTTTTGATCACGAACTTCAAGTTCTTGATTCTGCAACTTGGTGGCGGGGGCTAGATTTGAACTAGCGACCTTTTGGTTATGAGCCAAACGAGCTACCAGGCTGCTCTACCCCGCGATATGTTCTATTAATTCATGAGCTCGTTTGGCCCATGAGCTGTCAAAACGGGGAGCTACCAGGCTGCTCTACCCCGCGATATACATATATATTATATATATATCGCGGAAAAAGTCAAGTCTGAATTTTTAAACTTCGCCACTATTGGCACAGCTACTTGGACTGCCGTCTTCAGCCTTACGGCATCTTCTAGTCACAAAGAAATTTTTGTCGGTTGGGTCTTCCCCATTTAAGAAAATAGCCGCTTCCGGATATGGATAATAAAGATCGACTAATTCTACGCGAACTTCCACGCGGCGATAAAGATCATTGGCACGACCAGTAGAATCGATTGCTGCTTGAACGCCGGTTAATTTAGTATAGCCATTGCAAGCGTCCGCATCAACACCAGTACAAAGCCTAGCCGAGATATCGGTGGTTGGACGACCATATGGTAAATTAACTTTAAGGAAGGTGGTGGCGGTAGCAGGGTCGGTCTTACGGAAAGTTGGTGGAATCTCAATAGTGGCAGTACAAGCATAGGTGCCGTTAGAATTACATTTTACGGTAATCGGAGAGTTATCGTGTTTGTCAGATTTATCTAAAACAGTACTGGCGCTAATAAAGTTTTTCTCATTACCAGATTCTGGACGAAAAACTAATTCTGCATGATCGGTGCCAGAGCTATCGCTGTTGTTAGCGCTTAGCTCACCAATTGAAAAACATGGCGTTAAGTTGTCACCACCACAGTTTTGGCCACCACCATTGGTATCAGTTTGGAAAATATCGACTGCTAGCACCGGAGGAGTGTAAGCATCACTAGTGGCACGCTTAAACATATTACCCATATATTTATAATTAGTACCGTTAGCAGTAGAATACCAGCTAAGTTCTATGGCTGTAGCATCTTGAAGATCGGCAGAACGAAGAGGAATGATTCTGGTGTCGTCTGTTGAGCCAAGCGCAGTGAGATAATCATCGTTTTCTTCAGTGATTTTGACGCAGGTGTAGGCTTGTTCCATATCGACAGCGCTACCATCATCGGTAATGCTCTGGGTTTCCTGGACAATCACATCACGTTGACCTTCTGGATTAGCATCAGCATCGTCTACACCCTCCCGGTCGCGACCAAGTACACGTTGAACTACGTCGCAAGATTGTTTTTTGATGCTATCTTCCATTTCATACACAATACGAGGGCAGGTATTGTCGGCAGCAGCAGCATTAGCAATTGCGCCCTGAGAGAGACAATCGTGATATTTGATAAGTGCGATTTTGGCATCTTCGATACCAGCGAGGGCGGAATCGTAAGCGGAATTATAGAGATCAGTATTGGAGGCTTCTTTGGCTTCGTTTAGAACAATGCGGATGAAGCTGAGGGTGATAATTCCAAAAACGAGAGTAAGAAAAACGACAATATAGAATGATACTGCGCCGGATTTGAATTTTGTTTTCTTGTTAATCATCGGATTCTCCTGTTGCCTGTGAGGCGAAATTAAATTTATTAATTGCACAATATGTGAATTCCCCTAAATCATTTGACGGCGGAGCTTTGCAGTAATCGCCGTTTGCATAGATATCAATTTGCCCTTGCAAAGTGCCAAGAACGAAGGTCCCGGAATAATAGGCTTGGCCAGAATAGACATGTCTCGCTGGATGGAAAAGGCGCAAATCGTAAAGCGCGAGATCAGCCTCAGAAGAATCAAGAAGTTCGGTCGGCTCTTCTCCAACCGGAAGTTCGTAGACAACATTATTAGCTTCTGTACGAAAACTGTAAGTAGAGCCATTGACATTATTTTTACAGAGCTTGCCTACTGGGTCGTAAACGCGTAATAGTCTAAAATCATTACGTTCAATATCCGTATCATCAATTTCGTATTTAACTGTAGCGCGGTAGACATCGGCGCCGACATTGCTACTATTCAAGACATAGCCGGTATTCCAAATGTAGCTATACAAACCAGTACAGAAAGCACCACTAGTTGGGACCGGTTCGTCGAGATTTCTACCAGAAACCCTAAAATTGTCAGATTCATATTGATGATAAATAAAACGAAAGGCATTATCTTTAATACAGGCATCGCGATGGCCTTCATCCACACTAGCACAACGCGAGTTGGTGCTGACAAGCGTTGATGCGGAAATAGAACGCGAGAATTGGTCAATTAATTCACGGCCAGTTTCGTTAATAGCCTTAACGGACATAGTTTTCTGATAGATAGAGGTAACTTGCAAAATAATGAAAGTGAGAAGCAAAAGTAACCCAGATACAAAAACAATCGAGAAGCTTAACTCAACCATTGTAAAACCACGTCTTCTCATTATTTAATCCTTTCAATTAATTCTGGGTTATACAGGCGAACGATCGTGCCAATAGTGTTAGGTCTGGTACCACCTGGACCATACCAACAAGTCCTAATATGGAAATCGAAAAATTCTGGAATAAGTTGGCCACCATTTTGACTGCTCTTCGTTTCGTCTTTGATAGCAATGACCCAGATGCCTTCGGCACGGGCCAAATAGCGATATTCGGAAGATTCGGCTAATTCAGCATCGGAGTTAGTATCGCTAATATTGCTGCCACTAACATTATCAGCAAATAGTAGGCGTGGGTAAAGCGGGGTTTCGGTGAAGATATTGTCCGCATCGAGATTTCTAGTAGAGACAATAATTTTATTGAGATCTTTTACCCCATTATTGAAAGTTTGATCTTCTGGATCAATCATACGAGTATTCATAACGAAGGCTGTCAAATCATTTTTAAAAATACTTTTCGGGCTATTCTTATCATAAATTTCAGAACAAGCAGAAACAGATAGTTCTGGCAAGCTAGTTGCTTCGTTGGCCATACCACCGCTAACGCCACTATTACTATCGCGACTCAATTTGTCCCACAAATCGCGATATTGCTGGTTTTCGATTACCTCCTCACGCTCCAGAGTAAAGGCGTTATGAACGAAACGAATAGCTTCGGCTTGAGCATCAATTTCATTTCTAGCCATACTTGCTTCAAGAGAGTTTTGAGCAGAGTTCAAACCAGCATTCATGACATTGATACATATTAATGATACAAGTGCAAAAATAGCAATTGCAAATGCAACCTCAACTAAAGTATCGCCTTTCTTAAAATTTAACGACATCGGTTCCCTCCTTCATCACCTGGTTTATCTGATTCGACAAATTCTACAGCTGTAGAATTATGACCATCAGCTTTGATACGGATATCATTGCGAGCAGCAAAGCTAGTGAATAAGTCATCAGAATCTATACACAAATCAATTTCTTCGAAAATAAATGCGGTGCTAGAATCATCACCAGCTTTGAGGTATTCTGAGATATCAGCACTTTTATTATCAACTGCATTGACAACTAGTTGCAAATTGCTGGTGTTGTTATTTAGGTTTTTATAATCATAGTTGTCAATTAGTTCCTGAATAGGTAGAGTACGCTTTAGGAAGTAAGTCCTAACAGCACCTGACGAAGGAGCACGCACAATCATGATAGAGCCATGGAACAAATCGCCGTCAATGTCTTCAGCCCATGCACCCCACTGTAAATTGTATTCCGTATATTGTGCGGCGGTAGAGAGCGATACTTGGTTAGCGTTGTTTTGATTTGGAACTAAAGCTAAGACATCAGAATTGACGATTCTAAGTTCATCAATAGTAGAGGTTGCACCAACGATTGGATTAGTAAAGTCGGAAGCTCGACCAATCACATCATAGACATAAACTGTCTTTTCGTTTTTTTCACCAAGAGAAATTAGTTTACCATAAATAGCACAGCCAGAACGACCTGGATAGCTTTCTTCTGGATTAGGATTAGGATTAGCATTAGTACCGCTACTACTATCTAATGTAGTAGCTTGACCAACAAGAGTGCAATAATCATTTTGCGATTCAATCTGACCCATGCGAGAGTTCTCGACATTGATAACGTCAGAATATACTGTGCGAATAAAATCTGCAAAATTGATAGTTGAGTCTTTATAACGTTGGACACTAATGCGGGAACCGATGGTGGCAATAAAAGCGATCATCATCAAACTGGAAATAGAAATCACAATAGCGGCCTCTACCAAAGTAAAGGCTCGCTTGTTGAGATTTTTGTTCACTGTTGCCACCTTTTGACTCCTAATACCTAGGCGCGAGTTCGCGGGTATAAGTTACATTAGCTTGGCTGAAACGTTGTGATTGACCATAAGCCCAGTAAAGCGTATCCGGACGGAGATTGAAGATTTCTCCTGGAGTGACAGAACCATCATTAGCAAGATTTTTATAGAGTACGTTGCTAGTGTCTTCAGCACCGCTGCCTGGATTAGCGCCAGCAGTACGGTTAAGTGATAGAGACTTTGCAACTACTGGCCCATTAATGATAAGTGGGTTGGTACATTGTTCAGATGAGCCACTGCCAATTGTAAATTCGGTACAAGTATTAACGTTACCATCGGTGACTAACCAAGCATCAATTTGGTTGACATTTTCTTTAACGTCAATTCCCTTCTTAGCGATGATAAGCACCTGTGGGATACTGTAAATATTGTTGTACCAATCGCTATTTCTGCCTTGAAGCGTGAGGTAATCACCATTGTTGCCAATGCTACAATCGCCAGAGCCAGTACAGATGTTAGTATCAATAGTAAGTTTACCGGTAGTATAAATTACAAGTGTGTTACTAGCATAATTTGAGGTGGTTTGCTCGGATTCAGAATTGACCGAGCTCTTGGTTTGTCTGATATAACTTGGGCCGAACTCAGTATTGACGAGAAGAGTAGAGTTTGCACCGCTGAGATTTTGGATTTGGCTAGTTGCGATATCACCATTATAGTTAACATAAGTAGCTCCGTTTGCAAGCACAGAAACACCATTAGCGGAAGACGGATTGGTATAGCGGGAGTAGAGACGTTCGATAACGGCATCCATGTTTTTCCTAAGATTAGAATACCCTGTTGAACCAACATCGGAACTGTAGCAAGATTCATTAGCGATAGTCATCTTAGAGAGATCGCATTGGTCAGTATTTGGATTATTGCCACCCTGAAGGCCAAGTGAAGTATTTCTCTCTTTGCCATAGTAACCAAGACCAGCGCCAGAAGAGAAGCCAGTAACTTCGTCAGCGGCCATAACGTAATATTCATCCCATGAGCCAAAGAGGCCAGTTGGATCGGCACTATCGCCAAGGTTAGCATTAACGTGCTTTCTAGTCTGACTGGTAATGATGCTACCGTTAGTGTACATATTGCCGTTCCAAACTTGGAAGTTTGGTTTCTTGGCAATGGTGCGACAAGATGCACCAGAGACACGCCAATCTGAAGGATTGCTCATACCGGAAACAGTGCCACCGCCTGGTTGACCGTGAGAGTCGGAGTGAGAAATGCCAACAGCCACACAATACCTAGCGCCAACCAAGTCTTCAGAGAAGGCATTTGGATTATCTGGTACCACGCGATCTACCACCTGAGTATAGGTCCAACCACCATAGCGACCTTGAGGGTTGAGCATCGGGTCAACACTCCAAATAGTATTACAGCCACTAATAACTCTTAGGTTGCTCTGATAATAAGCACACGGATCTTGCGGAGTATTTTCGCTGCCACCAACGGCATCAATATTGTCTTCCGCGCTAACAATGAATTCTACAGCTTGAATTCTACCATCGTGGAGAGTAGCGTATGGTTCGCCATTATGGACGCTGGTGTTGCTACGAGGGAGAATAGAAACGACAAAGTTGGAGGTAACTTCTTCGCCAAGATAGATTCTGTCATCCTCGTTGAGGCCAGACTTGGTGGAAGTGTAATAGTTGTACGGAACGTTGACTTTGGCGGTAGAAGATTGCTCGCCTTCATCTTTCATACCAGTGGAGTAGTCGATAGTTGGCTTGAAGAAGCTTGGACCGCTTGGGCCAGTGCAATCACAGGAGCTCTGTCCTCCTCGTCCACTTTGCGGACCAATATCTGTACAGTTAATGTCACAATCTACCCATGGATCGTCATCTACGCATGTTTTACCATGTCCACCACCTGGAATATCATATTCTTCCCAATCTTTACAATCATAGCAATGCTTATATAGTGTTTGCCTCCAGCTAGCACAACCACAGCCTGTTCGGTCACAGTCTCTTTCAAACGTAGCTGTAGTACTTTCTTGATTTGAACCCATATCACCGGTATGGTTAGTGATAAGCCCCCAACTATTTGCTCCTGCACCAACCGCCGCGTCTAGGGATTGGAACGGGTTACTCCTAACATTAACGTTATTCTCTGTTAAGAAGTTGTATGATGGATATGGCGAGCTTTCTTTGTCTTTGCTTGCTTTATAAGGTGTGGCTGTTTCTGGATTTTGGGTACAATTTTTACAATCGCCAGTTTCATTATGTCGCCACATTTGCCAAGCAGTAGCCCTGTTATACTTAATGGTTTGGGAAATGATTCCGTAGTTATTGGACACATCCGACATGACACCACCGTTATTAGCGATAGCTGGACAAGAACCTTCAGCGATACCTGGGATTTGGTAACCTGGGCTAGTGTAGTACGGAGTGAAATCGTAGATAGTACAAGCATACTTGCCGCCATCTTTTTGGCCTGGAGAAAGCACAGTAAAGGCATAGTCGCCAGTTTTATCGACATTGCTATCAGAAAAACCTACACCGGTAGCGCCGATAGTTTGTTGATGTGGATTGGATAAAATACGTTTCAAATCATTAGTACCACCAGAAATTACTTGCTCGTTTTCGCCAAAGAGATACTTTTCGTTCTGAGTGGCGGAAAGTGAGAACCAGACCTCATCAACAGATTTACCAAAGACCCTTGCATTGGCGCCTGGATAGATTGCATAAGGGCTAGACGAGTTACCACGACTACCGCCAACTGCGCCGACACCCCAACAATATTGAATCATGAATTGCACAGTGTCACCTGGGCGAGCCCAAACTTCGTCGGTCCAACCGGTGCCGGTGGTCATGTTCTGGACCTGAGCCTTGCCTTCTGCCCAACCGGCGTGCGTGCCGATATGACAGCTCATGAGTGGAACTGGTGGGACGGTGATGGCAGGAAGTTCGGCGAGGATTTCGGCAACCTCTGCATCGGTAAGATTCGCAACGAGACCATTGAAATCGCCAAAGTAATTGAATGATGAATTTAATAAATCATCTATAGTCAATGCGCCTGATGCTAATAATTGCTCGTATTTCGCAAGAAGGCTTGGCTCGTTCAATCCTCTAGCGTTCTTACGGTAGGACGTCCCGTATACTTTAGTTGCATAATACGCAGCGGCAAACTCCTTCATCCAAGTACCATCAGCCTTAGAAATACCAGCGACTGAGATTGGCGCAAGAAATTGACCTTCACTCACTGGAACTCTACCATTAGTTGAATTTAGAGAACCATTTCTTCCCGCAAAAACACCATATACATAAACTGTTGTACCTGCAGGAGCATCAAAAGTCATTCTAGTCGCTGGTATCTGGATGGCACCATAACTGTATCCAGAAAAATCAATATAGCCAGATGCTGGAACGGTCATTGCCACCCAACCGGTATCTCGGCTATTGATTATGCCATTACATGTCCCGACACAATTTCTTGCAGTTCCGCTATTACTGCTACTTTGTCCTTCGCCCTGAGTAGCCCTACTAGTCGTCTCTACTGGGTGGTAGTCAGTTGATGTACCAGAAAGTTCGTCTGCCCACACCTGTTGACTCACGTTAGGCCAGAGCCAAAATAGGGCTATTTCAAATAGTATAATGGTTGCTCTAAAAGCCATTTTCTTATTCTTCATTTGCCCTCTCCGTCAATTCATTTACGCCTGCTTCAATATCCGCATTGATCTCTTCATCAGTAACCAAACCGCCTACGCCACCGTTCTGGTTTTCTGGTACATCTAGCGTATCCATCAAGCCCTCGTATTTATTGGATTCATCTAACTCCCCTCTCCACATATAAATCCAAGCAAGTGCATCATAAGCGCTAAACTTCTGCGCGTCAGTCACTGCGACATTGGCTAGAGTCAAGGCATCACTTAAGGCTGCGTCATGTCCGCCAGCTTCGTAAGCTAGTTTTGAACGGAAGGCGCGAGCTGCAAAGATTAAGTCCATATCATAATCTTCATCAGTCATGTCCATGATGACAGTGTTCATAAAGTATAGGGCGTTTTTGTAGCCTTCGGCAGTAGCATTGCCATTACCATCGTAAACAAAGTTATAGGCCCTTTCCTCAATCTCATCAATAGCAGAAGGAAGACCGAGGCCATCATAAACTTCGTGGCGGTCTTTCTTAGTCACGTTCACAATGATTGTAATTAAAATTGCTAGAATCAAAATTCCAGCAATGCTTGCTAAGATGATGATTAAGCGTTTTCTGTGGGGCTGAGCTTGCTTTTCTCGCTCTTTAGCCTTCTTCTCAGAATCGTTTACATTGATAAAATAATCTGGTTTTTCCCTACTGCCAATATCTTTCGATTCAAAAACTTTGGCACCCGTAGAATTTTGACCTTCTTTGTCCATGCTTTTATTATAAACGTAAGCGGAAAAATGGTCAAGAAAATTATGCTAGTTTGTTTGTAGAAACTAATTGATAAAGGCCGGTGCTTTTATCAATCTTAAAGGTTAATTCCCATTTTGGTAAATCGTTCATTCTTTCTGCCGCGTTAAAGTCGGTTCTAAGACCTAGGGCTTCACCATCACGCGCCAAACCTGGATAAATATTTCCATTTTCTGAGGTTACGGTAAAGACGCCTACGGTCGCTTTTAGGGTGTCATTTTTCTCAGATTGGTAGGCTTTATCCAGCACTACACAAGTATAAACCTCTGGCGCAGCACAGTTACTTGAGGCCACATAGATACCATCTTCGTTTTTAGAAATCTTGCCGTCGACCGTTTCGTAAGTGTCTCTTTCAGTGATGTTTTTGTCGCTACCAAAGAATGATTGATAAACTTCGTTAATATAGTCGTATGGGTAACCGTTGTATTTTTGGGAAACTAAAAAGTTTATTACTATACGTTCTCTTAGCTCATCGCTAAAATCTTTGGCGTTGACTTTCCCATCTGCAAGCGAAATGTCTTCAGAATTTGTACATCCACCCTTTGCATCAAAAAAGTACCTTTCCATTGGCACGCCAATGATTTCCGCATCTGGCGCAATCTCCTTCATTGGGGTGGTATTGAAATTAATTAGAGTAATTACTAAAGTTGCTACAAGCGCGATAATGAGCACGATAAGGCCAACTATTGGCAAAGAGTGTATGATTTTCTTTGAACGGCTGCGAGTTTTAGTGTCAGTTTTTGACTTAACGTTTTTTCCAGATTTCTTTTCCATACGCTAATTATAACACAAAAAGCATAAGTGACTTAAAATAGTCTCGCTATCTTAAGCGCCAAAAATAAATGACATCCACTGTTCAAAATTATCTGGTTCTTCAACCTTATCTTCTACGATGATGTTCCCGTGCTTGTGCTTAGCGATATCGGAATTTTCTGGGAGATAAATTAGCACTTCCCCATCACCAATTTTATTACGCAGATCACGAGCCGCAAGTTCTTGATATTCTTCTGAAGCATAGTATTTGTTCTCTAATTCTAGCTCTTCGATTTCTACTTCTAGGACGGCAAGCTCGTTTCTACGCGCATCAAGACGTTGCTCTAGTTCCCAGTTTCTACTCATGGCAGAAATGGCACCCCAGGTCCAAATTAGACAGAGTCCGACGCCCACCAGAAAAATAGCGTGCTCCTGAGAAAACCAACGCTTGATACGGTAGCCGAGGCGTCTAAAACTTGTTTTTATTCTTTCCATTTACGCTTTTTTATTATAACATTCCGTGTTAAAATAAGTCCAGTTAATCTCAAAAGTTGCGGGCGTAGCTCAGGGGTTAGAGCAGGCGGCTCATAACCGCTTGGTCGTTGGTTCGAACCCAACCGCCCGCACCATTTTTTGTGCTAGCATCTTTACTTTTTTGGCAAAGTGTGGTATAATAAGATAAGTTGCACATTTACATCTCATTCTTACATCAAGGAGGAAAAGACTATGAAGAAGATACATGCAGTTGTGGCAGTTGTTATGAGTGCGATTTTAGCACTCTCACTTACCGCGTGTGGTACGCAGGCGGTAACCCCAGAGCCTGCGCCCCAGCCTACTGTGGAAGCGTCTGCTGAGGTTGAGCCGGCTCCGGAACCGGTCAAAGAACCGGAGGTGGAAGCATCTTCTGAGGAACCGGAAATGGTGGAAGAGCCCACAGAGGAGCCCGCAACGGAGGAAGCAACGGAGGAACCTGAAGAAGCCGAAGAACCGGAAGAAGTTGATCCGATGGAAGCGCTGATGGAGAGCAATATGGGTAAGTATATCTCCGATGGGGAGTTCGACATCGAACAATTTGCAGGGGACGCAGGGGCATCGTTTTGGGCGGTCACTAGTTACTCATTTGCGCTTATCTATGATGATTGGTTCGTGCAAGCAGGAAATGGTGATTCGCACCCTGACATTGGATACGTGACAATAGGCAAGTGGGACGAGTCGAACCCTGGGAGACATAATCTGTGCACCTATAGTTACCTTTTCGCCAGTGGAGGAGATATCAATATAAGCGACGAGGCGAAGAGCATAAACGTTCCCGTCGAATGCATCATTCACCTGAAGGATATCGTCGACTTTGTTGATGAGAACGGAGTCGATGTCGCACCCGACGTGTCTGGTACAGACTTCAAACCTTGCGATCCCATGGATGAAACCATCCAGTACTAATCTTGATGTGCAACGAAAAGCCCTCGGAAGTAATTCCGGGGGTATTTTCTATGTGATATAATAGATGCAACATGAGTGGGCTAAACAAATACGAGATAAAAAAGTCTCTGAAGTCCTTAAGGCAGGTGAAAACTTGGCAGCTTCTGATTATTTTGGTGCTTTTGCTTTTCATCTACGCTACTCTCCTTAGATTTGATCATATCAAAATGACAGATTTAAAGGCAGCAGTAACTACTGCCGACGAATCCGGTAGTGATGAGGAAATAGCTACCGCGCTCTCTAATCTCAGAGATTTTGCGATTAACCACACTGTAATAAACATAACAGAAAAAAATGGCACTTCCAATGTAACCTTTGGGACAGGGCCGATTTACCTGGAACACCAATACGAAAGAAAGGCATCCGAAGCATTAGCGGCGGCCGAACAGCAGGCAAGCACTGACGAAAATCCTAACGGCAATGTTTTTGCGAAGGCGATGGAAGTTTGTAAGCCGCTTGCTATTCAAAACGGTTGGGCTTGGAATAGCCAAGGATACCTTGATTGTATGACTGGGGAGATTGCTAAATACCCTACCACAGAAACAATAGAAGATAGTTTTATGGCTTCTCTTCCCTCTACGGCGCTCTTTCGCTATGATTTTGCATCTCCAATCTGGACACCAACATTGTCTGGGCTAATTGCCATCATCTGTCTTATCTTAATCTTTGTAATCTTAATCAGGGCCTTCCTCTGGTGCGTGCTGCATCTTGCCTTAATTTTTATAAAAAAATAGAAAAACCTCTTGACATCTGCCTCTTGAGGTCATAAGATAAGAATATATATCAATTAAGGAGGAAATATGGCCTACCAACATACTAACAGCAAAGGTGTTACTTACTACCTACGTCAGTCAGAAGTTACTCTTCGTGGCGGCAAGAAGCAAACTATCTACTTCTTCACTAAGACTGCAGAAGGTGGCAAAGGTACCCCTATTGATCTTCCAGCAGATCGTGTTGTCAACGAAAACCCACGCAACGGTTTCTTGACTCTCAAGAAGAAATAATCTTGGGCCAAAATTAAAACTCAAATCTAGGCCAACTCAGAGAAATCTGAGTTGGTTTTTTGTGATACAATATATAGGTATGAATATCTATATTTCTGGTATTTCCGGAACTGGGCTTGGGCCACTAGCGCTCATGGCTCGCGATGCTGGGCTCCTAGTTTCTGGTTCTGATTTGTCTGAAGGAGCAGTAGCTTCAGAATTGGCACGCAAAAATATTCCTGTAAAATTTGGCAAGCAGGATGGCAAATTTTTGCAGGAGATGTATGACACCTCTGGAGTTGATTGGTTTGTTTATACTTCCGCTTTACCTGCTGATCACCCTGAGCTTAACTTAGCCAAGAAGCTGGGGATAAGAATATCTAAGCGAGATGAACTAATTGCTTATCTTGTAGATAAATTAGGCCTAAAGATGGTAGCTGTCGCCGGGACCCATGGCAAAACTACCACTACAGCAATGATAACCTGGACAGCACTTAACCTAGGATTGCCAGTATCATACTTGGTAGGGACTACTCTTCCCTTTGCAGAAGCAGGACGCTATGATACTAAATCCGATTTCTTGATTTATGAAGCCGATGAATATGACCGCAATTTCTTGCACTTTTTCCCATGGCTTTCGGTGATTACGACCGTATCTTATGATCACCCTGATATCTACCCGACAAAACTAGACTACATGCGAGCTTTTTCTAAGTTTGAAGGGCAGAGTGAAAATGTGATTCGCGGTGTCAAATTAGAGGCCTCAGCAGTTTCTCAGAATACTGAAGCTATAGACTTATCTGATAAATTTTCTCTGGCTGGGAAGGCGCGTCGTTACGATGCTAGTCTAGCGATGCAAGCCATCTTTGAGATGGTGGAAGAGATAGACATGGAAATCGCTTCCAACAATTTAATCCCTGGTGATAAAAACTATGCTGGCCGTAAGATCAACGAGGAGCTCTTGGTTGAAATTCTTGATGATTTTCCTGGTGTTGGCAGACGTTTTGAGAGAATCTACGAAAATGTTTATTCTGATTATGGTCACCACCCAGAAGAGATCGCTGCAACTTTGGAAGTGGCAAAAGAAGAAGCTTCTAGACTGGGGCTCTCTGGGGTAGTAGCGGTATATGAGCCCCACCAAAATGTACGTCAGCATGAAATATTTGAAGATTATAAAGATGCCTTCGTTGGCGCTGATAAACTATATTGGCTACCAACTTACTTAGTGCGCGAGGACCCCTCTCTTAAAGTGATTACACCGGCCGAGTTTATCGCTTCCCTTTCCAATTCTTCTATTGGCGAGCCGGCAGAAGCAAACGAAGAACTAGCAGAGAAATTGCGTGATTTTCAAAAACAGAACTATTTGATATTATTAATGACAGCAGGGCCGGCCGATGCATGGCTCAGAAAGGTATTTGATGGGAAATAGTAACAAAGACGCCGATGTAAGCGCTTCCAGAATTTTGAAATTTGCAGGGGTCGGTTTTTTGGCGGCTGTTATAGACTACGCAGTCTATGAAGTTTGCGTGCTTACTATTTTTAGCGAGTTATCGTTTAAACAGCCACTGTCCATCGTGGTAGCCGGCGCCGTTTCTACAATTGTAGCGTTTTTCTTGCATAGCAATATTACTTGGAAAGAACGCGACCCAGGAAAATTTGGTATTTTTAAATTTTTCCTCTGGAATATTCTGATTATTGAGATTCTGCGTCCACAGCTTACAGTGTTGTTTGATTTAGAATTTTTCCATAATTTTTATCAGTTTGTCTATATGATAGTTGGCTGGGTGCCACTATTTTCATCTTATGTATTTGTAAGTTCTACTACTAGCTATGTGCTAATTACGATTATTACAATGACGCTTAACTTTATTTTCTACGAGAAGTTTGTCTTTGGTAGCAAAAAGCAGGGGGAAAATGTAGACGTGAAGAGCGTTGGGAAGTCCAGAAAAGAACAAAAGGCTAAAGGCAAACGCGAAGATCACGGCGACAAATAGTGGGTTTTTAGGAAGTTTGATTGCGGCATAGATTGCTACTGCGAGGATAATAGCACAGCCAATTAGTCCAAGTTCTAAGAGTAGGCTGACATATTCGTTTTGGACAATTTCTTTGGGGCCAATTTCTTCGGGGTAAGTTTTGCTCATGGCAATACCGGCAGAACCAAGACCGGTGCCGATGAAGGTGTATTGTGGGTCCGATCTCCAAGTGCCAAAAGCTAATGCGTTGAGATTTAGCCTAGTGTCGGTAGATTCGGCGACGTAGCCGGAGAAAGTCGATGTTTCCGGCTCTGATATAGTTCCCGCTGCAGTTTCCGATGCGGTGGTCTCTGTGGTGGCTGATACGGTAGATTCTTCAGCCTTGTATTCTTCCGGGCGTATATCAATCACACCTAGAGATAACTGATGTACAGCTTTGGTGACGCCGGAAATGAAGGTGTCATTAGTAGGACTGGTACTAGCAAAAATGCCATCGGCTGTGAGAGTCAAACCAAGGCTGGCTACTAAGATAATAATCGCTGTAATGAGACTTTTTATAAAATGATTGTATTTTTTTATCCCGCAATAGATTGCGAGAACAATAGCACCAATTCCAAAAGAGAAAATCGCACCACGAGACAAAGTCAAGAATAGAGTTGCAGAAAGAAAGGTTGTAAGCAAAATGAGTGTTGCCTTTTGCCCACGGTTCTTATAAGCATGGGCAAAAATAGCATAAAAGCTAAGTAAAACTGGCACCAATAAAAGATTACCCATGAACTGTGGCTCGATTGCAAAACCATTTGGGTGTGGGAAGCCAAAGGCTGTATAGGTACCACCTTCGCACAACAAAGTAACACTCCTAGGAACTCCTAAAATATCGAGAATGCATTGAAGCCAACAGATAACGGAAATGGCCGCAGATGAGAACAAAAGCACTTTAATTAAATCGGTCCTCAAGTTTTTATGTTCTTTAAACAGAACTACCGTGTTTAGTACTGTGAATATGAGGAGGGATAAAATACCTGAAGTTAGAATCGCTCTTAGATGGTTAGCAGACCAGATGCTAGAAAGAAAACAAAAAACTGGAATTACTGCAGTAATAGCGAGCTTTTTTGGACCATAGAATTTATAGAGTTTCTTAAGTTGTGGCAAGGCAAGAATCGCGAAAATAATCAGCCAAATTTCCGGCAAGGAAAATTCGAGATTCATATAGTCGCTTCTACCAACGGTAATTATTGGATAATACGAAAAGAATAATATCGCAGGTAAGAAGTATAGGAGAATTGTGCAGGCTTTGGCAGAATATTTAACTAAGTTTTTCATGAATTTCCTCTCGCATTTTTTCTACAAAAACAGATTTGTCAAACTTCTTAACGGAGTTTCTAATATCAGTCTTGGAGAACTTATTTGGGTTGAAATCTTTAATCACTTCGGCCAGAGAATCTACAGTTTGTTTCTCAAATAAAGCACCGCTTACTCCTGGTTTAACATAATCTAGTGCTCCACCTTCACCATAAGCAACTACCGGAAGGCCTAAAGCCATAGCTTCAATTGGGGCAATACCAAAGGGTTCTAAGCTTGGAAAAATGTAAGCGTCAGCTTCTTCTAGATGAGTTTTTAGTTCATCTTGAGACATCTGCGGCAAAAACTTAATAAGTGAAGAATTGTTCGCTAGTTTTACTAGCTTATTGTGCTCTGGGCCATCACCTATAACGGTCAATTTTTGATTGGTCTTGATACAGGCCAAAATTGCTAGATCCAATCGTTTCCAGTTGACTTGGCGCGAAGTTGTGATGTAATTATATTGATTTTCTGCTTGATTTTCTTTTGATTTTATTTTCTTATCTGTGGATAATTCTGTGGAAAACTTTTCCAGATTCACCGGAGGATAGATGATTTTCGCTTCCCTCTTATAATATCTTTTAATTTGTTTTTTCGCGTGCTCGGAGATAGTAATGAATTCATCTGGACGCTGAGCAGCGGCAAAATCGCGCTTTCTCATAGGATTAACAAACAATTTTAAGCCGACACGAGCCAAGGGGTTTAAGATACCAAAACCTGGATTTTTTAGATATTCATCATACATCTGCCAATAATATTGCGTAGGGACATGGCAATAACAGAGGTGTACGCATTTGTGTTCGGGTTGTTCGGAAGATTTAGTTTTTTGTTCGGTTTTAACAGATTTGGCCTCGGCGCCAGTGACTGAAATCACTAAATCGTAGTTTGATAAATCTAAATGAGAAAAGTAGTGCTGTCTGAGTGGGCTAATAAAGCGGCGAAAACAAGTCGGAAAGATTTGAAGCCAACCAGTTCTAACATCGGCATCTAGAAACCAGTCGATTCCCTTTTTGTTATATTTTGAAGTATAAATCGGGGCATTTGGATACATCTTATGGAGCTCTAAGAGTACGCTTTCAGCACCGCCCACAGTAGTCAGCCAATCGCAAACTAAAGCCACTTTTGGCTTTTTGTCGATAGTTGACGGCGCTTCTAGGCCCATCCTTATTTGGCGCCTTTCCTTGTGAACACTACCCCAATAGTGCGAAGCATAATACTGAAATCAAGTTTAAGAGACCAATTCTGAACATAATAAAGATCGAGTGCGCGACGCTCTTCAAAACTGATATCGCGACGGCCAGAAACCTGAGCAAGGCCAGTAAGACCTGATTTGACTGAGAGTAGCAAAGAGCGATCACCATAATCGCGCAATTCTCCTGGGACAAGCGCTCTAGGACCAACTAGAGAAATATCGCCACGAATGACATTAAAGAGCTGCGGTAGTTCATCTAGCGATGTAGCACGAAGTACCCTACCTATACCAGTAATACGTGGGTCATCTGGCAAGAAATCACCATTGTCACGATATTTTTTAATTAGTTCCGGCTTACCCATTTTGGTAAATGCTTGTTCAGGAGATAGACCAGAATATTTTGGCTTCATAGAACGGAACTTAAAGATTTTGACTTTGCGATTGTACCGGGATAATCTATACTCACTATAGAATACCGGAGAATGAATGTCTGAAAGTTTAACTGCTATCCAGATAATAGCCATTGGGATGAGCGCAATGATAAAGGCTAATGTTCCAACAATAATATCAACTGCACGTTTCATGAACCTAGCACCACCTATAAGAGGTGTAATTCTAACAGAAATCGCTGGGGTATCGCCAATTAATTCTAAGTCGCCAACATGAGAAGAAAATGTAGCTTCTGATGGGACGAAATAATAAAATGTATGATACTTAATAGCTTGGCTATACACATACTCAGTTTGTTCATCATCAGTTTGGAATATTACATCAGCCTCTACCCATTTCAAGGCTTCTTTTAACGATGTGAACCTTTTACCTTGAAACTCTATAGGGATGTATTTCTTGTTAGCGACTACCGCGGACAAGGTGTAGCCGTCTTCTGGAAAATCAGCGAAGTGATCAAGCAATCTCGCAGTATTGTCGTTATTGCCGATAACAATAGCTCTTAAGGTATCATGGTTCCTGCGTACAAAGAAAGCATGTATTGTATGGACAAGCCATCTAACCAGAAGGAGCATGAGAAAGCAAAGTGCCAATGAATAGACGGCAACTAAGCGAGTTGGGAAAATATTCTTATCGGTGAAAAAAATATAAGAAATAAGCGCCATTGTGCCAATAATTGAACCGGCAAAGAGGCGTGTTATCTCTGGCATCCTGGAGCGATTCATAAAAATTGATTTCTTGTACACGCCAAGAATCGCTAGAATAACAGTCCAGACTGGTATAGAAAATAAAATAAACAATACGAAAGCGCCTGGTTCAGCTTCAAAGAAATATGGACGCTTATCAATGTGAATGCGGAAAAGATAGGCAAACAGAAAAGCCAGAACGATGGCAATCATATCGCCAAAAATTAGACTAATTCTAAACTTAAGACCTGGGTCTTTTTTCATACTTATATTATATCATTTTTTAGTGTTATAATAAAGGTATGAAAATTTTAGTAACTGGGGGCACGGGTTTTATCGGTTCGCATACTGTGGTGGAATTAATTTCTGCTGGACACGAGGTGGAAATTTTGGACAACCTTTCTAATAGTAAAGAGTCTGTCCTTGATGCTATTTCTAAGCTAACTGGCGTGAGCCCAAAATTCTATAAGGCAGACATTTTAGACAAAGCACGCTTAACCGAGATTTTTAGTGGGACGAAGTATGATGTGGTCATTCATTTTGCAGGCTTAAAGGCTGTGGCAGAAAGCGTAGAACAACCACTAAAGTACTATGAAAATAACGTTGAAGGAACTATCAATTTGTTAAATGCGATGCTGAACACTGGCGTCGATAATATTATCTTTTCTTCTTCTGCGACCGTTTATGGAGACCCGGGTGTCACTGCTTATACTGAGGATTTGCCAACTGGTCAAAATATTACAAGCCCATATGGCAAAACTAAGTATATGATCGAAGAAATTCTGAAAGATATCGCTATGTCAAAACCGGAATTTTCTGCTACGATTCTCAGATATTTCAATCCGGTGGGCGCACATCCATCTGGGTTCATTGGCGAAGACCCGAATGGTCGTCCTAATAATTTGATGCCAATTATTATGAAAGTTGCACAAGGAGAATATCCAGAGCTATCTATCTACGGTGATGATTACCCAACTTCTGATGGCACCTGTATTCGTGATTACATTCATGTAGTAGATCTTGCTAAGGGGCACCTGGCGGCTTTACAACATATTAAGCCAGGTATCTCAGTCTACAACCTTGGCTCAGGCAAAGGCACCAGCGTTTTAGAGATGGTTGCAGCTTTCGAAAAGGCCAGCGGTAAAAAATTACCATATAAAATTGTCGGTCGCAGAACCGGCGATTTACCGGAAATGCATGCAATACCAGAAAAAGCTTTTCGCGAACTCGGTTGGAAAACTGAGCTCACTATTGACGATGCAATGAGAGATACGATTAACTACTTACGAGCTTTAGCGTAAACTTTCCAGGCAGATTTAAAAAATTCTTTGTTTGTCAATACCGCATACATGGCAAGTTTGTCACGTTTTTTAGCAACCGGATTTTTAATGACATCTTTTTTGTGCTCTCTCAAATACTTTACAATTTCCTGTTCCCTACCTGCTTGAACTGGTGTTAGCTGTTTGCCAGTCATCTGTCTGAGTACACTAAATCGCGCATGGCAACGTCTAAGATTGGTAGTGTTTTTGAGATATGGATGAGTTTTATCAATGGTGTCACACATCTCATCTGTCAAAGTAATAATGTCGAATTTCTGATCGCTAAAATCGCTATTTGATATTGATGCTTCTCGTTTTCTATAAATATATTTTGGCTCTGGTCCATAAGCGATACGCGGACATTTTTCTACCAACTTATAAGTTGTACCAAGATCCTCATGAACGGTACCTACCGGGAAGATAATATCATTCCATAATTCCCTTTTATACAATTTTGCATAGGTAACTACTGTAAAACCATCTTCTCTAAGCATACGGCCAAGTGTCTCTTCAGTACTCATTACTTTTTCTACATAATCTTCACCGTAATTAATTTCTTGATTTTTAATGGTGATCTCTCTGAGAGCGCAAATTGACATGTTGGACTGATACTTGTTGCAGAGTGAGAATAGGTACTGAATATAATCTGGTGCAACATAGTCATCCGAATCGACAAAGGTGATGTAAGCGCCAGTAGATTCTTGAATGCCACGATTTCTGGCAGCTGATAAGCCTTGGTTTTCCTGGTGAATAACTTTGATACGTGGGTTGGTTCTAGCGTAGTTATCGCAGTCGGCGCCACTACCATCGGTAGAACCATCATCAATCAAGATTATCTCTAGCTTAGGATAGCTTTGACGAAGAATAGATTCAATGCAATCGTTAATATATGGCTTAACATTATATACGGGAACAATTACTGAGATTAACGGTGTTTCCATATATCTTATTGTACAATAATATGCTATAATAAACCTATGAGTTTTTCTCTTTTTGGAAAGAAAAATCGGATTCTGCTTAAAGAATTAGTCAAAACCGATTTTAAGCTACGCTATCAAGGCTCGGTACTTGGCTATATGTGGGCAGTAATTAAACCACTTTTGATGTTCGCGATTCTTTATGTAGTCTTTGCGAAAGTTTTGAGATTTGGTGATGCTATTCCACATTATCCAGTTTATCTTTTGACTGGTACTGTACTCTGGAATTTCTTTACAGAATGCACTCAACAGGGTATTCATTCTATTGAGCAACGTGGTGAATTGCTCAGGAAGATTAGTTTTCCAAAATATATCGTGGTGGTTTCCGCTACCAGTACTGCAGTTATTAATGTCTTGATTAATCTTTGTGTAGTAATAGTTTTCACGCTCATAAATGGTGTCATGCCATCACTTTCTTGGCTGATGATTCTGCCACTCCTTCTTGAGCTTTACATTTTTGCTCTTGGTATTTCCTTGCTTCTTAGCTCTATCAATATCAAATACCGTGATGTTGGAAATATTTGGGATGTTCTGATGCAAGCAATGTTTTACGCAGTGCCAATTATTTACCCACTTTCAATGGTTACCGAAACTTCAATGTTAGTTGGTAAAATAATGATGCTAAACCCTGTCGCACAGATTATCCAAGATGTCAGAGAAAATCTCATCACCCCTGCTACTATTACTGGCTGGGAGCTGTCTGGGCCAGTTTGGGGATTGATTTCAGTTGGCGCTGTAGCCATAGTATTTGTTGTTTCTGTGTTGTTCTTCAAGAAACGTTCTAAGTATTTTGCGGAGGAGTTGTAATGCGTATGAACTGGTCAGAAAAATACCTAAAGAAAATGCGAAACGAAGTTAAAGAGCGCAATGAAGATGCAAACATCGCTATTTCTGTGAAAGATTTGTATAAAAGCTTTAAGTTGCCTACCGAAAAATCCTGGGGATTAAAGCAAGCTATATTCAACCGTTTACGTGGCATCAAGGGATACAAAAAGCAGGAAGTTTTAAAAGGAATATCATTTGATATCAAAAAAGGCGAATTTCTTGGCATTGTTGGCCGAAATGGTAGCGGTAAATCAACCCTTTTGAAGATTCTTTCTGAAATTTACTTGCCAGACAAAGGTTCTGTTAAGGTCAATGGGACTTTAGTGCCGTTTATTGAGCTTGGCGTAGGCTTTAACCCAGAATTAACTGGGCGCGAAAATGTCTATCTCAATGGCGCTCTGCTTGGATTTTCCAATAAAGAAATGGATGAGATGTATGATGAAATTGTGCGCTTTGCAGAGCTAGATCAATTTATGGATCAAAAATTGAAAAACTATTCTTCTGGCATGCAGGTACGTTTGGCGTTCTCTATCGCAATTCGTGCGCGTGGCGACATCTTGGTACTTGATGAAGTATTGGCTGTTGGTGATGCAGCTTTCCAGGAAAAGTGTAATGATTACTTTAAGAGTCTACATGGCAATCAAACCGTAGTTCTCGTTACTCATAGCATGGAAAATGTAGAAAGATTTTGTGACCGTGCAATTCTGATTGAAGACGGCAAAATTGCTTGTGATGGAAAGCCTGCAAAGGTTACAAAAGAATACATGAAACTTTGGGACTAAAATAATCCCCATTTGGGGATTATTTTTTACGATATTTTTTGAATGACAACAGGAAGATACTTGGTGGATATTTCAGAATCGATTGCAAAGTTTTCCAATGCTCTTTTGGAAAATACTTCTTATCAATATAGCCTCTGTCTTCGGCATCGTGGAATTCTGCGCGCGTGCGTAGCACGTATGGTTCTAGATTTTTATTTTCTAGTCTCAACATATTTAAGAAATAGCTCGCGAATTTAACTGCTTCAAAAAGTTTGCCATAGGTCTCCCAAGTTCCGCGAGATTTTAGGAATTTTTCAGTTTCAGCGTATTCCATATTTATTAAATACATTTCTTCAGTCTTGATTATACTTTTAGCATCATCCTCTGGGTGGTGTAGATAGGCTTTATTGGTCAAAACAAGTTTATCGGTGCTGGATAATAACTTGAAATTATAGCTAGCATCTTGTGGTTTACTACTTAATGAATTAAAAAATGCGAGCTTTTTATCTATAAGAAATCCTCTTCGATATAAGCCGCAGCCCAAAATTGGCGGTTGATAAAAAATGCTAGTGTCTTCTTCTGGGTTTTTCAATTTGTCCGCATCTTCCGCGAGAAATGATTCGTGCAACCTGTCAGTTTCATTTAGGTATTCAAAATAATTACTACGAACAATGTCGGCATCATGTTTCTTGGCTAAAGCAAATAGCTCAATATACATTTCTGGGTCGATGAAATCGTTGGTATTAACAACACCGAGATATTCCCCTCTGGCAATTTTAATGCCAGCATTCATGATTACACCGTAATCAGTCATTTTGGTGCGTACAATTCTAAGACGCGAATCTTTTTTGGCAAAATCACTTAAAATTGAAAGTTGATTCTTATAAAGGTCCGTTTCATTCTCCGGAACACTAACAAGACATAGGACCTCCATATCGTCTAAAATTTGATTACTAAGACTCTTTAAACATCTGGTAAGTTCTAAATCAGATTCTCTTACCATTAAAAGCACAGAAACTCGCACCCCCTCTGGGCTTTCTAGTTCAACTTCTGTGTCTTCTTCCGCCATTTCCTGACCTAAAACTATCAAATTTATTGTAATTCTTTTAGATAGCGAGAAAGTGCATCTTGCCAGGATGGGAGTGGCTCAAAACCATTTTCTTTTAGCTTAGACTTGTCTAGACGAGAATTGAATGGGCGTTTAGCCACAGAAGCCCCGTATTCTGCAGTAGTAACTGGAATGACCTTAGAATTAATACCAGCCTGTTTGAAAATTTCTTTGGTGAAATCTGCCCAAGAAATATAGCCACCTTCGTTTGTTGCATGATAGAAGCCATATTTGTCGGTCAAAATCATATCAACAAGCAATCTCGATAAATCTGGAGTATAGGTTGGGGTACCAATTTGGTCATTTACTACACGAACCTCATCGTGATTATTGCCAACTTCAAGCATGGTTTTGACAAAGTTTTTACCATTTTTACCAAATACCCAAGCAATACGTACGATAAAGTACTTGTCAGTATTATTCGTAACAGCCTTTTCCCCGTCTAGTTTAGACTGACCATAGACATTAAGCGGAGCATAGTTTTTGTCATCAGGTTGCCAAGGTCTTTCGCCTTGTCCATCAAAGACATAATCAGTAGAGATATAAACCATCTTTGCGCCAATCTTAGCACAGGCTTTTGCAAGATTCTCTGTTCCTTCGACGTTTACTTTTCTAACGGCCTCAAGATTAGCTGGGTCTTCAGCAGCATCGACGTTGGTCCAAGCTGCACAGTGAATAACTGCGTCTGGATGGTAATCGGTAATTACCTTTTCTACCATGTCTTTATCAGTAATATCAAGTGTGGTGGTCTTGAACTCATAGTTCTCCCCACCTTGACGATCTGCACCAAGACAATCGATGTCACGCTTCTCGAGTTCTAGCATTGTATCGTGACCAAGTTGGCCAGATGTTCCGGTAACTAAAACCTTCATTTAATTCTCCTCTCTGTAGGTGCCATCTAAAATATCTTGCCACCAATCTTTATTCTCAACATACCACTGAATAGTTTTCTTGATGCCATCTGCAAACTTAGTTTCTGGAAGCCAACCAAGCTCATCGTGGATAAAGGTTGGGTCAATAGCATAACGTCTATCATGGCCTTTTCTATCTTCGACAAATTCAATTAGACTTTCTGGTTTGCCTAATTCTTTGCAGATGAGTTTTACGATATCAATGTTTGCCATTTCATTATGACCACCAACATTGTAAATCTCTCCGATTTTACCATTATGAATGATGAGGTCAATCGCACGACAGTGGTCTTCAACATAAAGCCAGTCACGCACGTTTTTACCATCACCATAAACCGGCAAAGGTTTGTCATTTAACGCGTTGATGATGGTCAACGGAATAAGTTTCTCTGGGAAATGGTATGGGCCATAGTTGTTAGAACAGCGAGAAATAGTGGCTGGAAAATTGAAAGTTCTATGGTAAGCCATTACCAACATATCAGCACCAGCTTTTGACGCACTGTATGGGCTACTAGCATGAAGTGGGGTCTTTTCAGTGAAGAATAAGTCTGGGCGATCAAGCGGTAGATCACCGTAGACCTCATCAGTAGATACCTGGTGATAGCGTGGAATATTTAATTCACGACAAACTTCCATCAAAGTTTGAGTACCTTCAACGTTAGTCTTGATAAAGATTTCTGGGCCAGTGATTGAACGGTCAACGTGGCTTTCTGCGGCAAAATTTACTACGATATCTGGCTTTTCTTCTTCAAATAATTTTCTAACTGCTTCTTTGTCACAAATATTGATTTTGGCGAAACGGAAGTTTGGGTTTTCTTTGGCTTTATTTAGGGTATGGATATTGCCAGCGTAAGTTAAGCAATCTAGACAGACAATGCGATAGTCTGGATACTTATTCAGCATATAATAAACAAAGTTTGAACCGATAAAGCCAGCGCCGCCAGTTACAACAATAGTTTTTCCCATTTAATTTTCTCCTTTAAATTTTATGTTTGCTTCTCTCAATACTGGATGATTTTGATCTTTCTCACTCAAAGTATATTCCGCATCAACTTCCGGCCATTCAATCTTGATATCTTCGTCGTTATACATGATGCCACCTTCTTCTTCTGGATGGTAAAAATCGTCACATTTATAAGCGAATTCTGCAGTATCAGACAAAACCAGAAAACCGTGTGCAAAACCACGTGGGATCAATAATTGTTTCTTATTTTCTTCGGATAATTTTTCGCCGACCCACTGTCCATAAGTAGAGCTGTTCTCCCTTAAATCTACAGCAACGTCAAATACTTCGCCCTTTAATACACGTACAAGTTTTGCCTGTGGGTGCCCAGTTTGGAAGTGAAGACCGCGTAACACGCCTTTTTTGGAACTAGATTGGTTATCTTGGACGAAGGTGTAATTCAGTCCAGCTTCCTTAAAATCCTTTTCGCTATACGTTTCCATAAAATAGCCACGTTCGTCACCGAAGACTTTTGGGGTGATGACAAATACGCCGTCAATTTTGGTTTTTTCAAAAGTGAACATTAGTCTTTAATTGCCCTTTCTGCCGCACGCTTTAAGTGCTTGCCATAACTTGATTTACCATATTTTTCAGCAGATTCGAGAAGCTCTTCTTTGGAAATCCAACCATTTTTGAAGGCAATTTCCTCTGGAGCGGAAATTTCTACGCCTTGGCGTTTTTGAATTACTCTCACGAAATCAGCAGCATCAGCGAGTGAGTCCATAGTGCCGGTATCAAGCCAGGCAAAGCCACGACCTAACACCTGAACATCAAGGTTACCCTCATTTAGATAAATCTCATTAAGCGAAGTGATTTCTAACTCGCCTCTAGCGGAAGGCTGAATGGTCTTGGCTTTTTCTGAGACACCAGCTGGGTAGAAATAAAGACCAGTAACTGCATAGTTACTCTTTGGATGCTCTGGCTTTTCTTCGATAGAAAGAGCGTGCCAATCATCATCGAATTCAACCACGCCAAAACGTTCTGGATCATTGACATAGTAGCCAAAAACTGTAGCACGGCCGTTTTTAGCATTTTCCACTGATTGCTGCAGAGAGCTGACAAAACCATGACCGTAGAAAATATTATCACCAAGAATCATTGCACAAGGTTCGCCATTAATGAATTCTTCACCGAGAGTAAAGGCTTGAGCTAGACCGTCTGGAGAGGGCTGAACTTTATAGGACAGATTAACACCCATTTTTTTGCCATCACCAAGGAGCCTTTCAAAATTTGGCAAATCTGCTGGGGTAGAGATGATCAAAATATCACGAATGCCAGCAAGCATCAAGGTTGCTAATGGATAATAGATCATTGGCTTGTCATAGACTGGTAACATCTGCTTAGAAGTAGCCAAAGTTAAAGGGTATAGCCTAGTACCAGAACCACCCGCTAGAATAATTCCTTTCATGAAAAACTCCTGTTATTTATAGGTATATTTTAGCACAGATTGGGGTACGTTGCAAAAAGATACCCCATAACATATAATATATAGTATTAAAAAGAGGTTATATGAAGGAAAAGCTAAAAACCATTTGGAAAAAATCAATTCCCTATCTAGTGATTGCTGTTGTAGCACTCATTTCTATGTCTATTTTTATAGATAAAGATTATATCCAGGGGCATGATTTTTATTACCATGCGGCTACTGCTGAAGGTATGGCAAATGGTAGTGTAACAGATATATTCACTGGCAAAATTTATGGCGTACTTTCAAACGAACTTGGCAACGGAGAAGGACTATTCTACCCACAATTATCCCATATTGGGGCTGCCCTGATTTTTAAAGTCGTAAATCGCTTAGGGATTGGTGGAATTTATCTCGCAATGAGGATATCATATTTCTTGATTATATTCTTCGCCGGTGTATTTATGCGAAAATTCATTCTTCTAGTAACGAAGAACAAAAAAGCAGCAATGGCATCTGCAATTTTCTATATGACTTTCCCTTACTTCTTAATAGATATGATTGTGCGCAGCGCAATGGCCGAGGCGACATTTTTCATTTTTATGCCAATAGTCCTGATTGGGCTTTATCATCTGATCCATGATGATTATAGGAAGTTTTTAATTTATTTCACTATTGGTTGTGTTGGGATGGTGCATTCGCACCTCGTAATGACACTGTTTTTTGTAGGGCTTACAATTATCGGATTTTTGCCAAACATTAAGTCCTTCTTCAAGAAAAAGCGCATATTATATTTTCTTCTGAGCGCACTAATTACCGCACTAATTAGCCTGCCATTTCTTTTGCCAATGTTAGAAAATAAAGCTCACGCTGACTATCGAGTGTTTGAAGAAAACTTCATGGCCAATATTAATGGCGTAGAAATGTGGCGAGTGCCAATCAGCCAGTATTTTTCAATGAACGGTATGATACTTAATGTTCCAATTATTATCACCTTCCTTGGGTTAATTGCAGTTATTTACGCAATTTTCCGTTATAAAGATATTAAGACAAAAGAAAATAAAATGTTTCTAATGTTTGCACTTATTATTACTATCATTAGTTTCTTCTGTACTACAACACTCTTTTCTTGGAGAGGACTGCCAAATACATTACTGATGTTACAATTCCCTTGGAGATTATTAACCTTCGTGGGATTAGGCTCTGCCATAATTATCGGGTTTATTGTAGCGAAATTTAAAAATACTAATGTGGACACAGTTATTATTATACTGATAGCTATATCTGGCTTATTTGGGATCGCAAGGGTTAATACTTTTGCTCAAGAAAATTTAAAAGCTGCAGTTCCAGCAGGTGAGCTTCATCATACATCTTCCATAATTATTGATTATTTACCAACTGCTAATCCAGCCACGCATACAAATACTTTCATTAATGATTATCCTTCACACGATGTGCTAGTGGCTAAAGGCAACGCAAAAATTTCTGACATTACTAATCGAGTTCCGGATATGAGCTTCACCGTTTCCGACGTCGATGGTGAGACAACACTTACCTTGCCACGCATCTATTATCTTGGCTACAAAATTGAGGCCAAATATCCTGATGGTTCTGAGGAAGAACTTCCATACTTGATGTCAGAGTTGGGCTTTATTGATATCACCATCAATAAAAATGCGGAAATAAAAGTCACCTATCCTGGCACCAGAATCCAGCGTGTATCATATTGGGTGTCTGGGATAACGATCATAGCCTTCACAGGATTTTGTATTTATCTATATAAGAAAGAAAAGAAGAAATAGCTACACCATATAGTGAGCGATGATTGAGACAATAGCATAGATATTTATTGCTGTAAGCATTGCGAAAGCATACGGAGCAAAATCTTTCCTAGTCTGAGTAGAAGCTGGCTTCAGCAAAAACAGAATTGGTAGAGCTAGTGGGATGAAATATCTACCCTGAACACCTTCAATCAGCGAGAGGCCAACTGCAGTCCATTGCACGTAGATGCTAGTAAAGATTAGCGCAGAACAGATAATTACTATTATAGTAATAAATAATTTTTGTTTTACAGTGAGCGCGAATTCTTTTTGGTTTTCCTGCATATAAGTGTAGAATATAAAGAATGCTAAGAATAAAATATATGGTTCAGCTAGGCCAATATTAAAGTGAGCTAGATTAGAGCCAAAGAATGAGAAGAAATAGAAAATTCCCTGTTCAACGATAGAACTTCCAACAATCATGGTATATTTAAGTGGATTAGACAAGATAAATTTAACTTGCTCTCCAGAATTTACACCTTCCCTAAACTGTACTAGAAAACCTGCGGAAATCGCTAACCACAGTAAATTAATTATGACAATAGCTAGAAGTAGCCCGCCAATCTTGAAAAACTTCTCGTTCTTTGATTTGAAACATTTTTTAGGTAGAAGCAATAATAGAAAACAAAACGGAAGATAAACGATTTTACTCATGGAGACTAGGAAGGCTAGCACTGCAGCGATAACGTATTCTTTCGTAGTTAGTAGCTTCTCGGTTTTAATTTTATTCAGCGTGAATGCAAACAATGCAATGGTAGAGGCATTGGTGATGGCATCTGCCTGGCAAGAGGCGGCTGCTTGCATAGAAATTGGCAGGAATAGAATCAAAAGCAAAACGTTTTTGCCAAATGGTAATTTTTTGATCGCATAATATCCAAGCAGAATCCAAAATGCCAGATTGAAAATACGCGCTAGGTAGAAAATAGCTATCATTGGTAGATGTAAAATTCTGCCAATGAGAATACCTGTGGCCTGTGGGGCGTAAACTACTGGTGAATATAAAGCGGTATTGCCAAAATTCTGGAATTCCTCGCTAGATTTCTGACTTGATTCAGAAATAATTCCTGGCATATCATTATATTTTATTTGATCTGGAGCTACTCTGAACAGTTCGTTAATGGAATTTGGCAGAATATTTCCACCCTCACCGTCAGCTTGCTCTCTGGAAGAAATAAATTTTCCCTCAGACACTTCGTAAGCGCGTTTAAAATGATTCGGTTCATCTGGAGCTACTCCCGGCGGCATGGCAAAAACATAAATTAAACCAATTATGATTGAAAACAATAAAAACAGCTGGTGATGTTGCCAACCTTTAACCTTCTTGAGATAAAAGCCCAGTACGCAAAGTATAGCCTGCACAACTAGAAAGCCAGCAAGCATCAGAACCTTCCACCCACCGACATTGCTACGTAGCCTTAAAACGAAAAATGAATTAACTACCAGAAAAACCAAACAAAAAAGCAGGTACTTGTAGTTCTTTTTTATGAAGTCTAAAAGTTTTTTTGCCATACTTAATTATCCTTTATTTTCCATTTTTTAGCAAGGTCTGACTCTATCTTATTCATTCTATCAATAGTAGTCTCATTGAGCTCAATGCTATTCTTGGCAAATTTGTGAATTTCTTGCATTTCCTTAAAACGCTCTTTTAAACTAGTACCCTTAGTAACGCTCTTTTGGTGAACACGATGAGAGTTTAAGACTTTATTAGAAAATGCAATTTTACCAGTTGTGGCCACTTTCAAATAGAAATACCAATCCCCACAAAGCTTATATTTTTTAGCATCTTCCAGAAAGGTGCCAAGGCTTGGTTGATTTTTGAAAACTATAGCGGAAACATTCGGCATCGAATTGAAAACTGCTAAGTTATTATCTATCTCTTTTATTCCGTCTATGACATAACTACCAACATTATGTTTTTTGCGAAAAACGTCTTTTATTCTACGCAAATTGTCCTTCAAAGTCATTTTGCCATTGGTGTCGATAATCTTCGAATTGCAATATGAAAGCACCACATCTTTATCGTCAAAACTAGCCATTACTGTTTCCAAAAAATTCTGCTCGGACACATCATCAAGCTCGCAAATCCAAATATATTCCGATGTGGCAAGTTCGATTCCCTTTTGCCACTGTGAAAAAACGTTTCCAGAATTTTTTTCGTTAAATACATATTTAGCTACAACTTCTGGATATTGTTCCTTAATTCTGCTAATTTCTCCTTTAATTAAGTCTTGGCTACCGTCAGTAGAGGCATCATCCAAAATGATAATTTCAGAAATGGGGTAAGTTTGAGACAAGACTTCGTTAATGCGAGATTTTAGATAGTTCGCATAATTATAATTTGGCAAAATTACAGAGACTGTTTTATTTTTTAACATAGTAGTCATACACCTCTTCTATTTGTTTGAGATTACTCTCTGGAGTGTAATTTTCTATAGTGTATCGATATGCATTCTCGGCTATTTCTACTCTAAGTTTTTTGTCCTGATACATTTTCAAGATTGTTTCATACCACTCGCCCGGTCTGCACAAAAATCCGTTCTCACCGTTTTTGATTGATCCTGCGAAAGCGAAAGTTGGACTAGCAACGGTTGGGGTTTTAACTAAACCTGCTTCAAAGAATTTCAAGTCAGATTTGCAGTTTGCAAAAATGTTATCTGCTAGTGGTGCAATATTAACATCAACTGATGCCTGCATTTTCTCGAGTGTTAGAAAATCAACCATTGGGTGATATATAATCTGCCCATTTTTGACAAATTTTTCTGCAGATTTTGGAAGTTCTAACATACCAACTATCTCAAGCTTTATATCTCTATAGTCATTTAGGAGTTGAAATAACTCTGGGCAGGCTACTTCAAAATCTGTCAAATGCGTGTGCGAGCCACTAAAATAGCCAATCGTAAAATCACTAGTTTCCTCTTTCTTGATTGTGGAGGCTAGACTAATCTGCTCTTCGTTTAAGAAATTTTTGATAACTTTATATGGCTTGTTATCGTGAGCTTTAGATAGTTTTTCTCCTAAATACTCGTTAGTGACAATAAAGCCATCTGTAAGGTAAGAAATGAGCTCGTAATGTGCACAAGTGTTAATCCAGTATTCTTGGTCGATAAAATCTGGCGAGACTACATTGAACATATCTTTGATATATTTTGTCCCACAAACACAATCATCCAAATCCTGCAAAATGCATACATTATTTTCTCTTGCGATTTTTGCCAATTCGTCAAATTGCGGTGACCACCTAGTGATTCTGCCAAAAATTAGAATTTCTACCTCTGGTATGATTTTAAAAACCGCGTCAATTTCATTTAAGAAGAAATATATAAGTTGCCATTTATTACTCTTCTTGGTTGTTTGATAGATATTATAGCCACGATAGCGGAAAGAAGAGGCTTTATCTTCTTCTGGATACAAAATAACTGCGACTTTTTTGTGAGATCTTTTTGCTTCTTCTAACTCTACTATTCTCTTTTCTAGGGGCATATTCCAGGGTTCTGAATTAGTGTCTTCCATTTTTAATCCAATCTTTTAGTTTTTCTAATTCTTGCTCGGTGAAGAAAACATCATTTTTGGCGATGCTTAGACGATAGGTTCTTCCGGAAACGCGGTGGTTACTATCAGTATAGAAAGAGTAGTTCTTTGGGGTGGTGAGCCCATGCTTTTTTAGAAAATCAGTGTAATCTTTTGGGTTTGCCAAGTTGTTTCTAGAAATAATTCTAAGTTCATAATCTTCTTTTTTAGCAAAGTTGGTGCTGGCTACTAAGAATTCTTTTAGTGTATCATTTTCTAAAGCTTTGGCGTCAAATTTCTCAAAAACTATATTTAGGCGTTTGGGACCTTCATTAACACAAATCGTTGCAAGTGGAGAATCTACCTTCACATTGTTATCGTGGGTGACATCATAAAGCTTGGCGGCCTCTTTCAGTTTTTTGCTATTTTTAGTAGCGTTACGGACGGCTCGCCCTACGCTATAAAGGCCGACAAAACGGGTCTTAATATGTTCTTTAGACATATTATTATTATACCATAACCAAGAGACTAGATGTGCACTACTTCTTAGACTTGCTATCTTGCTCTTTATCGGCTCTATCTAAAAGATAGCCGGCGGTCTTCCTAGTAAGATTAGAATTGAGGAATGGGTCGTTTTTAATCCTATTTTTCCACTTTTTATACATAAAGGCCTGTTCGGCATCAAAACGTTCCTTCTTTTTTCCCGAAGTATCGGAGCCACGAGATACTGATTCGTGATGATATAGCTCAATATTAGATAGACATACATTGTAGTATCCTTTTTCTAGCAGCTTTATGTTAAAATCAATATCGTTATAAGCAACTTTTAGTTTCTCCTCTAGGCCTCCAACTTCATTCCATTTTTTCCTATCTACTACTAGACATGCCCCGGTCACTGCGCTAAAATTTTGTGGAACCGCAAGTTGTCCACACCAGGCAACTACATCTCTCTGTATCCCGCAATAAAGATGAGAAGCAACGCCAACTCCTAAGACTACGCCGGCATGCTGCACTGTTTCATTTGGATATAGCAGCTTCGCACCAACTGCTCCGATATGTTTTTGCGAAGCATATCCAAGCATTTGTGACAGCCAATTTGGGGTAATAACTTCGATATCATTGTTGAGTAGGACAATATAATCAGAGTTTGTATTTTCCACCGCATAATTATTTATCTTCGAATAATTGAACTCGAAATTTGCATCCAACACTTTGAAGTTATCATATTTCTTCTTGTATCTGTCAAACAATTCAAAAGTCTTGGCTTCTTTACTATTGTTGTTTACAACTACGACTTCAAAATTTTTGTATGTGGTTTTTTCATAAATAGATTTTAAGCAAACCTCGGTAACATCTGCCAAGTCTCTCGTAGGGATAATAATAGTAGCCTTTGGATTACCCGTTACAGCATATTCGATATAATAGTATGGGCAATTTTTGGCGATATGAACTTTGCCTTTAATTTTTCTTCTTCTTAAGGCGTCCTTCAAGGCTTTTTTGCCATTTTCTAGAGCATAATTCTTTTTGCTAATGTTCTTCGCGGTAGAACCTTCGGTCATACGCCAATGATACAAAACCTGCGGAATATGATAAATGCGGTTGGTTTTCTCGAAGAAACGAAGGTATAGGTCGTAATCCTGCGCACCTTCAAATCCCGCTCTGAATCCACCAATTTTGTCAATGATAGATTTCCTTAGAACGCCAAGGTGAGAAATATAGTTGACACTCATGAAAGTATCCGGTGCATAATCTGGTTTGAAGTTAGGGTAGCAAAATGCGCCGTTTTCATCGATTTTGTCTTCATCAGTATAGATCATGTCAATCTTTTTGTTTTCGTTTAAGACTTTTACGACCTCATATAGTGCAATTTCTGAAATGGTATCATCATTATCCATGAGTGCGACGAATTCGCCTTTAGCCAAATTCAAGGCATCATTTGTAGCTCTAGAAATATGACCATTTTTCTTGCGATACTTTATCCTAATTTTTTTATTGCTCTCATAAGACTTAAGGACTTCTTTTGTTTCTTTAGATGTGGACGCATCATCAGCTATACAGATTTCGAAATTATCATAAGTTTGGGCTAAGATGGACTCGATACACTCTCTAAGATATTGTGGTTCGGCATTATAAACCGGAATGACTACAGAAATCAGAGGCTTATAAATAAGCTTTGCTAGAATCTTTTTTGTACTTTTTTCAGATTTCTCTTGAAGCCACTCATTGTACTCTTTTTTGCTCATTGGATCATAGAATAATTCAACATGCCTAATTCCCAATAGTAGTTTTATATATTTCTTCCAGAGTCGAGGTGGAATAAGAAAATGATACTTTTTCCAAACGGACTTTGACCCACGATAAAGGGTCACGCCAAAATTCACTACTCTATCTTTCATATTAGTTAATTATAACACATTAATTGGAGTTTTTCAGTGTGAGGACCCACTTCTGAGCTTTAGTGCCATTGTTCTCCCAAACTTGGATGTTGCCACCATTTTTAGCTACGCCGCCAGATAGGTCCAGTACTACTGCCCCACATGCAGAAGAAATACGATAGGTGCCATCGTCATTCTTTTTTAAATACCACTTTTGCGCACAGGTAGAGTTACTGGCATAAAGCTGAACATTCGTGCTCGATCTAGCAATGCCCCCGGCAATATCTAACACACGATCAGTTTTAGGGTTTTTAAAGGTATACGTATTGTCACTGTTTTTTATAAGTTTCCATTCTTGGGCCGCTGTACCATTCTTATCCCAAGCTTGTATATTTGTTCCATTTTTTGCAGCGGCAACACCATTAGTAATATCGACCGCAAATTTTGAGTTAACTGCTGAAGTTACAGTGTAATTACCCTCTGCCACTTCGTCATAGGTGGTGGCTGGAATCCAAACTTGCGCATTGCTTCCATTAGCGGTATAAATCTGGAGCTTTCGACTAGGCGTGCTCACAAGTCCACCGGATACATCAATAGCCTTTTTGGTGCAAGCAGAGAGAAATCTGTAGCCATTACCACTTTTTTCTACAATCCACTTTTGCGCACAAGAACCATTATAATTGTAGAGCTGCAAAGGAGTACCATCATCTTTTCTACCACCTGATACGTCCACAACTCTTCCGGAAGTTGTGTTTCCGATAGTGTACAAACCATCGGCCATTCTTGATACCTTATATATTTGTCCTCTGTCGTAATTAACGTTATAAATTTGCAATTTTGTACCGTTGCTAACAAGTCCACCCTCTGCGTCTAACACCTTGCCACCAGTAGTTTTTAAAACATAAATATTATTCGCTAGTGGAGCGGCTGATAAGTCTTTTATGATAAATCTTTGGGCGTTAGAATTATTACTATTATACATTTGTACTTTTATGCCAGCCACATTGGATTTATTATCCGGGACGTCAAGGGATTTATTAGAACATACCGATTTGATAGTGTACTTATCTCCATCAACGGCAAAATACCACTTTTGAGCACAGGAATCATTAAAATCATAAAGTTGGATTTGGGCGCCGTTTGCGACACTACCACCAACCACGTCTAAAACTAAACTCGAAGCGATATGGCGAATAATATAATAATCTCCGGTTCTTTCAAAACGATATTCAGCAGCATTTTTAGATAAGGAAATCCTAGCGCCCTTCGCATTAGATTCTGGTGTGAGATAAAGATTTCCTAGAGTTTGGATAGCAAATTTATCACTTTCTTGGAGGTAAGAACTAGAAACTGAAATGCGCGGATCACCGAACCACTTAGTATAATAATAATAGAAGTTGCTGTTACCATGAGCGCCACAGTGAACCACTGTGCCTGGATTGGCGTTCAAGACGGCGGCGTTTGGCTGATATGGAGTATACTGATACAAGGCAGACGTAGCACGGTTTTGGATATATACAGTAGAGCCACCGCAGTTGCCATCTGGATTATATTTAACATAGTTATTCCCTACTGGGTAATAGCGTGAGCCATGATCTAGAATATAGCGATAAAGTTCAGCAGCATTTCTAATTTGATTTTTGAACCCATAGTATTTTGAATCGCAAGCTGCAGTGTCTGGACAACCATAACCGGTAGCAGAACGATACTGAAGATCAGAGTTTGGCCAAGTGTCAGTAACTAAACCTTGTTCCTTCTCCAGGAGCACAATCAAAACTTTAGGGTTGATACGATAGTCTTGAGCTGCCTGCCAAATAATGTGGGCGGCTGATTCCCCATTAAATCTTTCGTCAGCCATACAAACGAAGTGGCCGTTTTCAATGTGATAATTATGATTAGAATAGTACCTAGCTTTACTGGTGTTTGTGTCATTACATGGATTCTTAGATTTCAAAAACGCTTGGATTTGAGCTTCGGACATAGAGCTATAATCGCTCATCACGTAATCGGTGATAATATTCCCTGCCTGGAAACCATTATATGCTGCATTGATCGCAGCAGATTCGCTCATATTTTTAAATGCCAAAAAGCCGAGTGTGGCCATCATGCCAAAAGTAAAGATAAGGAAAAGTTTGTTAGGGAAAGTGAGCCTTCTTTTCATTAGATATTGGCCTCCCCAGTAATCGTACCTTTCTTACCATTGGCAGAAATCTCGACATTGATGCTGTAGTGGCCAGAGTTCATTCCAGAAGCTGGTGCGGAATAAGTACAGAAGCTAGTGGTTGGACCAGCAGAAGTTGCTGCGCTCGAGACAATCGTGGCCCCAGAGCTATGCACAATAGTGAACTTACAGTTGCCAGCATCGCCGAGAGCCTGGTCTAAGGATGCTGTCACTATGAAATCACCTTCAGAGATGCCGGCGAAATTGATTACACCTGTAATATTCTCCAGAGCGTTTGGATCTTCGCCGTCATTCTGATTGATAGATGATTTTTCCGCCTCGCGAGTTTCTGAACTTTGTTTTTCTTCTTTTTTATCTGATTTTTCGTCAGATTTTTCTTCTTTTTTCTCCTGCTTGCTAGTCGTGTCTTGATTTTTGACTGGTTCATTTTGGAAAATTTTGTCTCTGTTTAAGAACAGTAAAACACCTGCCGCAATTAATGCTACCACAGCCAAAACAATTACCACGATTAAACCTGTATGCTTCTTTTTACGATATTCGCTTGGTCTGTGTTTGACGACGTTTGTTTTCTGTACCATATAGGTATAATTTTATCATATTAAGCTATTTCTGGCAATATGTATACGCTTATTTTAAGAGAAATTCAAGATTCTATTACTTAAACAGCCCTAGGTGTTTTTCCCCATCATAAATCATGGTTGGAATGCCTTTTGGTTTGATTTGCTCTTCTATAATCTTAATATTATTATCTAGTTCCTTGGTGATTTCCTCGCTAGAGACAAGTTTTTGAGTTTGTTTTAGGTTGTCTTTACTCATTCCCCACTCCACTAACCAATTATCAAGTAATGCCTTAGCTTGGCCTTCATCTAGTTCATTATTAAATAGTGATTGATAGATGGTACCGTTCTCGTCAAACTCGGTAAAAATACGATTGATGATTTTGGCCGAGTATTCATCGGTGCCAGCAACTTTATTTACAGCTAGACTATAGCGAGTGATAACTTCGGAGTTCTTGAACCTTAATTCCCCATTAGTATTCTTGATTGGGTATAGTACAACTTTGAGCTGATGCTTTTTCAAAAATTCTGGATTGTTTTTGATATTTTTATACGACTGTAAGCAAACGGAGCATCCTGGGTCAATAATTGACAGCGCAGCTTCTCCATCACCGGTAGTGAAAGCTATGTTTAGATTAAAGTCGTTCACATTCCATGTTTTAACCCTGTCTGGAATATTGCCAAAGATTTCTCCCCATTCAGTGAACCAGTTTAGATTGTCTTCATCGAGCCCACACGAATCAGCACCAAGCGCGCAATTACTTGGCTGGGAAACATTACAGGTGCCAAAAACCCAAAGTGAGAGACCAGCTTTGGCTGCTTCGATGATGGACCAAGCGGTCAAGATGACTAAAAGAATACTAGCAATTTCAATGGTGATACTAAGGGGCCTTACTAGTTTTGGTTTCTTGATAATAACTTTTCGAAGAAGCAAGGTTTTGACATCGTCAGAAAAATTGGTATCACATTTTTGCAAACGAATTTTTTTGCCAAAACAATGGAATGATTTTTTTAAAACCTTTAGGTATTTTTTCCCAAAATCTCTTTTAAAGATTGAGATGATTGCAACAAAAATACCAATTAGAAGTAAAACGATAAATGCTGCAATACAAACCATATATTATATATAATAGCACAGATTAAAAATTCTTGAGGGCTTCGGCAATCTTCTTAATATCTTCTGGACGATTATGGTAGCCCAAAGAAAATCTAATCAGCGGAGGGTAATGTTTAACATGATCTAGATAATAATGAACGCAGAAGTAACCAGTGCGAGCCATAATACCACTGTCCGCCAAAGCGGCCCCCAGCACATGGCTGTCATAACCCATTTCCTTTTTATCAACATAGAAAGACATAGTAGTGGCCGGTACTTTATTTATCAAGTGTAACTTTTCTTTACTAGACAAAAGCTCAAATAACTCCTTAGTGTTTTTCTCAAGCATCTGATGATCTTTTTTTGACAGACTATTTAGCCAGTCAATTGAAGCACCAAGACCAATAATTTCTCCCCAAGCTTGGAGACCCGCTTCAAACTGAGTGTAGCTATGTTCTTTGTTGTCCTTAGAAAGTAAGAATGTTTCTTTATCAACATCATCTACCATACCGCCGCCAATAAAGTTAGTGTCGATGAGCTTAGCGAAATCGTGACGAATAATAATGCCGCCCAGAGATGGGGCATACATTTTATGTGCGGAAAAACAGATCGCATCCGGCTCTACATCATATAAAATTTCTGATGAGTGAGCCATCGCTTGTGCAGCATCAATGACGATATAGCCACCAGTTTTATGAACTTTTTTGATAATTCCCTTGATATTAATTAATAATCTACCGTCAATATTGGAAGCGCAATTCACCACTACGAGTGCTCTTTCTGGGATATCGTCTGGATTAATTGAGCCGTCTTCATTTCTAGTGATTACTTCCCTTTTTAGATGATTCTTCTTAGCACAAGAAATTGTAGAAAGAAACGGCGAATTGTGTTCAATATCGGAAGTAACGATGGTTTTGATACCAGCTTTTTTAATGTCAATCTGAGAGAGAATAAGATTCAGCCCATAAGTAGTATTCAAGGTAAAAGAAACAAAATAATGGCGTGGGCTCTTTTTAACATACTTTAAAACCTTACCACGCGTCGCCTCGACCTTTTCGTCAGTAATAATTCCCCAGTCATATTTAACACGTTCGCCACACGAGTTGTGTTTCTTGTAGTACTCATTTATAGCATCAATTACCGGCTGCGGACGGAGAGACTGGCAGGCTGAATCAACATAAACTACATTTTTGTCTAGATACTCAAAGCCCATCATTACAACTTCTCCTTAAGAAGCGCTACGGTAACTAATTTATATTCGAATTCGCGAGCATCTTTAACTAGTGAAATTTTTGAGAAGAAACCAACAAGATAAAAGACTAGTGCAATTAGCATTGTGAATATCGAAACAATAAGGGTTGGGAAGCGCGGCACTGCTCTGGTAGAAAGAAATTCGATAAAAATTGGAATGAAGAAAATTAGTCCTAGCGCTAATAAAATTGTAGCTAGGGTACCGAAAAATAGCATTGGCTTATAAACAACTAACAGATATAAAATTGTGCCAAGCACTTTGAAGCCATCGGAGAAAGTGCTGAGCTTGCTTTCACTTCCCTCTGGACGATCTTTATAGGAGATCGTAATATTTTCCGTGCGCATACGACGGAAAGCGGCATGAATGGACATTTCAGTTTCAATTTCAAAGCCACGTGAAAGAACCGGGAATGTTTTTACGAATTCATAGCTCATAGCGCGATAACCAGTCATAATGTCAGAGATATCACTCTTAAAAATCTTGTTGATAAGTCCGCGGACTAAATTATTGCCAAAATTGTGAAATGGACGTTTGTTTTCAGTATAATATGCACCGGAAAGGCGATCGCCTACCACCATCTCCGCACGCTTTTCTTCTATCATCTTAATCATAGCTGGGGCGTCAGCTGCGGAATAAGTGGCATCACCATCAACCATGACATAAATTTCGGCGTTAATTTCCCGAAGCATTCTACGAATAACATTTCCCTTCCCTCGGGAATATTCATGGCGAACAATTGCGCCAGCCGCTTTAGCTAGTTCAGCAGTCTTATCGGTGGAGTTATTATCATAAACATAAATCTTAGCAGTTGGCACATGCTTTTTAAAATCTTTTACCACCTGCTCGATAGTTTTTTCCTCGTTGTAACAAGGAATGAGTATTGCAACTTTATCCATATATATATTATATATCTATTCTAGAGATTTTTAGACTTTTTCTTATCGACAATATATAGTGGGCGGCCTTGAGCTTCGGCGTGAATATGTGAAATATAAAGTGCGGAAATAGCCTGAGAGATTAGCACTAGGCCTACTAAGAAGGTGATGAAAATTGCCATCTGAACGGCACCATTCCAATATAGACCTAAAGGATCACCCAAAATGTATTGTTGGACAATTACGAAGATTCCAAGTAGGAACGATAAAACTGTAATAATCGCGCCAATGTAGCCAAAAATCACCAGCGGCGTGGTGGACATAGAAACAAAGCTGTCGATAGCTAGATGAAATAATTTCGACATGTTATATGAAGGCTTGCCAGCGAGACGAGCGCCATAAGTGTATTTAATGTATTCCTGCTTAAAACCCAGCCAATCGATTAAACCTCTAGTGATACGATTGTGTTCAGAAAGTTTATTAAACTCATCCACAACGGTGCGGTCAATAAGGCGAAAATCGGTACTACCAGGGACAGTGTGTTTGTTCCCCATTTTCCTAAGCATCCAATAAAACAACTTGCTACCAGTCTTCTGAACAAAACCATGCTTAGTGAAACGATCGCGCACACCTGTGACAATTTCTGCACCATTTTCCCATTTCTCAATAAATTTAGGGATAAGTTCTGGCGGTTGTTGACCATCGGCATCAATAGTAATTACTGCCGCACCCTTGGCATACTTTAAGCCAGCAGAAAGTGCTGGTTCTTTGCCAAAATTTCGGGAAAGAGAAATTAGTTTAAACTTTCTGGATTTTTCAGTATAATTCTCTAAGATTTCAGCCGATTTATCGGTCGAACCATCGTCAACAAAGATTACTTCTATCTTATAATTCTTTATTTTTTCAATTTCAGGAAGAAGCTTTTTGTCCAAAAATTCTGGCAAAACTTCTGCTTCGTTATGAATTGGTATAACAATTGAAATTGTAGGATCTAAAATACTCATCTAACTCTCCGATATATCTATATCTAATATTTTAGCACATTTTCTTAGAATCTCAAGTTCTTCCTCTGTAGCATTCTCCATTTTGGAACGAAAAAGTGCAATAGTTTCCGGGTAGGTATAATCAATTACTTCTAGGGAGCGAGCAGTACCTGGTACTTTTCTAAGGGCGCCGAGTGCTACTAGATTATCAATATGCTCTGCCACGGCGGAGACTGAAGAAAGCCCTAAGCCCGCACAGATATCTCTGTAAGAAGGAGAATATCCTTGTATATTGATAAAGTCAGCAATATAATCGTAAACTAACTGCTGTTTTTTAGTCAATTTAACACTCATCTTGTATTAATTATAACACTTTTATGGTTTTTATGTGCTGCTTATGTTATAATAGATGAATAGTGGCTAATAATACTGCGAGAACTATTGATGGGATGAAACCGGCGAGAGGTTCTAATACGAATCGTCGAGTGGTTGGTTTTGATGGCACAAGGCAATCTAATAGAACTAGGCCTTCTCAATTGAGCTCAAATAAGTCTAAAAATGAAGCAGATTTTGGTTTGGCAAGGAGCGGAACAGATGCAGAGAAGGCTAGATTAAAAGCGGAGGAAGATTTTTTGAAGCCTGTTTCTACTCTAGATTTTGACTTATCTTCTAAGGAATTAAAACCAGATTATAGCTTAAAGAAGCGCGACAAGACAAACTCTTCTTCTGGAAAACATAAAAAGTCTGGTATTAAGAAGAAACGTACTGGACTAAAAGTATTGATTGTTATTTTTGTAATTTTAGCATTGGGAGTTGGGGCTTTTGCAATCTGGGGTAATACTCTAATTTCTAAACTAACTAGTGGTCGCTCCGGACTATTTGATTTTATCGGTGCCATCTCTAATAATGTTAAGTTAAAAACTGATGCTAATGGCAGAACAAATGTCTTGATTTTTGGGACTTCAGGTTATGATATGGAGGGATCTGAAGGCGATTATGCACATGATGGAGCGATGCTCACTGATTCTATTATGGTATTATCTCTTGATCAGGAGACTAATGATTTGGCAATGGTGAATTTGCCACGTGACCTTTATGTCGGAAAGACTTGCACCTCTACTGGCAAAGTTAACGAGGTTTATTGGTGCGCCAATATTGATGGCACTGATGAATCCGCTGGTGCCGAAGCCTTAGCTAATACAATTAAAGATATTTTGGGCGTAGATATACAATACTGGGTACATCTTGATTGGGCGGCATTAGTCTCAGTAGTTGATGGCATCGACGGCATTACTGTTACTCTTGATGAGGATGTTAACGATGCCTGGACAGAAACTTATATGAAGGCGGGTGAGCCAAAAGAGTTGAATGGTGTCCAGGCCTTAGCGCTTGCACGTGCAAGGCATGGTACTGAGGCTGGTGATTTCTCTCGTGGTAACAGCCAACAGAAGATTTTAGTGGCAATTCAGAATAAAATTTTAGGTGGAGGCATTGATTTTGGTAAAGTGCTCGGGTTAGTTGAAGCAGTCGGCGACAATGTGCGTATGAATTTTTCAATCGATGAGATTAAGACCCTACTAGCGCTTGCTAAAGACCTCTCTCTTAGCTCAATGAGACAGGTCCCGTTAGTCGATTACGAGAATAATATATATTATGTCAAGACCGCTGAAATGAACGGTATTTCTTATGTAGTCCCAAGTGCAGGCAACAGCAATTATAAAGAGATTCAGGAGTATATCGCTAAGATGTTCTCAAGTAATCCTGCAGTGCGCGAAGATGCTAATATTGCAGTATTGAATGGTTCTGGAGAAGTGGGCGTAGCCAGCCAAGAAAAAGTAAAACTAGTGAATGATGGCTACACAAACGTAACAGCTGCCGATGCACCAGATGGTAACTATAATGAAAGTTACTACGTCTACCACGTAAGTGGCAAGACTCCTGGAACAGCTGAAGTGTTAGCTGATAAATACGAAACTATTGTTAGGGGAAGTGAAGAGTTGCCAGAAAACATCGACACAACTGGTGTTGATGTAGTGGTAATAATTGGCAAACCTGCAGAACAATAAAAAAGAACCCTCAGTATTGGGGTTCTTTTTTATTTATTCTTCATTATCATCAATACTTGCAGTCTTTTCAATAATGAGCTGTCGTTCCCTACCCTCGCCCTCAGAATGAGTGGAGATACCATAATAATCCTCTGCCAGCTTATGGACTACACGACGATCGGCTGGAGAGAGATCAAGTCGCATTGGCTCACCAGTTTCGCGAACCTTTTTAATCCATCCCTCCGCTTTTTCGGCAATACGATCTGCACGTTGACGTTTATAATCTGCCACATCAACATTAACCCTAGTTACCTCTGCGTTTTTTGCAGCCAGTGCTTGCGATACGATAAACTGAAGTGCCCTTAGGTTATCGGCATTTCTGCCAATCAAAAGCGAGTTCATTGAAGTTGATGGCACGGAAAGTTGGATTACCTCTTCGTCTAAAGTTGAGTCCACTGCTACATTAATACCAAAGAAACTTAATAAGTCCTCCAAATATTTAGTAGCGAAACGTACTGATTCGTCTCTATCCATAATTATTTTCTCCTTTTCTTATTATTTTTAGGAGACTTTTTGATGGTGTTTTTGTTTTTTGAAGAATTGCTAGGTTTGCCACCCTTTATGTCTTTAGCAGAGATACGGGTGATTTTAGTACCCGTCTTTTTATTTTCGATTACTTGAGCTTCTTTAACATCTTTAAGCTCTTTTAAGATTGTTTTGTCAGTGGCAATTTCCATCTCATCATCGGCTTTATTTAAGACGATTTTTTGCTGAATAACGGCTATGGCACTAGAGAGTAGGTAGTAGAACACCAGCGCTCCTGGAAGGTAAAACATAATAAATAGCATCATCAGCGGCATCATCAGGGACATTTGTTTGGTAGCAAGAGCATTGATGTCAGACTGATCCGGCTCTGTACCATCTCCGGATGAAGCCTCTTTTAATAACTGACGAAATGACTTAGACTTCTCTGATTTTCCAGACGGAAGTTGCTGTCGTGATTGCCAATACTGTAAAAATGCAGCCGCAAGTGCGAAGATGATTACACAAATGACACTAGGGTTGACTTGGCCACGCAAAATACCAGATGCTGAGGCATTCAAATCAACTATGCCAAATAGTTTTGGACTAAATTCATACTTATTTTCTTCCCCTTCTGGAATATTCTCTGGGTGCTGAAGTTTATCAAGGTATGGATTTTGAAGCTCAATTATTTCGGAAATGCGATCAAGTTTCTGAACCGGTTCATAGGCACGCATAGCTACATTGTCGGCAGGGGTTGGCATCACCATTACACGGATAGCGGTATAGAGAGCGATAAAGATTGGCAATTGAATAAGTACCATCAGAAAAGAGCGAAAAGGCTTAACATTGTACCTCTTATAGAGATCCATGGTCTGCAAAGATTCCATCTGGCGATTGCCTTTACAATTCTTTTTGATTTCAGCAAGTTCTGGCTGGATTTTACGCATTAATTTGGTCTGATGAAGTTGACGTTTAACCAGTGGCCACATTAGAAATTTAACCACGATGGTGAACAAAATAATTGCGAGACCAAAATCGCCAACGAAATTATAAATTACAAAAAGGATATTGACGATAGGGCGAACAATGATAAGATCAATTAACTCAAACATATTCAGTTAATTATATCATACTTCTCTTGAAAAGTGAATCTATTAGCTCGCACAGCTTTTTAAAACTCATACTCAGCAAATCTTTAGAATAAACTACGAAAACATAGTCACGTGCTTTGTGATATTTGGGCAATTCCAACCTGACTGCTTCATAGATGCGACGTCTAATACGATTACGAGAAACTGCGGTTTTTTCCACTTTCTTAGAAACGACTACAGCGGTGCGTGTGAATCCTCGTGAGTTATCATTAAAAACTAAGGAGATTTTTGGTGTCCTAATTGTCTTTCCGTGCCTGTAGGTGTATTTAACTCCGCCTCTGGAATGAAATCGATATTTCTTTGATAACATATATATATTATATCTATTTTTGCAAGAGTTTGTAATACTTATTGTGTAAAAGGTTTTTTGGTGTGCCACGACCAACAAGGCGGCCTTCATCAATTACTAAGATATCGTCCATCTTGCGCATGATCTCTGGCTTATGGGTGATTACTAGCACGGTGTGTGTTTTCTTCAGCTTCTGCAGAACTTCTACAATTTGTTTAGTGGTATCAGCATCAAGCGCAGAAGTGACCTCATCAAATAATAATATTTCTGAGCGAGAGAGCAATGTTCGTGCAAGAGACAGTAATTGTTTTTGGCCAGCAGAAAGGTTCTGTCCGTCAGAAATTAGTTTAGTATTATAGCCTTTTTCCAAACGCATGATGGTCTCGTGTATGCCAGCAGTTTTGCAGGCTTCAATTTGCTTTTCAACATCTGGCTCAACCAAACTTAGGTTCTCCTTGATAGTCATGTCAAAGACAAATGGTTTTTGGGTAACAATAGAGACATTACTAGCATAAATTTCCTGTGAATAGTCATTAATATTAATACCGTCCACCAAGATTTTCCCTCTCGTTGGCTTATAAAGGCGTAGGAGTAGGCGAAAAATTGTAGATTTACCAGAACCAGATTTGCCAACGATGCCAGTCAATGAATGCGGCTCAATAGTAAAGCTGACGTTGCGCATAAGTGGTTTTCTGCTATAAGTGAAAGATACTTTATCGAAATGTACGCGACCTTTGATGTCGTCAGTATTGTTCTCACCGAATTTAAGTTGTTTAGGCGGCTTATAGTTTAGCAGCTTGTAAAGGCGATTGACGGCGACATTACATTTGGAAAGTTCGTGGATGACATCAGTGGTCGAGTTGTAGCTATCGAGAATATTTTCATAATAGCCAATTGCTAAGATTAGTGTAGCAATACTATATTCGCCATTTAGGATCAGACCAGCCGTAATAACATAAACCAGGATTCTGCCAGAGCTCAGAATAGTGGAAACGGCCACATCAGCAAGATCGGAATGAATACTTTCTTTTCCATAGGCAGCTCTCCAAAGCTTTTTCTTCCCCTCGAGTTGCTTAGCTAAATCCTCTTTCATATTAAAAGAATGTACTTCCTTTTTACCGTCTAGAATCTGACTATAAAGACTGGAAATATCGTCTTGGTGCGAACGTTGAATAAGCGCATATTCATCACGCCTTTTCATATGAAAGACGAAAACAACTACAGAGAATAAAGCAAGCCCTAGTGACGTCCACCCAATCAACGGATCTACGAAAATTAGAATGATTGCGTTCAAGAAAATACTACCAAAATTAGTAATAAAGTCAAAAAGATAATCTGGGATGCGTTGGTTCTGGGTGATGTCTTCGAAGGCAGTACTGACAATAGTAGCCTTAGAAATATTCTTGGTATAATCTTGGTCTAAAGTCACTACTTTGTCTAGAACCTTACGTTGTAATGTGTTGTGGATGTAGCAGGCGTTTTTAGCATAGGCCCAATAATTATAATGATGGCACAAGATATATAATAGTGCTACTAGTAAGAACCCGCCGGTGCATAGAAATGCTAAATTAAAATTCCCTTCTGTGATCCTATCGATAATCTCTGCGGTAATAAAAGGAAGCACAAGCCACGAGGCTTCTCTCAAACAGGCAGAGAAAATGAGATGAAACAATAGCACCTTATCAGTGGCGTGAAAGCTAAAAAATCTTTTTATTAATTTAAAATAATATCTCATACCTTTAACTCCATTTCCGACTTTAAGGCCTGTAGGGAGCGATAGAGCTTGCTTCTTTCTAAGAGCTTCTCATGGGTGCCAATATCCGAAATCCTGCCATGATCTAGGACGATAATACGATCTGCAGACTTCATAAGTTCTGGTTTTTTAGTAATCATGATTATAGTTCGGTCATCTTTTAGCTTATTAATTAGTCTCGGAACCAGCTTAGCCGTATCGGGATCAAGCGCGGTGGTGACATCATCAAGCAACAAAACTTCGGCATCGGTTAGAATAGTGCGCGCAATGGAAATCATTTGCCTCTGTCCACCAGAAACATTAGTAGCGTTTTCTCTTAGGATAGTGTTGTAACCCTGTGGCAAAGTTTCAATAAAATCATGAATGCCAGCAGTTTTGCAGGCTTCGATTTGGTGTTTAATATTAGTGTCGACAAAGTTCAAATTTTTCCTGATGCTAGTATTAAAGATAAAAGGAACCTGATTGGCAACTGCGACGTTGCTAGTATAGATGTCTCGAGAGAATTCTTTGACATCAATATCGTCCAGAAGAACTTTTCCTTTGGTAGGCTTGTTCAGGCGCAGGATCAAATCAAAAATTTTAGTCTTACCTGAGCCTGGATAGCCAACTATGGCAACAAATTCACGTGGTTTGACTTTGAAACTGATGTTTTTTAAAATTTGGTGATGATTTAAGGAAAGTGAAACATTTTTAAAAGTAATTTCCCCTTCCAGATGGTCTAAGGTAAGATTTCCAAACTCTAACTTCTCGCCTGGTTTGTAATTTAGAATAGCAGACACACGACGCATCGCAGCATTAGTAAGACGAATCTCAATTGTAGCGTCAGTTAGATCTTTGGTGTAACCAATTATTGCCTCGTGATAAGAGATAATCAGGACTAAAATGTCAAGTTCCATATGGCCCATCGCCATCATAAGAGTCAGAAAGGCAAAAAGTGCTGCGTGAAAGATATAATATATCGCCTTAACATCATTATCGCGAATAGTATTTTGACGCCGCTGAGCAAAGTAGTTTCGGTTATAGGTGCTTTGAATTTTGTCAAGCCGTCTTCTAAGTGGTGGAAGTAGATTGAAAGTCTTAACCTCCTGAAGTCCAGAAAGGACTTGTCCTAGGAAGTCACTATAGCGATCATTCTGAGACTGTGCATACCACCAGTAGTGATTATACCTGCGATCGGCGCGAGTTCTAATTATAGTATAAATGGTAGTAGAGATAGCCAGGATAATAGCAGCTGGGACATTGTAGATTATTACAATAATAAAAATGGCACCTATCTGGAAGAAAGTGGTAATATACTCTGAAATTTCGTCATTCATCTCGCCAATTTCTAGAATGTCGTTATTGATAGTATTCATAAGGCGTCCCTTATTAATGGTACGCGTGAAATCTGGGCCGACAGAAACTATTTTCTTAAATACCTTAGTTTGAAGCGTGCGGTAACTATCACTTACATTCCAGCTATACGCACGATAATTTAGAAAAAGCGCCACTTTATGAACGACATAGATAATAGTATAGATAAGAATATATCTCCAGGTTTCTTCAGGGTTTTGGTCAGTTAAGCCCTTGATAATGAGCGCAGCAACAAACTTGCGAGCAACCATCGTTCCTTTATAGATAACGGCCGTAAAAAAGTTGATCCCAAAAAGCCAGGGGTTTAAGTTAGCAAGCTTAAAATAACGCTTGATGTATTCGTGCTGCTCCCTAAACATTAGCTTTATTATAGCATGGTTAAGGGTTCTCCTCAAAAATAAAGTCAGGCATATATCCTGACTTTATCTATATCTATGGACTAAGCAGTTAAGCGAGCGCGGCCTTTAATACGACGACGCTTCAACACCTTGCGGCCATTTTTGGTGGCATTTCTTTTCATAAAACCATGCTCGACCTTGCGCTGTTTCTTATGCGGCTGATATGTACGTTTTGGCATAAATAATTTCCTATTAGTTTTAATATTGTAAAATTCTGTTCTTAGTATAGCATTTTTTTACACAAAAGCCAATAAGTTTTCCACATTTTCCAAGGTTAACGCCATATCCTGTGGAAAAGTGCACCTCTATAATTCCGTTTTATTATTATGAAATATTCAAAAATCTTGTTAAAAGTTGTGGAAAAGTCTAAGAATTTTGCTATAATAAATTTAATTAGTTATTTAGGTAAAGAAGAAGGAGGCAATCTCATTATGTTTGATGTGTGGAAAAATGTTTTATCAGAGATAGAGCAGGCTATTCCACATGATGCCTTCCAGACTTGGTTCACTGACGTAAAACTTATATCAAATAACGATGGTGCCATCTTGATTGGAGTTCCTAATACCTTTAAAGAGGCTCAGATTAGGGCGAAATATAATAACCTAATCAAAGATGCCTTTTCTCATAACAATGTGGAGTTTAAATCTATTGAATATGTGGTCTCTAGTACTGCAAGAGTGAAGCCGCATTCCCGTGAAGTTTCTGTAGGTGAGATTAGTAAAAAGTCTAAGCTCTCTAATTTTATAGGGTCTAGACATAGTTCAAGAGATTTCAGTACTAGACCTAACCCTAGATATACGATGGATAATTTTGTTGTAGGGTCTAACAATAATCTCTCTGTAGCGGTAGCAAAGGCTGTTATCAAAAATCCTGGTGGGAAATATAATCCATTTTTCCTTTACAGTAGTCCGGGTCTTGGTAAGACACACTTGGTTCAAGCAATTGGAAATGAACTACTTAAGAATAATCCCGAGCTTAATGTGGTCTATGCAGCAACTGGAGACTTTTTAGCAGATTTTATTAATTCTATTGGTAAGAATGGAAAGTCTGATAGTTTCTCCAGAAAATATCGCAAAGCTGATGTCTTAATTATTGATGACATCCAAATGCTGGAAGGAAAACCTGGCACCCAGAATGAATTCTTTAATATCTTTAATGAGCTCCATCAACACAACAAACAAATTATTATTACATCAGACCGCTTACCAGAGGAGATTAAAACTCTAGAAGAGCGTTTAAGATCGAGATTGTCTTGGGCTGGGGCTTTTGACTTACAACAACCAAACTTTGAAGATAAGTGCGCCATTCTAAGGGCGAAGGCAGAATTTGATGGTGTTGAGATAGAGGATGAAGCCATTGAATATATCGCGGATAATGTGAAGACTAATATTAGAGATCTTGAGAGTGAATATAAGATGATTTTAGCTTGGTCCGAAATGAAGGGTATTTCCCCACTTGAAGTTATTCATGATGGGTATTCTGGTTCAAGCTCTAATAAAAGACAGGGATTACTTTCCCCTAAACAAGTAGTTGAGACGGTTGCTAGATTTTACGATTTAAAGGTCCCTGAATTATGTAGTAAGAGTAGAATCTCCCATATTAAAAATGCGAGACAAGTAGCAATGTATCTACTTTCTGAAGAATTAGGCTTAAGTACTACTAAGATCGCTTTAGAAGTTGGGGTGAAAGACCACACTACTGTAATGCATGGAATTAAAAGAATCAAAAACGAATTAAAGCTTGATTTTGCTTTACGTGAGCAAGTTGCTTCTATTCGGGAGAGTTTATATGCTTAAAACTATGTGTAAAAATTTGCGAAAAACTATGCGTAAAAGTATGTGGGAAAAAGGTGAAAAAGTTTCCACATTTTTGAAATATTTTAAGTCTAATGTTATAGCTTCGTGGAAAATTCTAGATTTACACAAGTTTTTAAACATTAATTACCACAGTTTTTCCACTAAAAATTCTATTAATTTTTCTCTGTTATTTTATAGTTTTTCACATTTTCCACATAGCTTATTATTACTATTATTAAATAAATTTATTATAATATAAATAAAGGAAGATTTATGGAGATAGAGGTTTTACAAGAAAAATTAGCGAGAGCACTTAGTACAGTTTCTCGCGTAGCTATGGGTGCTAAATCAACACTTCCAATTCTATCAAATGTCCTTATAAAAGTTGATAAAGAAAAAGTATCACTAACAGCTACTAATTTAGATATGGCTGTAGTAGATTTTGTACCGGTTACCAACACTAAGGATGGTGCTATTACTGTCCCAGCAAGGCTTTTAGCAGAATTTGTACAGAATTTACCAAAAGGTGAAAATATTAGACTTACCTCTAATGGAAATAAAGTAAAAATCTCTACCAGTAAATATTCCTCCATTATTAATGGTGCGGATGCTGCCGATTTTCCAGAACTACCAAATATAGATGAAAAAAAGGCAGTTATTTTCAAGATGGGTGTAGATGAATTTAAAACTGGAGCAGCAGAAGTAGTAATTGCAGCGTCTGGAGATACGACTAGACCAGCTCTTACCGGTGTGTATTTTAATACTGATAAAGGTTCACTTTATATTGCGGCAACTGATGGTTATAGACTTGCAGAGAAAAAGTTTATCGAGAAAGTTCAAAGTGAGGTAGCGGCAATAGTACCGACTGCATCAGTTCAAGAAGTACTTAGGTCTATTCCTGAAGATATTGATGAGATTGAGATTTTATTTGATGATACACAGGTGCGTTTTAGAATGGGAGAACTTGAAATTACATCAAAATTAATTGAAGGAACTTTTCCTGATTATAGACAATTAATTCCAAACAATAGTGATATATTAGTTACCGTTAATCGTGAAGAATTAACTAGAATTGTAAAGATAGCAGCACTATTTGCCAGAGAATCTAATAGAGCGATAAATTGTGTGGCTGATAGTAAAAAAGGTAAATTTATAGTTTCATCGATTTCTAATGAAATTGGAGAAAATCAATCGGAGATCGATACGAAAGTTTCCGAGGATGGGAGTGTGAAGCTGGATTCAAGATTTCTTATGGATGCGTTAAATGCACTCGATGAAGATAAAGTTATCTTTGGATTTTCTAAAGATGTTTCGCCAGTTCTTATAAAAAATGAAAAAGATGATAAATACCGTCATATAATTATGCCACTTAATAATTAATGAATAGTAATATAATAAAATCGATTAAGTTAAATAATTTTCGTAATCACGAGAATTATGCATTAGAGTTTTCCAAGAATCCAACTTTAATTTTAGGAAAAAATGGTTGGGGTAAGACTTCTATTTTGGAGGCAATATATATTACGCTTACCGGAAAATCATTTCGGGCAACCGATAGAGATATTTTGAAAAGGGAGGCTGGATTTTACAGGGTGGAAGTGGAATTTTTTAGTGGTGAGAAGATGATAGTATCTTATGATGGTGGTAAAAAACAGTTCTTAATAAAAGATAAAAAATTTACTAGACTTCCGAAAATGTATAAGTATCCAGCAGTGCTTTTCCTACCTGAAGACCTACATATTGTAGCAACATCACCAACTAAACGCCGAGAATATTTTGATAGAGTATTAGGGCAACTTGATAGTGGTTATTCCAGTGCTCTTTCTAGATATAATAAGGCTATAAAGCAAAGAAACGAATTATTGAAACAGGAATTTTTGTCTCGTGATGCAATCTTTTCCTGGGATATAATGCTAGCTAAATATGGAGTAGAAATCAGAAAAAAACGTACGAAAATAGTAAATAGGCTGAATAGTAAGTTGACGAAAGTGTATCAAGAGATTGCAAAAAATAAGGATAAAGTTGAGATTAGATACAAGAGTTATACTAGTGAGGTTTCCGAGAGTGAATATCTAAAATTACTTCAGATGGACTATGAACGAGATAGTATGTTGGGGCATACAAATTTTGGTGTTCATAAAGATGATTTTGAATTCCTGTTTAATGGTTCCGTAGCTGACGGCAGTGCATCTAGGGGAGAGGTTAGAAGTATGGTTCTAGCTCTGAAGTTTATCGAGGCAGAATTAATTGAAGAGGAGCTCGGCAAAAAGCCGGTTGTATTACTTGATGATGTGTTCTCCGAGCTAGATGTCGTAAGAAGAAGAAGTTTGACGTCTAACTTTTCTGAAAACCAGGTAGTAATTACGAGTGTAGAGAAGGCTTAGAGATTATTGATGGCATCGATAATTTTTTGAGGTAAGTTAGGATATTTTGCATAGGTTAAAACTAACTCAGGAGTGTTAAGTAAGACGAAACTATCGTTACTCTTCTGAAACACTAATCTATAGGTATCTATATCACCATAATCGTCAACAATGTGAGAAACCGTTGCGATAATATAATTATCTAATATTTGTGCATTTTGGACTTTATATTTACGATTCTTGAAAATATCGCTGATAACTTCGGTTACTCGATCAATATCTTTAGATGCAATGGACTCCTCAACAATATTGTTTGGTTTGATGTATTCTGAAAACGGATTGATATAATCATTGAATATGTAGTAATATCTTCCAAGATTACTATCAAACTGCGAGATGACTTTTAACGCTACATCTCTTGCGCCTGCTGGTGCATCGATATATATACAAAACTTTGAATACTCACATTCGCCGTAATTAATTGTGTAGTTCATTGTTTCGTATGGTAGTTGGGTAATAATAGGAAAATCCTTTTCATATTCTTGACTAGTGATATTATATTCCCTTCCAGCGATTTTCTCGCGTAATAAGGCATCCTTTGGATTCTCATTATACCAATTGGCGGTACTGTCAGAGTTTGAATTTAGTATAATGAAAGCGTTAGATGTCTCGCCTGACTTTGCATCTATCTCCATAGATTGAGCTTCAAAACCCGCTTTCTCAGCTTTTACAATGTGTCTACCTGGAGTTACGCGAACCTCACCATTATTCACCAGATTGTTGTCAATGTAGATAGTAGAGGACTGCGGGGCAACGAGAACATTGATGGTGGAGGAATTTATTAAAGAGTGAGTTAATATTATCGCAATAGCCCCAATGAAGGTAATCACGACAATTATTAAGATAGGTCTAATATTTTTACTTAAAAATTCTTTCATAATAGCTATCCTTTATGGCGGAAAATCGAAAACTTTTGTCCGCTTTTATGTGTAAAGTAAATTGATGATATCTTTCCAGTATAATCACCTTGCGATGCTGATACGGCATTATATTTTCCAGTTCCACCAGTATAGATCATGATATGTCCGTTAACTACGAAGACATCACCAGATTCAAGGTTGCTTGTATTTCCTAGATTTTCTATTTGTGTCCAGCTTGAAGAACTCTCCAGGTATGATTTCATTCTACCAGATCCAGTTTCTGGGAAGGATGGGTCTATTCCTGTTGAACGAATAACAACGGAAGCAAAATGCCCACAGTCTTGAGACCAACCGAGTGTTGGATTGATACCTAATGCTCTTGCAGCCTCTGCGAAAGCAGGGTTAACAGCATTATAATGTTGCTCATCTCCCCAAGCTAGCTTTTTACCGACCTCTGCAATTGAGCTGCCATTGTAATTAGTTATCTCTTCGCCGTAACGGTTACAAATGACAGATTTATTATTAGAATCTACGGTATTTATGGATTGATCTGTCGGTATACGATCTCCAATTGGGTGTTTGCCTCCTGGTTGAATATTTTCTGATTTCGCTAATTCTTCTGATGATTGCCAGCCCAACTTTTTCCTGACATCCGCAATAGGTCCATTGATTAACCCCAACACGGTAGATACGTAATGAGACTCATCGTTTCCATCACTTGCTGGAGCGTAATGATGAATCATTTCTGTGAGGAAGCCTTTTAGATTGTAGCTACTCGGGGAAAGGTATGAGAAAGATTTGTCATAATATCCATTTCTTAGCACCCGTGAGCCAGCCCAAGCCTTAATCGATGATTCGACACTGCTGAATACTGCCCATTGGCGACCACTGCTGGACGTCCAGCTGCCGGCATCGCCAGATTTAGTTATACCAAGCCAGTTGTTGGTTGCACCGCTTGTAGCAATGCCTGCGGTACCGACGCTGGATTCATGCTGCATTTGTGCGAAAACAACTTCCCAAGGAACTCCGTACTCGCGTTGCATCTCCATAGCATATTCACCATATTGTTCGACCGCCCATTTAAGGCGTCCATAGCCAGAACTGCTAATGTTTGCTGGATCTTCAGTGGAATCGGACCTGTCTGCATCGTAGACTGGTTGACAATATACAAGATTTTCGTCCGGATTCCAAAACATGATATTATTTTCTTTAAAAATCACCTTTTGGAGATCGGAAAGCGCGCTAACATTGAAGGTGATAGATGAGGATAGAATTAAGGTTAAAAAAAGAAAACATAAGAAAGAGTGAAATATACGATTTCCTTCTCTCGACCTTCCTGCCATATAGTGTATATTATAGCAAAAAACTTGTGTTTATTCTAGTGGAATAACTGGGTCATATTCATAAATAATTTCAAAGTTATTAGGCTCAAAGCCAAGTTTGCGGATTTCCTCACGAGCATAATCCAGATTATTGCCGGTAGAATCAGTGATTTTAAGACAGAAATCACGATCACAATTTTCGAATTTTCCGCCATCAATACGAAATTCGATATAGTTATCGTCATTATCATACTCGGCGATGATAACGGGAAGGTGTTTGGAAATAGGATACTTTTCTATGAAAGAGTTGGCGGTAAGGTCGGCCTCATAATCGCCAATAGTGGTTAAGATGATAGCATCTTCAGGATGTGAATCGTACCAAGATAAGTCGCCATTTTGAGTGAGATAATCATATAATTTATTGTTTTTTAGCGTATTAAAAGTGTATTCTTTTGGAGTGAAATCGTCCTTTTCTATTTTGACTGAAACATCACCACTGGGCAGCTTATAGGTGCCATTTTTATAAGTTTTGCCGTTAATGGAAACTGTGGCGGATTCTGGAGCAACGAGGATCTCCACTTCAGACGTAGGATTAAGACTCAAAGCGGTGACAACAAGTACTAAGGCGAAGAAGATGAGCGACACAATAATAACTACTGGAATAGGATGATTCTTAATATATCTTGAAAGTTTTTCCATAGCTAGCTCCTCGGTCTAAAAATGCGCATAGAATTATTTACATAATAGTTACTAGCGTGATCGGCCGTACGGTCACCATGAGAAGCGGAGGCGATGCGTCCAGTACCGGCCTCATCAACAACATACATTTCTACATGCTTGGCGGACGCGCGTATGTCTCCTGGCTGAAGGTTGGCGCTACTGCCAGTATTAGGAACCTCAATGTATTTTTCTGGGTGAGAGGCAAAGTAATTCAACATAGTAGCTGCTCCGCAGCACGGGACGTTCCTATCTACACCAGAGAAACGTAATACTGTAGCGACAAAAGCATCACAACTAGCCCCAATTTGAACAAACTTTTCACCGTAGGAAGAAAGCCCAACTGCATCAAGAGCGTTTCTATAAGCATTGTTCGGATCGTAAAGACTATGTGAGCGATCTCCCCAAGAAAGTGCAAGTGCAGTAGAATTAAGATCGCCATTTCCACCAGTGTCGATAGTACAGAGATCATAACTAAAACTTGTACTATAATTGGAGGCATTCTCTGAAGAGGCGGCCCAACCTTTTTCCGATGCACGATTTTGAATGGCTTTAACAATTGGTACTAATTTGGAAATATAATTTGGATCAGTAGCGTAACCAGCTGCTTTAACTGCTTCAATGTAGCCAATTGGGTCTCCAGCGTGATTAAAAGCTCCATGGGAAGCATAGCGAGGATTGTTTTTAATAAAATCAAAGTATCCTTTCCAACCTTCTGAGGCGGAACTAAAGTGGTGTGCATTGTCTGGATTGCTGTCAACGGCACCAATGCCAAAGAAGTTATTGCGTTCCCTAGCAAAGCGACTGGTGCCAGAGGCGGATTCTAAGATTCCCTGAGCCATCACTGCTTCCCAAGGAATACCATACTGTGCTCCGAGAGTAGAAGCAATATTATGGTATGTATCTACAAAAGCTGCACGAAGACCAGTAAGACCAGCTGAAGCAATACCGTCATAGCTACCAGTACCAGGTAGACAATTTAAGGAGATGCCATCGGGATTATAATAAAAGATACCATTTTTAGAGAAAAAATCGAAAAGGTTTGTAGAAAGTGCAGAGGTTGGGGTAGAGATTAGAAGCGCTAGGATGATGGAGGTAAGAGCTAACTTTTTCATGATAATACCTCCGCATCTCTTCTAGTGATATAGTTAGATCTATTCAATAGAATATATTCTTCCCTTTTGTTGCCTCCTAAGTGTAGCTTGTTCTCTGATTTGTCGCTGGTAAAATCATATGCAATACTTGGATCATAATTATTGACTTTGTCCAGATAATTCATTACTGCAATAACAGCCTGGGCTTCATCTTTTTCTAAGCCAGAGATACGTGCAAGATAGCCAGAGGTAGAATTGTCAAAGGGATGTGTAGCTTCGTATTTGTCTTGATAGGCTACTATTGGGCCACCGTCATCAGCACAGAGTCCCATGTGACACTTAACGCGCCAAGTTAGTACCCAAAGTTGATGCCATTTTTCCGTTTCCCAATAAGGGTTGTCGGGCGAGTTAACGTAGCGAGAACCATCGGCAACAGACTCGCAATATTCGGAGTCAAAGGCTTTTAGCATATCGGAAATACTAGTAAGATGAGGTAAGCTTTTAGTATCCTCTTTGCAGGCTTTAGCAATGTTGGCATCGCGGATTCCTGGAGCAGAATAGCGACCCATATGGTAGGCGATATAGTGGGCGAGCGGGGAGCCTTCTTTAACAGTCTCTTCTCCATTTTCTCTAACTTCCACACTTTCCGATATTACTTCCTGATATTCTGAATCGTCGGTATCAGTATCAACGGTGGAGAGATCTAAAGTGGAAATAGCACTACAATAGAAATTTCCGGAAGCACCGATTTCTTCGGTCTTATCACAGTTACCAAAGCTAGTCATGAGTGAAGAATTTTCGCCAGCGGCATAAGTAGAGTTCAATGACGCAAGTGAACTATTAGTAATACTAGATAAAGTAGAAATAGAGTTCGAGAGGCCAGCAGAGATTGTTGATAGCGGCAACAAAGAGCTGACTATGGAGCCTAAAAAGGTGTTTTTAGAGCTAGCATCAAACGGGCTGTGATGTATACGATCGACTTCTGCGTCACGGGCAATAAGTTGGTTAGTTTCTTGGTTGTAGGCTAGAACTTGCCCTTTTGAAGCGGTGGAGGCTCCAGAAGTCTGACGTCCTAAGAGCATGTTTGCGTTAGCAGCACCCATGGTAAAACCTTCTCCGCCAGCAATTCCGATAGCATTGGTGAAAGGGTTTTCGTACATTACTTTAGCAATGGTTGGAACGAGGAGGTTTAGCACGGCTTCGGCGGCGACTTTGACACCTAATTCAAAGGCGTTGCCAAGAAGAACCCCGACGGTAGAGGTGATGAGTTTTGAGCCTGGAACAGCAGAAGTGAGGATACTTAATACTACGCCGCCAGCACGTTGAACGACGCAAGTATCACCCACTCCCATGGAGAAAGCAATCTTGTCAGTAGCTTTATAACTTCTTTCCAAAGAATATTTTGGAGTTTTTCCAGAGTCAGCAGTTACTCCACCAAGCACAACTTTGGCACCCTCGGATTCTAATGGTGAACCGGTAATCGTATATTCTTCCTCAGTATACGGGTCATAAACAGTAGTAGTAGCTGGGGTAGTGAACCAGTTCAAGACGGAGTTCACGGCAGAAGCGTCGCCGTCCCCGGCTTTAGCCTTACTAATAGTCTCCATTTTAGTCATAAATTCATGGATAGCTTGATAAAAACGATTGGAAGAGATAGCCGTAGAAACCATATCGCCAATCTTGAGAGTAGTACAACCGGCTGTTTCCTCGGCTACTTTTTCTCCAAGGTCATGAAGATATTTTTTTGCTTTATCTTCAGGGCTATCTTCGTCATTGCTGGATGAAACAGGGTTGCCAATCTGGAAGAATTCCCAAAAAGTGTTTCCTTTTTCATCCTTTTGTTCTTTCTTCTCTGCTGAGTCGAGGGTAGCATCGGCGCTATCCTTGAAATAGTCGGTTAGGAGCTCATTATAGTTAGCAGTATCGGTGTCATTGTTTCCAGTAGTTTTGTAATTGTGAAAGACGTCTTTAGAGAGTCCCAATTTCTGGGTAAACTTATTGGCGGCAGCATCAAGGAAGTTGGCGCCGCGACCACCAATAGCATTATCATAGGCCTCGCGGAAAAGTGCGTCACCGTTATACATAGTTTTGAAATTTTCAGCAGTGATAGACTTGTTATTGAAATTCAGTTCGCTGTTTGATACAACTGCGATACCCTCCTTTTCCAGGCGTTGTTTCATATAATCAGTCATGCCGACCTTACCTTTAAGCATCTCTTCTGCCATATGTTGAGCGCGAAGATTATAACCGGTATAGGCAGTATCGGTGGCTTCAGTATAAAGAGCTTCAATATGTGGGCCTAGAAATGATTGTGCGCCAAAGATAATAAAGGCGCCAATGGCAAGAACAATAATAAGCAAGACGGCTGGTGAAAATTTAATGAGAGTAGATAATTTAGAACTACTAGATTTTTTTGAAACCTTGATCGAATAGTGGTCTTTGTCTTCTTGGTTAGAACTAGAATACAAAGAAGTTTGCGGTGCATTTTCTAGGTTCTTAGCATCAAGGTTACTAGTGGATTTCTGAGTAGCGGAATCTTCTAAGTTTTTGAGATTATTTGTACTAAAATCAGCAGGAGTTTTGGAAGGAGTTTTAGGTTTCAAAAAATCAGGCTTTAAATCGTCTTTTCCGAAATAAGTTTTTTCACCTACCATACTCTGTAATTATAACATATTATGGTGAAAAAAACTAGCGCTAGAATGGAGATAGGCTATTGTTGGTTCTGTTGTTGAGTTTGTTGCTGAACTGGATTAGTAGTGATGAGTCCTTCCTCGGTTTCTGAGGCGATAACCTGAATATGAACGTGATTTTGACCAGCAAAGAAGAGACCTTGACCGACTGGGAAATTGGAAAGACGTTTTTTCTCTTCCTCGGTGAGTTTAAAGACATCAGAAAGGACGTCAACAGCGGAACTAGACTGTTTTAGGAGAATTTGCATGGAAGAGTTTGCCACAATAGCACGGCCCATCTTGGAGGACATGAAGTCTTCAACGTCCTGGGTAATAGTCGTAAGACCAAGGTAATATTTACGGGCACGTTTAGCAAGTGAGAATAAGAAGTTTGCAGAATCTTCGTACTCCATTAATTGCCAGGCCTCATCAACGATGAGCAAGCGACGTTTTTGTTGAGCACGAACAATATTCCAGATGTGAGAGAGGACGATATACATAGCAACTGGGCGAAGTTCGTCCTCAAGATCGCGAATATTAAACACAACCATCTGGTTGTTGATGTCAATATTAGATTGTTGAGAGAAAATACCGGCAAAGGTACCAGTAGTGTACTTGCGGAGACGTTGAGCCAAATTCGGACCGGTACCACCCATGTGAAGCAAGGTATCATAAAGGTTAGCAATAGTTGGTGGGGTTGATTGATGAGTGAGTGGATCGGACGTAATGCCAGCACGAGCATAGGTATCAATTAAGGCTTGATCAAGATCGGCTTCCTCATTTGGTGTGAGAGCTGGCGCAATAACAGTATTGGCAGAGGAAGTTTTATTGGAAGTGCCAGAGCTTAACATTAAGCGGAAGAGACCATGTAGAGTAACAAGGTTTGCGCGAAGTGCATCGTTGGCATCTTCAGCATCAACTACTTTTGGCAGATCAAATGGGTTAATGCGCACGTCGGAATTGAGAGAGAGTCTAATATAAGAACCGCCTACCGCATCACAAAGTCGTTGGTATTCATTTTCTGGGTCGATGATAAGAACTTCGGTCCCAACCATCATAGAACGCAAAGCTTCAAGTTTAACAGTAAATGATTTGCCAGAACCAGACTTAGCGAAGACTACCATGTTGGCGTTTTCTAGAGAGAAGCGATCAAATATGACTAAGCCATTATTGTGCATATTGATACCGTAGAGAATACCTTTTTCTTGGGTAAGGTCAGCGGAGGTGAATGGGAAAGAAGTAGAAATGGCACCAGTATTCATATTGCGGCGGATAAGGAGCTGATCGGTACATTGTGGCATACAGCTGTTCATCCCCTGCTCTTGTTGACTTGATGCAACTTTAGAGAACACCATCTGCTGGCCAAAGAGAGTTTCAATTTTTCTCTGGACGAATCCAAGTTCATCAAGAGAGTCGGCCCAAAGAGTAACGTAAAGGCCAAAGCGGAAGAATTTTTCGGCACCGACTTGGAGTTGATCGCGGAGCTCCTCGGCATCACCGATAGCAGCCTCAAGTTCTGGGTCGCGAATCTTGCCTTTTTCAGAGTTTACAGAGATAGATGCTTCAAGCTGAGTTACTTTCTTTTGAAGATTTTTCATGACGATAGTAGTATCTACTGGGTAGATAAACATGGAAATATCTAGCACCTCGTCGATGTTGATAAGCGGAGAGAGCCAGCCAGTATACAATGAACGTGGGTAGCCATAGACGTAAAGAGTACGACCATATTTGGTACCGAGACGGAAATAATCAGCATGGATTTCAATGCTAGATGGAGAGATGAGGTCACGAAGAGTAGTAATGCCCTGTTCAAACGCTTTTTGGATTTCAGCTTCTTCCATTGCTTCAGCTTGGGCGGCGATTTGAGCAGCAGAAAGCTGTTGATTCTTATTCTTACGATCTTTTCTACTCATTTTTATCTCCTTTCTTGACATAGGTGGTGGCAAGTTTAGTAAAGTCTACTAGGGGCTCCCTTACGGCAGTATCAGGGTTATTGAAGTTGTAGTATAATGCGCCAAGCTCACGAGTGTTAAGACGAACAGAATGGATACCAATTTGGAAAAGACCAGATATAACAGACTCTACACGGTTGTTAATTTCGGTGATAGCTTTATCGTAAGTTGGACGGTCAATTTTAGTAACTTCTACTTGTTTAGATTTCGAGAAGCTGGAGAAGAAATTGCGAGTTTGAGTCATAACCTTTTCTGCTTCGGCAGATACGTAATATGGGATAACGATAAAGAATGATTTATCCATAATGTTGGCCTCTTGAGAGAGGATGTCAATAAAGTTGATATAATCGTCCATTAAGACACCGAGGAGCATGTTGTCATTATTTTTCCTAATTTCGGTGAGCCGTTCTAGATATGGTCCAATATCAACACGCTGAGAACGGATGAGAATTTGAGTGGTGAAGTTTAAGGAGTTCAAGAAGTTTTGGAAGGAGTACTCCACAGCTTCGCGTTCAGTTTCTGACATCAGATCAAAGTTGATGGATTGGCAAGCAATAACTGCACGGAAGGAGCCGTCTTTCATGATGACGAGACCATCGCGAAGTTCAGAGATAAGTAGTGTGGATTGGGTGGAAAGTGGATTGTCAGGAGTGACATTTTGGTTGGCTTTTCCGACAGGTTGTTGGGCAGAACCAATAGCAGGGTTTGGTTGTTGGACTGGAGTAGGAGTTGGTTGTGCAGGAGCTGGAGCTGGCTGGACGACCGTTGTAGGTTGTGTTGGAGTGGCCGCTGGTTGTGGCTGTACTGGCATGGTTTCAACGGCTGCAGAAAGTGATTGCGCTGCAGGGGCCGGCTGGACTGGAGTAGGAGCTGGTTGTGCAATTGGTTGTGCAGGAGCTGGAGCTGGCTGAGCTGACATGCTTTGTACTGGCATACCGACACCACTATATGGGTTGTAGGCTTGTTGATTTGGTTGTGCTTGTGGGTTCATCATTTCTCCTTAGTCTCTTTAGTGCAATGGCACGACAACTTCATTATTTCCTTGCTTCTCCATCCTAGCAGCTTCTTTAGAGATGGTTTCAACAGAGTAATCAGTGTTGTTGGCTAGATTCCGCAACTTGGCCATAGTAGCTGGGTCAACCGGTTGCGTTGTGGAAATAGGGTTGATAACATGGCCATTTGGGTTGTAGTAAGCAGTACTTGGAGCAGCTGTACTTTCGGATTTATTGATAGCATTTCGCATCTCGTTAAGAAGTTCTTCGTGACGATTGTTTTGCTGTTTGGCAAGCATTTGATTAATAACTGGAGAGGCGTTAGCGTCTAGAACGTCTGGTGTAGCGTTAGCCTCTTCGATAAATTGTGATTTTAACGGAGCGTTGTTTAGATCACCACGAACAGCGTAGCCTTCAGTGTCGATAACATTAGCAAGAAAAGAAAGACGGTTCCCTGCTTCTTCTTCGGAGATGTCGCGGGCACGTGGAGCCTCAACTTTTTTCGGAGCGATAATCTCAACAGTAGATTCACGCTGACCGGGGTTCCAGAAGCGCTTGTTTGGTTTTAGATGATAAGAGACTACTGCGGCAAGATAAGTTTCCATTGGTTGGTCTTTTCTCAGCGGAAGAGCCAAGACAGCGAAGAAAATTACAAAGGGTACGGCGAGCAGAGCTAAGAGTGGAAAAATTTGAAAGAGTGCAAAACCAACACCAACAAAGCCACCCATAATCATCAGATAGACAAATTGGCGGAAAGTGAATGGGCCGAGGAGCTTATCATCGGCCTCAACGTCTTGTGGGACCTTGTACTGCGCCATATATAATATATATTAGCACAAAAAGCTTATGGTGTGAAGTGTTAATAAAGAGAAGTTAGATGTCGAAGCGATAAAGGCTTTCGATGATAGCCTGATACAGTTGTTCAGTTGTAGCAGTTGGGATGTCGTCTACGTAGTTCGAGAACTCGAAGTAAACATCTTCAAATTCTGGGTCTTCACCGATTAATGTTAAAACAGCTTGGCTGAAAGCTCCAGGATCATATAGATAAGCACTCTTGAACATCTCAATTTGTGAGCGCATTGCGTTAGCTTTTCCAGATAGTGCTTGATTATATTGGTCTATAGGATTTGGTTCAGGAATATTTTTTTGGTGGTTTCTGATGATATCATCTGATGAGGCAGGATTGTTATTACTATAGGCACTCTTAGCTTTTGTTGGAGTAGAACTTTCACGAATTTTTTTCTGCATTTCATAAGCTGTGTCAACAGTATTCGAGCTGCGCTTGTATGGGTTTGGTAGATGGGCATCTTTAGCAAGCTTAGGGTCGGTCCATTTATCGATGGAATTAGCAAGAAGTCCCCAAGCTTCGGCAGAACCAGATTTTTGAGCATCGGCGACATTTGGCGTAGTGGCGCGAGACATCATATAGGCGATAGCCTGAGAGGCTGGGAAGAGATATTTCTTCTTGACGGTGTTTAACAATTGTTCGTAAGTAGCTTTTTCTGGTTCGACATCAGAAGTGCTGCCATCTTCATTAATCTTAGTACCACGTAGCTGTTTACCATTAACATCGAAGGCGGTTTTTAGATCTTCATATGGGAACAGATACTCAAGACGCCCGTTAACGAAGTTCTCTGGGTTCATAAGGTCGGCAAGAAGTTCGAGCTCAAATTTATCCTGGATGTTGAAGTTACCAGCTTTGACGGCTTTGATAATGCCATCTAAGCGGTGGATGTTGTTGTCTGTAAAGTTTTTGATATAGCCACGAGCAACGGCGGTGGTATACATTGGTCCAGCAAAAGCAGCTTTCTCTTTGAAGTTAGCGCCTTGAATAGAGCGACCAACTGTGGTGCGGAGATTACTAAAGCCTACGTCTGGAAGGCGGGCAATAACATTGCCATTTTCGTCTTTAACTTCGGTGTAGGTGCCTTCCTTGATACCGGCCAACATACCGTAAAGACCATCGATTGGGTCCTGAATAACAGTATCAAAGTTTTGGAAAATTTCTTTCATAACAGGTGTGTTATGTTTGTAAATCCTAGTGACAAAGTTGCCATTGAGATCTTTCATCACAAAGTAGGCACCGTTTTCATCGCGAAGTTGGTATGGGTGAAGAGCTTCTGGGTGGTATTTTAAGAATTCACCTGGATATTGCTCATAGACACGCTCATTTTTATCGTTGATATAGTAGGCTTTACTTTGATTACCATCGGCATCTGGAGCATAAGTAGCAAGACCATCATCATTGACATAGTAACCGGTAACCATATTGCGGAAAGCGCGTTTATCAATATTGAATTTAGCACCAAGAATGCCAAAGTCGTGACGGTGGCGAGCTTCATTAGCAGCGGCTTTAGCGATGAGCTGACCAAGCACACTGGTAGAACCAAGCTCACCAAGACTACCACCAGCAGATTCAACAAAGTGCTTGTATTGATAACTGTCGTGGCCAGCATTGGCGGCTTTGAGATATTCACTAGTCAAATAGTTAAAGTCGGCTTCATCATCATTGACTGTAGTAAAGGTGGCACGGTTCATTTCCTTGAAGCTCTTGGCGCCATGATCTGCGAGAGCTTTATCTTGATGGGTTTTACCATAATATTCGCCGTAGCTATTAGCAATAAGATGTTTTGCGTCATCTTGAGCGGTCTTGACATCCATTTCGATGTTCCCTGCCATTTTAGCATCTCTAGTGAAAGCATCGGCTTTGAGGTAGTATTGCTTAACCTTACCGTCTGCTTGTTTTTCGCCCTTAGTGTATTTTTCGGAATCAGCCGGGTCGTACTTCATCATATTAGCAATTCTTCTCTGAGCCCAGATTTCAGCGTTACCGCGTCTGATTTTTTCAGCGTTTTCGGCACCAATGTCTAGCTTGCGTTTCTGACCATCTAGAAATCTGCGTAGATGTGCACTAGGGAGAGCGGAATTATTGACGTGTCTATTCATAGCAAGTTGACGATTTTGATCGGCAAAAGCGCGAATTCCTTCTTTTGGTTTGTTGAACAGATTATCAAGTTTGCTGCTGACAGTGCCAAGGATGGTGTTACTCATCTTTAGAAGAGAAACCGACAAGAATAGTGGAAATACTTGTACTGCCATACCGAGAACAATGAAGAATGGGCCAAGATTACCGGCGTTTCCAGAAGAGGCAATGATTGCCCAGCCAGCGAGTTGTGATGCCCCAAAGAGTAGACTAAACATTGGATAAAAGATAAGCATAGCGATAAGGGTATCTTTCCATTTTTTGAAGTATTGCTCAGTGTTTGGCAAGAGATAGGCAACGAAGGCTAGTGGAGCAATCATCACCAGCATAGCGACGAGTGCTTGACGGAGTCCAATAGTAATAAGACCAACTAGCACGGAAAGAACGCCACAAATCATAGCGGCAAGTACTGGCCAAAGGAAGGCGCCAAGACCACCGGCAACCCCAATAGCAACACCGGCTACGGTACCACCACTAACAAGTGCTGAAGCGAGATCGGTCCAAGTAACTTGAGCGGCAGTACCAAGGCCACCGCTGTTGATAGCATTTACTTCTATGCCTTCAAAAACTTCACGCAAGCTAGCACCAATGACGTTGCTACTATCGACTGCCAGAGCACAGATTAAGAAAGATAAGTTCACTAACACGGCGGAAATAATCAACTTTGGCAGGGCTTTTTTAATGCCGTAGTTGGCGATTCCTATCCCTGTGACCTGAGAATAAATGATAATCAGCAACATGATAACAAACACAATATTCGTAATATCCCGCATAATTTGCCAGACTTGGAATATTGGTGAAGTATCGTTATTAAACAGAGGTTGAACAGTAAGAAGTTCTTTGATAATGCCATAAACTGCATCAATAGCCTTAGCAAGAACACCGGTCCCTGGACAGATAAACCAACCAAGAGCACCAACTTGGGTGTAACAAGTTTCATCAGCTGCAGATACGGCTTCAGCGGGTTCAGCATAGACGTTGGTGGTCATAACAGGGGTAGTGTTAATAGCAAAAATCGCTAAGAAAGCGACCAAAATTACCCCAATAAATGGCATTTTTGCCCTATCAAAATGGGGTAACTTCAAACGTTCTTTAAGCGATTTGAATAATTTCATTTTGTTTGCCCAATTAAAACACCTGAGATTTTTCAGGTATCTCTGTTAATTATAGCACACATAAGCGAAATAGTCAAGAGCAAAATAGATATTTTTGCTTTTTTGTCTAGATTGTGTTTATGTTTAGTTTTTAGGCTGCAAAATCTAGTGTCTTCCCCAAAAGTGTGATATCATAAAAGTATGAAAAAGATTATTTTAAGTTTGATGTTGGTAATGACAATGCTAACTGGGGTGGTGGCAACAACTGGCGCAGTCTATGCCGATGATGGGGACAGTGGTGGTTGTGGTGGCTCGACAGCATTTTTTGGGCTTAGGCCGTGGTACGAGGGCTTAACCACCAATATTAATGGTAAATGTGAGATAAAAACCCCAACACAAGATGAGTTACCGACTTTCGTTTGGAAAATTGTACTCAATATTCTGATTGATCTCTCTGTTTTGGTCGGCTATATTGCAGTCATAATGGTGGCGTGGGGCGGCTATCTTTATATGTTTTCTAGAGGTTTGCCAGATAGAGCTGAACGTGGTAAGAAAACTTTGATTGCTGCGACAGTTGGACTTTTAATTTCGATATTCGCAAGCGTAATTATGAATACAATAATGACAATTTTGGGAGCAAGCTAGGATGAAAATGGACGGTAATTTGACAGCATTAGATAATTTGCCAAAGGCTGACACATCGGCAGTAGGGCTTAGTAATATTGTGAACTGGGTATTAACAGCGGCGGGATTGATTGCCGTAGGTGTAATTATTTATGGCGCAATTAAGTTTTTGGCTGCACAAGGGCAACCAGATAAGATTAAGCAAGCAAAACAGATTGTAGCTTATGCACTTGTTGGTTTGGTGATAGTGGCATTAGCATTTGCGATTGTGAACTTCATATTTAATTTGGCTGGGGATGCGGCCACGACAGGAGGAGCAGAATGAGAAAATTAGGCGTAGCAATTTTAGCAATAGTAATAGCAGCTTTTGCAGGATTTTTGGCAATAACACCGGTGATGGCAGAAAATGCGGTCACGAAAGAGGCTTGTGCGTCGGATTTGGACGAAGCCCAAAAAGCGGCTCTTGGTTGTAGTGAAAGCGGACAGGCACCGAATATAGTTCAAGGGTTAATAAATGGTGCAATAACGATAGTAGGGATTGTAGCAGTAGTTATGATTGTCGTAGCTGGCCAAAGATACGCTACCTCTAGTGGGGAACCTGGACAGATAGAACAAGCCCGAAATATGTTGATTTATTCCCTGGTGGGCTTAATTATAGCGATATTGGCATTTGCAATAGTGAACTTCGTATTAGGTGGTATTTTTGGATCATCCACGTAAATTAAAGAAAAATCTTGCTCACAAATAAGTTTGTGGTATAATTATATTAAAATAATCTAAAGGAAAAAATTCTATGAAGATTACAGACAAAATCAAAATGGTAACAATGGGTCTAGCAGCTACAGCGACTCTTACTGCTTCTGCTTTGATTGCTCCTGCCGTGAGTGCAGAGACCCCAGCACAGAAATATACTGGTACCGCCGCACAACAGGCAGCTACTGGTGATAGCCGCGATTTAATGTCTATTCTCAACCTTATCATTAACGTAGCTCTTGGTGTGATCGGCTTCGTAGCTGTTGTCATGATTATCATGGGTGGTGTTCAATACACTACTTCTTCTGGTGATGCCGCTAAGGTTACCAAGGCTAAGAATACCATTCTCTACGGTGTCGTCGGTCTTGTAATTGCACTTCTTGCATTTGCAATTGTCAACTTCATTCTTACTAACGTATTCAATGCTTAATAGAATTTCAAAAGCTCCCTTTCTTAGGGAGCTTTTTTTGTGATAAGAAATGTGATATAGTATAGGTAAGTAATTTTAAGGAGCATGATAAATGAAAATAAAAAGTTTGGTAGCGAGTGCGGCAGTAGCAGTGGCAGGCGTCTTTTCCCTTTTTGTAGCTCAGCCGGCAATGGCAGTGGATTGTCCTGCGGGCTCTATCCGTGCTGAAAAAGGTATTTCTGCTAATACTTTGGCTGAATGTAATGTGGCGCCGGATGAAGAAGGCAAAGGCCTGATGGATACTATTCAGGTAATTATTAATGTAATTTTGGCGGTACTTGGTATTGTAACCGTGTTGGTAATTATCCTTGGTGGAGTTAACTATATTACTTCTCAAGGTGATCCTGCTAAAGCGGCTAAAGCAAAGAATACTATACTGTATGGTGTGATTGGCTTGGTAATTGCACTTCTTGCATTTGCAATTGTCAACTTTGTGCTGACTGAAGTGTTTGGTGGCGGAGAGTAATAAATAATAAGCTTTTGCTCTAAGAAGTTCATTGTGACATTATAGCATCAGAAAACCCCTAATCGCTTAGGGGTTTATTTCTAGGTGAAATCAGATTATTGAATCTGAATCTTCTTTGGAGCTTCTACTTTTTCCTTCTCAAAGGTAATAGTAAGAACACCATCTTTTAGTTCAGCTTTAACACTGTTTTCGTCTTCCTTAACTTGAACAGGAAGAGCGATGGTACGAGAGAATTCGCCCCAATAGCACTCTTGAATGTGCCAACGAGTAGTGTGCTCATCTTCACCACCGCTTAAGATACCAGAGATGGTTAGAATGTTATCCGAAATGCTAACGTCCAAGTCAGACTTGGAAATGCCAGCAGTGCGGGCTTTTACTACTAATTTGTCGGCGGTTTCGTAGACATCTACAGCGAGCTGTCCTGGAAATTCGTCGGCGTTATCCCACCCGTCGTCGTCTGCTGGTGCTGCTTCTGCGTCTACAGGTTCTTCTGCGACAGGAGCTTCGGCGTTGCTGTCATCCAAAAAAGCGGCAGCGAGTTCGTCTTCCATCAGCATGTCATCATTACTTTTGGCCATTGTACCTCCACAATTGTTATTGTTATGCTTTATTATAAAGCACTTTTTTGCTAAAATCAAGTAAAATATGGGTTTTGATGTAAAAATTACAACATTTTCTAACATTTTAGACCTAATTGCTCCTTACTCTTGCAGGGGTTGTGGGCACTTGGGAAGAGTTTTGTGTGAATGTTGTAAAAAAAACAACATATCACGAATGGTAAAAATATGTTCTAGGTGTAAGCAAAACATAGAAAAATGCAAATGTGAAGTTCCGGTCTACACAGCTTTTTACAGGGACGGGTTAATGAAAGAGCTGACGGAAGATTACAAATATCAGTCGATTAGAGGACTTGATAAAATTTTAGCGGAAATGTTGGATATAGCTTTGCCAAAAGATTTTGGTGAAGCGGTAATTGTCCCCCTGCCGACAGCACCGAAACATATTAGGGAGCGAGGGTTTGATCATACTCTAAGACTAGCTAAAGCGTTGGCGAAGAGGAGAGAGGCGTTTTCTTTTTGCCAGGTTCTTTATCGTAATAAAAACACCGTACAGGTGGGAGCTAATGCAAAAACTAGAAAAAAACAAGCTAAAGAAGCCTATTTGGTTAAATCTGGAGCAATTGACGCTAATAGAACCTATTTATTGATTGATGACGTTTGGACTACTGGTGCTTCAATGGAGTCAGCTATTGATTTAATGAAAAAAGCCGGGGCTAAGTATTTAGCCGCGGCTGTGATTTTAACTGCTAAGAAGTAATTAGCTGTTTTGGTTTTGACCGTCGTTTTCCTCTTGATGCTGTTCGACGATGCCTTCCACGTGAGCAGCGCTGTTGTTATCGCCGGTAATAGCATTGATGACGAAGTTAACAATGGCGAAGGCGAGAATAGAAACAATAAGACCAATGATGGCATAAAGAATAGTATTTTTGGCGTCCGTAACTTTTTTGCTGTCACCACCAGAAATGACATAGCGTAGGCCGCCGTAAATTAACATAATAACAGAAATGATACCAACAATATAAAGCACGGTATTGGTGATCTGGGTGAACACACCAGATGGCCCAATGAGCATAGTAGGCATACCTTCAGCACGTGCAGCCTCCGCACCTTCTTGGACGGAGAGAGCCATGGCCTTACCAGCACTCAAGGCGAGTGTGGCACCAAGGCCAGTAATTATTTGAATTGAAGTTTTAAGAGCTTTGTTCATTTAATTCTCGCAGTTTATTTTCTATAATTATAACATAGATAGAGAAAAATGTCTCTATTTTGCGAGAACTTTTATGCCAACATCAGATTTTTGGACGGTTAAGTTTTTAATAACCAGTTTTTGATATTCACCCTCGCCCTGAATTTCTATTTCAGAGACATCATCAAAAGTGATTCTCTGAGGATTACTCACGATCTTCCCGGGGATACGCTTAAAACGACTGCGGCTCATGAATCTAGTAAGACGGTGGAAGCTGGAAAGTTTTGAGACACTAAGCAAAAACTCATTTTTTCGCTTCCAAAAATTTCCGCCTTTCATAAGTTTAGCTACGGTCTCACCATTAACGAAGATAATATCAGAAACTTTGTCGCCTTTAGCACGAGCCGCTTTTTTACCCGATTTCAGAGTTGCGAAAGTATTTAGAGGTTTATCATTCAACCTAATACTATCTGGAAGGAAACTCCTTTTTTTGTTTTTAAAATACCACTTGGCGAGTTCCTTTAGCGAGTAGGTAATTCCCTTTTTACCAGATTTGAGAGTGCCACGAGTTTTCTTAGTATCAAAGAGTTCAGTGCTTTCCGCAAACATACCAATAGTAAAATAGCAGGCGGCATAACGATAATGAGCATCATCAATAGATGCTTCAAGTGGGTAAAGAATTGTGGGGTTAGTATTCTCAAAATCAGAGATAACTTCTGCAAAAGAGGTATAGCCGAGAGTGTGAGCAAAGTCATTAAAATTGCCATAGCCAAGGACGGCTAGAGTAGCGCTCTTCTTTGATAATAAGATACCATTTAGGGCAACGGAACTGGTGCCATCGCCACCAGCAGAAATGACGAGGTCACCATCAGCAATAATTTTGCTAAGATTTGACGCATTGTAATCTAGAGATACATGTTTGACCTCAAACTTACCAACCATATAGCCCTTCAATTTCATGGCAGGGCTAATAACCTCTTGGTTTATTTTGGCATGCTTGGAAGAGCGTGGATTGTAGACGATAATTAGACGTTGCATTTTATTCTTTAGTTTAGCTACCGCCACCACTTAAGAGCCCGCCTGGGATAAGCCATTGCAAAAGTGTCCACATCATAGCATAAGCAGTTAGACCGATGACTATATTGATTAAGCGGCTCTTAGCTTTTGTGAGCTGAGCTTCATTATCACGAGCTGTGAGGTATTGAATGCCAGAAATGATAATGCCAAGAGTGCCAGCGATACCAACTCCATAAGTAAGAATAGTAAGGATAGTGTTCAAAATGTTGAAGATAGCATCTCCACCTTCACCAACATTAACACAGCCACCACCGCCAAGGATGGAAGTGTAAACTTCATTTTCGCCTTTACAAGTTTTATCCATATCGCTCGGCTTAGATTCTGTGACGCTGTTAGCGCTTGAAGAGCTGGAAGTCGCTGAGCTGCTGTTGTCGGTACTATTGCTACCACTATTACTATCATTACTGTCGCTAGTTGTAGCAGGTGAGCTTGCACCATTACTACTAGGTGAGATTGTGATACTGCAGACGCCTTTTTCGTCAATTCCAGAAGAGGTTCGAGCTTGGAATGATGACCCACTCGGACACTCCGATTTTTTATTAACGTTTTTCTTGCATTTACCGCCCTCATAGTACATACCTTTATCAGCACAGAAAGCTTCTAGTGTAGTATCGGCCCAGGCATTCTGTGATACTAGTGCTGGCAAGATGAAGCTAGCAACGAGCGCGAGAATGGCGATGATGTTGATAACCTTTTTCTTCATAAGAGCTCCTTATCTTAGATATTCATGTAACTTTTTTGTGTCTTTGTGCTTGCGAAGTTTAGAGAGAGCTTTAGCCTCAATTTGGCGAATACGTTCACGAGTAACGGAAAATTCAGCACCGACTTCCTCTAGAGTGTGAGAACGACCGCCACCGATACCAAAGCGAAGTTTGATAATCTTCTGTTCCCTTTCAGAAAGGGTAGAAATAATCTCGGCAAGTTGTTCCTTTAAAATTTGATTAGCGGCGGAATCTTCTGGAGAGATACGTTCCTCATCTTCAACGAAGTCACCAAGAACGGAGTCTTCATCATCGCCATCACGGCCAACACTTTGATCAAGCGAGGCGATATCTTGCTTAATCTTCATGACGTATTCAACCTTTTCTGGTTCCATATCCATTTCTTTGGCGATTTCCTCAACAGTTGGTTCGCGGTTTAGTTCCTGAGTAAGTTTACGGGTAGCGCGGAGTACCTTATTGATGGTTTCTACCATGTGGACAGGGATACGAATGGTGCGGGCTTGGTCGGCGATTGCGCGGGTAATTGCCTGGCGGATCCACCAAGTGGCATAAGTAGAAAACTTAAAGCCTTTATCAGGGTCAAATTTTTCAACAGCACGAAGAAGACCGGTGTTTCCTTCTTGAATCAGGTCAAGTAAGTCTAGACCACGACCAGAATAACGCTTAGCGATAGAAACAACCAAACGCATATTAGCTTCGACCATTTTGTCTTTAGCTTTTTTGTCGCCCTTAACAATACGGCGAGCAAGTTTCATCTCTTCTTCCTGAGAGAGAAGTGGAATTTTACCAATTTCACGAAGATACAATCTGACTGAGTCATCAGCAAAAGCATCAACGTTATCAACGGTAATTTCTAGTTCTTCATCAGAGAGTTCTTCTTCTTCGGCAAGATCGCCCATACCAGGTTCTTCTGGTTCAAGAGCAGATAAGCCTAATGTTTCTTCTTTATCTGGTTCCATCTTCAAAAATTATACTTGAATTTTCTTAAAATAGCAACCCTTAGCTAACCTTTCTGAAGCTTTTCGATTTCGCGCATGATATCATTAAATTTTTCTTCATCATCTTCGTATTCTTCGGCCTTTTTGGACAATTCTTCAATTTTAAGACGACTTAACTCTCTGTTATACTCAGCGAGCATTTCTTTGATAGCCTTCTCTAGTTTCTCTTTGTTAAAATTTTTAAACTTTGTTTCGAAGATAAGTGAAAGCTCATCTAATTTGGTTTCGTCTTCAGGAACTTCGAGATTGATTTTGCTGCCAATTTCGCCGCCAAAAAGCATGACAGATAACAAGCTGTCTTCTAGGATTTTAATGCGCTCAGGTTTTTCGAATTCGGTGGTGACCGGCTTTAGGCGGTGAGTTGGACTAGATGGGAGTTTTTTGGATTTTAAATCTTCTACGGTAACGTCGAGACGTTTTGCCACAATCTGCTCGTAGTGTTTTTTAATTACTGGGTCTTTGAGATAGGAAATTAGCCTAATGGCAACATCAGAATATTCTTTTTTACCTTTGGCGGAATTTAGGTTAAGATTTTCCTCGTATTTATCTAACAACCAGTCAACAGCAGGTTTAGGGTTTTCGACGGCTTTTTTCCAAAGAGATTTATCCTTCTGAATAAGTTCATCGGGGTCTTTTGTACCGTGGTAATCAGAAATTACAGATAGATCAATACCAAGATTTCCGGCGAGATTAATTGCGCGCTCGGTAGCTTTGATGCCGGCTTCATCGCCATCATAAGCAAGACGGACATCCTGAGTTAGATGAGATAAAATTTTTAGATGTTGCTCCGTCATGGCAGTACCGGAGGTTGCAACAGCTTGTTTCACCCCGGCTTGATGAGAAGAAATAACATCCATGTTTCCCTCTACAATTACGACATAGCCATCACGACGAATAGCCTCTTTCGCTTGGTAATAACCAAAGATATAACGGGATTTGTTGAATAGAAGCGTTTCTGGCGTGTTGAGATATTTAGGTTCAGATTTATCAAGTACGCGAGCAGTATAACCGATGACACTACCATCAGTGTTAATGAATGGCACCATCATGCGGCCGCGAAAAAGATCGCCTTTGAAACGGTTCAAAAGACCAGCAGTTTCTAGCTCATTTTCGGTATAACCTTTTTTGGTTAAAAAGTTTTTTAGAGCTTGACCATCTTTAGGGGAGTAGCCAATACGAAATTCTTTAACGGTATTTTTGTTAAGATTACGTTTATAAAAGACATAGTCTAGAACTGGTGGGTTTTTAGTAAGGCAGACTTGGTAAAATTTAGTAGCAAGTTCTAGAGCCTCTCTGGCGCGAGTTTTTTTCTTGGCGATTTTAGTGTCGCTATTACCGTATTTTTTTAGTTCGACACCGGCTTTTGCAGCTAATTTTTCAATAGCTTCGCGGAAGGAAATGCCCTCAACTTCCATGACGAAGGTGAAGATATCGCCACCTTTATTAGCGGAGAAATCGTGCCAGATGCCCTTTTCTGGAGAAACCATAAAACTTGGAGTTTTATCAACACCCCATGGGCTGCGGCCCTTAAGATTCCTGCCGGCGCGTTTTAACTCAATATATTCGCCGACAACATCTTCTACCGCTAAGCGAGATTTGATTTCCTCCTTGGCATCGTTCATAGTTCTATTATAACAGATAGAGGAAACAATGGAATGCTATTTTCTCAGTCAGGACTTGAAGAAGAAAAATGTCATACGCTGGCTCGCTCCGCTTGCGTCAGGAATATACATTTTTCTTCTTCAAATCTGATTTTATGTTCATGACTTCGAAAATGACATTCCATTAATTTCCTTATGGTATAATGAAAGCATGAACAATAAGGATTATCTTGAAAAGATTGCAGCTGATACTAGAACGGGCAAACCAAAAGCCAAAGGTCTTCTAGGCACAATTGCTAATCTTCCACCAACTACTAAGAAGCTCTTGCTTGGTGGTGTGATTGCGGTATTCGTGATAATGATTTTCGGGATAATTGTAAGTGGTGGGGGTGATAAAAACAAAGAGATAGATTTGGTAGAGAAGATTAATCTCAGAACCGAAAACATGATGGAAGATATTAACAGCTATAATAAGTTGGTGAAATCATCTGAGCTTAGATCACTCGGCAATTCTCTGAACGCAGTGCTTACGGAAACAAATTATGCTATTAATACTTCCTTGAAAGAGGATTTTGGAGTAAAGAGTACTACGAAGACTACTAAAGAAAAGACCCAGATAGACGAAGATGCAATTATGGAAGAAATGACGGCAACTCTGGAAAATGGGCGATTAAATGCAATTCTAGACAGGGTTTATGCTAGGGAGTTTGCCTATCAGATTGCAATGTTAATTGCTCTAGAACAAGAGACTTACAGTAAAACTAAGAAAGAAAATTTGAGGTCAGTGCTGACTTCATCGATGAATAATCTAGACAGTCTACATACGCAGTTTGATGATTTTGAAGCCAAATAATTGCGTCTTAGTCTTAATCCTTGTGCTTGCATCAGGGGTGCTCTTGTATTAAAATTGGGATAATAATATTTAAATAAGGGTTTTGTATGGCGAAAAAAGAAAATACTTTCGTGAAAGAGTTTAGAGAATTTATTAGTCAAGGTAACGCAATGGATCTAGCTGTAGGCGTAGTTATTGGGACCGCATTTTCTGCAATCGTAAATTCCATTGTTAATGATATTGTAATGCCAGTAGTTGGGCTTCTGATTGGTGGAGTTAACTTTACCGATCTTAAGATTACAATTCCAAATTTCTTTGGCGGAAATACCGCTGCGGTAATTGCTTATGGCAACTTTATTCAAAACGTGGTAAATTTCTTAGTAATTGCCTTCTCACTATTCTTCGCGATTAAATTTATCAATGCGATGAATCGTCACGCCAAAGAATCAGCTGGAAAAATTGCTAAGAAGGCCGAAGCGGTTAAAAAGGCTGCAAAGAAAGCTAAAAAATAGTTCCGTTTTTTGTCGTTCCAGTGTCCCTGCCTCTTGAGTAGGGGCACTTTTTGTGCTAGACTATAGAGAACGGAGGGTTACCCAAGTGGCTGAAGGGGACGGTTTGCTAAATCGTTAGTCTGGGGAAACCTGGAGCGGGAGTTCGAATCTCCCACCCTCCGCCATAAAATAAAAGAGAGAACTTGTTCTCTTCTTTTTATTTTCTATGAGGAATGGCAGGAGAGTCCGGAGGCTTCTCCTGCAACTATCGCCATTTTTTAATTGTGTGTTATAATAAGCTTATGGATAAAAATACGAATGTTTCCTGGGAAGCAGAAGAATATGTGGCAAGAGATAAGAATACCGGTTGGTATATTGCTCTGGTGATTGTTGGCTTAGCTTTGACAGCTTTGGCTGTGTGGATAAAATGGTGGACTTTCGCGGCGTTGATTGTAGTATCGGTAATTGCCCTAATTGTCTATTCAGTGCGTCCGCCGAGAATGTTGAAATACACCTTAAATAGTAAGGGTTTAAAAGAAGGAAATAGAACTTATAATTTTGAAAATTACAAAGCTTTTGGTGTTATTAACGATGGTGGTCATTTTGCAATTGTGCTAACTCCCAGAAAGAGATTTTCTGGTAGGACCTGGGTTTATTTCCCTGAGAATAGTGGTGAAAAAATTGTGGATGCATTTGGGGCGAAGTTGCCGATGGAAGAAGTTAAGTTAGATGTAGTTGATAAAATAGTGCGACTTCTTAGAATTTAGTTTGCATTTTTAATTTGGGTATGCTATACTTAGCATAAGCGTTTTATTAACGAAAAAGAAGGTAATAAAAGGGTGGTCACATGTTTAGTAAAACTAACGACTTACAAAAAGCAATCGATCAAGTAAACAATAATGATGGTGATGCTGCTGATGTCAAGAGTCAGCTCGGTGTTCCTCCAATGCCTCCAACAGAGGGTGCAGGAGTTCCTCCAATGCCAGCTCCATTTGGCGATGAGGTTCCAGCTGCTCCAGCCGCTGAGGCTCCAGCAGATACTATGCTAGAGGTAAAACCAGCTGATGAACCAGCTCCAGCTCCAGAAACTCCAGCTCCTGAAGCACCAGCTGCTCCAGAGACGTCAAGCGATGACGGTGATCTTTCTGCAGTACGTGAAAATGTATTGCGCGATCTTATCCCATTAATGGATAAGGTTCAAGGTGACCCAGAATATAAGTTTGGTATTTACAGAGAAGCTATGGATACTCTACACGATAAAGGTTTAGTTTCTGGCGCTTACAAAGAGGCATCTAAGATTACTGATGAGGATAAGAAAGCAGAGTCTCTTATTGAGCTCATGAAAGCTATTGATACTCTCAAATAATTGGTATAACAAAAAGCCTCCTTTTAGGAGGTTTTTTGTTGGGTTTCTTAGTTTAGTACATGCCGCCCATGTCGCCACCAGCGGGAGCTGCTGGTTCTTTTTCTGGGACGTCAACGATGAGTGCGCCCATAGTGATGGTGGTAGCAGCGATGCTAATTGCATTCTGGACAGCTTCACGAGTGACGCGAGCTGGGTCGATGATACCAGAGCTTTTAAGGTCGACGAGACCTTTTTCTGGGGCCATGACATTAATTCCCTGGCCTGGTTTTGCGTTTTTAACTTCAGCGAGAAGAGCTTGACTATTTAGTCCGGCATTCTCCATGATAGTAATAAATGGAGTTTCAAGAGCGTTCTTTACAATAGTGCTACCAGCGTCTGTGGATTTAATAGTGCTTGCAAGGTTTAGAAGAGTGACACCACCACCTGGGACGATACCTTCAGAGAGAGCAGCTTTAGTAGCGGCAACGGCATCATCAACGCGGAATTTCTTTTCATCAATCTCGGTTTCGGTAGCACCACCAACTTTAATAACGGCAACTTTACCGGATAGGGCTGCGGCGCGCTTCTCAAATTCGCCACGTTCGTAATCGGTGTTAGCAAGCTCGGCTTGAGAGTTGATGAGACCGATTCTAGCTTTAACTTCGGTTTGGCTACCAGCACCTTTAATGATAGTAGTTTCGTCTTTTGTAGCGATAACTTTGCCTGCGGAACCGAGGACTTCCATACCAGCCTCTTCTAGCTTCATGCCTTTATCTTCAGAAACGAGGGTGGCATCAGTAAGAATAGCAATATCTTCCATAATTTCCTTGCGGCGATCGCCAAAGGAAGGAGCTTTCAGAACGAGAGTGTTAAATACGCCTTTAAGCTTGTTTAATACTAGGAGAGAAAGTGCTTCGCCCTCGACTTCTTCGGCAATAATAACAAGATCTTTTTTGCCGGAATTGGCGCATTGCTCTAGGAGTGGCAAAATGTCATTTGCGGCACCAATTTTCTTGTCAGTGACAAGGATTAGTGGCTTATCAAAGATTGCCTCTTGGCGATTAACATCGGTAACAAAGAATGGAGAGCTGTAGCCCTTATCATAACTAAAGCCTTCTACAATTTCCTGTTCCATTTCGAGACCTTGGCCAGCTTCGACAGTAACTACGCCGTCTTTGCCAATTTTACCGATGACATCAGCAATGAGCTTGCCAATTTCTTCGTCGCCAGCGGAGATGGTGGCAACTTCAGCAACTTTTTTGCTATCGCCTTCGATTTTCTCAGCGGTTTTATCAATGCCTTTGACGATTTCTGCACCAGCCTTTTCGATTCCGCGTCTTAGCTCCATTGGGTTAACACCGGCGGCGATAAGCTTGTTAGCCTCTTTTAATATATTATATGTAAGCACAGTAACAGTAGTTGTACCATCACCAGCGACTTTGTTAAGCTTTTGAGCAGCAGTTTTGATGAGTTTGGCACCAATGTTTTCACCAAGATTTTCATCGGTGGCACCTAAATCTACTGCTTCAGCTACAGTTACACCATCGTGGGTAATAACTGGGCCACCATAGCTTTTCTCGATTACGACATTTTTACCCTTAGGGCCGTAGGTAACCTTAACAGCATCGTGGAGCTTCTTGGCGCCACTTAAAATTTTTTCTCTTGCATCCTCTTCGTAATAAATCTTTTTCATGTTTTCTCCTTATAATGTAGCTAAGATATCTTCTTCGGCGACAATGATATAATCCTTGTCATCAACCTTAATATTGGTAGTAGAAAATTCTTTGAATACAATTTTGTCACCTTTTTTGATATTCTTTACTTCTGGGCCAACTGCTTCGACAGTAGCATAGGCTGGAGCCTCTTTGGCTTCACCAAGCAAAATACCGGAGCTAGTTTTTTTGATTGGCTCTTCCTTGATTGCGACAACTTTATCTTTTAAGGGTTTTAATGCCATGTTTCTCCTTTCTTTAGTTGGTTATCTCTGTTGATTCCATTGTAGCACTCAAAATTAGCACTGTCAAGCCGAGAGTGCTAATTATGGTTAATTAACAATCGCCAGAGGTGAGGCTGTTGATTTTACCGGTAGCTTTGAGATAGTGTTCAAGAGAATCGTAAGCACCATTATTATACTTGCCAGTAGCGATATCAGTGGCAGCTGGAATGCCAACATAGCGGAAGTGCCAAGTTTCGTAATAACCGGTAGTGCCAGCTTCATTGACGTTTAGTGGTTCGTTCATAGAACTGCCGGCCCATTCTGGAACATAGCGATCGATGAAACCATATTTGTAGGAATTTTGGTGAAGCCATTGCCAATCTGGGTGAGAGCTCAAGTAATCAGTGTCAAGAGTAGAACCATAGGTGGTATCGATGAGATCACAGGTGAGCCCGGTATGGTGATCGGAAGTACCAGTGGCGGCACAAAGACGGCCACAGGAAGTGCCCACGCTTCTAAAACAAGACATAGTAGAAAGACTATGACCTTGGTTTTCTGCGCTGTAGGCATTTAGCATATCGTTTAGATGGGTGCCAGCTTCAGCAGTGAGCATTGGGGTGCCATTCCATTGATTAGCTTCTTTGATTCCATAGGTGGCGGTAAGGTCGATAAGTTCATTTCTGCGATTGGCAATGAAATTGGTATCAACGGTGTAGTTAGCATTGATTAACATAAGGTTGCCAAGCTTCATAGAACAGTTACCGCCAATAGGAACAGGGGCTTCTGACTCTTCTTTAGTAGGCTCTGGCGCTGGGGTTTCTTCAGGTTCCTCTTCTAGATTTTCTTCAGGTTTCTCTTCGGTGGTTTGTTCTTCGGTGCGGTTTTCGGGCTGATTATTAATATGTGTGAGTTTTAGAATGGTGAATGTGATAATAATGGCAGTCATAGCGAGTAGCGTAAAGGAAAGTACGACAATTAATTTTTTATGGGACAAATGTTTCATAGTTTTATTATATCACTGGTGTATAATAGAGGTATGAGTTTGAAAGATAAAATTCCTGGATATAATAAGTTGGTGCTTCCCTACCATCTTGTTCAGGCTTCTGTGGCTGGAATGAAGTATGGTTTTCCGGGTAAAAAGATGCGTGTAATAGGGGTGACTGGTACTAATGGCAAGACTACAACTTGTTTTATGCTCGCAAAAATACTAAATGAATCTGGTCACAAAACTGGGTTGCTTACTACTGTTGGTTGGGGTGTTCCAGGACTGACTAAAAAAGATATCTTGAACGATAAAGGCTTAATCCCCAAGGATAATGCATTGCGTGGATCTGGTGGTTCTACCTCTGATCTTCGGGTTGAAGATGGTATTGTGCGTCAAGTTGAACATATGACCACTGCCGATTCGTTTACATTGAATCGTAGGATGAAGAAGATTGCGGATGAAGGTGCAGAATTCTTAGTGTTAGAGGTGACATCGCATGCACTAACTCAATTTAGAACGCTAGGTATTCCAATAGAGATAGCAGTAATGACCAATGTTACCCATGAGCATCTTGATTATCATAAGACCTTCGCTAATTATGTAGCGGCTAAAACGAAGCTATTCAAAAAAGCGCATTATGGGGTAGTGAACGCTGATGATCCATCAGCTGATAAGTTTATTTCTGCGGTTTCTCCCCGTGAATATATCACATATGGTATAAATGCTTGTGCCAATCTGCGGGCTTCTAGGGTTAAATTGGAAGCTTCAGGGGTAAAATATTCATGTGGTGATATAAATATTGAGACTCAAATACCCGGTGAATTCAATGTCTATAATTCTTTAGCATGTTTAGCTGTGGGTAGAAGACTTGGTCTAACTGATGAACAAATCAAAAAAGGAATATATGCTCTGACCTCTGTGGAAGGACGCATGAACCGAGTGAATCTGGGCCAAGATTTTGAGGCAATTGTTGACTATGCACACACTCCAGATGCCTTCCAAAAAGTATTTGATTCGGTAAAAGCACCAGCTAAAAATGGACGCATTATTTCCCTGTTTGGGGGAGCGGGCAGACGTGATGAGACTACTAGGGCTGAGCGTGGCGAAATTGCTGGGAAATATAGTGATGTCTGTATTATTACTGAGGATGACTCTAGAGATGAAGATCCACTTGAGATTATGGACGAATTTAGGGAGGGATGCCTTAAGGCTGGCATGAAATCTGAGCAGGTCTTGATGATCCCAGATCGTGAGGATGCAATTTCTAAGGCGATTTCGATAGCGAAAAAAGGTGATCTTGTGTTAGTTTTGGGTAAGGGCCATGAGAAAACTATTTTGCGCGCCGATGGTCCACACCCATTCGAAGATCTCAAGGTAACAGAAAAAGCAATCAGAAACAAAAAAGCCAACTAGACTCAGTTGGCTTTTGATAGACTTAAATTTCTGGAATTGTTAGACCTTCTGGGTCGTAGTTGCCAATACCCTCGGCGATTTTTTCTGGAGTAACATGAAGAGCGTCAGCGATGGCGGTAGCACAAGCCATGTAAGAGATGACTGGTTCACCAGCTAAGAAAGTAGCAACGGTGAAATTAGTGTTGCCGATGGTGAGTTCGGCCTCAGCACCTTTTTTGTAAAGTTTGCTTTTTAGGATTTGAATATTACTAAAGCGATCACTACCATAAGTGATGGTGCCATCTTTGCCAGCAAAATCGATAAAATCTTGATAGTTGGCGTCATCACGATTTAAGATTACGAAATCTGGGTTCATATTGAAGAGGGTAGATTCTGCGGAAATATAATCTTCAGGTTGCTTATCGGAGAGGGACGCTGGAACGTAATTAGTAATTGCAGCAATATGAACTGGCAAATCCAAGAAGACATCTTTTTCTAGAGATTTGGCAGGAGCAGTAACGACAACATAGTTTGCACCAGCTTTCCAAGCGGTAGATAGAAATTTGTGAAGAGCACCCATTTTGATTTGGTTATCTGAGGCAAGAATAGCAACTGGCTGGCCAGCGGCTTTCAAGATTTCGTGGACATAGTTTGCAACTTCAACTTTGCCGGTGGTACCGGTGATGCAGATAAGTTTCATATCCTTAATTGGATGTCCGTAATAAGTGCCCAAAAATTTTGCTTTTAATTTCCCCGTTTTGGTTTTGGCTCCAGAATTTTTACTCTTTTCCATAACTTTAGTATAGCACATTTTGAAAAAATATGTTAAAATATAGATGTCACTTTTTGTGATGTTCATTTATTTTTCTAGGTGGAATATAATAGAGGTGCTCTTTGCACTTCTTTATATCTCCATTTGTCGTTTTTAGCCCTAAAGGCCGAAAATGATACCATGATTTATGGTCGGACATGCGCCCGTAGCTCAGCTGGATAGAGCGTTTGCTTGCGGAGCAAAAGGTCGTAGGTTCGAATCCTGTCGGGCGTACCAGACCATATTATAAGATAAGCCGTAAGGGCTTATTTTTGTTTTGTGCTATAATGGAACTATGCAAACCGCTTATGATATTAATCCGCTTGATGCGAACGTGGTTTTCCAGATTGGGCAACCAATCGTGGCAATTCTTCTGGGGTTGACGTTGGTTGCTGGGCTTCTTGGTTTTATCGGGCGAACGATGAGCTTGAATGCTTTAGATGTACAGGCCGGAAAATGGCTATCGCGTTTTTTGGTAATTTTTCTTTATACAGTGCTTATTTGGCTGGGTCTTTCGATGATGATTTCTTATTTTGGTAATAGTGTGGTTGATGTAGTAAATGGTGCAATTCTCCTGGTGGGTGCAGGGACGTCGATAGTTCAGCGTGTCACATCTGACCAGCAGGGCGCAAACAGGACACTTGGTTTTATCTACGGCTTCTTAGTGTTTATATTCTTGTGGTATTTCATTTATGGTTCAATCATGAAGGATCTGCCAGGACAATTCTTAAGTGCAATTGGTAATAATATTCAACCAAAGTTTTTCGGTAGTTTATTTAAAGTTTGGGGCTGGGCATAAATGGAAGATAGGGTGGATATTGCAAAAAAGCAGCAGGATAAGCTTATTCGAGCATTGATCTCGCATGATTACGCAGTATTGGGGCATCCCGAGGTCAATGTGCCAGATGAAGAGCGCAACAAGTTTTATCGTATGGTGTCAAATGGGCAAATTGGAAGAGCAGATTTTGCCGGGATAATTGCAAGTATTAAGGGGCCGCTTGAACTTGAAGGCGCAGAAGCAACCTTCGCTAAGGTTGCTACTGACAATTATAAAAAGCGAATTTTGGCTTATATGTCTGGTCTTGGTTTTGATAACTATGAGCAGGTCAGGTCTGAAACTATTACAGATTTTCTGGAAAAATATCCTACTCCGGATAGCTTTTTATCTTCTAGAGAAGATTTTTTGAATGCGATTAAGCGTAGTAATCCAGAGCAGAAATATGAAGAATATAAAAAAGCGATGGATGAGTTTTCCGCAAGTATTTATGGTAAGAAAGAGGAGTATTATCTCCAGGCGGAAGAATTAAAACGCCTGGCTGAGGAATGGCGACTTGACGAAGAAAGTGTGAAACTTACTGCTGATTTTCTAGAACCGGCGATAATTTCTGGTGATGGTTGGCTTCAAAATGACCAGATTTATATGTTGACTCCACAGATTCTAGAAAAGGTGGGTTTGGGCCCGAGATTTTTGATAGAAATTGGTGGAGTAGAAATTGCATTTTCCAAAGTATTTAAGGCTGATGTCCATGAAGCAGCGATAGCCTATGTAAAAGTTCATAATGTTGTGAAAGTCAGAAGTTATTATCGTAGTAATTCCCAAGGCATGTGGCGATATTTAGCTGATTATGTGGGCGGAAATGGTGAAATTGCTTGGTATGGCGTAGGTCGAAATGAAGAAAGTTTAACTTTGCCACTGAAGATTCAGAAAGAGCTCAATATGATAGCTAAGCGTGAGATATTTGAAGTGCCAGGTGTAAATATGGGCTTTTTCTTGGGTGGGACAGCAAAACGTTTTAATTCTAAGGAAGAGTACAAGCAGCTCGTGGCTGATGGCAAGATGGAGGGTGATTATTATAAAGAAGTTTCTAATGATCCAATTTTGAACTTTGGCGTTCTTTCCACTCTAAAGCATCCACCAGAAAGTATTGATGTAGAGGGTGAGAATGCGCCAAATTTCCGCAAGCAATTAGATCATTATGACATGCATACCGAAATGTATGGTGATGTAACTGTGAGGCAGTTCCCTTCCGAGGATGATGATTTACGTTACATAATGTTTGAAGTAGGTCATGGTGATAATAAAAAAGCCTGGGTAGGCAGCATTGAAGTAAATGCTACAATTACTTCTACGGGTCTTAAATCAGAGTGGGTTTCTACTGGCGATGTTTGTACGCCACTTCTAGAGTATCAGACAATGACTGGTGGCTATGGAGTGCCCGATGGCCGTAATGATGGTTATGAGAGTATGTGGGAAAAGTATCTTTCTTTAATGCCGATTGTAAAAAAATACCTTTATACCTGGGGTGATGCTGAGTAGCTTGACTTGTAGAAAAATCGTATCTGATTTGGTCAGCCATATCATTTCAAGTTTACCCCTTTACAGATTATACTTCTTATGCTATATTAGAATAGCAAAATGTTAAAAACAAAAAACCAAAAAATAAAATTAGGCATAATTTCTTCTGTTGCTGCAGTAGCCTTGTTAGCTGGTGGAACGATAACGGGTTTTATTTTGACAAATAACGACTATGTAGCGGTAGGAACTGATTCGGATAGCTCTTCTAGTGTCAATAGTGGTAGGAATAAGAAGTATAATAGTGGCAAAAATGATGAAATAATTTCTGATGAAGATAGCTTTGACAAGAAAAAGTCAGATGAAGATGAGGGTTCGAAAAAAAAGGATAGCTCGGATAGTTCTACTGATTCTAATAGTAAATCTAGCGATGGTAGGGATAATTCCAGTACAGAGAATCCTGAGGTACCAGATGTGATTTCTTATGAGGAGACTTTTTCTGAAGAGGATATTCCCTTCTCTGTTGAAACAAGAAATGAAGTGAATTTACCAAGGGGTGAAGTACGTGTTGCTAGTGCAGGAGCTAATGGTCGCAAAAGAATTACGAATAAATTGACTTACAGAAATGGAAACCTAATTTCTTCTGAAGCAATTTCTAGTGAAGTTATTACTGAGCCGGTAAATCAGATTAATCTAATTGGCTTATCAGATTATAATTTGAACAGTTCATATATCCAGCTCTATCCGAATGCGTCAGTTTCTAGAGATGGCGGTTCTGCACCAGCTTTCATGATATTGGTTAATGGTAATTATTACATGGATTTTTGGTATGACCCAATAACTTGGCATAGATATGCGCCAGCGGCGGCTCTGCAGGTAACCGGTGGTAGTTTTTCTTATGATGGTGCTAACTATGGCTACATAATTGGCCCGTTAGATAGTAATTATGCGCTTTCTGAGGCGTTTTGTGCAGAATATGGCCTCGCCTGTGGTAGATGGTAGACCTGTGGTATAATTACAGGTGGAAGCGTGGCCGAGTGGTTGAAGGCGCACGACTCGAAATCGTGTGACGGTTTACGCCGTTCGGAGGTTCGAATCCTCTCGCTTCCGCCAAAAAATAAAATCGAGAGCTTGCTCTCGTATTTTTATTGAGGCTTTCAAAGCCATAAAAAACCACACTAGATACGTGTGGTTTTAGTTTATTAAAAGCGAGGATCGTAGGCGATGAAAGCCTCAATAAGGCCGTCATCTTCAATGTGCCAACCATGAATACGTCCTTTTTGCAGAGCATTGAAGATATATCCGTTCATTTCATCTTTATCGCGTCCAGTTTCCTCCTCACTTTTAAATTGCCAAATTTCTTCATCAACTTGAAAGGCATATCTTTTGTTCAGGTACTGTTTGAGTATTTCACGCCAAGTTTTCCTTGAGGTTATTTTCCCAGGGTGACAAATCTCGTAGTAGAGATCTCTCGGTATTACAAAGTCATACAGTGGATCATATACAAAACAGTCGTCTTTTGCTTGAAATTCTACCCAAGCATGTTTATAGCCTTTCCCTGCGAGTCGTCCATCGTGTGTAAATACATCAACTTCCCCACAAACTCGGGTATCTTCTGGGCCTAAACCAAGTAAGGCCCAAGCCGTAAGTAGATAGCAAAATCCACCTCTTGGGTTGTAGATTTCTCTACTTAGATTATATAAGTGGCCTCCTGTTCCATACAACACTATTTTGTCGATTTTATCTCTAAAATACTTATCGGCGAGAAAAATTGAACTTCTGGTTTCTATATCCATCGCTAATCCCCTTTCTATAAAAATACTATTTGGTTTATAACACCAAATTCAACTTTTATTTTACCATATTTTGTCGATGTTGTCTAGTTATTAAACCGGTTCGAACTTCGTCCAGACGCTTCCGCCAAACGGAACGAATAGCCGAAATTTGGCTATTTTTTCTCTGTTCTGAGCTTGTTCGAAGTTTAAATATGAGGTTGTCACAACGCTTATGATTGTTGTGGAAAATTAAAAGCTGTATAATTGACGTCAGAGTAATCATTTATTAGTACATTTATTTTTAGGAGGTATACGTATGAATATTACGGTAATTGGCTCGACACAACCTGGCTACAGATTACCTATTGCAGAAGCAAAGCTTTTCTCTGGGCACTCAGCAGGAATTTGTTATATGAAGGATGATTTTGACAAAATCTTAGCTGAATCTAAAGAAAAGACGTTAGCAAGATTTAACGGGACTGCTGGCTCGGGACATCACAGCGTATCTGGACACACAAGCTACAATTTACTAATCTCCGGAATCCCGAAGATTATCGCAATGATTTTGAACAACGAAAAAGATTACAATACTTCGGAGAAGTCGGCGCGATACACAAAGATGAAGACAAGTGGAATAGAGAAAGAACTGTACGAAAAATGGATCGAAAAATTCGAGAAGCTGATTCATGAAAGATATCCACAGCTGGACGATACGACGGTGCGAAAACTAGCACAAGAGAATGCGCGGTATTTTATCTCGGTTTTTACGCCGTCAACAACGATGGAATATACAGTCGATTTCCGTCAGGGAAATTATCTGATAGGCTTTTTGGAATCTCCGAGATTGGCAGAAAGAATGCCGGATGATTTCTATCAGAAATTAAGACCGTGGCTTGACGAGACTGCAAAGGCTTTGCGTTCGGTTTTGAACTGTGAGGAAATACGAGATAATAAAGGTCGGGAACTTTCCCTTTTTGCAACACGGAAACGCATAGAATATTATGGAGATGTTTATTCTACGAATTATTCCGGGACTTTTGCGCAGCTGGCGCAAGCACAGAGGCACCGTTCGCTGAATTATGAAATGACCATAGCGTCGCCACAGACAAATAGGACTTTCTTTGTACCGATGTTAATAAGGGCAAACGATGGGGTTCGGCTAGAATATCTAGATGACATGGAACTTGTAGCCAATAATTATCCGCAAGGTATGATGGTTATGATCAACGAGAGAGGATGCCTTGAGGACTTTCTTATGAAATGCAATGAGAGACTTTGTGGCGCGACGCAATGGGAAATCTGTATGCAAACAGAGAAAACCCTTGATCGATACTATAACAAAGTAGACGAGTATGCTCAACAGCTTTCACTCAAGGAATATTACAAAAAAACCAAGTGCCAGTTTGGCTTTTACTCTTGCAATCGGCCTTGCCCGCTTGGGCAGCTTCAAGCGTTTACGCGCGAAGTATAATACCTCTAGGACAACTAAAGGGTCTCTAAAGAGACCCTTTTTAATGGGTAAAGCTGTTCGAACTTCGTCCAGACGCTTCTGCCAACCGAGCGAATAGTCGAAATTTGACTAATTTTTCTCTGGAATTTTAGTGACGAGAATTAGGCCAGACATGATTACTATGGATATGATAATTACGACAAACATAATGTTTAGCGACTCGGAAAGCATGCTAGACACTGCTAAGATCATAAGGGCAAGATAGCCGATGAATCTGCCGGCGTTCAAAAACATTTCTCGGTAGGTAAAATATTCAGTGTTGTATTTTATCCCATACTCACCTTTGGTGGAATAGTCAAAGAGGTTGGCGTTGCTGATCCTGTCTATAACGAACAAGAAGACATCATAGGATATATTGTACAAGATGACCGACACGAAATTCGGAGAAAGAATTATCATAATTGTAAAAATGACTATGATAATACAAGATAGCGTTACTACCAAAGTTTGCTGGGACTTTTTGTAAAATTTTGCAAAAAGAAACATTGCTATAGTGCTTAAACCTGCAAATACTGCAGACCAGTCGCCTATGGCAGTATCATTTGGAAGCGCTTTTATGATAATGAGTGCAGCTACTAGACTCATCACGCCATTACGGTTGATGCCTTTTAGAAATTCTATTAAATATAGCCTCCACAGAGTCTTGTCTTTTTTGAACTTTTTGTAAAATTTTTTAAGACACAACTTTTTGGTGGTTTCATTTTTTGATTTTAAGAAGAAACTAACTAGAAGTTCAGTCATAGTAAGAACTATAATTGGCACAGCAGTATCGCTATAACCAATCTTGGTAATATAGCGACCGATTAAAATTGGAGCGACAATACTTACAATCCCAGTTAAAGCATGACCGTACCCAAGATATTTAATCCTTTCGCGGTTGGTAATGTTTTCCGATTCAATCATATTGAAAGGAAAACCGGTAGTAGCAGTCACGAGACCATACATAATGCCTATCGAAATCACGTGGTTGGTGATATCTTGCCCAAGAATTAAAATCGTAAAAGCAAATAGCATTTTGACAACTATTCCTATTCTATAAATCCAGATTTTGTCTTTACGTTTGATGATGTCTGCAAGAGCGAGGGCGCCAATAGTAGCAAAAACCCACCCCACGACATTATAGAGTGCTAGCTGGAAAATATATGTTTCAGAAACTTGGTAGAAGTAAGCTGAAAGAAAAATACCCGTAAAGACTGAGAAAATTTTGCAGAGTATATTATCTAGAATTAAAATCTTGGTAGGAAATGATAATTTCTGGGTTGACATTAGTTTGTTCTCTAGTGTTTCTTCTTAAAAATACTAAAGATTTCGGTGTGAGCAGGAAAGCCGTATTTTTTGGAAATCGGATCCTTGAAAATAAAGAATTTTAGGGGCATTAGAGTCAGCGCAGCGTAAGCGCCGTAAATGACGAACACACCAATACAAGATAGGTATTCAAAGATGTAAGGAATTTCTGGCATGCTAATTAGCAACCAGAAAAAGAACTGGCTAAGGAAAATTGTAAGGCAGAAAGTGGGGATATCAATGGAGAGCAAAGCTTTTTTAGAAATGGATTTGTAGGTGTAGAAAATGGCAGGAATGACGATAATTGGCGTAAGTAAAGCTACGAATTTAGCGAGAAAATAATTGGGGTTTTCACCATAGATAAAGCCGTCATAGAGCCCCCAGAGTAAGATTGGGGTAAGGGCGATTTTGATGTGTTCCCAAGTGCTTTCGTTGACGGCAGTAAAAAGGCCAATGAATTTATTATGTTTGGTAATGTCATAAAGAAAGTGGGCTAGCGTGCCAATCGCAGAGATAATGATGGTGCTAATAATCACTTCTAACATACTATATACTATAGCACAAAAAAAGACCCGCATCTCGCGGGTCTTTAGGTAATTTAAATTTCAGCTTCTATTTTTGCGTGGAGTTCTTTGAATTTTTTGGATTTTTCGTCTAATTCATCAAATGATTTTTCTGATGGCTTGTCTTCGATGCCAGATTTGATAAAGTTTCTAAGCACGCCAACTAAGATGAATGGGCGAACGAAAGTAGAATGAATAATACTCCACATGACTATGCCGGTAAGACCTGCACAGACAAGAGTGAGAGTGGTAGTATCGGAAGCCCAAGCCGGTACATTTTCGCTGATTTCAGCGATAGCAGCGCTGAGGCTTGAGAACAGATTTGGGAAGGCTTGCATAATAAGCCAAGAAATACCGAAGAAAATGCCACCGATAAGAATGAATGAAATGATGCTGATGCCAAAGACTCGGCCGAGATTTTTGGCCAAAGTTTTGCCATGTTTGAAGAAGATGACTGCGCCTTCCAAAGTAGCCTTGGAAGCTTTTTCATCTTTTCTGTAGAATACCCAACCAAGACAACAGTCACAAAGATAGGCGACAATAGTTTCGATGACGGCGCTGATGGTGCCACCGATGGTTCCGCCAGCATCTCCGCCAACAGCATTGCCAATAGCTGTAATACCATTGCCGATTTGTCTAAAGATGCCTTTGATAACACCGGTAATTGCGAAATAGGCAGCGACAGTACCAAAACGTTCTTTAACGATTTTTTTACCTTCACCGATGGTGTCTTCTGGAAGTTTTCCTTCGGAAACGGCTTTAGTCATCATAGCAATTTGTCCGGCTTTATATGCGTAACCGATGAAATGTAGAATGAGGTAGGCAAAGATACCACCTACGATAGCACCGACACCAAGACCAAGCAACCCAAGGCTAGAAGTTTTTTCTAAAATAAAAAATCCGGCTACCATACAGCCGACAAAGATTATTGTTGCAAGTAAATCCCACAATAGGCTACGGATTGAGAAACCAATAGTCTTTTTGTAAACCGTTTTATTGTCCATCTTTGAGTAAAGCTCCTTTCCCGTTATTGTTATTTTAATTATAGCATGGCGAATTGAATTTGCGGTATAATTAGAGTAATAAATAGCGAGGAAAAAATGATTGAAATTAAGAATGTAGTCAAAAAGTATGGCGACAAAACGGCGCTTAAAAATGTTTCTTTTGACGTTGATGATGGTGAAATTTTTGCTTTTATTGGGCATAATGGTGCTGGTAAAACTACGTTGATTAAGGCAATTACTGGAATTCATGATTTTGATGAAGGAGAAATTCTGATTAATGGTAAATCAATTAAAACCGATGCGATTTCCTGCAAAAAAGAAATGGCTTATGTGCCGGACAACCCAGAACTTTACGAAAACATGAAAGCGATTGATTTTATCGATTTTATTTGTGATATGTATGAGGTGCCGCAAGAAAAACGCGAAAAAAATGTTGCAAAATATGCCAAGATTTTTGAAATGGAAAAGAATATGAATGATACGATTGATTCATTTTCACATGGCATGAAGCAAAAAGTGGCACTAATGGCGGCACTAGCGCACGAGCCGAAAGTCCTGATTATGGATGAGCCGTTTGTGGGTCTTGACCCAAAGGCAGTGTTTGATATGAAAGAGATTATGCGTGAGATGATCAAGAGTGGAAAGACGATTTTCTTCTCTACGCATATTCTTGATGTTGCTGAGAAGCTATGTACCAAGGTGGCGATTATTAAGAAAGGTGAAATTCTGAAAGTTGGTAGTATGAAGGCGGTGAAAGGCGATAAGTCGTTGGAAAAGATTTTCTTGGAGTTAGAAAAATAATGGGAAAACTAGTTTCTTTACTTAAAGCTTCGATGACCGAGGGGATGAGTCTTTTTACTATTGGTCGAAGAAACAAAAATGGCAAAAAGAAAAGTCCAGTTTTGCCAATATTTTTGGCGATTATTATTGGCTTCTCTATTTTTAGCTATGCCAATATCATGCTTGATTCCCTGGAAGAATCAGGAACTGGTTTTGTAATGCTGACACTTTTCGTGCTGATTACTGCAGCTTTGACCTTAATAGAAGGCGTTTATAAAGCTGGGAGTTTGCTTTTCAACTGCAAAGATGACAGTTTGATGTTTTCTTTGCCAATTAAAAAATCAACAGTGTTATTTGTTAGAGTGTTTAAACTCTATGTGTTTGAGGTAGCTTATAATACGCTATTTATGTTGCCAGCAATGTTGGCCTATGCATTACGAGTAGGAGTAGATTGGACATTCTTCTTGGCATCGGTTGCGGCGCTGATTTTCTTGCCGGTGATTCCAATCGTGCTCGCTTGTATTATCGGCGGTGCAGTAACAGGTGTTTCCTCGCATTTTAAGATGAAAAATTTGGCGCAAATTATTCTAACTACCGCTGTGCTTTTAGGTGTGTTGGCCGTAGTTGGTAATTTAGAAAGTTTGATGACGGAGCTTGCCAAGCATGCGACTTCAGTTAATGATCTTTTGACCAAGCTTTATTACCCAGCGGGGGCCTATGTAGGTATGGTAACAGATTTTAATTGGTTGAATTTTGTGATCTTTTTAGGTATTAATGTGGCGCTATTTGGGCTAATGGTATTGGTGCTGGGTAAGATTTATTTTAGGATCAATTCTAGAGCCAAAGTTGTAAAAGTAGGCGCGAGAAAACTCGAATATGAAATTAAAAAGCATAGTGTAGTGGGCGCAATTGTCCGTAAGGAACTTAATAAATTTATCGATACACCGGTATTCGTAATCAATGCAGGTTTTGGCCTAGTACTCTTTCTAGTAGCCACGATTATAATTAGCATCAATTTTGATAGCTTGGCAGGTTTTCTTAAAGGCTATGGGGTAGAAGCGGCTGATGGTTTTGGAGAAATTGCTAAAAATTTTGGGCCAGCTTTGCTCTTTGGACTTTTGATTATGGCTTCCTTGATGTCGTCAATTACTAGCTCGGTGATTTCCCTAGAAGGAAGAGCGTTTAATATCTTGAAAACTTTGCCAGTAAAGCCAATTACAATTATCATGAGCAAGGTGTTCTCGGCAGTGTTGATTATGATGCCATTCATCTTGGCGGGTGATATTGTGATGTTTGTGAGATTCGATTTCTCAGTGTTGCAGATTTTGCTAATTTTATTAGCCTCTTTCATTTTGCCGATGGTGGCGGAGATGATTGGCGTTGCTATGAATTTGAAATATCCAAAGATGAATGCGACATCGGATGCAGAGGTAGTAAAGCAAAGTACCAGCTCAATGGTGGCGACATTTGTCGGTATGGGTATGACGATGTTGTCAGCATATCTGATTATCGTGACTATTTCTAGCGGCATGCCAATGGATCTAGTTTTGGCAATTGGCGTTTTGATTTATGCGGTATTGTTTGTTCTGCTCGCGATTTATCTCAAAAAAATTGGTACGAAAAAGTTTTATCAGATAGAAGCGTAGTTTGGCGTTATAATAAAAGAAAGGAGATTTATGGCATCAGTGTTTTCTAAAATAGTGGCAGGAGAAATTCCAGCCTATAAGATTTATGAAGATGACAAAACTTTGGCGTTTCTTGATATTGCACCAGAGACACCTGGACATACCTTGGTGATACCGAAAGTGGAAGTTGATAAAGTGTATGAACTTCCTGATGAAGACTATACAGCGCTTTGGGATGCGGTGCGTAAAGTTGCTAAGCGTATGGAAGATGTGTTGGGTGCACGCACCTTGATGAAAGTAATCGGCACCGATGTGCCGCACGCACATGTGCATTTAATGCCGCATGACCCAACTTGGACTCATGGCAGACAGGTCAAAATGTCCGAGGCGGAAATGCAGGAGATGTGCAATAAATTAAAATTTTAATATGAAATGGCGCCCTATTGCTAGGACGCCATTTGTGGAGGTGATTAGCTGGCCCATGCCAGCTTTTTGTGACTGCTATTCCAGAGTATGTACTCTGTCCCGTCTCCTTTTAGACCGGTTCGATAGCTCCCAAAGTTGGAACTGATGAGAGCTCTCTCCATGAGGAGATAATAGCACCCTTTGCTCTCGAAGAGCATATAAAGTTTGCTATTTTGCTCATCATAGCTCCAAAACTTTGGAGTGTTACCAAGGTGCTTTACCAACTTATATTGCTGCCTTTTCTTGAACTTCATGCATGTCACTCTCCTTTTAAAGAACTATATAGGGCTGCACACCGCCCTAACAACAGTTATATTTATATTTTATCATACTTACGCTAAAAAGTCAATAGTGCTTATGATAAACTATGCGAATTGTCAATAGTGCAACAGGGGAGGCAATAAACTGAAGCCTCTTTCAAGAGATGTGATATAATGGAAAAAAGGGTAATTTTTGGAGATTCTGATGAAATTTGCAACTTCGTATGAACCGGGGGAATATGAGCCAGATATTTATGCTGCTTGGGAAGCGGCAGATGAGTTTTTGCCTGGCGGTAAGGTAGGTGGGGACGACAAGCTTTTTGATGAAGACCCAGATAATGACCCAAAAACTTACTCGATTGTAATGCCGCCACCAAACGCCAATGGCAATCTCCATATTGGCCATGGTCTAACGATTGCGATTGAAGATTCCCTGACTAGATACCACCGTTTAAGAGGTGAAAAGACCTGGTATATTCCTGGTGCTGATCACGCTGGTTTCGAAACCTGGGTAGTTTATGAGAGGGTACTTGAGGCAAATAAGCACACGCGTTTTGAGTATTCTAGAGATGAGCTTTATGCGCAAGTTTGGGACTTTGTGCAAGAGCAGCGTGGAAATATGGAGTTGCAGGTGCGCGCGCTCGGAGCTTCTTGTTCTTGGAAAGATTTGACCTTTACCCTAGATGAAAATGTTGTGCGTCGAGTCTATGCCACTTTTGAGAAAATGTGGAATGACGGTATGATTTACAGAGGTGAGAAGCTGGTTAATTATTGTACTAAGCATCAGACTGCTTTTGCTGATATTGAGGTGGAGCACAAAGAAGAAAAAGGCAAACTTTGGGATATTGCTTATCCGTATGATGGTGGTGAGATTATTGTTTCTACTACTAGGCCAGAGACTTTGTTTGGCGATGCGGCAGTAGCGGTAAATCCGGAAGATAAGCGCTACAAAAAGTTGGTCGGTAAGACCGTGCGGTTGCCGCTAACCGACAGGAATATTCCGGTAATTGCAGACGAGCATGCAGACATGGAATATGGCACTGGTGCGGTGAAGATTACACCGGCACATGACAATGATGATTTTGAAGTTGGCGAGAGGCATAATCTGCCACGTATTCAGGTGATTGGTTTTGATGGCAAAATGCTACCTGAATGTGGTGCGGAATATGAAGGTCTTTCAACTGCAGAATGTCGCAAAAAGGTGCTTCGTGATCTGAAAGATGCCGGGCTGCTTAGGGGTGAGAAAACGATTTCTCACGCTGTGGCACATTGTTACAAGTGTGATACCGTGATTGAGCCAATGCTCAAAGAACAGTGGTTTATTGATGTAAAAAAGCTAGCTAAGGTAGCAATCGAGCACCTTGAGGCTGGCGAAATTGAATTCTTCCCTGCTTCCAAGAAACAGGTTCTCATCAATTATCTTAAAGGTCTCAAAGATTGGAATATTTCTAGACAGATTCCTTGGGGTATTGCGATCCCAATGTTTAAAAATGAGAGGACAGGAGAATGGAAATTTGATACGAGGACTAATCTTTCCGAGATCGAAATTGGTGGTGAGCGATATATCAGAGATGAAGATACTTTTGATACTTGGTTCTCATCTTCACACTGGCCAATTGTTTGTACTAACTGGGAAGAAAATGGTTTTAACCCGTATTATCCTTTGAACGTGATGGAAACTGGCGCGGACATTTTGTTTGCGTGGGTAGCACGTATGATTATGATGGGGCTTTATGTGACCGGTGAAGTGCCATTTAAGCAGGTGTATTTGCATGGCTTAGTGCTTGATGCACATGGTCAAAAGATGAGCAAATCCAAGGGCAACGTGATTAACCCAATGGACCTAGTATCTAAGTATGGGTCCGATGCATTTAGATTAGGAATTCTCCGTGGGCGCTCGGCCGGTATGAATCAGGCATTTTCCGAACAATCAGTGGTAGCTGGGCGTAATCTCTGCAATAAACTTTGGAATGTTTCACGCTTTATTCAAGAAATGGTAGATAATGAGCCATCGACGGTGGCGGCTACCAACGATAACATGGGTGAAGACTGGATTTTGCGCGAGATAAATGAGGCTCGTTGGCAAGTTGAGAAACAGATGAAAAATTATCGTTTTTCTGAGGCGGTGGAGACTTTGCACTCGCTAATTTGGGACAAATATGCAGACTGGTTTATTGAAAGTCAGAAGATCTACAAGAATACTTCCCTTTTGATGGAGACCCTAGAGGCAATTCTGAAGATGCTTCATCCGTTTGCTCCGTTTGTCACTGAGGCGATTTGGCAGAATTTGTCTTGGACTAATGGACTTTTGATTTCTGCAGAGTGGCCATCTGACTTCAAATTTGACCCTATGAGCGCGGAGGAATTTGAAAAGCTTATGATTATCGTATCTCACACCAGAGCCACCTTACAGGGCCTCTCAGAGGCTTACAAGGGCTTTTCTCGTGTAGATACCACCCTGCTTTATGGTGATGATGCGCTGGTTGATGATAATTCCCTGCTGGTGCAGTCTCTCGCCCGCGTAAAATCGGTGATTTCCTGTGAAGGTGAGCCTAGGGGACTTCGCCTAGCAGTGGCAAATTCTGAAGTTTATCTAGATGTTTCTGCTGAGGTGGTTTCGGCATATGCTTCCTTACTTGAGCAGAAAATTTTGAAAGTAGGTGCGGAATTAGATGCTCTTAATATGCGCATGATGAACCCAAATTATGTTGATAAAGCACCGGCAGAACTGGTAAAAGAAACTCAAGATGCGATTGCAGAAAAAGAAGGCTTGATTGAAAGATTGAAGGCCGAACGCGCGGCAATCTAGAGCTTTATTTGATTGAGTTTGATTTTAGCCTAGTATGGCTTAGTTTAGTGGGTTTTTAGAATTTACTTAACAGGGGTGATATATAACAGAGGTAGAACAGGGGTGAAATTCTGCTATGGATTTAGTTAGAAATTTAGTTAGGAAAAATCCCCCTAGTTTAGGGGGATTTTGAAATGAGATTGCCCTCAGAACATATCTTCCGGATTCCAACCGCTGATGGGCTCATAGCTCTGAGATTGCTCATTGCTCGCGGAAGATTTCCGTTTGCTGGAACCTTTCCCAGCTGCCTGCTCTACAGTGGCTTCTTTCCCTGCCAGTTTGCTATAGTATTCATGGATTTTGTCATTGTCGGCAAGACTCTTCTTGGCCTGTGCTTCATTATAGCGCTCAAGTGCTAATCCAATGCCGGGGTATTCGTTAGCGACAATGCGAACAGCCATAAGTCCAGCATTTTTGGCGCCGTTAATACCAACCGTTGCAACCGGTATCCCCGGAGGCATTTCCGCCATTGAGTAGAGAGCCTCCTGCCCGTTAAGCGGTGAGCCGCCAAGCGGTAAACCGATGACGGGTATGGTGGTCTTGGCGGCGATGACTCCAGGCAAAGCTGCAGAAAGCCCTGCTGCGGCGATCACTACTTTCGTAAAGCCACCTTCATTCAGTTTCTTGATGAACTGTGCCAAGCCGTCAGGAGCGCGGTGTGCGGAAATACAGTAGACACCAGTTTCTATACTGAATTCCTTAAGAACCTCGATCGCCGGTTCTACTTTTTCCTGATCATGCTTTGAACCCATAATTACGACTACTTTTTCCATTTTCATTCCCCCTTTCAGGTAGCCTTGATATGTTGCTTTCTCCTAATTTGCTAAATTCTCTGATGAATCTATGTTGATATTTTATCATTTTCAGAGATGTTTGGCAAGGAGTTATGTCCTAAAGAGACAGATTGGTAGTTTCAACAAAAATAAGGGAAAATTCAGTTCCCTTTTGACCATAAAAACCTATTCCAAGCGATTGATTTTTCGTGAAATCGCTTGCGCTTTTTTACAAAATTTAGCATTAGCATTGACATTCAATACTAATTATGGTTTTCCAATTATCCTCCACAATATTTCACTCCAATTTGATGCTTTCCTAATGGATAATTGATATTCTCATTTTAACGTAAGCGGGTTGCTAAGTCAATAGGTTGCTTGTAAATAGGGAATTATTAAACTTATGGTTTCCACAATTGTAGAAAAGTATAAGGTTTTTAGAGATTTGGCTTGGGTTACAAAAACAGGGAATCAAAACTTATGTTAAAATGGAAATATGGCATATATCAGAAAATTTAAGACAGCATCTGGTTCAACTGGCGTACAGGTTTGCTATAAAGAGCATGGAAAAGTTGTAAAAACCATACATGTAGGCTCGGCTCTTACGGAAAAAAGTCTAACAAAATTATTGCGTAAGGCCCAAGAGATTATGGATGAAGATAAGATGCCGCTTTTTTCTCTAAGTAACTTTGACAAAAAACAAAAAAATCCTCAAGATAGAACAGGGAATTAAAACAAAAAAACGGGGCGCCACGATGGGCGCCCACTTTGTAAATCTTAAATCTAGCCGCGCGCTTTGAGCTTACGAATTTCTATCGGTTATTGAATGCTTAGTAGCCCAAGGAAGGAAGTAGTCTAGCTCCTATCTGGCCATATGCATTTCTAACCTGGGGGTCGTGTTTTGCTATGTTATACGTTCTTCAACCATAGGTGTGAGAAGGAATCACCCAGGCCAGCACTTCCATACTTTTCGCTTGCTATTTTGCCGAATACGTCGGCTGACTTTTGCTAGTTTAAGATTTAAGGTGCATCTAGGATGGTAAATTGTTGCTTGGGTTAGTTAGGAAAGGATACCGTTGAGTGTACCTCCTTATGTCGTCCTCTTATACCCTAGAACTAAAGAGTGATTACTATTATAACTCTTTTTAGCAAAAAAATGCAAGAGTTTTTGTTATTTTATTTCTGAGCGGGGAAGAATGTTTAATTTATAGGGGTCGGTAGGCTTAACTTTGGTGGAAATTTCGTAAAACGCGGCCATGCCAACCATAGCGGCGTTGTCACCAGAGAAGTTTTTCGCAGGAAAATAGACTGGTAAGCCGATTTTGGTGGAAAACTTTTGAGATTTCCACCGGAGTTCCTCATTGGCGGAAACACCACCAGCGATAACGACAGATTTAACATCTGGGTATTTTTTGATGGCTTTTTCCAGTTTTTCTAAGAGAATATCACAGGCAGTGGCCTCAAATGAAGCGGCAAAATCGGCTTTTTGTTGAGCTGTTAAGAGTTCAGCGAGTTGATGGGAAGGGAAAGAAATTGGTTTGCCCACTTCTTGCTGTACGGCGCGCAGAACGGCAGTTTTTAGGCCGGAAAAAGAAAAGTCGAGTGATTTGGCGTTTGGATGCGGAAAATGGTATCTACGTGGGTCTCCGGGGCTTACAAGGCTATTTTTTGATAGTGCTTGTGTTTTTTCTGGCAAAATTCCTTTAGCGGCTTGGGCAATTGATGGGCCACCAGGGTAGGGAAGACCAAGAATTTTGGCGACCTTGTCAAAACATTCACCAACAGCGTCGTCCAATGTGGTACCGATAATCTTAAAGTCATTGTGCTTTTTCATGTAAATAATCTGGGTGTGGCCGCCGGAAATTACCAGTGCTAGAAGGGGGAAGGTTGGTTTTTCTTTTTCTAGCCAGGTAGCATAGATGTGAGATTTGAGATGATGGACAGCGTAGAGCGGTTTTTTATGGAGAATCGCCAAAGTGCGGGCGGTGAGGGTGCCAATTAACAGGGAACCAAGCAGACCTGGAGTGTGGGTTACAGCAATAGCGTCTATCTTGGACCAATCATCTTCAGTTTTGGTCGGATCCTGGGAGTCTTTTTTGACAAGACCAGCATCTTTGAATGCCTTGTGGATGACAGGGAGAATAGCCTCAAGATGCGAGCGAGCTGCGACTTCAGGAATGACACCACCATATTCTTTGAAAATATCAATCTGGGAAACGACGATGTTAGAAAGAAGTTCTGCCGTTTTAGTACCTTTGATGATAGCGGCGGCAGTTTCGTCACAAGAGCTCTCAATAGCTAAAATATTCATATCTCCGATTATAACATATTTTAACAGGGGTAGCAAGGTATCCGTGCAAGAAAAATGGGCCAGTTATTGCTGACCCACTGAAACTAGGAGATGGGTTTTATTACCTCTTTCCGACAATGCGCGCTTCGTCTTTGATAACAAAGAATAGCGCGTAGAAAATAACAACAGTAATTCCGAACATGACTAAAAAGCCATGTCCTATTGCTACATACCAGACTATTAGATTTGCAATAAGCATAATTGCAAACCAGCCATAGGTCAAGATGTTAGCAAGGATGGTCCACGCCGTACCTTTGACGATTAGTAGAACCATACTTAGCACAACGTCTACTACGACTACCGCTGCCGCTACGCCGATATTAATGATCTCAGCGCGAACTGCGATAATTAGACCAGAAGTCCCATAAACGAAGTTAGCGATTGGGTCTATAGAAATCGGTAGTTTGTTGGTGGGGCTTTTCTGGTTCTTGATTTTGTGGTATGATTTATTCAGGTTGGAAGTGTGTCCGAGTGGTTTAAGGAGCACGCTTGGAAAGCGTGTGTGCGGGTAACCGTACCGGAGGTTCGAATCCTCTCGCTTCCGCCATCACATGAAAAAACGAGAGCTTGCTCTCAGTTTTTTATGTGCAAGGAAGCATAGAGGAGGCCGTAGGCTTCCTCTCGCTTCCGCCATTTTTATGCGTGGAAAAAAGACCGAGTTTTCTCGGCCTTTTTGGTTATTGTACTGGCAGTGAATTTCTGGCGTAGAATTCGCTCATTCTGAGCATCCTGTCGTTTTCGGAACATCTTAAAGCAATTTTTCGCTCTAATTCTGCATAGTCCTCAGGAGTTGGTCTCAAATGCGATGGGACTTCTACGATTTTTACATCAATATTAGCAGCTTTACACTCTCGTGCCACCTCTTCACAAAAATTCATTTTTTACCTACCTTTCTAAAAGTACTCCCCACGATACATTTATTATTTTAACATTCTTATTCGAACTTCGTCTAGGCGTTCCCGCTATTTATTGGTTATTGTACTAGCAGTGAATTTTGTGCGTGGAGTCAGTCTATCTTGAATATTTATAGAATTTTAGTTTGGTTGGGGTTTCTATGGAAAACTATCTCACTACGAGAGCGCGGTGGCCGCTGGCATTGTAAAGATATTCGGTGCGAGCTTTAGAGAGAGTAGGGTTATTACCGTTGACTGGCCATGGGTCGTAGAATTGTTGCTCGCCGGTGTAAGAATTGAAACCGGAAAGCACCATCACGTGAAGATTTCTTGGTACGCCCTTGCTATATTCTTTGGGGTCGTTGAAGCCAAAAGTGAGATAAATGATGACAGGATTGCCGTTTTTGACTTCGTTGTCTAGTTGGTCAATACTTGCACCGGAAACGTTAGCTACGGAGATGCCGCTGGCGGCGCCATAGGCGGCGAGAGGAGCCGGGGCAATCCAGTGGGCTTCATCTCTTGGCTCGAGATCAGTCATACTGAGGTAGAAACCTTGGTTGGGGTCGGTGTCACTTTTTGGCATGTTACTAGCAAAACTCTGATAACTCATGCCGCGAATGTAGCCTTTATATTTGGCGGCCATGAGCAGAGATGCGGCTTCGCAGCCACTTTTGATATTGGCGGCAAATTGATTGATGTAATATGGAGAGACATCAAGGCGATGCCAAGAAGCGGCAATTTTTCTTTCTTCTTCTTCACGTTCACGGCGAGCTTTTTCGGCGAGTTCGCGAGCAATGCGTTCTTGCTCTTCGATTACTGGCAGAACCTTATCTAAAGCTTCGTTTAGATTTTGTTTCAGGCTTTCCTGCTTCAAATTATCGACTTTTTCTTTGGCTTCATTATATTCGGCGCGACGGACATTCTGGCGGACTTCGGCGCGATCAATAGAGGTAAAAAGACCATTTACGGCGTTTTTTGCATCTTGCATTTTGAGAAATTCTGCTCTTAAGAATTCTAGTTTTTCGCCAGCGGTCTTTTGGTAGACCTTGGAAAGTTCTTTCATGGAAGTGTCGAGAGAAACGATATCTTTTTCTTCCAAGGTATCTTTGACAATGTTGTCTTTATCGATGAAATTGTTGGCGGATTTAGTCCAATCTAGGTAGGAGAAAGCGCTCTCGACTTGTTCTAATAATTTTTTGGTTTGTTCTTTTTCGGCATCGATAGTTTCGGCGCTGACGCTCTTAGTATTGCCTCCGGCGATTTCGTCAAGACGACTTTTGCAATTGTTTAGATTCTCTTTGGTGGTATCTTTTTTGATGGCGGTAGTTTCATCAAAAAGCCCTTCGCAGAAACTGACAGCCTGTTCTAGACGCTCTTTGTGCTCTTTTTCGACATTAGCGTTGTGGATAGAGATGGCGGCCCAGATAATTAAGCCGACGATAATTAGTCCGGCGAGCACCAGAAAAATAATCAACTTTGCATGCGATTTATTCTGTTTTTTGATGACCTTTCTGTGTTTGACCACGATAAGATTAATGTAACATTTTTTGATGACAATGTCAATAGATAAAAGAATCAGACCGGTGTGATGCTCGGAATATCCGGGAACGGCGACGTGGCTCTTGACATAGTCAATGCCATATTCTTCAGTGAATTCATCCCAGATGTCTTGTTGTTCTACTTCTGAGCGATAGACGCTGTCCAGTTCGATCTGGACGTCGTGCGCTGCACAGTCTTCTTTGAGCTCCAGGTAATGGACATACGTGTTGTATTCAATCCATACCTCTTCGTCCAGAGAATTGTGTATCGGTCCCAGATAGGGAAAACAATTGTTATAACTCTATTATACCACAAAATGTCATTTTTGTCTAGAGAGAAGGGCGTTTTTTAGCATTTTTCTTACCCCTTATGCTTGCGGAATTAACAGGGAAGAGTTATAATAGCATCAATATGAGCCCACAGGATGTGATTATAGACCTCAAAGGCCTAACTAAACGCTATGGTTATGGGGACGCTGAGTCGTATGCCCTTAGAGATTTTGATCTTACGGTGAAACGCGGCGAGTTTATTATGATTATGGGTCCTTCTGGCTGTGGTAAGACTACACTCCTAAATATCATTGGGCTTCTAGATGAGCCAACTGATGGCGAATACCTCTTGAATGGTGAATCTGTTGACAAAGTTTCTGGTAGAAAAAGAGCTAGACTTCGCGCTAAGAAAATTGGCGTGATTTTTCAAGATTTTAATTTGATTCCACGACTCAACGTGCTAGAAAATGTGACTTTGCCATTGGTTTATGCAGGTTTTTCTAAGATACATCGTGAGATTCAGGCGGATAGAGTTTTGGAGAGGTTCCATCTTCAGGAACGTGAATATTATATGCCTTATCAACTTTCTGGCGGTCAGCAACAGCGTGTGGCGATTGCAAGAAGTTTGGTGGGCGAGCCGGAGATTATCTTGGCCGATGAGCCAACTGGTAATCTTGATTCTCGTTCTTCTCATGTAGTGATGGAAGAATTGCGTGAAATTCACCAAGCAGGTAATACCATTATTATGGTGACACATAACCCAGCACTTACCGTTTATGCAACGCGCGTGATTAATATGCTTGATGGTCAGATTGATACTGATATTAAGACGGTGGAAGATAGAGATTTGCCACAGCCGGTGTCAGTACATTTTAGAAAACGCCAAATTTTGAAGGAAATGAAAGAGGCGCTTTCTGGCAAGAAAGAAGCCGATGTGGAAGAAAAGATTTCCGAGCTTGAGAAGGAAATCGAAGCAGAAGCAGAGGCAGAGGAGATTGAAGAAGTTGCGGAATCTGAGGCGAGGGAAGAAGAACGTGCAGAAATTTCTGAAGAAGAATTTTTGAAGGCAGTCGGTACAGCAGCGATGAGGACTGATGACAATGCTAGAAATTTGAAACTCAAGGCGATTAAGAAAGATGCCGAAGAAGCTGAGAAAACAGAAGAATCTAAAGAGTCTAAAGAATCTGAAGAAAAGGCTGAAAAGAAAACTACCAAGAAGACTAGTCGCAAAAAATCTGGAAAGAAATCTGGCAAAAAGAACGGGGGTAAAAAATGAGTCTTTTAATTAGAACACATTATAATCTTGCAAAAGAATCTTTGAAGCAAAACAGAACTAGGAGTTTTCTAACTTGTCTTGGTATTGCGATTGGTGTGGCTAGCATCATTTTGATTATGTCACTTTCTGGAAGCATTAATAACGTGATTTCTACGCAGGTGAAGAATTTGGGCGCGGATCTGATTGTGGTGCGACCAGCTAAGCATTCTAATACAATTGAAAATATGGTGGAGAGCTTGACTGCTTCTAACCAGTATTTGACTTCTAACTTAACACTTCTAGACGCTAAAGCAATTGCTGCACTTGATGATACTACTGCTGCTGCACCAATTGCCCAGTCTGTGGTAACGCTTACCGCAGAAGATCGTACCGTACCTTCAGCAACCGTGGTTGGCACGTCTGAAGATTTGATGAAGATTCAGAACCTACAGCTAAAGAGCGGAACTTTCATTTCTGACACTGTAGAAAACTCAGCAGTAGTAGGCAAGGACTTATCCTACAAACTCTTTGGTACCGGTACAGAAGCAATTGGTAAGACCTTTAATATGCTCGATCACAAGTTTATCGTGACTGGTATGTTGGAGGAGACAGAAGATCCAATTAACTTTGATAACGTTGATTTTGACAATGCAATGTTGGTATCGGCAGATTATCTTTACCAGCTAGGTGGTTCTTTCCAGATTCAACAGATTAATGTGAAGGCTGCTAGCACTTCCGTGGTGCCATCCGTGATGCAGGAAATGAGTGATATGTTGGCATCAGAAAAGTCTGGTGATATGAACTTCCAGATTCTTTCCGGTGAAGATATTTCTCATCCAGCTGGTGGCTTGTTCCAGATCGTATCAGGAATGTTGACGCTAGTGGCTGGTATCTCTCTAATTGTTGGTGGTGTAGGCGTGATGAATATTTTGCTCGTATCAGTAGCAGAGCGTACCCGTGAGATTGGTATTAGAAAAGCTGTAGGTGCAAGCTCTTCCAACATTATGCTTCAGTTCTTGTTTGAGTCTCTGATTTTGTCACTTGCAGGTGGTATGCTTGGTTTGATTTTGGGTTATGTGATTGCATTCTTAATCTCCGTAGTGACACCATTTGCACCATTTATTAGCTGGAGTATTTTGCTGGTATCTGTGGGTACCTCAGTGATTATCGGTATTATCTTTGGTATGTATCCAGCAATTAAGGCATCCCGCAAGAACCCTATTGAATCTTTGCGCTACTATAGATAGAAAATTCACAAATATAAATTTTATAACGGTTTCCTCACGTCAAATAAAAAATAGTTTTCTAGGCAAGTCTGCGCCGGAATTGACAGTTCCGTGCTCGACTTGTAGAAAACTATTTTTTATTTGGTTCGTCATCATGTTACAAAATTTATATTTGTAAGAATTTCCTATGCTATAATTTATGCAAAGGGTCATTAATGTTGGTGGGGAAGGAGGTTTGCCGTGACAAAAAATAAAAAATGTAAGTATATTTTTGTAACCGGTGGGGTGCTTTCCGGTGTTGGCAAAGGTATTACGGCAGCTTCGATGGGGGCAATCTTGAAAGCAAAAGGTTACAAAGTAACCATGCAAAAATGTGACCCATACTTGAATGTTGATGCTGGACTTTTGAACCCAGTAGAACACGGCGAATGTTATGTTACTCATGATGGTGTAGAAACAGACCTTGACCTTGGTCACTATGAGAGATTTCTAGATTTTGAAACTTCTAAATATTCAATTACCCTTTCTGGTGGGATTTATAAAGAATTAATTGAACGTGAGCGTGCAGGCGGTTTCCACGGTAAAACCGTCCAGCTGGTGCCACATTTTACAGATTTGGTGCAAGAAAAAATCGCTAAAGCATCGGCTGATTCTGATGTACATATCGTGGAAATCGGTGGTACAGTAGGTGACTACGAAGGTTTGCCGTTCATTGAGGCAATTAGGCTATTTTCTAATGCGGTGGGGCGCAGGAATTGTCTATATCTTTCGGTAGTGTATGTGCCGTGGATCAATACTTCCAAAGAATTAAAGACCAAGCCAGCGCAGAATGCGCTTAAAGATCTGCGTGGTTTTGGTATTATCCCAGATATTGTTTGTGTGAGGACAGAGAAGCCATGTCCAAGAGCGATTTGTGAGAAAATCGCAGCGTTTTCTGGTATTTCTTCTGACGCAGTGGTGAACTTGCCAGATATTGATTCAGTTTACGATGTGCCATTTAATGTGCTAAAATCTGGCGTACTTAATATTCTAGATGATTTTGTGGATGATGATAGTGACCCAGATATGTCTAAATGGGCAGAATACTCGGCAAGACGCTCCACAGAATATGATAAGACTTTGCGTGTAGGTTTAGTGGCAAAATATGTTGGCAATGAAGACACTTACATCTGTGTGACCGAAGCGCTCAAGGCAGCAGCAGCATGGAATGATGTGAATCTCGAGATTAAGTGGATCAATGCTGAGGACTTGTCTGCTGGTGGCGATACTGAGTCAAATGCCGTGAAGGCTTTGGACGAAGTAGACGGTATTGTGGTACCAGGTGGCTTTGGTTTGCGTGGCGTAGAAGGGAAGATTAAAGCTGCAGAGTATGCGTTAGCAAACGATAAGCCATATTTAGGACTATGTTTGGGATTGCAGGCGGCTTGTATTGCAGCAGCTAGACGTGGTGGACTTTCTGGTGCAGCTTCAGAAGAATTCTTGAATGACCCTGATTATAAGAAGCCACGTAATTTTGCGAATGTGATTTACATTATGGAAGGTCAGCAGGGCAAAGAATCTACTGGTGGCACGATGAGACTTGGTGATTATCCAGCAACACTCAAAAAGGGAACTTTGATGGCGGATATTTATCGTAGCGCGGCAGAAGACGGCAAGAAATATGTCTATGGCACAGAAGTTTTGAAGAACGGCACAGTGAAAGTAATTGAGCGCCATCGTCATCGTTATGAAGTGAATCAAAAGTATCTTCCGGAAATTGAAAAGGGCGGACTTAAGGTTTCTGGTACTTCACCAGATGGCAAGTTGGTGGAATTTGTGGAAGCTCCAGATTGCAAATTCTTTGTAGCAACACAAGCACACCCAGAGTTCAAGTCTAGGCCACTAGCAGTGCACCCACTCTTCTATAGATTTATCAAGAGTCTTAAATAAGCTTAATAATGGCGAGAGTTTCTCGTTGGGTGATTGTAAAATGATGGTTTTTTGACCACTCTTCCAGAGCCTTGGAGACGCCGGGAAGCTCAGGGTTATTGTAATCGTGAACTACCACAACGGCGTTTTTATCAAGTTTTTTCCAGACGAGTTCGAGGCTAGTTTTGATGGAACCATAAAGATCGCCATCTAGAAAAGCAAAGGAAATTAGTTCTGGGAAATCTTGCTCAGGGTCTAAATTCTCGAAGAAATTTTTCCTAATGCGTGGGACTTTCAGGCCGGCTTTTTTGAAACGCATAACAACTTCGCGCTTGGTGACGAGAAGTTCTCCGGCCTTGAAATTATCGCCAGCTACAGAATTATCCTCTTTGGTTTTTGCTGGTAAGCCTTCAAAAGAGTCGTAGAGCCAAAGGTGTTTTTCTGGTTGGGATTTTTCTAGGACGCGTTCGAACTCTAGGGAAGTATTACCTTTGTAGCAACCTAATTCTACCACGTCACCGGGTACGTTGGCGGTGGAGTTTAGGAGCTCCAAAAGTATAGCGGTTTCTTTGTCGGAAACTTGTTGTGGTTCAATTTTTGACTTCATGATTATTTCTTAAGAGTGGCAGCGTCAAGCTCGGATTCATCGACATTGCCATCTGCGTTGGTATCGAGGATTGCGCCAGCACGTCTGATCATTTCTTCGAACTCGTCGGTACGAATGACCCAGACTGGTTTGCTACCCTCGGCAGCGATATTGGTGTGGCGTTCTGGCATGTCAGCAACGTTCTTTTGCTCATCGATAGCAAAACCTAGGTAAGAGAGCTTCTGAGTGACGGTGCGGCGGATTTCGTCAGAGCGTTCGCCAATGGTTGCAGTAAAGACGATAGCGTCTACGCCACCGAGGGAAGCAGCCATTTGACCAATTAAGCTCTGGACTTTGTAAACAAACATAGCGTGAGCGAAGGTACCGCGCTTGTCACCTTCATCGCGGAGACGAAGGATTTCGCGCATATCGTCGCTCTGGCCGGAAACACCGAGAAGACCAGTCTCTTTGTTGAGATATTTCTCGATAGATTCATCAGCTTCGAATTTGAGATAGTGTTTGAGTCTTAGGGCGGCGGATGGGTCAATGTTACCACAGCGGGTAGCCATCATTACACCTTCAAGCGGGGTGTAGCCCATAGAAGTATCAAGAGATTTGCCTTCGAAAACGGCGGTGACGGAAGAGCCACTACCAAGGTGGCAGACAATTAATTTTTCTGGCAAAATGTCTTGGGATTTCATGTAGTTAGTAATAGAACCAACGGAAAGACCATGATAACCAAAGCGTTTAACATCGGCTTTATCAGCGAGCTCAGTGTCAAATGCGTAGTATTTCATGAGATCTGGGCGGTCAGCGTGGAAGGAAGAGTCAGAAATAGCAATAACTGGAGTCCCCTTGAAAGATTTAACGAAGTGCTCGATTTCGCCAGCGACTACTGGAACGTGAAGTGGAGCGCGCTTTTTGCCTTTTTCAAGCATTTTTAGGTATTCTTCATCGACAACGTGGTCTTGGGTGAAATATTCACCTGGGCAAGCTACGCGAGCGAGAATGGCATCAAGCTTAGCAATGCCACCAAGGAAACCTTCTTCGGTCAAAATGCGTTCGAGGTTAGCAACAGTAGAAGTTAGCTCTTTGAACTCTTGCTTCAAAACTTTCTTGCTGCCGTCGGCTTTCTTCAAAGTACAGATGATTTCTTTGCCTTCGAATTCGAAATGCAATGAGCAGACTAGTTCTTGGCCTTTATATAGGGCGTATTTTCTTGAGCTGCTGCCTGGGTTAGTAATCAGAATTAGTTTATTTTCCATTAGTTCTCCTTTGGTTTCATTATAGCACAGGAATGGTACCCGCAGAGGGACTCGAACCCCCGACACCTTGTTCCGAAGACAAGTGCTCTAATCCACTGAGCTATGCGGGCAGATCGGCGCAAAAATGCGCCAGCACATTAGTCTAGGTGTTTGCGCTTTTCGCTGTGCTTGTGATTATTGTTGCGATTTAATTTCGCGATTCTTACTTTTTTAGCCATAGGTTAATTATAGCGTATTTTGATGGTTTTTACCAGAGGAGATTAGTTGAAGATACTGTGTTTTGTTGTAGTATAATGAGAGTATGGGTAGAATTTGTCTTAATTGTGGACAGCCAATGGAAGATTCTGATTTTGGCTATGGCCCGGGTGGTATGGGATGTGTGTATTGCGTAACGAATTGCCCGAATTGTAATCGGGAAGTTTTTGATTCGGATATAATCTACGGCGATTCGGAAACATATTGCACATATTGTAAGCTTGAACTTGATGATGAAAAAGAAGATAAATTGTCTAATGAAGAAGATTTTGACGATGAAGATTTTGATGATGAAGAAGATGAATTTGATGAAGATGATTCAGAGTTCGATGAGGATTAATTTATTTTAACCGAAAATACTGCGCTTTTTGGCTTTTTTGAATTCTTCTAGGATTTCTTTTTGCTTTCTGGAGAGATTCTTTGGAGTTTCGACAATGACGGTGACAATATGTGGGCCACGATCGCCATCGGCGCGGAAGGGAACACCATGTCCGGAAAGTTTGAATGGCGTGCCAGACTGAGTGCCGGCTGGAACTTTCATAGTGATAGGACCATCGACGGTTTCGACATCGATTTCGGTGCCAAGAGCGGCATCAACCATAGAAATCTTTTCTTCGGAAAGAATGATGATGCCGTCACGAGTGAGGTGTTTGTCAGGTTTGACATGAACTACGACATAGAGATCGCCTTTGCTGCCGCCCTCTTGTGGAGCATCGCCACCTCGGCCTTGCAAGCGAATACTCATGCCGTCGTCAATGCCAGCTGGAATTTTGAGTTTTAGAGATTTTCCTTCGACATTGATAGATTTGGTAGTGCCAAAAATGGCTTCTTTAAAATCAACAGTAACACTTGTGCGATAGTCGGCGCCGCGCATTGGGCGACGCCTGCCACCTGCACCGCCGAAGCCGAATAGTGAGCCCAAGATATCGTCTAAGCCACCACCGGCACCACCGAAGTCGAAATGAATTTCTTGACCGTTGAAGTTGAAACTTTGGCCTTGGCCGAATGGGTTTCCTGCACCGCCAAATGGGTTGCCGCTGGCTCCACCAACACCGGCGTGGCCGAATTGGTCATAGCGGGCACGTTTCTGTTTGTCAGAAAGGACTTCGTGAGCTTCGGAAATCTCTTTGAACTTTTCCTCAGCTTCCTTGTCGCCTGGATTTTTGTCAGGATGGTACTTAATTGCCAGCTTGCGGTAGGCCTTTTTAATTTCATCATCAGAGGCGTTTTTGGAGACGCCAAGTACTTCATAATAGTCGCGTTTTGCCATATATTTATTATACTTGGTTGGCACTCGGGTGTCAAGAGTGCTAAATGTAATCTGTTTTTCTGTGCTATAATTTAAGTATGTATCAGAAAGAATTTATGGAGGCAGCGATTGCTGAGGCGAGAGCTGGAGTACAAAATAAAGATGGCGGGCCATTTGGTGCCGTGGTGGTGAAGGATGGTGCAATTGTGGCTTCTGGGCATAATCATGTGCTTTCCAATAATGATTCAACTTGTCACGGTGAGGTTGATGCAATTAGAAAGGCTGAGCAAAAGCTCAGAACTTATGATTTGTCTGGCTGTGAGATTTATACGACTAGTGAACCTTGCCCAATGTGTCTTGCGGCAATTCTTTGGGCGAACATTAGTAAGGTGTATTATGGATGTACGATTGAAGATAATGAGAAGATTGGATTTAGAGATTTGAAATTTGACTCTATGATGGGTGGTCGAGCGAATCTCCCAGAAGGATTTATGGAAGAGAAAGACAGGGAACTTTGTCTTGGGGTGTTTGAGGAATATACGGGAGCGGAGAAGACTCTGTACTAAATTTGTTGGCTGTCTTTATTATATGAGTTGGTTTCGTTTCCCCTGTTGGTGAGGGGCGACCAGACGTTGTTGCTCGGCTTTACATGGTTGTGGACTGGTGTATTGACCACCCCGAATACACTGCGAAGATCAAGGTTATACCTAAAAAAGATTATCCTATTCTAATGCCGTGCGAGTTCTGAGATATACATATACAGGCAAAGAGATTCGAACTTTTAAGAAAATATAGCTTTACTGGAGCCGTAAAGGCTTAAAACAATGACAATGGAGAAAATAAAAGAAATACAATGTCGATGGTAAACTTGCACCCGATGGTATAATTGAAGTAGTAAACAAGGACTTATTATGCCAAGACCACGCAACAAACAGGATTTATTAAAAGCCGGCGAAGAGTACTACGCTAAGCTGATTGAAATGGCTGATTCAATGAGCGAGAAAGAAATGAACACCGAGTTCGACTTCTCTGGCGATCCATCGAAGAAAGAACGTCACTGGGGGCGCGATAAGAATCTACGCGATATTTGGGTACACTTATATGAATGGCACCGAATGCTACTTGAATTTGTAGATACGAATCTGAACAAAGGCGGTAACGCACCATTCTTGCCAGAACCATACACTTGGAAGACTTACGGCGATATGAACGTCGAATACTGGAAGAAACATCAAAAGACTTCGCTCGAAGATGCTAGAAAAATGTTTGAGAAATCACATAAAGAAGTAATGAAACTAGCTGAGAGTTTGTCGGAAGAACAGCTATTTACGAAAGGAATGTATCCGTGGGTAGGCGGCTCGGTGCTTGGCTCGTATTTTGTGAGTTGCCTCTCGTCGCACTATGACTGGGCAATGAAGAAGCTGAAGGCGCATAAGAAGAATTGTGCAGAATAAGCGCAATTGAGTTACATTGGTTTTGGATAACAGGATGTCGAACGCTTTACGCCCTAGCCACATAGCAAAAAACGTATATGTTATAATAATGGTATGGAAGATAGCTTACCCAAGAAAAAAGATGAAAAAGTAAACACTTTAATTGACGACGCAAAAGATGCGGCAGATAAAGGCGATAATACGCAAATTCAACTTAGTAATAACTTAATCTCAATCACACTTGCTTTTGTGGCATTACTCGCAACGGCAATTAGCACAAGTAGTGTGCTGCCAACAATTGATTTCTCGCAAAAGATTTTAATCATGATTGCGATTGTGGTATTTTGCGTTTCGATTTTTGTAGGACTGACAAATTTTTATCTAAACATGAGGCACCATCAAAAGACTGCCAAAATAGATAGAAAAAAGGCGCAAAAAGCTGGAACAATCAAAAGCACAGAAAAACTAGATAATGTTGAGAGAACAGAAGTAACCGTTACTGTGCCAAGCTCAGTAAAACGCAACAATGCCCTGATCTTGACCCAAGTAGTTTTACTGATGATAGGGTTAGTATTTTGCGTAATGTTTATTGGGACAATTCTATTTGGAACGAGCAATAAGATATAAGGCTTAGTTTGCATCGCCTGTTTAATATGTTCTATAATGGCATTAATTCATCAGGAATTTTGCGCGAGAGACGATGAGTAAATTCGGCATCGTTATACTAAACTAAGCTGCGGGAATATAGGACTTTACGTTTTAAGCAGACGTAAACATTGATCTTTAAGATCTTACTTCGGACGATTTCAAAATTGCTCCTGTTGGTGAGGGGCGACCAGACATTGTTGCTCGGCTTTGCATGGTTGTGGACTGGTGTATTGACCACCCCGAATACACGGCTAAGATCAAGGTTATACCTAAGAAAGACTACCCGGTACTAATGCCGTGCGAGTTCTGAGGTATACATATACAGGCAAAGAGATTCGAACTTTTAAAATATATGGCTTAATTCGAGCCGTAGAGGCTTAAAACAATGACAATGGAGAAAATAAAAGAAATGCAATGTCAATGATGGGATTGTCTTTATGGTATAATAGAAAATACTCACATATGAAAAACAATCGCGAAAAAACAATAGTTAAAACCAGTATTATAAGCATCTGCGCAAATTTGATGCTAGTAGGATTCAAAGCGACGGTAGGTCTACTATCAAACTCTATCGCAATTATTACGGATGCCGTTAATAACCTTAGCGATGCACTATCGAGCATTATCACAATCGTTGGCACAAAACTTGCCGGCAAAGCTCCAGACAAAAAACATCCCTATGGCTATGGGCGCATAGAATACATAACAACTTTTGTAGTTTCGGCAATCGTTTTGTACGCAGGTATCACCGCATTAGTAGAATCTATCAAAAAAATCTTCACACCAGAAGAGGTCAGTTATGATGTTTTTACATTAATTGTCTTAGCTGCAGGTATAATTATCAAATTCATACTCGGCTTATATGTCAAAAACAAGGGTCACAAAGCAAAATCCGATTCCCTAGTTGCAAGCGGCGTCGACGCATTCAACGACGCAATTTTATCGATTTCAGTGCTCGTTTCAACCATAATATATATGATATTCCATATCAATATAGAAGCATATATCGGTGTTCTAGTCTCAATTTATATTATTAAAACCGGCATTGAATTAATAAAAGAGTCTGTTGATAATGTACTCGAAACCCGTATTGAAAGCAACTTTGCCAAATCCATCAAAGAAGAAGTTCTAAAAGAAGAGAATGTAAAAGGAGTATTTGACCTAATCCTAAATAATTATGGTCCGGATAAATATCTCGGTTCTGTTCATATCGAAGTCCCAGACACCATGACCGTCGCAGAAATCGATAAAATTTCACGAAATATTACTAAACGCATCCAGAAAAGATTTGGCGTTATTTTGCACACCATCGGAGTTTATTCAATTAACACAAAAGATAGCGATATCATCGAAGCAAAAAAGAAGGTTGAGAGTATTGTTTTTGGTCACAAAGAAATCACACAGATGCATGGCTTTTATCTCGATACAAAAGACAAAATTCTAAGTTTCGATATCATTATGGATTTTAAAGCCAAAGATCGCGAAAAAATCTATCGACATATTTATGACGAAATTCGCAAAGAATTTAACGACCACAAAATCAACATCACACTTGATTTTGATATAAGCGACTAACCAATAATAAGTGCTAACTATTTTTTCACATCAGCAATAGAATGGTTCCACACTAAAAAAGCTCCTACTGGAGCAGTTTCGTGGTGAGGGGCGACCAGACATTGTTGCTCGGCTTTGCATGGTTGTGGACTGGTGTATTGACCACCCCGAATACACGGCTAAGATCAAGGTTATACCTAAAAAGGATTACCCGGTGCTGATGCCGTGCGAGTTCTGAGGTATACATATACAGGCAAAGAGATTCGAACTTTTAAGAATATATGGTTTAACTGGAGCCGTAGAGGCTTAAAACAATGACAATGGAGAAAATAAAAGAAATACAATGTCAATGAAACAAAAAGCCGACCACACTAAGCAGCCGGCTTTATTGTTTACTTTACCTGAGCGCCATTCACATAAAGTTTATAACCATTTGTATGGATATTACTGTTTGCTGTATCGGCATTCGTGAGCGATTTAACATAAGTATCGCCCGTTAAAGTTATCGAGCTAGAACTATCTAAGGTAAGCTCAACCTCACCGGCATTATCGCTGTTAATAGCACCGCTAAACGATGAGCCACTAGCAAGATTCATTGTTAGCTTCGAGATAGAATCTACGACGACATTACCGGTGGCCTTTTGATTGGTCATATTAAGCGTGACTATACCACCATTGCTACCAGAATTGCCCCAAGAATCTTTCTGAATCCTTAAGAAATTACCAGTATTATCGTTGTTTACTATCGTGTTATTCTCAAGGTTAATTTCCGCAGTAGTGTTCGTTACATAGAAGCTATCGCCTTTATTAGTCGTGATAGTTGAGTTTTTGGCAGTAAAGACAGCCTTACCGGTTGCCGCGTCGCCACTCATAGACTGATATAGGAAGATATTCTTGTAGGTGGTAGATTGACCATTAAGCGAGCTATTTGTATCGGTCAAAGTTACATTCTCAAGTGTAATGCTATTCTTACCCTCAATTATCGCGCCTTCAGAAGCAGTAGCGATTAATGTGGCGTTCTTTACGGTAATGTCTGCCGTAGAGTAGATAACCGGAGAACCTTTACCAGTTGTTTTATAAGTACCTTTATTTACCGTTACGGTTCCACCGCCACGATCTGAACGAATCGCTGCGCTGGAAGTACCGGCTGTAGTAATAGTAAGGTTTTCAGCATTCATTACGCCACCGCCGGTGGTCATAATACCACCAGAGTTATCCTTGCTCGTCGTGATGGTAGAATCGGAAATATTTACCGTAGTACCGTCAGACGACGAGTTATTGGTCGTAGCCGAACCGCCATAGCTAAATACACCATTAGCGCCAGTTGCGTCGGTTGTTATATTGGCATTTTTAATGGTTAAATTCGCACCGCCTTTAGCGATAATTGCTGAGTTGGTACCATAAAAGCTAGTATTGTCGCCGCCGTCTGAATCACCAGTTTTAGTGACTGTAATTCTAGATAAAGTGGCTGTAATATCTCCGGATACGGAAATGACGTTCTCGTCGGCATTGGTTGATGAGAATTCACCGCTCGTGATATTCTCGTCCGACGTAATTTCTTTAACTGCCGAGTAGGACGCAGATGATGAACCGCCGCCACCATTCATTGCTGGCGCACTACCCCCACTAGTAGTATAGTTAGAGTTTACCGTATCTATAATCAAGAACCACAATACACCTAGAGTTACAACCAAGGCGGCGATTATAGCGGCATATGTGATTTTATCTTTCTTGTTCACTATAATCTCCTCTCTTTTCTTCAATTATTGCTCTCAGAATTATTGTCGTCGCTTGGTTTTTCTGGCGGAGTGCCACCTTGGCTATCTGATCCATTCTCGCCACCAGGCATTTCCGGCGGAGTACCACCAGGCATTTGTTGTGATGATGAACTGCTGGTTGCGTTACCAGTTCCTAAGGTCTTCGTATAAACAAAGAAAGCCGTAGTAGAAATAACTGCGCCCACTAATACACCGATTACGAAAAGAATAATCTTCTCTTTCGCTGTATCTTTCTTTTTAATATTTTCGTTTTCCATAAGCTTGTTCTCCTTTTAATTATTATACAATACCATTATCAACCGCTTTCCTGAAATAGAACTTAAAAGTAAGCAAAGGGATAATTTCAGTTTCGTTTGAGGTTAAAGGAGCAAAATTATATTATAATTAATTAAGGAGAATATTATGAGAGTACTCTATGTAGAAGATGCAACCTTTCTAGCTGAAGCCGTTAAACATAATTTAGAAAAACAAGGAATTTCAGTTGATCTTGTAAATAACGGCGAAGATGGTCTAGAAAATGCCATGAGTGATATTTATGATTGTGTTGTTTTAGACATCATGTTACCAAAATTATCCGGAACCGACATTCTAAAACGTATGCGCGAGAAGAATGTTCAGACACCAGTAATTATGCTGTCTGCGTTGTCAGAAGTTGAAACAAAGATTAGCCACTTAGACCATGGCGCAGATGATTATCTTGCTAAACCATTTAAAACTGCCGAACTCGTAGCTAGAATTAAGGCCTTAGTGCGTCGTCCAAAAACTATTGATATTTCAGATATTTCTTATGGCGATTTAGTATTAGATAAAACAAATGCAACATTAAACGGCGAGCAACTTACTGC
>JAFRBH010000002.1 GCA_017404955.1 Candidatus Saccharimonadota bacterium | reverse complement strand
TTGTACACACCGCCCGTCAAACCAGGAGAGTCACCAACACCCGAAATTCGCTTTTTAGCGGCCTAAGGTGGGGGAGATGATTGGGGTTAAGTCGTAACAAGGCATCGGTACGAGAACGTGTCGATGGATTACCTCCTTTCTAGAGAAGGATTTGATGCGCTTTCCTGAGGGAAAGTAGCTAGGTCGGTCGGGTTATGTTTGTAAGCTTGAAACATAACAATAACTGCTGGTTTCCAGCAGTCCGACAGCAAGCAAAGTTATGACAGATGATAATAAATTGCACAACTGAGTTGTTAAGTTAGACTACGTAAAGCCTCTTCTTGGAGGTTTTTACAGTTTCAAGGGTCTGACTTGATGTGTTGAGAATCAACTTTTGGAATTCGTGGATAGGGCGGTAGTCTAACTTGCAACTTGCAATTTAAAAATTGAAATTAGTGTACAGAAAATTTAACAGGGGGTGTTATAATGGCAAAGGCAAAAAAGAGAAGTATTGCGTCCGTAAAGGTAGAAAACAAGAAGGAGGCTGAGAGAATTGCAAGAGGTATCCATAGGATTGAACAGCGAAAAGACAACAGGGATATGGTCGCCAGCAAAGAACATGATAAGAAGCAGAGAAACCAGGAATGGGCAGGCTTCTGGAATTCAACCGGAAGAAAAACCACAGCGGTCTACTGCTAAGGAGGTTATAGCTACTGGGGGTAACACAACCAATTCCAGCAAGAAGATACCTGAAAAGGGAAAAGGCAACACGATAGACGTCTACAGATAAAACAAATTGCTATGCTTGTACACTAATTTTAAATTTTCCGGCCCGAAATAGGGCCGGTTTTTATTGCAAGGAGGTTGTTTGATGAAGGTACTGTTTGCGTCATTTCTTTACTCCGTAAGAGGAAGGTGTTATAATAGACGGCAGTTACAGAGTGGGAGTAGGTACGTTAAGATTTTGGTGTGTTTGGTTGTTTAAAATATCCAGAAAGGGGGTGAACAACGTGGCCTGGTGGCAAGATTTTGGTTGGAAAAATGAAGAAGCAGAAAATCAGCAACAATTAGCAAGAAAAAAACGAATACAGGAACGAAGACAAGAGGATGCGTTGAAAACTATCCAGTGGATGTTATATGACAAAACCGATGGCGTATTTCCAAATACGGATGAAGCAATAAGTATCCTGGGGGTCGAATTTTTTCGGATTACACTTGAAGATTTTTCTTGTAAGAGATGGACAGAGGTAGGTGATAAGTTTATGCAGATTCACCCTAATACCCCTCGAAGTCCTGAGCAAAAAGACTACAAGTCGACATTTGTGAAGGATACAGTTGGCAGTGTTTTTGAAAGACTTTCGTTATTCCGCGTAGAAAGATTGGGTGGCCGCAAGCTAAAGAGGTACCATCTTAAAAAAGTTTATCGCTTAAAAGATAAAAGAACTCTTCCGGGTATTACTTTAGTGAAGAGGCTTACGGGCCTGGGTGAGATAGAGAAGATAAACTATGCAATAGACCTATATGATCAGGGTGTACCGATAGAGGAAATCTTGTTATATAGGGATCTGGGTGTTGAGACAGAAGTCGCAACTACGGAAGGAGGTGAAAACGTGGTTGGCAAAAGAGAAAATATGCTTGACCGGCTGATTAAGATTAAACAGCAAAATGGGGAAATCACTGAGAAAGCAATCAAGGATGATCCATTGCTGAATTATTGGGAGCTGCTAAGAGAGTTCAAGAACCTTAATGGGGCCAAGAAGCAGGTAAAGCTCAGGATGAAGAAGTTAGGGATGATTCCTGAAGATGAGCCTAAAGAAGCACAGGCAGTTGCAACCGAGGTTATACAGGAAGTGACCTCTGAGGAGCCCATTCAGGAAGTGGTTTCTGAGGAACCTTCAACTGAAGCTATACAGGAAGCAACCACTGAGGAGTCTTCAACTGAAGCTGTACAGGAAATGATCTCTGAAGAACCCATTCAGGAAATGACCTCTGAGGAATCTACAGTCGATAAACTTGAGGAAAAAGTAGATCAGCTTGTCAAGGAAGGAGAAAAAATGAAGAAGGTAAAATCTAAATCAACCTATGAATTTACGTTGGATATAGTGCACGATAGGGTGTTGAAGTTTGCACGGAAACTTGGCAAAGTGCCGACTTCAGCGGAGGCACAGGCTCAAAGCAAAGTAGACCCTGAGTTTCCGTCACCGATGACGATAAGAAAGTATTTGGGGAATGGTTGGAGAGACAAGCTTCAGGAAGAGTTTACTGGCAACAAAGAGAGTAAAAAGAAGGTCAAGCCGCAGCAGCTATCTAAACCGAAGGAGATAGTGAAGATGGATGATGAGCTTGACGTAGAACCGGATCTGTCTTTTACTGACATAACTTCTGCAAAGCAATTCCTCGATGGAGCTTTGACAGGGATTGAAATCATGTCTCAGAATATGCCGAACTTTGAATCGTCTTCACTGATAGAGGTCAGTGCCAATGGAAGCACTTGCTACATCTATATCACGGCGGTAAAATAACACACCAACGCTATACGCGGTTTCGGTTGCTATGTTTCCGCGTTCCCCCCCAGGCTCGAGAGCCTGGGGGATTTTAGTCTTAAGAATTATAGAGGTGATATAATGAAAGTATGAGAGAAGAATCACAGAAGACCGACTCCTTGGGTAGTAGCAGAGAGATCGACACACGTAATCTGAGAGATGAATATAAGGGATTGCCCAATGAGGAAGTTTTTGCGAAATTATCAGAGAAGCGCTCCAACCTAGAGATAGCGATATTTAATGTTTTACATGATTTCAATGCGGGGACAATTGTCAGGAATGCTAATAATTTTAATGTTTCCAAGGTTTATATCGTTGGTCGCAAGAAATATAATCGCCGAGGAGCGATGTGCACCGATAAATACCTGGAAATCTGTTACTTTGATTCTGTCTCTGAATTTGTTGAGGACCAGCGTAACAGGGGTAGAGAATTAGTAGCAATAGAGAATAATGTACCAGAAGAGGTTTTGAAAAAGGTATATCAAAGCGGCGCTGCAGAAGTAAAGTCGCTGTTTGATAAGAAATTTGCTCAGAATACAACACTTTTATTTGGTAGTGAAAGTGATGGCATATCTAAAGAACTACTAGAAAAGTGTGATGATATTAGGGAAATTGACGATTTTGGCTCGACGCGCTCGGTGAATGTTGGTGTAGCATCAGGAATAGCAATGTATGAATGGGCAAGGCAATGGCTAAGGTAAGAAGAAATAGTTTTGCCGATACCTTTAAGTATTTTCCTTGGCTGAAAATTGTGTTGCCAATGCTTTTAGCACTGGCACTTTTTTCTGGGGTGGTGAGCAGTCTGCCGAGGCGATCGAAGCCTGAACTGGAAAGGGTTGATTCTCCAATTGAGGTGGAAATGGGAGAGATTAGAGAGATAATTGACCCGAAAGAAAAATACAAAGACAAGAAGCTCCTGGCGTTAACTTTTGATGACGGCCCATCTGACTATACCAGTAGACTGCTTGATATTTTGAAATCAAAAGGGGCAAAGGCGACGTTTTTTGCGCTGGGGAGTCGAGCAGATTATTATCCAGATATTATCAAAAGGGAGGCGCGTGAGGGGCATGAGATAGAGAGCCATACCTATGCGCACCGGAATCTTACGACGATTTCTGCAGACGAGGTTTCTTCTGAGGTGGTTTCAGCGGCACAATCAATCTGTAATGCGCTGGAAAAACAGGGGTGTGTTTCTTATGTGCGTCCACCGTATGGGGCAGTAAATAGCACCGTACGTTCAGTGGTTAAGGAGCCACTAATCGGCTGGAGTGTAGATTCTCTAGATTGGCGCAGTAAAGATGCTGCTCAGGTAAGGGTGGAAGTTTTAACCCACGTGTTTGATGGGGCAATTGTACTAATGCATGACGTCTATGATTCTACCGTAACAGGGGTGGAGATGATGCTAGATGAATTAATCAACGATGGTTATACTTTTGTGACAGTAGATGAGCTTGTAAAAGCAAGAACCCCTGGGTTGGAGCTAGGGGTATTGTATGGCAAATTTGAACGTTAGATATTTGCTGACTAGAATGCATTAAAAACAATATCAACGAAGAATGAGAGGATCAAAGTGTGAAGATTGGCCATTACAACAAAACCAACAATAGCAGTAATAATGCCTACAAGTTTAACACGTTCGTATGAAGCAACTCCAGAGGCCATATTGTCGGAAATTTGTTGATAAAAAACTGTGATGCAGGTGCCGCCAATCAAAATCAGGACACCTAGGAAAAACCATCCAAAACTAAAATTCCAGTCCATAGTTTTATTATACACGATTTTTTGGGAAAGTAAAAAGATAGTGCTTGACAAAACGTTCTGGGGGGGGGGGGTACACTATTAGTATAAGTAATTTAAAGGAGTTTGTTTCTATGAAGAAGAAACTAATTACAGGCTCTCTTGTGGCGGTTTTGGGTGTGACCGCAACGGGTGTGGCGCTTGTTCCAAGCGATTTCGCTTCGGCATCTTATGCCGGCCCTGAGGGGATGAGCTGTGAACAGCTAAAAGCGTTTAACGCAGCAGGCTGGGACGTAAAGAGTTATTTCAAGAATAAATATGGTAATAACTGGGAAGCTAAATATAACGATAGGGCAAATGAACCTTATGAGTATATTCATGAGGAGATGAACACTAGCACCGGTGAAGTTACTAAAATCAAACAAAGTGAGAGTCTTACCGAGATTCAAGGTAGTGAATACGCTGTAGAGGCTTTTGACATGCTTGCCGCAACATCCCCAATTCTTGGTGAGAGTTGTGAAGCGAACATATTGGTACCAGCAGGAAAAAAAGAATTTAATCTCAGCACGTTAGCTTTGTCGAATAGTGGTACTATTTCTCTCTATAGTACATCTGGAAACACTATTACTATCGAAGAAGGTGCAGAAGTATTTTTGGGCGGGCTTTCCCCGATGATTGTAGAAAGTAAGTCTGAATCTAGTGTGGCAATTTTGAACCGTGGTTCTTTGATTATAGATAATCCATATGGTGGAATGACCACAGTAAAGTCTGCTAGCAAATATGCAATTATCACCAACAGTAGCCTTGAACTTGGTTCAAATGCAACTGTAAATGGCAAAATTGCCTATGTAACCGCATCCGAAGACGCATTGTCTAATTCATTGATTAACAAAATAGCGGCAGCTTCCAAGGCAACTGGTATTTCCCAGGAAGATCTTGCCAAAATTCAAGCAGCAGTTGATGCCGAAGAGGAAATTAACGTTGCCGTACGTGTAGAAGGCACTGGCACCGAAGATATTTCCGAGGAAGAATCTACTTTAATTAAAAGTCAGGTAAATAGCGATGGGGTAATTGCTGGATACTTTGATGTTGACGTAATTGTGTCTGGTAGTGTCTCTGGCGAGCTTGGAAAATTGACTGAGCTTGATAAGCCAGCCTCTGTGTCTTTGGCCATTCCAGCCACCTATCAGAAGGATGCCGATACTAGAAACTGGTATGCAGTACGCATCCATGATGGGAAAGTTGAGAAAGTCACTGGCTCACTAGTTAGAGTTCAGAAAGGCGACGGCTATGTTTGGAGATATGTAGTTCAAAGTAATGAATTCTCCACTTACGCTTTAGTCTCTGAGCCAAAAACTGAGGAAGCTGCGGCTGAGGGCGTTGGTACCCCTAACTCCGGTCGTGCCACACGTGAGGCTGGTAGCATTGCTAGTGTTTCCGCAGTGGTTATCAGTGTGATTGCTACTACTTTAGCACTCATCGGTGCAAGAGCATTAGTAAAACGCAATAAATAAATGCGGCGCTGAAAACGAAATAGGAGGCTTGAGTTGCCTCCTATTTCGTGTACTATATAGTTTTTAAAGGGAGTAAAATATGGGTGAAGAAAAGGTTTTAAAAGATAAAACAGCTAAGAAGAAGTTATCGAAAAAAGCCTTAATATTGATTATAGTGGGTGGACTTGTTTTTATTTTGGCAATTGTCGCGGTGGTTCTATGTATTTTCGTAAAGCCATGGGAATCATCCCAGGGAAAGTCAGATAGTAAGCCTGTAGCATCAATAGAGCGTGTAGATGGAGCGGATTACGAACAGAAGATTACTACTGCTGATGGTGCTGAATTTACGCCAAAAATTACCGAGGGCACCTCTGATAATCTGACAATGAGATTTACTGAGCTTTCTTGTGACGATGATTGTAAAAACGTCGAAAATGTAACCGTGGATGGTAAAAACTTAAAATTAGGTGAAGACTACGAGGTCAAAAAGGGAAGCGTAGTTTTAGTTATTTATGCTAAGGTATTTTCTGATAAACAGCCCGGCGAAATGAAGGTGAAATTTGAGATTACAGAAGATAGCAAGATTCTGACTATCGGGGTGAAAATTACGATTGAAAAGAAAGAAGAGAAGAAGGATGAGCTTTCAGATAATACGCAAAATAACCAGCAAGCGACTTCTGGCAATTCTAGCGCCTCTAACACTTCTGGCGGATCTTCTAATGGTCAAAATGTAGTGGATGCGGCAAAAGTGGCCTGTGAAGCAAGGACAGATGGTCCAATTTCGGTAACTACTTATCATTTCTTATCGGCAGCGGAGAGAAAAGAGTGGACTACAACCTATGCGCCAGGTTACCCAGAAGACGAAGTTTATGCGTTGTACACTTGGTTTTCTGGTAGTCCAGCGCCAATGCATTATATAAATGGGACATGTTTGCCATCAATTTCTTCTGCAAGTGATTGGATAGGGGTCGGTGCGCAGCCAATATCTAAAGCGCAACTTCAGCAACGAGGGATTACCAGGACTCAAGACTTTGTTCGTTGGACCTATGCTGATGGTAGGGTAGAAGATCAAATAACAACTGATTTTAACTCATTCTGGCGTTGGTAGTCTGAATAACAAAATACCAGGACTGGTAGCCCTGGTATTTTGTTAACAATGTTTTATAGGCAAAATATGGTGGAGTGTTCCACGGCGAACCGAGGAACACCCCATGTATGTGGTGGAGTAACAGGGATTCAAACCCTGGACCTCCGCCTTGCAAAGGCGGCGCTCTAATCAGCTGAGCTATTACCCCAGATGGTGGGGTTATGTGGACTTGAACCACAGACCTCGTCATTATCAGTGACGCGCTCTAACCAGCTGAGCTATAACCCCTCAAGGCTGATTGTTGCCCACAAAAACAAATTGTTAAGTATCTCTATTTTACCTTAGGGACTGGAATTTGTCAATAAAAAAACCACCCAATCGGAGTCCGGGTGAGTTTTTTATTTGAGTAATCTCGCAGTTTTACTCAAAGTTACTACTATTTTATATCATGAGCAGAATAAAGTCAAGCACTTTTTGTTCGGATTTTTATTTTTTTGTTCGGTTTATTAAAAAATGTACTCAGTACAGTGGTGATAGTAAAAGTAAAAACATATTATAACATAAAAATTAGCAAAAACGTATTGACAAAACGAAAGCACTATGCTATAATGTAATTATTAACCTCTTTGGAGGCGTAATTATTATTGATAATTGGTGGGCAGAAGGAGCAATAAATGGCTGGTACTAAAGCTGGCGGTCTTAAAGCTGCTGAAACTAACCGCAACAAATACGGTAAAGAGTTTTATGCTCAGATCGGTCGCAAAGGTGGTAGAAATGGTCACACTGGTGGCTTTGCTGCTAACCCTGCACTCGCTCGTATTGCTGGCGCTAAAGGTGGTCGTATTTCCCGCCGTGGCCCTGCAAAGAAATCTGTCTAAGATTTCTGCCTTGGTTACTTTCAGGTAACCTCAGTTAATTAGAGTTAATTGCTAAAAATCCCCCTAACTTGGGGGATTTTTGGTGAGAAGGGAAATACGGTTGTCTAGTGCTTGGCCGTAAGTATCTTGATCCTTCAATACTTTAAGATTGAAAGTCGTGGTATAATGAGGTGAAGAGTTGTAAAGGGTGGAGAGGAGATAAAATGAAAATCACGAAGTTTGATGACTATCAGGAAAAGATTATAAAAACAGATGCATATCGACACACGGGAAACGTACTTCATCCTGCGATGCTAGAAAAAATCATGGGTTTGACTGGCGAGGCTGGGGAAGTTTCTGATAAGTTTAAAAAGATTATAAGAGATAAAGGCGGTATGATTTCTAAAGAAGACAGGGAAGAAATCGCAAAAGAATTGGGAGACACGCTGTGGTATATATCTAGCATTGCTAGATATCTTGATATTCCACTGTCGGAGGTAGCAGGGAAGAATGTGGAGAAATTATACTCGAGAATGAAGCGAGGAGTTCTAGCTGGCGATGGCGATAATCGCTAGGTTTTGAAGTTTTGCCACTAAATCTTGAAACTAGCTGCAAAAGGCATCACAAAAGGGGCAATGGTATTTTCCATCTTTGGTTTGGTAGCGAGTCTGGCCGCAGTTTTTGCATTTTGACTTAGCGTGAAGCCAATCGCGATAGGTGTCAAGACAACCTTCGACATAGGCTTGGTTCCACTTAGGGAGAATTTTGGCAAGATCTTGGTCGGTTTTGGCTTGTTCTTGGTATTTTTCTAGTACCGTTTTTGCCACTTCCCAGGCCTCAGATTCGATTTTTAGACGTTTTACGTGTGTGGTATAGTCTTTGTGGCGTGATAGGGCGTGACCGAGCTCGTGTAGTGCCTGAAGGGCGAAAAACGGTTGGGGTGGACCTATAAAAATGGTTGATTTTGGCTCGCAGTAACGGAAAGAAAAGCGCTTCTGATTTAAACAGAAGCGGAATTGGGCGTAATCAGAGATGAGTTTTTGCAAGAAAGCCTGGTCTTTAGCGTTTAGCTTTATCTCTGATTTTGGCATAGAGATAGCCTCCATAAATTACCGATTCTTTGGGGCGCTTGGCAACAACAATACGTGGAAGAGTGGCGGAATTCTTGAGAAGTTTTTTAACATTCGTTTTGAGTTCAGCCTCAAAATGATCATAGAGAAGCCCAAGCGGACCGCCGATGACAATGAAATCTGGATGATAACGATGAATAAGTTCAGGCAGGCCCAAAGAAACGCGGTGAGCAATATCAGAGTAAGCTTTTTCGCCGCGAACAGAAGTGGCCTGACAATCGTAATCTTTGCCGATAGCGGCGCAGGAAGCAATATCTTCCCATTCCTTGTGCTGGTTATTCCAGAGATATTTGGTATGTCCTGGTTCGACTCCATCAGTGTTTTTAGCGAGTTTGGTTTTTCTGGCAAGACCACCGCCAATGCCAGTGCTGAAAGTTAGGTAAAGAGTTAGTCCTCTATGAAAAGAAGACTCATAGACAGTGGCAAGATTTGCATCATTTATCAGGGTAATGGAGCAGCTGAATAAATTTGTTATACAATCAGCAATGCGGAAGTTTTTCCAGGGACGATTGCCGAATTTAACAGCGACATTTTGTTCGACCCAACCAGGGACTGCAACAACAACTTGGCGGACCTTTTTGCCATATTTAACAGAGAAGGGAATGAGTGCTGATTTTAGCATGGCTTCAAAATCTTGGCGCTTTTCTGGAGTTTTGAAACGTAATTTTTTGATGACTTTGCCGCGTCTGTTGAAGGCTGCAATTAAGGTTTTAGTGCCACCAATATCGATTACTAAATACATAAAACTATTGTAGCAAATTTTGATAATTTTTTGTTATATATTTTATTGTTGATCTTGAGATGACTATGTAACATCAAAAATCTACAAACTAACTGCCTATAGGGTTTAAGCGTTTAAGATTTTGGAGCTATCAGCTTTAAGCTCGGCCTTCAACTCTTCAATGGTAGATTTTACAATGTCGTGATAGTCTGGGCGGTTTTTCTGAATCCATTTGATACTTAGATATTCGCCAATAACCTCCCAAGTACCTTCGGTAAGATTGTTTCTCTCTAGTAACTTTTGGTAAATTGGATCCTCACGGAAATCGCTACCAAGTTCGGCAACAACTTTCTTGATGACTTGCTGGTCGTTTTTCATGATACCTTCAAACTCTTCAATCTGAGCATCAGAAAGGCCACGACTCATCTTTTCGCCAACACGAAGTTCAAGCTCTTCTTGAACCTGTTTTAGGAACGTTTCTTTTTGTTCTGGAGGTAAGTTTGAGAGGCCCACCTCTGATAAAAATTCGTCATCAAACTTCATAATTTAAGTATAAGCGGAATACCGTAAAAAATCAACATGAAAATGACATAAAAATGCAAAAAATGGTGTTATTTCAGGTAGCCATTGATGAAAGATTCAGCATTCATGACTTTGCGGCCGGCCGGCTGAATCTCATCGATGATAAGAATGCTTTTGTCATAACATTCAAGAAGTAGAGTGCGCTTCGTAATTTCTTCATCGGGAGCTTTTACATGTGCCTTGATAATAATGCAATCTAAGTCGCCAAAGTGATAAGTACTTTTAGGGAAACCAGAGAAAGCGCGAATCTGGCATAGTAGCTCGATAGCAGTTTTTTCCTCTGGTTTTAAAGGCGACATTGATTTATCGAATTTCTTGGTGAAAGTTGGAGTGCCTTTTTGAGCGACAGGGGTACTTAGGTTTCCAGAGACTAAAGCTTCTGAAAGATAGTGAGCTGCATCGGTAGCGAGCGCACGGTAAATTTCATCTTTGGGAGTGGTAAGATCAAAATCGAAGGTCTTAGAATAATAAATTGGGCCGGCATCCATTTCTGGAACAAGCTTCATAACAGATACAGAAAACTCAGTATCGCCGCTTAAGATGGCAGTCTCTATTGGGGAAGGACCACGATATTTTGGAAGTAAAGAGGGGTGAATGTTAAAAATTCCCTCTGGCTCAAAGATGTCTAAAATATCATTTTTGACAATTACGCCAAAGGAAGCAAGTACGCCGTAGGCCTTGAGGTGGGTTTTCTTGATAGTTTTGACTTCTTCTAGGTTCTCTTTGGTGCGAGCGTGGAAAATAATATTACAGTTTTCTCTAAGAGTAGCCAAGGCATAATCGGCTAAGGGTCCGTTACCAAAGAAAATTATTTCAGGTTTATTCATCACCCCAAAGTTCCTGATTATTTTTGACAAATTTGTCGTAGTCGAGTGGGTCAAGATCTCCCTTGTCGTTCATCTTATAGAAGGCCTCAGGGTCATCTTTGATATGGTCGATAAAAAGTATACCGTTTAGGTGATCAATCTCATGAAGAAGGGTGCGAGCTAGGAAGTCAGAAGTTTTAATGCGGACTTCGCGACCATCTTCTAGTATAGCTTTTACTTTGGCCTTTTCTGGACGGGGAACTAGACCATAAATATCTGGGACAGAGAGACAGCCTTCGTAATCTTTGATAGTTTTACCTTCGGTTTTGATTACTTCTGGGTTGATAAGAGCAGTAAAATGATTATTGTTCTTATCTTCTAGATCATCGCGCACGATGATGATGCGGCGGTTGATGCCAAGTTGTGGCGCGGCCATAGCGGCAGAAAGTTCGTGTGGGTGTTTTTTCTCCCACTCAAGGGAGTTTTCAACCATGCGGTCAATAATTTCTTTGACCTCATCATCGATCACGCTAACTTTAGTAGATTTTTTTCTGAGTCTTTCGTCTGGGGTAGTAATAATCTCCATGCTGTAAATTATACCATTTTTCGGTGGAATAGTGAAGGTTATGCAGCGAGGCATCGCATAAGCGGGTTTTGGACAATTTTTGCAGGAACGAGAGGTGTTATGATGACTTCAATGATTTAATTTGTAGTCAATAATGATGCAGAAAGGGCAATAGTTGTGATAGAAATTTTAGTTTTTGACTTAACTCTGGCAGCAATAAATATAGGAAATTATATCGAGAAAGAGTTGCCAATAGAGGCGAAGAAGGTGGTTGGAGATAATTGTCATTCGGTGGAGGAAGTAGCAGAAAAGATAGCTCCTTACATAGGGGAAGTAGACGTGGTAATTTTGGCTAGTTCGACACTTTCTGCAAAGTGCGGCGAATACCTAGAGAGAAGGTATCCAGCACAAAAATTTATCTTTTTTGGTGCGGATTTGCCAAAAGTGATAGCTGAAAATAAAAAAGTTTCGATTTTGACACCGTTAGAGCTGAGAGCCACACAGTATTATCAGATGCAAAAAGCTAGATGCCAAGGTCAGGAAATTACCGAATTAAATTGTGAGCGATGGCTTGAGATTGTTAAAAGCCGCAATTTCCATTGGCAGGAGATGATTATTCATGAAGTTGAAGGGCTAATTGGTGTGAAGTTAATTATTAATTCTCCAGAACTGGTGGCGATTTATGATGAGTTAGAAAAGATAATTGATTGGCGAGTGAATTTAATCGATTTAAGAAAGGGGATTGTAGAAGAGCTTAAAAAATATTTTAGTATGAAAGATGGACATAATATGGGTAGGTCGATAAGAGAAACGGTATTAATTAATAATGGCTTATTAAAGTAGCGATGGTGGGTCTAGGCTTAGGTGAAGATGGGGGTTTGACGGTAAAGATTTTACTAGAGATAATAGGTCATTTCTAGATTTAGCGCGTAGTACGATTTGCCAAGTGTAGCCAGAGGTAGTATGTTCATGAAAAGCAGGTGTAGGCAAGCTGGCAAATACTTTATTAGACTTCTTGATTAGTCGATAATAGGAATTGATGTATTTAACGCTGGCGGCTTCAGTTTTATAAGTAATAGATAATTTACCGAGATAATAAAATGGTGGAAAATGACCAATTTTTCTACGACTTAAGATGTAATTATAGAACGATTGATAGTCAGAGTTTATGCCAGATTTGATAACTTCGCTCTCTGGTTGATAGGTTTGGACGAAAGCTTCGGCTTTATCAACGTGTCCACGGCCGACACGACCGAGTACTTGTGAAAGCAAATGAAAGGTCTTCTCTTCAGCAGAGAAATCCGGTAGGGAGAGGCCGCTATCTGCCTGAACTACGCCAACAGTAGCAAGCATAGGAAGGTCTAGCCCTTTAGCTAAAGTTTGGGTGCCGATGATAATATCGATGTCTCCATTTTTGACCTTGTCATAATTTGCGTTTAGGGTCTCTGGCTTCTTGTTGTCAGCATCAAAACGAGCAACTTTAGCATCTTTAAAGAGCTTTTTTATCTCTGTTTCTAATAGCTTAGTGCCGAAACCTTTATGAATAATGTTGGGGTGTTTGCACTCTGGGCAACAGGTGGGTACATTAGTCTTGTAGCCACAAGTGTGACAGATGAGCTCATAATTGTCAGCATGTAGAGTTAGCGGTAGGAAACAGTTAGGACAGAGTGCTTGCCAGCCACATTTTTCGCAAATTGTAAGAGAAGCGGAACCGCGGCGATTGTGAAAAATTAGGGTTTGGTAGCCAGACTTCAGGTTATCCTCAATTGATCCCAGGAGTTCATTAGAGAAATAACGGTTGCGAGTGAAATGAGAGTTGTCTTTTAGGTCAATAATTTTGATATTTGGGGTTTTAGCACTAATTTTAGCCTTCTGATCTAAGGTGACTAGAGAATTTTTAGATTTTGCTAGGTGATAGTCGGAGACAAGTGGAGTAGCGGTGCCGTAGATGCAGGGAATTTTGAGGTTTCCAGCCGTAAAACTAGCTAGGCGAAGCGCAGAATAACGAGGATTGTTCTCTTGGAAATATGCTTCTTCGTGAGCCTCATCGATGATGATTAGACCTAGATTTTGCACTGGTGAAAGTAGCGCCGAGCGGGCACCAATGATGATTTGGGGAATAGTGGATTTTAGAGTTTTTTCCCAGATTATTTGACGTTCAGCTTCAGTTTTATTAGAGTGAATAACAGAGATTTGACCGCTAAAGGTTTGTTCAAAAACCTGAACTAGTTGAGAAGTAAGTGCAATTTCTGGAACTAAGAGAATAACAGAATGACCGGAATCTAGGACTTCTTGACTGAGTTTAAGATAAATATTGGTTTTACCACTACCAGTGATACCAAAGAGTAGTCGCGTAGTAGTATTAATAGATTTTAGTTCTTTTAAGGCTCGAAGTTGGGCAGAGTTAAGAGGAATATTAGATGAAGATGCGAATTTTTTATTTGATCTTTCTGCAGTTTTTCTACGTTTTTTGCCGATGCCTTGTGGTAAAAACATTCTCGCGACCAGTGGTAGCGGGGCATCGTAATACTCTGATAGCCAAAAAATTGATTTCAAGATATGGGGTGGGAGAGATTCTTCGTACAGCACACGGGAAATAGGTTTAGTTTTAAAATCTACAGACGATACTTTTCTAGAGACAATACCGTAAGTTTTGCCTTTTCCCAAGGGGATTTCTACGACTTGACCGTTTTTAAGGGGTCCAGCATTTTCTGGCGCACCATAAGTCAAGATGCCACCATCTTCTCGGAAAAGTCTGACTGGAATCACCTCGTAAAACATAGTTTTATTATAGCATTTGCGGGTGAGAATCGATGATTTGGTACGAAAATTGCTAAAAAATGTTGTAAAAATTACATGGTCTATGTATAATAGGTTGAAAGAAAAGCGAGGTAAAAAGAAAATGATGGATGTGTTTATCACTTCTAGAGTGCGTCGAAAAATATTAGTAGTTTTTGCTAAATATCCTGATTTTAAGACCCATGTAAGAGCACTTTCGAAGTTGATTAAGGAAGATCCAGGCAATATTCAGAGAGAATTGAAGCGTTTGGAGCGTGGCAAGTTTTTGATTGTTACCAAGAAGGGAAATACCAATATCTATCAGACCAATAAACAGTTTCCGCTACTAAAAGAGCTTCAGAGTATGGTGATTAAGAGCCAGCAACTTTCTGGCAACAAGAGCCAAGGTAAGACTATCGGCTAACAGAGGTAAAAATGAATACATTGTTCCAGCAAATTTTAGAGGCTAGGGGCATTAATGAGAGTTTTTTGGACCCAAAATATGAAGATCTGACTTCGCCAGCGAACTTGCCAGATATAGACAAAGCAGTAAAAAGACTTTTGCAAGCAAAGGAACTGGGAGAAAAAGTCCTAATTTATGGTGATTATGATGTTGATGGAGTGACGGCGACTGCAATCTTGAAAGATACGTTGGAACTTGCGGGAATAACAGAGTTAGAGATGATGTTGCCGGACAGGTTTGTTGATGGCTATGGTATGAGTAAAAGATTAGTAGAACGAGCCAAAGAATGGGGAGCTAATCTGATAGTGACGGTAGATTGCGGTAGCAATAACGCAGAAATTATAGATGAACTTACAAAGAATGGTATTGATACAATAGTAACCGACCACCATGAAATTATGGGGGAGATTCCAGAAAAAGCGATAGCAGTAATTAACCCCAGAAGAATAGAAATGGAGCCAAATTTGTCAGGTGCGGGTGTAGCTTTTATGTTGGCAAAAGCACTGGTAGAAGCTGGGTTGATTCCTGAAGGTCAAGAAAAATGGCTCTTAGATCTTGCGATGATTGGCACGATTTGCGATTCAATGAAACTTACAGGTGATAATCGTATCATTTGCCGTTTTGGCATGTTGGTTTTAGGGAAAACGAGACGATTGGGCCTAAAGGAGCTTATGCGCATAGCAGGGGTAAATAAGATAAATACTGATGCAATTGGGTTTCAGATTGGGCCGAGGCTAAATGCTGCAGGGAGGATGGAGACGGCAGAACTGGCTTTAAAGCTTTTGACCACTAATTCCAGAGCGGAGGCAGCAAGTTTGGCCAAAGAATTAGATAGGTTAAATTCTGAGCGCAGAAAGCAACAAAATGCGGCTTTGTCAGAGATAGAAAAGGCGGGAACCCCAAAAAGCCCAGTGATTGTGGTTAAAGGCAATTGGGGCGAAGGTGTGGTTGGCATTATTGCGGGGAAACTAACTGAGAAATATCGAAAGCCAAGCTTTGTATTAGCGGAAACTTCAAAGGAGTTGAAGGGGTCAGGAAGAAGCTTCGGGGAGTTTAATTTAGCACTAGCGGTGTCAGAGTGCCAGAATTTATTGATCTCTGGTGGCGGGCATGCAGAAGCTTGTGGGGTAAGACTAGAAAAGGCCAATTTTGAGGAATTTAAAGAGAAAATAAATAGTTACTACGAGAGCCTGAAGCTTAAAAACCAGGGAAGATTTTTGGAAGCTATAGAAGATATTTCTACGCCTGAGCTAGGAGAACTTAACCTGGAGTTTGTGGGTGAGTTGAATCGCTTAGAGCCGTTTGGAGAGGGAAATTTGGCGCCAGTGATTTTATTGACAGAGGTGTTGATTTTGAATGCTGATAGAATTGGTGATAAAAATCAACATCTAAGAATGTTAATTAGGGGAAGGGATGATAAAACTTTGAAATTGATAGCTTTCAATGCCCCTGAAGATTGGTTGAGGGTAGAGGCGGGTGAAAAAATTAATGTCTGGACTTCGCTGATAGAGAATGAATGGAACGGAATCCGCAGCGTAGAAGGCAGAATTTTAGGGTTGAAACTTTGTTTCTAATCTGGTATAATGGGGTCTAATATGGCAATAAAAGTTACAAGAAAAGATCAGAGCGAAGCTAACGAGAATATTATTCGTCGTTTCAATCGCAAAGTTTTACAGAGCGGAATGATGCCTCTAGCCAAATCCCAGATGCGTTTTTCTAAACCGATCTCTAAGACTGAGCGCCGCAAAAAAGCTATCGTTCGTGAAGAGCGCAAGGCTGAAAAAGCAGAGCGCATCAAGCTAGGCTTGAAGTAAGTTTTCAAAATCACCAGTCTCACCGCTGGTGATTTTTTATGCTATACTAGAAGTGAAAGGAGAAAAAATGATTATACTTTTTGGACCAGCAGGTAGTGGTAAAAGTACCCAAGGGAGGACAATCGCTGACACTTACGGTCTTCGTTGGCTTTCGGTAGGACAAGTTTTAAGAGATACCGGACAGTTTGACGAAACTTTAAAACGTGGGGAGCTGATTGATGATGCTACAGTGGTAGAGCTGATGGAAAAACAGATTGCTTTTGCTGATGCAGAAGGTATGGACATCATTCTAGATGGCTATCCAAGAGATATGGAACAAGCAGAGATTCTGCTTAATGATGATAGTTCTAATTTCTTTGGCAAATTAGCAGGGGTAGTGGTGCTAAATGTGCCAAAAGATGAGCTTTGGCGCAGGATTGAGGAGCGTGGCAGAGCTGATGATACCAAGGAGGCATTTGAACGTCGCTACAAGATATATGAACAAAAAACTTGTTCAATTTTACCTATGATTAAAGAACGAGGCATCCCAGTCGTAGATGTTGATGGCGTGGGCGATTTCGATGAAGTAACTAAGCGTGTTACGAAGGTAATTTCCAAGATGATGCCAAAGTTAGTAAAAGTGATGGCGCTAGATGATCCAGAGAGTATAGAGAATGATGCTTTCGAGAGAGAAAAAAGCTACGGAGAATAAGATGGACCAGAAAAAAATCAAGGCAATGCGCGAGGGTGGAAAAATTTTAGGAAAATTACTTCTTGACCTCAAGGAATATGTGCAACCTGGCATGAGCGAAAAGGAAATCGATAGCTGGGTAAGAAAAGAGGTAGTGAAGCGTGGTGCGACGGTAGCGTATGATGAGCTTGAAGAAGACTTTCCAGGGGCGATTTGTATTTCTGTGAATGAGCAGCTAGTCCATGGCGCACCGACAGATTATGTTTTAGAGGAAGGTGACAAAGTCTCTTTTGATATGGTGATTGGTTATAAGGGCTATTACACTGATTCTGCTTTTACAATGTTAGTTGGCGGCAAGGGCTCGCCGGCAGTAAAAAAAATGATATCTGTAACTGAGAGTGCACTATATGAAGGCATCGAACAAGTAAAGCCTGGCGCACATCTTGGTGATATTGGATATGCGGTAGAAAAAGTATTGCGTAAAGGCAAACTAGGAGTAATTGAGAATTATGTTGGGCATTTTATCGGTGAAAAAATGCATATGCCGCCAGACGTACCAAATTATGGTAGGCGCGGACATGGTTATATTTTAAAGCCAGGCGACACTCTTTGTATTGAACCGATGTCATCCCTAGGCAAGCCCGCTAATCATGTGGCTGAAGACGGTAGTGGTTGGACGGTAGTAATGAACGACGGTTCGTTTGGCTGCCACTGTGAGCACACGATCTTAGTGACTGAAGACGGTTACGAAATTTTGACACTAGCGTAATAAGTGCTATAATGAGGCTATGGATGAAGCCACGAAATACGCGATAGGACTTGATGTTGGTACGGAAAACGTGCGAGCAGTGGTTGCGACTATTAATCATGATGGAGAAATTTCGGTAGTTGGCTACAACGAAGGTCCAAACGCAGGCATGCGTAAAGGCGTAGTGGCAAATCTTTCTGGCCCAGCAGAGTCAATTGATAGGATGCTTGGTGAAGTCGAGCGTATGAGTGGCATAGAGGTAAATTCTGCCTATGTATCAATTAATGGTGCACACGTGATGAGCGTAAAGGCTGAAGGTATGATTGCTGTTGGTCCGGAAGATCATGAGATTTCTGATGATGACATGGCTAGAGTTGAGCAAGCGGCAGTGGTAGGTAGAGTGCCAGCCAACAGGGAAATTTTGGATGTTTTACCACTCTCTTACACACTTGATGGCCAGAGTAGTATTAAAGATCCACTTGGTATGACTGGTGCAAGACTAGAGCTTAAGGCTAGCGTGATTTCTGCACTTGCCCCAAATGCTTTAAACTTGCGTAAAGCTGCCGAAGGCGCTAAGGTAGAAGTGAAAAAATTAGTACCAAGCGTAGTAGCAGCCGCCAGAGCAGTTCTTTCTGAAAAACAGATGGAAAACGGTGTAGCAGTGATCGATCTTGGTGCAGCGACTACCAGTGTGGCAATTTTTGAGGAAGGCGATCTCCAGTATGTTGGCGTAATTCCTATGGGTGCAAATAACATCACTAATGATCTCGCAATTGTTTTGCAGATTGATACTAAAGTTGCCGAAGATATCAAGAGACGCTATATTGCTAAGCCAGTAGGGGAGAGCGCTGATGGCGAAATTTTAGTACGTAGTGGTAAAGAGGAAATTGCATTCTCTAAAGCTGAGATTAATGAGATTATTGAAGCCAGGCTTGCTGAGATTTTTGAATGTATTAGAAAAGAGCTGAAGATTTCTAAATACGACCACAAATTGCCGGAAGGTATGGTACTGGTGGGTGGCGGAGCAAAGCTGAAAGACGTAGCAGTATTTGCAAAGAATGCCCTTGAGGCATCTATTAAGATTGGCACACCAAAAGGTCTTGGCGGTGTGGCTGATGCAATTGAAAAGCCAGAGTATGCTGCGGCAGTGGGTCTTGCGATGATGGCTGCCAGAGATAACGGCGTGGTTGAACACAAAAATAAACACAGCAAAAAGTCTTCCAAAAAATCTGGACAAGGAATTTTCTCAAAATTGTTTAAAAAATTCTAGACTCGAGATTTTTAGAAAAGTTTGAGCAAAAAATTTGACTTGAATGTTAACGGGAAAGTCCACTAACTTTTTTCCCGAATACATTTTTTACAAAATCTATATTGACTACTGATTTTTTGTGCTATAATGGAGATAAATATTGTAAAGTGAGGAAATAAAATGCCTGAAGTAAAACCAAGTGAGGTGGAAAGCACAGCAAGTATCAAAGTAATCGGAGTCGGTGGAGCCGGTGGTTCAGCAGTCGATAGAATGCGCGAAGTCGGTCTTTCTGGCGTGGAGTTTGTAGCAGTCAATACTGATGCACAAGCTCTACATCATTCAGAAGCTGACAATAAAGTTCGTATTGGCAAAGGCTTAGGTGCTGGTGGCGACCCAGAAAAAGGTCGCGAAGCTGCCGAAGAAAGTCGTGAGAATATCGGTAAGGCTCTTGAAGGCGCTGATATGGTATTTATTACTCTTGGTGCCGGTGGTGGTACTGGTTCAGGTGCTGGTCCAATTGTTGCCCAGGAAGCTCACAATAAAGATATATTAACTGTAGGCGTAGTCACTAAACCATTCACCTTTGAAGGTGCTAAGCGTAGAGAGAACGCAGAGGTGGCTATTGAGCAACTTTCTCACGAAGTAGATGCTCTTATCACTATCCCTAATGATAGATTACTTCAGACAATTGATCCTCGTACGCCTCTTCTTGAAACCTTTAAGATTGCTGATGATGTTCTTCGTCAGGGTGTTCAGGGTATTTCTGAGTTGATTACCGAGCACAGCTTGATTAACTTGGACTTTGCCGATGTTAAGGCTATCATGAAAAATGCCGGCTCTGCTCTGATGGGCATTGGTAGAGCAAGTGGTGAAAATCGTGCAGTTTTGGCTGCGCAGCAGGCTATTGAGTCACCACTTATTGAGGTAAAGATTGAAGGTGCTCGTGGTGTTCTCTTCTCTGTAGCCGGTGGTTATGATATGAGTATGTCCGAAATCCAGGAAGCTGCTGAGGTTATCACCAGTGCGGTTTCTCCAGATGCAAATATTATCTTTGGGGCTTCAATTCGCCCAGAACTAGAGGATGAGGTAGTAATTACCGTAGTTGCTACTGGCTTTGATTCAGATTATTATAAAGCTGCTGATCGTAAAGTTCAGGAAACTCAAGCTACTGAGCCAGTAGTTTCCGAAATTTCTACCAACAATGCCGAGGAAGAAGACACTGTCGTTACAGAAGGTGAGGCTTCTGTTGATCTCAAAGATTTAGATGAAAAGAAACCAACTGTATCTTCTGAAGAATTTGCGAAAGAAGATAAAAGCAACATGTGGGATTCTATTCGTCCAGAAGATGAAGAGGATGACCTAGATGTTCCACCAACACTTAGAGCAAGACTTCGTGCTAGAAAAGAAAAGAAACAGCAATAATCTTGATTTTGGGGGATTGGTTTTGACTAAAAGGAGGTAAATGTCACTAAATATCAAAATCGGAGATAGTAAGGTTCTAGAGAGCCGAGAATCTACTGACGGTACGATGATTAGAAGACGACGTGTTACTTCTGACGGCAAACACCGATTTACTACTTATGAGCGCATCGAAATGCCAACGATTATGGTATGGAAACGCAGTGGTAATAGGGAAGAATTTGACAGAGATAAGTTAATTACTTCTGTAAAAAGAAGTGTAGGTAAGTTTTTCAATTCATCTCTTGAAGTGGAGGAGGTCGTTGACAAGGTGATGAGCCGACTTTACGAAACCGGTAAGGAAGATGTGACTTCACGTGAGATTGGCGAAATGACTTTAGATGTTTTGGCCGAGGTAAATGAGGTCGCATATGTGCGTTTTGCCAGCGTGTTTCAGGAATTCAAGTCACTTTCTGAATTTGAACAGATCATTAAAGAGCAAAAGAAGAAAAAGGAAAAGGTGGGAAAGTAAGAATTTCTCAATAATATAAAATAAAGGAGGGCAAATGAGATTAATATTACTTTGGGATGAAGAAACTGACTACGCTAGTGAAGTCAGAGAATGGCTGCGAGATTTTGAGCATGAAGTGGGCCCAGATAGAATTGAGAGTATTGACCCCTCGTCTTATGAAGGTGAGAGCTTAGTAACGACTTATGACGTTTTGCAATATCCAGCGATTTTGTCGCTTGATAATGATGGCAGACTTCTCAATCTTTGGAAAGGAACGCCAATGCCACAAATTGATGAAGTGGCGTACTGGGGTAGTAAAGAAAACTAGGCTAGCATAATCATTTTGTAGGCGAGGGTTTTTGTGCTATAATATAAAACAATGAAACTGCGAGAACAAGCTGATGAAATTTTTGCGTGGGGACTCACTGAACGTGATGACCCAGTAGTTTTTGCTTGGGAAAATCACTCTAGAGCTGCAGCGAAAGTAGCTGAAGAGATAGCGCGAAATTGCGGCCTCGATACTGAGCGTGCTTATGCGGCAGGGCTCTTGCATGATATTGGGCGATATAAAGGTCCTGGTACTGGTATGATGCATGCAATTGATGGCTATGAGCTATTAATGGAAAAGGGGCTACCAGAGATTGCAAGAATCTGCTTAACTCATTCTTTTAATCCCAGAGAGAAAGTTCAAGAAATTACTTTGCAAGATGTTGAAAAGGGTGTATTTTTAAAAGATTATATGAGCAAAATAGAGTTTGACGATTATGATAAGTTGGTCCAGCTTGCTGATTATATGGCTGGAGCGCACGGTATCACGACAATAGAGAGAAGATTTTGCAGTGTTTTGTGGAGACATGGTTTAAAGAACCCGGCAGAGGATCTGAAGACGTTATATAAACTCAAGGAATATTTCAGTGAAAAAATTGGCAAAGATGTGTACGAACTATTCCGCAAGGAAATTGCCGAGACGCCATTCAAAGGCGTACCGGGGAAATTATCATTTGAGGCGGCCGGGAAAGATATAGAAACTAATGACGAGGAAATATAGAGAAAGGAGTAAAATGAAATATCAACCAAGAAAACGCGCGATAGAATATGAAAAAGCCTTAGTAGATTGGTGGAAGAAAAATCAGATTTTTGAAAAATCAATTGAAAATCGCCCGGTTGATAAATCTTTTGTGTTTTATGATGGGCCTCCATTTATTACAGGTATGCCACATCATGGAACTCTTCTTTCCTCAATCGTAAAAGATGCTGTACCAAGATTCTGGACTATGCGTGGTTATCGTGTAGAGCGTAGATGGGGTTGGGACTGCCACGGCTTGCCAGCAGAGAATTTCGTAGAAAAACAGCTTGGTATCACTGACAGACGTGAAATTGGTACTAAATGGTCTCTGGAAGAATACATTACCAAGGCTCGCGAAAGTATGGTCGCCAACAGTGAATCTTGGCGCAGCACGATTGATCGAGTGGGGCGTTGGGTTGATTTTGACAACGCTTATCGCACTATGGACAAGGACTTCATGGAGAGTGTCTGGTGGGCATTCAAGACCCTTTATGACGCAGGCAAAATTTACGAAGGTCGTAAAGTTTTGATGTATGATACTAAGTTTGCTACTCCTGTCTCTAAGGCAGAAGTGACGATGGATAATGATGCCTATCAAGAGGTGACTGACCCATCAGCCTATGTTTTGTTTAAACTTGCAGGCAAAAAGCAGTACCTGATGGCTTGGACTACTACGCCTTGGACTTTGCCGGCTAATAAGATGTTAGCTGTCAATCCAAAGTTCGAATATGGTCTTTATGGTGACAAAATTTTGGCGGTAAAACTAGCAGAAAAAGTTCTTCCGGGAGAAAAGCCAACTGAGAAATTCAAGGGTAAAGAACTTGCTGGCCTAGAATACGAAGATTTGCTTGACCACGAAAAGACGCACAAAGTTTATATTGCTGATTTTGTAGGCGATGAAGAGGGCACTGGTATCGTTCATATCGCACCAGCTTATGGTGAAGATGATTACGCGCTTTATCTCGAGTATGAAGACGAGGCTGAATTTGAAGATGTGCTTGATGAAAATGGCTACTATCTTCCAGAGACTGCTGAAAAGCTCCATAAGCTTGGCGTGCGTGATACCGATGAAAATGGCATCGAAATTTGGGCAGGGAATAAGTTTATTGCCAAGATTTTGGAAGCAGAAGGCATCGTTTATAAGATTGAATATATTAAGCATGAATATCCATTTAACCCGCGTTCTAAGCAACGTATTATGTATCGTGCGTTCCCAAGTTGGTTCTTTGATGTTCAAGGCTCAAAACCTTTGATGCTTGAACAGAATGAGAATATCAACTGGTTCCCAGGTTATCTAAAACACGGTAGATTTGTCAAGAATATTGAGCAGGCACCAGATTGGAACCTTTCTCGTGATAGATTTTGGGCTACTGCAATGCCAGTGTGGAAAGGCGACAAAGGTACTATTAAAGTCGTCGGTTCATATGATGAACTGTATGAGCTTTCTGGCGTACGCCTTGATGACTACCACCGTCCTTGGGTGGACAAAATTGAATTTGACATCGATGGTGAGCACTTTACCCGTATTGAAAAAGTGCTAGATTGTTGGTTTGAATCTGGTTCAATGCCATTCGCCCAGCTTCATTATCCGTTTGAAAATAAAGAGAAGTTTGAGCAAAATTATCCGGCAGATTTCATTGTGGAGTATGTCGGTCAGGTACGTGCGTGGTTCTACTATGTTCACTGTGTGAATACCGCTTTGGCTTCCGTTGGCGCATTTGGTGCTGATGCAGCTAAAGATGATGCCAAGAAGAACGCATATAAAAATGTGATTACTACTGGTACTTTAGCCGGAAATGATGGTAGAAAGATGAGTAAATCACTAGGTAATTACACCGACCCGAACGAGTTGATGGATAAATATTCTGCAGATTCTTTGAGGTTCTTATTGCTTTCCTCACCGGTTTTGGCGGGTGAAGATTTCGCGCTTTTAGATAAGGACGTATCTGATGTAGCACGCAAACTTTCGATGATTTGGAATGTCTATGATTTCTTTGCGACTTACGCCAATGTTGACAACTTTAATGGTGATGGTAAGTTGCCGGAGATGGATAACGACCTTGATAAGTGGGTTGTATCTAGACTTCATCAGCTTCGTGATGAGATTGTCGCTGGTATGGAAGAGTATAATTTACCAAAAGCTACTGGCGGGATTTTACCATTTGTTGATGATCTTTCCAACTGGTTTGTACGTAGGTCACGCCGCCGTTTCTGGAAATCTGAAGACGATGGTGACAAAGCTGAAGCTTATGCTACGTTATATTATGTATTGCTATATTTGAGTAAAATTATTGCGCCGTTTGTACCATTCCTCGCTGAGGAGCTGTATCATAATTTGACTCAGGATAGTGATTCAGTTCACCTACTAGATTTTCCAGAAGTAGGTAAGGTTGATGTTGAAGTACTAGAAAAGATGGCTAGAACTCGTGAAATTATCTCTGAGGGCTTAGCGATGCGCATGAACAAAACAGAGACAGAAGAGCAAATCAAGGTGCGTCAGCCACTTGCCAAGTTTGTCTATACTGGAGATAAGTTACCTGAGTTTTATGAGCAAATGATTCTAGATGAAGTAAATGTTAAAAAAGTTGAACACGGTGCTAAATTTATGCTCGACAAAAACATAACTCCAGTGCTCAAGGCTGAAGGATTTTCACGCGAGTTGATTCGTGTGGTTCAGGCTGCTAGAAAGAAAGCCGGACTATCTGTAGATGATAGAATTAAGCTCTATGTTAGCTGTGAAGTGGCTCCAGAGTTTGCAGAATTAGTAGCACAGGAAGTTCTGGCCTCTGAAATGGCTACTTCTAAAGATACTAAGAACTATTCCTACGACGAAATTGCTAAAGTTGATGGGGAACAAGTTACTATTAGCCTAGAAAAAGCGTGAGCGAATTTGTGATTTAGCGTAAGTACTATACTGTTTTACCATGTGTGCTTTGAGAATTTGAGCTCAAATTTACAGGGGTAGATTTGACAAATTGTAAAAAATAAGCATAAAAGGTATTGACTTTTTTGCGAAAGTGTGCTAGTATAGAAAATAGTTAGACAATAAAATACAAAATCTAACAAATAAAATCAAAATAAACAAGGAAACGCCTATGGCAAGAGGAAATATCAACGTAATGAGAAGTGATAGCGGACTAAACTTCGAGGCATTTGATGATGAAAAAGGCTACCGTTCGCCAAAAACCATCAGTAAGGCCGCTAGAGCCGCTATAGATCTCTTCTCAATGGAAGGAGCTTAAGTATAAGAAATATTCCGATCTAACAGAGAAATAATTAGAAAAACCGAACAAAAAGTTCGGTTTTTTCGTGGTTGAAATTTGGTAAAAATGCAGACTGGCAACGATCTAAGCACATAAAATGCGTAAGAAATTTCTTTTCTCTTTAAATCTTAAAAAACTCTTGACAAATTTAGCATAAGTATTAAAATAAGGGGTAAATAAGGTCATATTATTATCAAAATAAAAAGGAAAGACAAATGAATAGCGCAGAACTAGAAAAAAACTTCGATCAGTATCTTGATGCACTGATGGAGAAAAAAGGTCTCGATAAAATGTCTGATGAGAAAAAGGCAGATTTTAGAGAGAAAGCCAAGGAAATGCTGGCGGATCAGTTTAATGGTGAGGTGTTGAGACGCTTACCTGACGACAAACTAGAAGAATTTGAAAAAGCTCTTGATGAGGATAAATCAATCGATGAACTCGGCGAAATTGTTGAGAACGCTGGTGTCGATAGTAAAAAAGTCTTAGAGGACGTATTGAATGCTTTTTCTGACGCTATTATGAATATGGACCTAAATAAAATGAAAGAGGAGGCATAAAATGAACGGCGAGAATATAAATAATAGTGGTGAAAATAAAGAATTCGGAGCAAGTAAAGAATTTCAAAAAGAACTTGGTGGTGTTGCCGTAGAAAATTTCGATTTATTGTCTCAGGAAGAATTAGATAAACAGGCTGAAGAAGCTGAAAAAACTAGAAAAGCTCTCCTGGAGAAATGGATAAAAATTAATGCAACTGCTAAAAAAATTGAACAGGAGAAAGCTAGGCGTGAAGAATATAATCGTCAGAAAGAGCTTGCGGCTAGTGGCGGTATCATGAGACTTACTGGATGGGTTAATAAACATCCAGAAGATTTGAAAGAATTCGTGCATCCTAAACTTCAAAGTGGTATTGAAAAAGCTTTGAAGGAACACGCAGAGAGCGGGAAGTCATTCTTTGATATATTATATGCATCACATGAATTGACAGCAAGATTAGCGGAGGCAGAAGCAGCGGCAAAGGCAGCTGATGCAATTTTAGCAGAGTACACTAGCGGCAATGCTGAACCGGTTGTAGTTGATAGCGGCGAGCAATCTTCTACTAGCTCAGCGGAGTTTGACGCCGAAAAAATTGCAGATGCGGCACTAGCTGAAGTTGATGCTGAAAATGGTAAAGATGATTTGTCGTATCCACTTGAGGATGACGATGATTATGAATATGATATTGAGCCGGTTGAAGATGAATACGACATCGATGATGATGAAAAAGACGATAATGACGATGAAAAAGAGGATGATGAAGAAAAAGATGATAAAGCTGAAAATAAGGACGATTTATCATATTCAATCGAAGATGACGATGAAGTTGTCGAATTGGATGATAGTAATGAAGCATACAATGAATCAATAGCGGTTGATGAGGTCCTCGAAGAAGCTAAATCAGAAATTGAGAAAAGGCTTAAAGAAATCAGAGAGCAAAAAGAGAGTTCTACCGGTGAAAGAGTTGACGAGGACAGCAAGGAAGACGAGGAAGTAGATAAGCCTAAAGAAAAAATTATTGACAGAGTCAAAAAGAAGATTGGCGTAAGATTTGGTTTCAAGAATATCATAATTGGGGTTGCAGCGGTGGCTGCCGCTATAATGGTCGCAAAAGCCGCAGTGAGTACCTGGAATGCCGATTCTCAAATGGCTTATGCTCAAAGTGCCGCAGGAAATAACCAAACGCAAACCGAGCAGTCAGTCGAGAGTGAACAGCCTGCTGAGTCTCTGGGAGCCCAAGTCGCTACAGTCTCTTCTGAGACCGAAGTAAAAGCTGAACGTCCAACCTATAATTCTAAGTTCAACTTTATGGGTGCCGATGAAGAAGTGAAAGATCACACACTAGATTTCGCACGTGAAGTACAAGAGGGTAAACCAGATTTGTTCGATGTAGCGGTAAGAGGTAATGGCGAAGCCCAGACCACTAATAATAAGGAAACCAAAGGTGCATTTGGTCCGATCTTTGACGCTTCCGAACTTGAAGGTTCAACTAATGTCCTAAGCTATCTTTCTACTAAAAATGATGTAATGGCAAGAGATCCATTATATATGATGTATGCAAATTCTTGGAACGGAGCTTTGGATGCGTCTGATGGCTATGGGCTCAGTGTAGAACATATGTCAGTTGATGCTATCAACGAGGCAGCAGAGAAGTTTAAGAATGCTAGCCCAGAAGAAAAGCAGAGAATCTTAGATAAGATTATGGCAGACGAGGCTGAAGCCATTGATGGTAAAACAATGCAGTACGCAAGCTTCCCAGCCAATAGGACTTATATTACTGCACACATGGAAAAGGGTGAAGACGGCGTTAAAAAGATTGCCGTTGCTAGAAGTTCGAAACCAGAGGAATTCAATGTCTTGCAACGTTTAAATGCTAATGGCGAAAATGAATTTGACCAAGGTGCTACAAAGCTTAGGATTTTGAAGGCTCATGGCCTTGCACCGGCAGATATGGAATATGATGCAGATAATGCTGATGTACAGAGATTAATGAAACGTTACACTGTTTGGGGTGAGCGCAATAAATGCGGCGGCCAGATGGTGATTACAGAAAATGTAGTAAAGAGAAAGGTGGTAAAGCCTGACATCGTAGAGAGAGTTTCTACGGTCAGTCAAGAAGTAATTCCGATGAACAACCAAGTAACTTGGAACAGTCCGTCCGGCGATAGCTCTAGTAGCTCGACATCAGATAAGCCAACTCCAGATACGCCAACCCCACAAACATTGCAAGGGAAGACAATGACTAATCCATGGGCTGGTAATAATCCAGCAATAATGACGGAGCCTACAGTAAGTTTCGCTCAGGAATCTACAGATAATGGTGGTGATAGAATTGTCCAGGCTGGTCAAGAACAAATACCAGAAGTTGATACTTCCGGCGTGAATGAAACTCCTGAAGCTCAGCAAGATTGGGCAGAAGAGGCAAGCGCTCCAGTAGAAGATACTGGTACGGGTGGTACTGAAGACCAATCTGCAAGCTCTGATGCTGAAGCGGCATCAATGCTTGCAGAAGCTGAAAGTGAAGGTTAATAAATAAAAAAGGGAAGAAAGGAGAAAAAATGAAAACAAAAATCAAAAGACTCGCAGTTTTACCGGTAGCAGCACTTGCCTTTGGTGTAACTGCAGCGCAGTTTAGCGATGCTTCCGCAGTTGAAGAAGAATCGTGGGGACCGCAAGATAGAGCTACCTATACTTGGAATAGTCCAGCTGATCACGTAACCTTTAACTCAATCACAGATAACCCATTCCTTGGGGATGAGAGAAACTTTGTGAGAGTACGTGAAGTTGGCGTAGAGACTGAGAGCGATGAAGTTGAGCTCGTTCCCGGCAAAGAATACCAGATTTCCATTTACTACCATAATGATGCCTCTGCATCACTAAATGCTAGTGGTGCTGGTATTTCTAGAAACACTTATGTTAGAACTGAATTTCCAAGCTATCTGAATGCTGATGAAATTGGCGTAGCTAGTGCTTCTATTAGCGCTTCTAATGCTAAGCCAGAAAGAGTTTGGGATTCAACCTACCTCAAAGCTTCTAGCCCAGTTTACCTAAGTTTTGTACCTAATTCTGCAGTAATTCATAACAATGGTACGACTGACGGAACAATACTTTCTGGAGATGCCTTGCTTGGGGAACAGGGTGTAACTATCGGCCATTATGACAATATGTGGGGAATGGTACCTGGCTGTAATGAATATGGTGGTTATGTAACTTATCGTATCAAGGCTGATGCTCCAGCATTTACAGTAGACAAGAAGGTTGCTCTTTCTGAATTGTCAGAAAACTATAAGGATGAAATTACCGTACTTCCTGGTGACATTTTGAACTTTAAGATTAATTACAAAAATACTGGTACGACAGAGCAGACTGGTGTGACGGTTCATGATTTTCTACCGGAAGGTTTAACTTATGTTGATGGCTCTACATATGCTGGTTCTACTCGTCATCCAGAGGGCTCTAAATCTCCAGAGGTATTATTTGCTGATGGTTTGGGTCTTGGTGCGATGATTGTTGGTGAAGAAGCTTGGGTGACATATTCTGCTAGAGTAGCAGACAACACCGATATCTTCCCATGTGGTGATACAGTAGTCTACAATGGTGCATATATTGCTACTAATGATGGTCAAAATTCTGACAAAACTAAAATTACTGTTCATCGTGCTTGTGCAACCACTCCTGCCAGCCTTCCAACTACCGGTCCTGGCGAAGCAATACTTGCAGTGATTGTCGGTATGGCGATCGCTGGTTGTGGCTTCTACTTCTACAAGTCTCAGAAGATGTTAAGAAGAGTTGCTGGTGGTGCTGCTTCTGGTACTGGCGCTACTGATATTAATATCAATGACGATCTTGTCCGTGATAGTATCCAGACCCCAGAGAAGAAAGACTAACAGCTAGAAATAGTAAAAACTTCTAGAATAGTCGTTTTCGTCTAATAAAAATAAACTCTAATCCTTGCTGTGCCCGACTAAACGGTACTCGCAAGGTATTAGAATTTATTTTTGTTGGGAAAACTCCTTAATATTCTAGAAGTTTTTGCTATTTCTAGCCTTTTAACCAGATATTATTTAATTGAAGTGATTTCAATTAAGCTGTATTTTTGGCGATGACCAGTTTCAGTATGGACACGCTTTTTAGAATGATAGCGGATTACGCGGACTTTGTCTCCGGCAACCTTTTCTTCTACTACTTTTGCCGAAACTTTTACGCCCTTCACCTCTGGTGTACCAACAGTGGTTTTGTCACCATCAATGAGAAGTAAAGCACCAGTTTCGAGCTCTTTAGTGCCTGCCGGGAGGAGGTCCACCCGTAGGGTCTCTTTTTCAGCGACAAGATATTGCTTACCGCCGACTAAAATGACTGCTTTCTTCATATTAATCCTTATTTACTCTCTACATTTTATCATATCTTAAAAAATAAGTAAATACTTGTCGAAACCATAAGTGTGATATAATAGACATATGGCTATTGTGATTTCGATTACGAATCAAAAGGGAGGTGTAGGAAAAACTACGACAGCAGTTAACCTTGGCTATTTCTTAGCAAAAGATAAGTTCAAAGTACTGCTAGTTGATTTTGATCCGCAGGGGAATGCAACTTCTGGTTTGGGTATGGAAAAGTCAGATTTAGATAGTAGCATGACAGAGGTGGTTTTGGGCCAGTCTCAGCTCTCCGATGCGATTATAGAGACTAAGTATAAGAATCTATATTTAGCACCAACTACCCCAGAGCTGGCCAATGCTGAAGTAGAAGTCACTAAGGGTAAAAAGCAATTTACTATTTTGAAGGAAGCAATCAATTCTGTGAGGGAGCAGTTTGATTATATTATTATTGATTCGCCACCTAGCCTGTCACTTCTTACGGTGAATGGCATGATTGCTTCAGATTATCTATTGCTTCCTGTTCAGACCGAATTTTACGCACTAGAAGGTGTGGCACAGCTCTTGGACAGTATGAAACTCGTTAAGAAGGCTACAAACCCTAATTTGAAGCTTCTAGGTGTATTAGCAACGATGTATGATAAGCGTACCTCGCTTTCGGCAGAAGTATTAGAAGAAGTAAAGAAATACTTCAAAGATAAGGTGTTTGAAACTACTATTCCGCGCAATGTGCGTGTAGCAGAAGCGCCTTCGCATGGTACCCCAGTGGGGAGTTACGATAAGTTCTCTAAGGGAGCTAAGGCTTATAAAGACCTGGCACGTGAAGTAGAAAAACGCACAGGGAACAAAAAGTAGAAAATTAGGAATTTCGGAAAGGAGGTAAAATGGTGAAACATGGTTTAGGTAGAGGTTTTGAAAGTTTGATTCCAACGGAGCTTGTAGATGAAGAATTTGACCCAACAGCTGATGAGGTTAAAGGGGAGAAGTTGATAGAGCTGAAAATTTCAGAAGTTGAACCTGATAAAGAACAGCCAAGAAAGAGTTTTGATGAAGAAGCTTTGAACGAGCTAGCCAGCTCTATTAAACAATTTGGTGTACTTTCTCCAATCGTAGTAGTCAAGATTGAAGATAAATATCAGATTGTAGCGGGTGAGCGCCGTTGGCGTGCAGCGAAAATTGCTGGTATTCCAAAGATTCCAGCAATTGTCCGAACTCTTGATGCACAGAATCGATTAGAGCTTTCTATTATTGAAAATGCACAACGTGAGGATTTGAATGCTATTGAGCTTGCAACCGCTTATGCCAAGCTAAAAGAGCAATTCAACATGGATAATGCTCAGGTAGCAGAACGCATTGGTAAGAACAAAACTACTATCGTCAATAGTTTGAGACTTTTAAAGCTTCCAGATATGGCTAAAAAGGCGATGCGCGAGTATAACCTATCAGAGGGCGTAATGCGTCCATTAGTGACAGCCGAAATTGAGATTGTCGAAGAAGCTGTGCCAAAAATTATAAAGGAACATTGGACTGCAAGACAGGTGGAACAATTTATTGCTTCACACAAGAAACGTAGTTCGGCAGTAGCTACTAAGACTAGTGCTTATGCTAAAGAAGAGGTAAAGCTTGCTGATAAATTCCAATCTAAAGTGCGTATTGGTATGAAAAGTATCACTTTTTCTTGCAAAAACGAAGACGAACTTAAAAATCTAATTAAGAAATTAGAAAAATAATTACTGTTTCCCCAATTTACCTAGTTGCTGTCTTAGTTTTTGTCTGGCGTGTGGGGTGAAGATTTTATCAAACCAAGAGGCTTTATAGGTCGGGTTTTTGGAAGTAATAATTTCAACAATGTCACCATGCTTTAGTTTGGTAGAGAGACTGCTCATTTTGCCATTAATTTTGACACCTCGGACACGACCACCAATCTCTGAGTGGAGGCGGTAAGCAAAATCAAGAGGCAAGGAGCCTTTTGGCAGGTCAATAATGTCTCCCTTGGGGGTATAGACAAAGATTTTGTCAGCAAAGAGATTAAGGCGGAGCTTTTTAATATCAACTTTTTTGCCGGCGCGAAGTTTGGCGGCGGTTTCTTGAAGTTCAGTAATCCAGAGCAGAGAAGTAGGTAAGTGTTCAATTTTGCCAGTGCGATAGTTTTCCGTAAGTTTCTGCTCGTTATAATAGAAGCTGGCAGCAAGACCACGTTCGGCATATTCATGCATTTCTTTAGTTCTAATTTGGAACTCAATAATTTTCTTATCTTTGGTAATAACGGTGGTATGAATAGATTGATAGCCATTTTGTTTTGGCATAGCAATATAATCTTTTATGCGGCCACTCATTGGCATATAGAGTGAATGGATGACGCCGAGCGTGAGGTAACAATCGGTGATATCATTAACAATTACACGGAGCGCCATGAGGTCGTAGATTTCTCCCATATTTTGGTTGTGCTTAATGAGTTTTTTATGGAGGGAGTAGACAGATTTGACACGACCGGAAATTTGGAATTTAATTTTTTCACGACCGAGAGCCGCAGAAACTTCCTTCCTAACCTTTTGCATAGTTTTCTCAGCAGATTTTTCATAATCTTCAATAATGGTACGAAGTTGGTTGTAGCGCTTTGGGTCGACGTAAGAAAAGGCAATATCAGCCATCTCTACACGTAGGCGTCCCATGTTTAGCCTATCTGCAAGTGGAGCAAAAACTTCCAAGGATTCTTTAGCAATTTTCTTTTGTTTGTCTGGTGGTAGAGCAGAAAGCGTGCGCAAATTATGCAGACGATCAGCGAGTTTAATAATTAGAACACGAATATCTGAGCCTGTAGCAACTAGAAGTCTTAAAAGGTTATTTTTAGTACTAGGAAGATAGGTGTCAAGATCATTCATGCCAGAACGAACATCTCCAAGCTTGGTGACGCCATCAACTAGGAAAGCTACTTGTTCACCAAATTGGTCTTTAATATCTTGTAAAGTAACGTCGGTATCTTCAATGGTGTCATGGAGTACAGCAGCAATAATAGTATCCTCATCCATACCCCAATCTTCAACAATTTTCATGACGGCAAGAGGGTGGGTGATATAAGGATCACCAGTTTTGCGGAATTGGCCTTCGTGTGCTTTCTTAGCAAGCCTGATGGCTTCTTCTATGCGTGAGCTTTCTTTCTTTGTCATATTATGATTATATCGCAAAATTAGGAAAAATATGGTATAATTAAGACAAGATGAGAATTTTGTGGACAGATGGAAGTGCATCTCCTAACCCAGGGCCTGGCGGCTTTGCCGTGATAGAAGATGGCAAGCCAGTTGCACTTGGCAAAGAGGATGACACCACGAATATCAGAATGGAAGGTTCGGCTCTCATCGCTGCTCTAGATCTTTCCAATGGTGAAGAGGTAGAAATTCATACCGATTCAGAATTCTGGCTTAATGTTCTGACTAAATGGGCAGAAAATTGGGAACAGAATGGTTGGAAGAAGAAGGGCGGTGAAATTAAAAATTTGGAGATGGTCCAGGAACTCTATGCAAAATATAAAGCTAGTAAAGCTAAGCTCGTTTGGGTTAGAGGCCATGTGGGCACAGAAATGAATGAGATTGCGGATGAATGGGCAAATAAGGCAAGGAAAGGAGCAACCATATGAAAAGGGTGACCGTAAAAGTAAAAGTTGACGACATCGCTGAATTTGAGAAGCGTATGCGTGAGATTGATTTGGAGTTTGAACCAACTCTTTATCAGCATGATCGTATTTATGTTCCAAGAGGTTTCAAGCGTGGGATGAACTTGCCACGTTTAATTATGCGTACTGAAATGCGTTCCGTCGATGAGCCTGCTAAGTATAAATTGATTTTAAAACGCCATATTGAAGACTCTGGTATTGAGATTACCGATCGCTCCGAGGTAAAAGATTATGCCGAGATTGTAAATATGCTTCATCAGTTAGGGTTTGTTTTAGCAGCAGAAGTTAGCCGTCGCAGAAAGAGAATTGAGCTAGGAGAGACTTCTAGGATTTATCTTGATAAAGTCGACAATTTGCCTGGACATTATGTAAAGATTGACACCGCTCTAGATGAAAATGAAAAAGTTAGTGAAGTGATGGATGATCTTCAGCGAACACTAAAATTATTCCATTTGTCCAAAAAGAAAATTTCTCAAGAGTCATATCTTGAGATGATTCAAAAGAATGATATAATTAACACAAAGTAACAGATTAAAATACTAAAATTGGAGGTATAATATGGCGGAAAAGTTTGATGTTTTCCAGTGGGCAAACGAGGTGGATGAGATAAAAAATAATGTTTCGGTAGAATTATTTTTGTTCAACAAAAATTATACGCCATACAAGGTATGCTATTCTGATTCTTTGACTGGCAACGTTAAAGAAATGTTTATGAACGCCGCAGTAAAATATATCATTGAAGAGGCGGATAAAGGTCTAGAATGCAGAGATTATGAGCTTTCTGATGGGGAAGATAAAGTTATTTACAGAACTGATCTTTCCAAAGTAGGCAGGGCCGAAACCTTACTTCATCTAATTGAGAATGAATATAAAGATATTGATTTCTTCTCTGACAACGAATACGAATTTAAGAAGATTAAGGGTATTATTGCGAAATTTTCTTATCCTGGCGGGGAAAATGGTACCAAGGTGTTTTATATTGCAAAAGGTATCTCTGCTTCTTCTGCTCTTAAAGGCGCATCTTCTTGGGAGTTAAATGGTGAAAGCTTTGAGCCTTTTTCTGCAGAAGTAGCTATTAAAATGCCGACTGATAACCAGGTGGCAATTATTGACAATACAGTAGTGATTTTTAATCAGCCAAAGTTTGAAACTTTATTTCAATATGATTATAAAGCGCAGGTGATTGCCGAGGAGAAGGCTAAAGAGCTCCAAAAGAAATACAAACTTAGTTTTTCTGAGGGGTTAACGCTTGATTCGCTATTGCAAGACAGAAAACCACTTTTGAAGAAAGTTCAAGCTTTTGATCTCGAAAATGAAATGAGTCAGGAGCAGTTGATTGATTATGCTGATAAGATGGAACTTGAGTTGATGACTGATGATGACGATAGTATTATCATTATGGACGACAAAGATTTGGCAATGTTTGTGAACTTAGTGAATGAAGATTATTATGTTTCTCCAGTCAATGGCAGAAGGTACGAAATCAAATCTAAGAAATTATTAGAAGATGCTGAAGGCGAGCCGCCAAGAGGGTAAGATGGCGGAACAGCCTAAACTTTCCGTATCGGAATTTGTTGATCTTTGTAATCAGACTTTGGAATATGCATATTCTGGGGTGATTGTTGAAGGTGAAATCGCAAGTTTCAAGGTCAATCAGGGAAAATGGGTGTTTTTTGACCTCAAAGACGAAGAAACATCTGTCAATTGTTTCATGCCCTTATTTAGTCTAAGAATGCCACTTGAGGATGGTATGAAAGTGGTAATTAGGGCGGTACCAAAGCTCACTAAATGGGGACGCTTTTCTCTAACCGTGAAGCAAATTATGCCAGTAGGTGAGGGCAATATCAAGAAAAGCTTTGAGCTTCTAAAAAAGAAGTTAGAGAAAGAAGGTTTATTCGATCCATCGAAGAAGCGCGGTATCCCAGAGGACTTAGCAAGTATTGGGGTGATTTCTTCCACGCAAGCAGCAGGTTATGCCGATTTTTGTAAAATTTTAAATGCAAGATGGGGTGGACTAAAGGTTTTGACTGCACATACACAGGTGCAGGGTCTTGCTGCGGCTGATCAAATTATTGCTGCATTGAAATATTTCAACGAACATTCCGAGGTGCAAATTATTGCAATTATTAGGGGTGGTGGTAGTGCTGATGACCTTGCGGTATTTAATGATGAAGCGTTGGCTCGAGCAATTGCTAGTTCTAAAATTCCAGTAATTACGGGAATTGGACATGAAGTAGATGAGAGCTTGGCGGATCTTGCAGCCGACATCAGGGCTTCTACGCCATCAAATGTTGCGGAGATGTTGACCCCAGACAAAATGGAAAGAAAAGCAATAGTTCGAGCTAATGTGGAGGCAATTGCTGAGAGAATAACTGAAAAAATTTCGCAAAATAAAGATGTAGTTTTTGACGGTTTTTCTAGAATTAACGAGAAGGTAAATGATAAGATTTCTAATCTTGAGGCAGAGATTAAAGCTAAACAGAAAATCTTGGAGAGTATTAACCCGGAAGCAGTTTTGAAGCGTGGTTATGCAATTATTTCTGGTAGAGTGATAGAAGGTGAAACGGTAAAGGCTGTAACTTTTGATAAAGAGATTGAGGCAAAGATTAATAAAATAAGTAAAAGAAAGGCATAAGATGACAGAAAAAAAGACTATTAACCAAAAAATCGAAGAGTTAAATCAAAAGGTAGATTGGTTTTATTCTAATGAGTTTTCCTTAGATGAAGCTACGACTAAATATAAAGAAGCTGTAGCGCTTGCTAAAGGGATTGAGAAGGATTTAGATAACCTCAAGAATGAGATTTCAATTATTCAAAAAGACTTTACAAAAGAATAAAATAAGCGTTATAATAAACTTATGGACAATCAACCGTACCAGCCTTTTCAGCCGACGGGACAGATGAACCCTCAAGGTGGGCAACAACAGTTTGGAAATGTGGCAGGAAGTCCTGCTGGTAATTTTGGTCCTAACGGAACTATGGGTCCAACTGGTCCAGCGCCAACGGCAAGATTAGTGCCGGTGGCAGCCAAAACTCAGAAGCAAAATGCAAATCTTATCTGGATTATTCTTTTGATTATTGCAAGCTTAGTAGCTGTGACTTTTATCGGCTTATTTATCTGGATGTTCTCAAAGTGGGATACTGCTCAGAATGACGTTGATAGCCAGATTAATGCGGCAGTGGCGACAGCAGTAAATGAGAAAGCTGAAGAAATGGAAAATCAATTTATTGAAAGGGAAAAACAACCATACCAAATTTTTGCTGGCCCAGCAGACTATGGAGAACTTTCTTTTGAATACCCAAAGACTTGGAGTGTCTATGAAGCTAAAGATGCTAATAATGGTGGCGATTATGAGGCATACTTAAATCCGGGTAAAGTTTATCCTGTAGGCGTAGATACTATTAATGCCCTTAGAGTAATTATTAAAGATCAAGCTTATGATAGCTACGTAAAGACTTACGAGAATTATGTTAAGAATGGTAAGTTGGCTGTCTCTGTTCGGTTGATTAATGGTGAAAATGCTAACTTATACACTGGTGAGCTTCCAGGTACTAAGCTTCAGGGTATTGCAGCAGTATTCAAGATGCGTGATAAGACTGCAGTAATGCAGACCGATGCAATGATTTTTAATGACGATTATCAAAGAATCTTAGATACTGTTAGCTTTGCGAAATAAATTTTCCTTCGTGCTTATGCTGTTTTTCTTGATTTTGGTGTGCTAAAATAGGGGTATGGAAAGCGAGGTAAATGGTATTTTGGTGGCGGCGCATGAGCTTAAAGCGCCTCTGAGTTTGCTTCGCCAGTTGGCTTTTTCTATGGATTTAGCTTCGGACCAAAAAGATTTAAAACGTATTCAGAACCAGATGGTAGGGGTATCTGACCGAGCTTTAAGGCAGGTTCAAGATCTTACTAAAATTGCTAGGCTTGATGATGGTTTGTTCGAAATGGAGCCAGTATCGGTGAGGGCAGTATGTGATGAAGTGACAGAGGAATTGAGATATTTATTTAGATTTAATCATCGTAATCTCGACATTGATTATCGCAATCGTGCTAGATTGGTAGTGGCAAATAGAGAGTTGCTTTATAGCGTAGTTTATAACTTTTGCCTTAATGCGATGAACTATTCCAGTGAAGAGACTAGAAGTGAGTTAACTTTACAAGATAAAAATGGCTGTGTAAGGCTTGATGTGCGTGATTTTGGGCCGGCTCTACCTATGGATGTCTGGAAGAGTTTGAAGAAGGGTTGGATAGAAAAACCAACGAGTATCGCGATGCGCCCAGGTAGTTCTGGCCTAGGGCTGTATATCGCTTCCAAGTTCTCGCAATATATGAATGCTAATGTAGGTGCGGTGCGCCATCGTGATGGAACCTCTTTCTTCGTGGAACTTCCAGTCTCTAAGCAGGCAAGTCTGTTTTAGGGGGCCTAGAGATGATATATATTATAGATGATGATAAAATGATGGCCGATTGTATAGTACGAGAGGTTGCAGCGGTCTATGATGATGAAGTCAGAGTTTTTACCAACGGTGTAGAAGCGATTTCTGCACTAGATAACGGGGTACCGGAGTTAATCTTTTTAGATATTTTGTTAGATGGCCCAGATGGCTTTACTTTCTTAAATGAGATCTCATCATATAGTGATACTGAGCAAATTCCGGTGGTAGTAGTATCTTCGCTCAACCTTGCCGATGCAGAACTTTCTGATTATGGAGTAGTAAAGGTATTAGACAAATCAATGATGGTGCCAGCTGATATTAAGAAATGTGTGGAGAAATATATAGATGAACGCAGATCTTAAGACATTAGCTCTAGTCTTGAAACGCACGAATTATGGCGAGACTGATAGAATACTAAATTTACTCACTCCTTCTGGGAAAATTAGTGTTTTGGCTAAGGGTGTAAGAAAAGAAAAGTCTAGGTTAGCTTCTGGTGTCGAGATGTTTTCCTTGTCAGAGTTGGTAATACATCAGGGGAAGAGTGAATTTGGAATTTTAACTTCTGCTAAGCCAAAAGAATTTTATCAGGGAATCTTATCGGATTTTGCGAGACTTCAGACTGCATCAGAGATAATTAAAAGTGTGAGCAGGGTTGCCGAGCAGGTAAATGCGGAGGAGTTTTTCTCGGTGACAGTTCAGGCGCTTCGAGCAATTAACAAGGGTGGAAATTTAGAAATAATTTTGGCGTGGTTTTATCTTAATATTGCAAAAATTTCTGGTGAACAGATCAACCTATATAATGATTCGGAAGGCAAGCCGCTAGCAGCAGATGAGAGTTATGCTTGGAACGTAGCTGATGAAGCCTTGAGAGCTAGCTCGGCAGGAAAAATATCTGGACCTGAGATTAAAATGATGCGTTTAATGCTTTCGGCGGAGCTTTCGTTGGTTCTGAAGGTGAAAAATACCGCAAAAATGGCACCAGAACTTCTTTATATTGCAAAGTCAGTAAACCAGTTGTGATATAATATATTGTATGAGCAAATTAGAAGATATTGTAAGTCTATGTAAAAGGCGCGGATTTATCTTTCCGGGCAGCGACGTTTATGGTGGCATGGCCGGGACCTGGGATTTCGGGCCACTTGGTGTTTCTTTGAAACGTAAAATTATGGATGCTTGGTGGAATTATTTTGTAGATTCCCGCGATGATATGTATGGGGTGGATGCGGCAATTATTATGAACCCAATCACCTGGAAAGCATCTGGTCATACTGAGACTTTTAATGATCCGCTCGTTGAGTGTAAAGCTTGCCATGGTAGATTTCGTGCTGATAAATTAGTTGATAATGCTACGGAAAGCATAACTACGGAAGAGTTTTTGGCGGCTAATGTGAAATGTCCAACTTGTGGTAAAACTGATTGGGGCGACGTCCGTAAGTTCAATATGATGTTCAAAATGACGGTTGGACCAGTTGCTGATGACGAACATATTGCTTATCTTCGTCCAGAGACTGCCCAAGGTATCTTCACGAACTATAAGAACGTAGTCGATACAATTTATCCAGATATTCCGTTTGGCATTGCGCAACAGGGAAAGGCCTTTAGGAATGAGATCTCACCAAGAGATTTTATCTTGCGTGACCGTGAATGTTCTCAGATGGAGATTGAATATTTTGTTCGTCCTGATGCTTGGGAAGAAGCATTTGAGCAATTACTTAAAGAATATCATTTCTTCTTAACAGAAAAGATGGGGCTTTCGGCTAATAATATTCATGATGAAGAGGTGCCAGCAGAGGATAGAGCTCATTATTCTAAAAGGACAGTTGATCTAGAATATGATTACCCAAATGGCCGGGAAGAATTGATGGGCGTGGCTTATCGTACAGACTTTGATCTTAGCAATATCGCTAAAGCAAGCGGTAAGAGCATGGAGTATCGTGACAAAAACACCGGAGAAGTGTTCGTGCCTCACGTAGTAGAACCCTCTATTGGTGTCGAGCGTTTGATGCTAGCAGTGCTCGCTGAAGCTTATACAGAAGATGAAATTGATGGTAATACTCGCGTATTGCTGAAGCTGCCTGCAGATCTTGCGCCATATAGATTCTGCGTTTCACCTTTACTCAAGAATAAACCAGAGCTAGTTGAAAAAGCTCGCACGGTTTATGATGCTTTGAAAGCTAAATATGGTAATGTTACTTGGGATGATTCTGGCAATATTGGCAAGCGTTATCGCAAACAAGATGAAATTGGCACGCCAAAGTGTGTAGTAATTGACTTTGATACGTTAGAAGATGATACTGTCACAGTGCGCGATAGAGATACGGCAGAGCAGGTTAGAGTCGCCATCGATGAGCTGTAACAGTAGTAATATAGCGAAAACTGAATTGCTTTCTCACGTCAAATAAAGCAGTAATATAGCAAAAAAACTGAATAGATTTTTTCACGTCAGAACAAAATAATTCCATCAGTCAGGCTTGCGCCCGACTAAACGGTGCTCAACCCGTGACGGAATTATTTTGTTCTGGTTCAAAAATAATATTCAGTTTTCGCTATAATTACTGCTTATTCCAGCGGTTGATAGCAGCTTTGATGACCTCTTTGGCTTCTTCTTTGTCACCGAATTTTTCCACCTTAGTGGTGCCAGGTTTCTTGAGATCTTTGTAGTGATTGAAATGGAATTCAATTTGTTCTAGAGTGCGCTTTGGTAAGTCGGAAAGGGAATTATAAGCGTCGCCATTATTTCTATCGTCAGCAGGAACGCAGATAATCTTATCGTCAACTTCGCCATCATCGATGAATTTCATGACACCGAGAACCTTGGCGGTCATATAGATACCAGTGGTAAGTGGCTGGTCGGTGATAATTAGAGCATCAAGTTCATCGCCGTCTTCATCTATGGTCTGAGGAATGAAACCATAGTTAGTAGGTTTGGCAAAGGCAATTGGCTCTACGCGGTCAAGCATAAAGCAAGCGTTCTCTCTGTCCCATTCAATTTTATGGTTGCTACCCTGTGGAATTTCGATAACAACATTGATTTCGCCATTTTCGTAATCGCCAGGGGTTAAGATTTTGTTAAAATCTGCCATTTTTTCTCCTTTTATTAACTATGTGTATTATAGCATATAAAATTATGAATTAAAATTGTGGAAAACTTAAAAATAAGCGTTGACACTTTTAAAATCGTTATGCTATAATGGTAATGTTATTATAACGTTAATGTTATTTAGGGAGATAAGGATAACAAAAATGAAAGTCATGGATAGAATGGGTGGTCGAAAAAAATATCAGTTTGAGATTTTTGGAGCTGTAGCGATTGGTTTGTTTTCTTTTGGTATCACTTCTTTTGTGGCATCCTCTTTCTTCTCCCCTAGAGATTCCCACGCAGAAACTGACATCTCCACTGTAATAGAGAACGAGGGAGGTTATACTCTTTCCGCTACCTCTTCCCAAGATACAGTACAAATGAATGTGGCAGTGGCTCCTGGCGGTGTTATGGGTGTAGCAAAAGACACTATCAATGTAAAATCTAATGCACCTAATGGATATAAGATTTTTGTATCTATGGATGACGCTTCCAGCAATGCTCTCAATAAGGACACTACTGGAGAAACTACCCCTGTGACGGCTTCGATTGATGCTACTTCTGGCACATTTGCTATTCCAGCAGTGCTTGATCTTAACTCCTGGGGTTTTGCTATTGCCAATGGTACTACTGGTGCTCCAGTAAATAGCTTCAGCCCTGCCTATAATCCGGAAGTTCCAGATAAAACTACCAAATGGGCAGAGATGCCAGTAAAAGGCGAAGAACAAGTCCTTCAGACCATTGCTGAGCCAGATAATACTACCGGCATTGATCTTGATGTTTATTACGGTGTGAACGCTGATGTCACTAAGCCTTCTGGCGTATATAAGGGCACTGTCACTTATACCGCAGTAGCGATGACAAATACAGGTGCTGCAGAGATTGCCTCTATTTCTCCAAATAAAACCAAGAAGATTAATGGCGGAGAGGCAATGACTATTTCTACGCTTTATACTTTTCCTGCTTCTGAAGCGCAGGACTCTAGCAATCTCATTACTGTAACAATTGGCGGTAAAGCTTGTACTGGTACCGGTGCAGACGGTGCTATCGCTACTGCAGATCTTTCCAACAACTCTGATGGCTATCTAGTTATTTCTTGTACCGCTCCAGCAAATAATTCTGGTAAATATGATGTGAGCATCAATATTCCTAAATACGATAAAGATATTATTATTAGTAACGCACTTCAATATTGGGTAGACACTGCTCAGGCAAGCAACCTCTGTGAAAGTCTAAGTTTTGACCCAACCACCATGAAAGTCAACGCTGCTTCTGCTTATTATGGACAAGCTAACTGTGACCTCTCTGATATTAGTGGTCTTGATGTCTACGAAGATCAATGGGATGATACTAAGACTGCTGCAGAAAATACAGCTGATGCCGGTCTTACCTGGAATTCTGACAACTCCGTCCTCACTATTGAAGAAGGTTATCATACCGAACAGCAGGTAAACAGTCAAAGTAGTGGCAGTGTTACACTAGTTGATCTAGGTACTGGTACGAGCTTTGATATCAAGGCTTTGGCACCGGACGTGGATTACACTACTTTAACTCTAGATAATTTCCT
>JAFRBH010000010.1 GCA_017404955.1 Candidatus Saccharimonadota bacterium | reverse complement strand
TTGGAGGATGCTAAGACCGGTGTCCCAGCAGATAGTGCCAAGGCTAGATTGCTCGTCATCCAACAGTTGCCATCTGCAAGTTTTCTCACAGTGTATGGCTTAGAGTCTCTAATGTCGTACAATGTTGCTTGTGCGACATTAGGTTGGTTTTCGCCATCCCTAGTACTGTTGGCTGTGACGATAGCCTTGTAGGCGGCATAGTCGGAAGCTACCTGAGTAGAACCGGCTCCGGAAACAGAGGAGATACTATCTTTACTTCTGGTGATTGCGGTAACATTGGTCCCGATAGCGTTGGATGGAGTGTAAAGTTTTGCGCAAACTGTTGGATACATATCTTGCATGTTGTCTATACTGAAGAAATCTGCAGTCCAAATAGCGTAAAGAGTAGCTATGGTCCCCATCGGATTGGCATCATCGGCAACAAGCGTAACGCTGTCTCCAGGCTGATAAGAGGTGCCGCCGCCATCAGGCTGAGTATTCCACTCTTTTAGAACCATACCAGTTTTGACTGGAATATTGGCAGTTCCATCTGGTAAAGTGAAAGTATAAGAGGTCGCCATAGAGGAGGCGGAAAGGTTGGCTGGCTTATCGGAAACCACCCCAGTTTCTCCACCAGCGCCATCAGTATTGCTGTTGAAGGTAATACTGTAATCTATTGGTAGTTCGCTAGCTATGGCTGTTAGCTCTAATTCGTTCTGATAAGTACCTGAGGCTTTAGCATTAGTGACATTAGCCCCGATAGTAACAGGGGTCAGCCCTTGTTCTGTAGCGGTAGTCTTGTCATCTATTTCTCTGCTTTCTGTATGAGCGGGGATGTCTTGGTAGGTGACAACGCTAGTATCGGTGTTTTCTGCAACAGCATTGGTAGTGATATTGTTATTAGTAGTAGAAGTGATAATAAGGCCATTCGTGCTGTAGCCCCAGCGATTCTTATAGTTGGAATTATTCACCCTAAACTGGGCTTCAGTAATAGAGTTTGTGCCAGGGGTGGAAGAAAAGTCTAAGGTAGGGATATTGCCAATACTGGTGGAGGTAGTGTCATCAATAGTAGTGTCTGTGTTGATGAGGGAGGTGGTGTAGCTCCCGGCATGATTCTGGCCAAGCGAAGTAAGGTAGAGTTTGTAGCCGGTAGCATTGGAGGTACTAGCTTCTGCGATGAAGGAACCTCTAGTGAAAGCACCGTTTGGGGTAGGGTTGAGGCTTAGGACTAGATTACTCAAATCAGACAGAGTGCTAGCATCACTAGTAGCCGTACCTTCGATAATTCTAAGGGAGATGATCTCTGCCACATTGACCGTGACGTCAGAGGTAGCCGAAGCAGTACCATTGGTGGCAGAAACTGGGTTAGATGCAGAGCCAGCAATAAGAGAGGCAACAACGGTAGTAACACCAAAAAGAGCGAAAAGAGGAATAAAGCTACTAAACCTCTTTAATAAATATCCCCCATAGCTACTTTTTGACATAAAACCTCCTATAATTACCTCTATTATAGCATAAGCGCAGTAAAAAAGCGTTGTATTTTTTACAACACTTACATTTTTTCGTAGATTGAGATGTTGGCGCGAGCGTATTTGCGTGAAGTTTGGAGTTTTAGGCCCTTGAACAGATTAGCTGGAGGTACCAAGCCAGGGTGAGAAAGCACTAATTTTCCTCCAGAAGCGAGTAATTTGTTAATCTCAGCTAGGCTAGAATTGGCTCTAAAAATCTCTGAGAACTTATCATAGGATGGATCTATCAATATTAAGTCATAAATCTTACCTTCTATTAATGCGTAGTCGAGGAAAATCTCTACATTTTGAGAGAAAATTTTGGCTTGATTTAAGACTTCGAGAGCTTCAACATTACTCTTGATGGTTTTGACAGCTTTGTGGGAATTTTCTACAAAATCTACCTGTGAAGCTCCACGAGAGAGCGCCTCAAGACCCAAAGCCCCAGAGCCAGCAAAAAGATCTAACACTGTGGCCCCAGAGATTTTGAATGAACCATCGTTTGAGCTGGCAAGCGAGTTAAATAACGCTAACTTCTCTCGGTCGCCCATAGGGTGAGTAAGCTCGGAGTTTGGCGAGATTAGTCTGCGGCCACGAAAAATTCCAGAGGTAATTCTCATTTTTCTAGCTCCTCTTTCGTTGGCAAGCTTGCAAGCCAGCCAATAGTGATTATTTTAACGATTTCTGGCAGTAAAATCTGGCGGGTTTCTAGGGCTAATTCTGCGTTCCAACCTTTTTTCCTAAAACGATCATACATTTTGAGATGGTCGATTTTGGCAAGCGAAGCATAGAATTCCTTTTTGAGATCTAGTGTGGAGTAATTTTTGAGCTTCTCTAGCTCCTCTGGGGACAATTTCGGGAAAAGACGTTTTGAAGGTAATGGTTTTACCACCATAGCACAGCCATATTCAAAAGCAATATGTTTGCTCATGACGCCTTCTACGCCCCAGTAAATCCAGTTGTTACGAGCTGATTCAGCAAAGGTTTTACCATGCATAATTCCCTTAACTGGTTGCCCAAAAATCGTGACATATTCTTTGTCAGACATTAGCTCGGAAACCGCTTCTTGGTAGGGGTAGTGATGAGCTGGAGTGAGACCATCCGTTAAAGCGTGTGCTAGCCAGGCTGCCTCAAAAGCAGCGCGAGTTTTATCACCCTTAAGCAGAGCTTCGTGAAGATTGTGATGACGGTCCATGATATCTTTTATCAGCACACCATCATCAGCATCTGGAATGATAAAATGCGTTGGCTCATCTTTGCCGGGGCTTTTTCTTTTTAGACCATCGGGGCCATTGGCTCCCTCAAAATAAATGATTTCTCTAGCCGAAGGAAAACTTAGGAGCGTTTCCTTCTCTGGGATATTTCCTCTTTTTGGTCCCCTAATTAGCACCCACTCTGGGGTGAGTTCAGCAAAATATTTTAGCGCTGCACGATCAAGCTTCTGGTGCGTACCAATAAGGCGGCCAGAGTGTTTAGAATTTTTGAGCAATCCGACAGTTGAATACATAGCTAATTTAGAGTAGTTAGTTGTTGATAGTGGGAAATCCCCGACATTAACTCTTTATAGTTTAGCATAATTTCTGGGTTTTTGGAAAAAGCGCCAGCTACAGCGGTAGCCTGTTTGGAGGCGGCGGAGATTAGTTTGGTGTCGGAAAGCGTGGCGATGCGAAGGTCCAAGGCGCCGTGTTGAAGCGAGCCGTAGATCTCACCTGGACCACGAATTTTAAGGTCGGCCTCAGCTAGATAAAAACCATCTGTGCTTTTTTCCATTTCCCTTAGACGCCTAGTTGGCAAATCTTCAGAGTTAGTCAAAAGAAAACAGTAACTTTTAGCCTGACCACGACCCACGCGACCCCTTAGCTGATGTAGCTGAGCCAGACCATAATTTTCTGCGTCCATAATTACCATTACGGAAGCATTTGGTACATTTACGCCAACTTCCACTACGGTAGTGGAGACCAAAATGTCAATTTTACCCTTAGAAAAACGCTCCATGATTTCATCTTTTTCGGCCGGCTTCATACGCCCATGGAGGAATTCTATGTGATATTTCGGGAAAATATGTTTTAGTTTTTCTGCTTGTTTCTTGACTGAGGTGGTTTCTAATTTAGGGCTATCTTCGATATTCTTACAGATCCAGTAAACCTGGTGGCCTGCCTTAATCTCCTCTGTAATTTTAGGATAAAGCTGGCTTTCTTGATCAATATTTCTCAAAATCTCAGTCTCAATTTTTTGACGACCTTTTGGCAGTTCATCAATAACTGAAATATCTAGGTCGCCGAATATTGTAAGCTGCAGCGAGCGCGGAATTGGTGTAGCAGTCATCGACAAGAGGTGTGGCGCGATATTATCAGCTGATTTTTTGATATTTCTGGCGGTCTTTAAGAGCAACTTTTGGCGCTGATCAACGCCAAAACGGTGTTGCTCATCGATGATACAGAGTGCTAAAGAGTAAAAATTCGTATCATCGGTAATAATCGCGTGTGTGCCGATTAGGAGATCAATTTTGCCACTTCTCAAGTCCTTTTTGAGCTGTTCTTTATGCTTAGTCGCCCCTGTAAGTAAGGCTATTTTCACCCCTAGAGGCTCTAGGAGCGATTTTAAGCCCTCATAATGCTGGGTGGCCAAGATAGCCGTGGGAGCAAGAAGAGCGGTCTGATAGCCGTTTTCTTTGGCCTGGAAGGCCGAAATTGCGGCAACCACAGTCTTACCCGAGCCCACGTCTCCCTGGAGCAGCCGGCTCATCGGGGTTTTTTTCTCTAAATCTTGGAGTATGTCCCAAGTGGCTCTTCTCTGAGCATTAGTTAACTTAAACGGCAGGCTATCCACGATTTTCTTGGTACTTTTTTGGTCAAATTTCAGGGTTTCTGCCCTTAATTTGCTATTCTCCTGCTTGGAAAGTTTAGCCGCCAAGAGCAGCTCGAATAATTCCTCGTAAGCCAGGTATTTTCTAGCGTTTTTCACTTCCACCTCTGTATCTGGGAAATGCGAAGAAAATAGCGCATCTTTTCTGGCTCCCTCATAGACAAAAGCTGGACGCGTAGATTTTAAGGGGTCGTTTTTAAACGTTCCTGGCAAAAGGTCGGGAATTTCTGCGAAAATTGGACGAAGGTTCTTAAAAAACTTATTAAACTGAGGCGGTTTGATGCCAGACTTCTGCCTATAGATAGGGTAAATCGATGATGATTTGTGCCCTTCACCAGTATCTTCCGCCAAAATTGCTGATGGCGATGTAATCTGATAACGACCATTTTTAAGATTATACTCGCCGGTGAAATAATAATCGCGAGTCTCATCAAACTGCTTAGCGCGATAGGGTTGATTGAACCACACTACGCGCACCGCACCAGTATCATCGCTAATTTTACCAGAGGTAATACTGAGATGGCGACGACGAGCAAAGCGCGTGTCTAGGTCAGAAATTTTACCCCTGATTACCACTTTTCCAGGTGTGAGTCTGCCGATTTTAACCAGATTTTGGAAGTTTTCATAATCACGCGGCAAAGTATAGAGCAGATCGCGGACCGTAAAAATACCAGCTTTATTCAAGCTTTCGGCAGTCTTTTCGCCAATACCTTTAACTTCTGTAACCTCCGCCAGCAAATTCATGTTGTTATTATAACATTTTTGGCTGGGCAACAAAAATGCATTATTGCGCCATATCTTGAGACAAAAAGTGGCCCAGAAGCATTGCCTCTGGGCCTTTATAGAGAAGTACGTCCCGCCGCTTTGAGGTATTTAGAGCGTCCATGCTCTTTCATACCCGTCTCTCGTGAAGTAGACCACCCTAGATCATTTCGTCTACTACTGTCACTAACCCCAAATCAATGAAGCTAGCAACTTCTTTCACTCAAAGACTTCCGCGGCCCCCGCACTGAGGCGGACCGTTTTTGGGATAGTTGGAGCGTTTCTGGAAATCTCTACGATTTCGATCTCCTGGCTAGCTACCGGCTGGTTATGATTAACTACAAAGCCAATCATACCTATCACGGTCACCAGTAATATGGTGATCATGATGCTAAACCGGTTCTGCTCCCGGCGCTCCTGATCTTCTCTCTTCAGTTTCTCTGCTATCTGGAGGTTTTCTTGGTTGCTCACCTTTTATATACCTCCTTTTCTGTTTTACGCTTTCTCTCAATTCTTCTCTCAATTTGAAGAGCCAGCATGTTAGCAGAGAATACCGCCGTAGGCAGCACTATAAAAAATAGTGTCTGGCCTAACGACAATGTTGTGGTGGTAGTAATGTCCATCATCATATTTTACACCCCCTTTTGTGTAGCTTGATGACCTTACTATCTTTCTATTGTATCACGGACAAGCTTATTTGTCAATACCCTTAAAGCTTTTCTCTTGATTTTTGCGCCATTCGGCCACTTTTTTGTGGTTTCCAGAAAGCAAAACTTCGGGTACTTTTTTGCCACGAAATTCCTTAGGCTTGGTGAACTGAGGGGCTTCAATATTATCGCCATTTGAGAAGCTTTCTAGATCAGCAGAGGTGGTTCCACCTAACACACCTGGAAGCAAACGGACGATGCTATCAATGATAATTAGCGCTGGAAGTTCTCCGCCAGTAAGGATATAGGGGCCAAGACAAATTTTGTGATCTACAAGATCTAAAATACGAGCATCGTAACCCTCGTAGTGTGGACAGAAGATAATATAGTGTTTAAAACTATCTTCTCTAATAGTGCCGGTTGCTTTGCCGCGAATACTTTCTTCTACAGCGTCAACTGAAGCGTCTGGGGTCTCTACCCCAGCGAACTGACGAGCTAAATCTTCAGTCCAGAGCATGCCATCTGGGGTCGGCAAAATCACCTCTGGTTTTTCTCCGCCAGCTTCCTCTGCCTTCTTTATAGTCTGCTCAATAGCGGCATAAATCGGCTCCACACGCATCACCATGCCATCGCCACCTCCATAAGGAGTATCATCGACAGACTTATGTGGGCCGAGGCCAAAATCGCGAAGATTGACAAAGTCAAACTCCACGATTCCCCTATCTTGAGCTTTCCACATCATAGAAGTATTAAGATAAGGCTTGATCGCGTCTTCGAATAGAGTAATAATCGTGAATTTGACTTTTGGCATATTGGTGTTATTTTAACATATTTTGCAGATAAATACTAGCTAGCATATAAATTGAATTTAGCGGCATGGAAAAGGGGCGAACTTTTGTTCGCCCCAGCGTTGAGAGGAAGACTATTGTTATTAGCGTTGGTGGAACCAGACCCTTTGGCGCGGACTTCGGTTCTGGTCAGCTGTCGCAAATTGAGACCCTTCTACAGTTTCAGACTTGCTGTTGCCCAAATCGACAGCTATGTCATTACCAATGTCGGCGTTGCCCTGAAGGTCGTAGTTTATACCACCACTGATATTAGCATTGTCCTGATAGCAAGGGTCCTCGTATCTTTCTGCAAGCATCTTTACTTCATAGGCCATCTTGGTCATTTTAAATGCATTGTAGCCTATTAACAATGTACTAAAGATTAAAGCAGCCCAAAGTATCTTGATATATATCCTCTGCTCCCTAATAATGCTGTCCTTTTCAGTTTCGTATAAATTTCTAAAATCTTCTGTCGTTTTCTTCATATTAACACCCCCTCGTGTATGAAAAATTTTAATTTACAAAGCCTCTCAAAGCTATGGTTTAATTATATCACACTTATGTTAAAAAGTCAATAGTTTTTATGCTTTATTGTGCTTTTTTCAAATTTTCTCCTTGACATTTTAACGTAAACGGTTTAGAATAAACTTAAGCTGAAACGCTTCACAGGGGTTCCACTGATCAAATTAGTGGAGTGTGGAGACTACATTAAAACAAAAACAGCGGATTAAAACAAAACAATGTGCCCCAGGGTGGGCGCGCTTCAGCAGGTGAGCCTAGAAATAGGCTCACCTTTTTCTCTGAGAATAAGCGCTTTTACTCTGGTCGAAAATATGTTATAATTGAACTATGTTTGCTGATACTGCGAAAGTTGAATTACATGCTGGAAAAGGCGGCGATGGCGCGGTCTCTTTTCGCCATGAAATCTATATTCCGAAAGGTGGTCCAGACGGTGGTGATGGCGGCAAGGGTGGCTCAATTATTTTTAAAGCCGATAAAGACACTAATACCTTACTTGACTTTCGTTATGAGCCAATTCTTAGAGCTGAAAATGGCAAAAACGGTGCCAGCCAGCGTGCAGCTGGACGCTCTGGCAAAGACTTGATTGTGGAAGTGCCAATCGGTACGGTAGTTTATAGAGACGGTAAGGTACTTGCTGATTTGACTTCCGATCAGCAGGAAGCAGTAATTGCCAAGGGTGGTGACGGCGGTTTTGGTAATGCACATTTCAAGAGTTCTGTTCGCCAAACTCCGCGTATTGCTGAAGTGGGCGAGCCAGGCGAGGAATTTGTTGCCGAACTAGAGTTAAAGCTTCTTGCAGACGTGGGCTTAGTGGGCCTCCCTAACGCTGGTAAATCAACTTTCCTTTCTGTAGTTTCTAATGCTAAACCAGAAATTGCTGATTATCCATTTACTACTATTACGCCAAATCTTGGCGTGGCTACTATTGATGGCAAAGATTTATTGATCGCTGATATTCCTGGACTAATAGAAGGGGCAGCCGAAGGCAAGGGTCTAGGCCATGATTTTCTGCGACACATCGATCGCACTGCGGTTTTGCTACACCTGGTTGACGCTTACGCTGATGATGCTGGAAAATCTTATCAGATTATTCGTGACGAAATCTCCAAATACTCCGATCTTAAAGATCGCCCAGAGATTGTCGCTTTAACTAAGACTGAGGGGCTCGATGCCGAGATTGTTAGAATGCAGATGGCTTCAATCTTGAAAATTAACCCTAAAGCACGAATTTATGCAATTTCCGCAGCTGCACATACTGGGTTAGATGAAGTATTAAGAGCGCTAAAAAAAGAGGTGGAGGTGAGCTCAAAGACACCATTTCCAGCTGACTCCGGAGCAACCTTGGTTGCGACGGGCGAGACCGAGAGCCCGCGGGCTGCGGGTGTGGGGTGCCCGCACCCGAAGGGCTCCCGGCTCGAGCGGGAAGCAGAAAATGGCGTTTTGAGCTCACCTGATATTCCGGTGATTTCCCTGTCAGAAAAAGCCTTGAAAGACACTTGGACCGTAGAAGAAGAAAATGATAAATTCATTGTCAGAGGTGAGAAAATCGAAAAATTCGCTCGCCGCACTGACTTATCTAATTATGCCTCTGTTAATCGTTTGCGCGACATTATGAAGAAGATGGGTATTCGTGCCGAACTTACCTCTAGAGGAGCCCAAGAGGACAGCATTATTGAGATTGCTGGCAAAGAATTCACTCTAGTTGAAGATTGGTAAATGTTGTATTTTTTACAACACTGGTAGAAATAAAAATAGCACCCAAATTGGTGCTATTTTAGAATTATTTACCGTGAATATAAGTATATTGGGCAGCTTCACCAGCAGAGATGGTCTTGGTGCCAACACGACCCCAACCAGCAATACCGTTCATGTCGGAAATTACTACCGAGCCGTCGCCATTTACTCTAGTCACTACGCCAACGTGACCAAGCCAACCAGCACCAGTCTGGAAAACTGCGCCATAAGCCGGAGTGCGGTTAACAGCAAAACCAGCGGCGCGCGCAGCATTAGCCCAAGTATTAGCGTTGCCAAGGTTAGATGGAAGATTGTAATTCCCAGGCATATTATCGTGACGCCATTGCCAAGCGTACCAAGTACACCAGCCGTAAGCATATTTGTTACCAGAAGCGTAAGATGCAGTGTAATGATAATTTGAGGAAGAGGCACCGGAATAGGAATTTCTGTAGGCAGTTGGCACTACATACTCTGGGCGCTCAGTCTCTGGAAGCACACCGTTTGGCACTAGAATTGTAGAATCTGGCACCAAATTCTGGTCTTTTTCCAAATCATTAACAGATACAATTTCGGTAACCGTAGAGTTGTATTTTTCAGCGACAGATTGCACGGTATCGCCAGCTTTAACCTTGTAAGCTATGCCTGGTACCGATGGGACCAGGATAGTCTGACCCTCAGAAACATCGGCAGTTCTAAGATTATTAGACCAACGAAGTTGATCAACAGAGACACCGTAACGTGCAGCGACAGTATCAAGAGATTCGCCAGTTCTTATTGTGTACTGGAAAATACCACGAGGAACATCGGTCAGATTAACATGAATTGGTTTAGCAAGTTTACCGGTATCATCTGGGATTTGAGAATTTTGCTGAAGCAAAACCACTGTGTCGTAGTTGGTGTCAGCGAGGTTGGCTGAGGCCAAATTCATACTATTTGCCATTTCTGCTACGATATAAAACTGGCTAACCTGATCTGTGGAAATTTGAGACGAACCGTAGACGATAGAGTTCATGCTCATACTATCATCTGGGCTAAGATTTTTGTCTCTGGAGCCAAAAAAAGCTACTGCAAAAACTGCTGCAGCCACCAAAATATAGGCCCAGTTATTGCGTATAAATTTGAACTTCTTTGATTTCTTAGCTGTCATAAAAACTACAACTGAATATTACAGAGACTACGACAATGGTCGATAATATTCTGGTTATGTTCGGTCTCTGTATAACTATAATACATCACACCGTCGTCCCCTGTCAAGAAGTAAAGATAAGAAGTATCCGTCGGATTAGCAGCAGCGAGTAGTGCGGAAGTGCCTGGATTACAGATAGGCCCAGGTGTAAGACCAAGGGATTTTCTGGTGTTATAAGGTGAATCTATCTCTATAACCAGACTATTGTCAGTATAAACTTGGCGATTTGGGTCTAAGAGATCAGCAGCATATTTGGCGGTAACATCAGAACCGAGGCCGATATTCTGAGCCATACGAGAATAGAATACCTGCGCCACAATGCGTTGATCTTCATAGGATTTAGCTTCTTTTTGAATAATTGAGGCCAGAGTGATTCCCTGATGGAGGGACAGGCCACGCTCTTGATATTTAGCAATCAAATTATTGCTATTTACCACGTCCCACATAGCATCAAGGGCGGTTTCAATGATTTTTTCTACACTATCAGATTTGTAAAATTCGTAGGTGTCACCAAAGAGGTAGCCCTCGAGGTATTCTGCACCGTCAGTGGTGCTAGCTGGAGCACTCTGCAAAACTGGGTTGTCGTATTTCTTGGAAAAGGCGGCTTCGATTTCGGCGGTGCTATACCCTTGTTTGTTGAGATTATTTTTGACGTCTTTGACGGTGGAACCTGGCAAAATCGTGAAAGAAAAGACATTTGGGTTTTTGGCGCCCTCTACCAGCTGCTTGCCGATAGCTTCGGCGTCTTGAGTGCGTTGGAAACGATATTCGCCAACTTTCACCTTGTCGGCGAGATTATGAGTGCGCATATAGAGCTGGAAAGCGAAAGAATTTTTGATAATTCCTGCCGCCTCAAGGTTATCAGAGATAGCAGAGATAGTTTCACCCTCTAGAACAGAAAAATCAATAAAATCACATCTCGGGTCACCTTCTAACTGACTACAATCAGCTACTTGATAAATTGGCCCTAGAGACGAATTATACCAAAAAAAGGCAATGGCTGCCCCTACACCTCCAGCCAAAACAATAGACACTAATACGATAACGAATTTTTTAAGCATGGAATTTCCTTCCGATTTAACGGTAGCATCAGCCTTCAAATCTTTGGTTGAAACAAAGTTTTCCTCTGGCTCTTTACCACCTTTAGATAAAACAGCGAGGTTCTCGATACAGTCTTGTAAGATAATTGCAGCAGCTTCAGAATCAATTTCCTCCTTAGCGTAGGCCTTTTTGCGACTTTTTAGGCGCTTTTCTGCCTCTACTGAGGTTAGACTCTCGTCCTGGAAGCGTATTTTAGCCTCTGGAATGGCCTGAGAGAGCGTATTTGCAAATTCCCTTACATATGCCGTCTGCGCGGTTTCGTTACCGCTATTGCTCCTAGGAAGGCCTAAAACGAACCAATTTGTGTTGTTCTGCTTGGCAATTTTGGCAATTTCGGCAAATTCGGTGCCGTTTTGAACATTAATAGTGGTGGTTGGCACAGCGATACGAATATTGCTGTCTGCCACTGCAACCCCTATTCTCTTTGTCCCAACATCTAAGCCGATTAGTTTCATTTTGCCTCCCACTCTTTTTTAATTATTCTTCAACTTTAAGATCGATTGTAACCTTATTTGGGTCATCTGGAACGAAATTGACCCAAGGGAATGAAGTATCTACTTTTACAGAGCTAACACCGTTGATAGATTTCAAGATTGATTGGACTTCGCCAACTTTCTTACCTCTTGATTTATTCATGATGTCCTCTTCGCTGACCTTAGGGCCGCTCTTGGTGGAAGCCTTTAGTTTAGCGGTGTAATTGTTATCGGCTTTAGTGAAGTTCTCGAAGAATGGATTATCGATAGCGTAAATTCTCTGGTCGCTAGCTAATTTTTCTTCGGTTTTCTTCTTGATGAACTCCTCTACCTTGGTCTTGTCTACGGCGAACATCTTGTAGGTGGTGGTAGCCTCAATTTTGGCCTTGTCGCCCTCTTCGCCAATAGCTGGAGAAGATTTAGGGTCAGAGGTGTTGACCTCTAGGCTAGAGGCAATTACAATCATGCCATCGCCAAACTTCTTGGTAAGTTCTTCCTTACCATCTTCTCTACCTTCATTGGCCAATTTTTCCTTGGCTTTGTTGAAATCGTCTTGAGAAACGACAGTAACTTCTTTGGTAGTTCCACCTGAGAAAGCGGAACCAGCAACAGATATGTCGGACCTAGGGCTAGACCAACCATCGCTATAAGCGCCAATATTGTATTTTTCGCCCGAATTGACGGCGGTAGCATTTCTAGAAGCGGTGATTTTACAATTACCAGCATTTAGTTGTGTTACTGTGCAATTATCTTTTTCGTCAATCTTAAAATCTACACCGCTATCAATAGCGTATTGGTATTCTCCGCGCGAAAATACTGTTCCTGCTGGGACAGAGATAGTAGATTCTGCGGTCTCTTTAGAGAAAGTCGCAGTGATATCAAATTTACCTTTGGCTTTCTCACCCTTGTCTTCCTTGCCGGTGGCCTGGAAGTCAATAGAGGAAGTCTTGTCTACAGATTGTTCCTCTAGCAAGAAAACGCCCTCTTCTGGCTTTTCGGAGCCAGCTTTAGTGACGAAGGAAACGTTTTCAGAGAAGTTATTAGATGTTGTGCGGATTGCTACAGAAATCTTAGCGGCTGGGGCAAAGCCAAAGGCCCAAACCAAGAAGATAATAAGAACTACAAAGGCAGATGCGCCAATAATAATCCATTTACGATATTTTTCCAGAGCAGGAATAGCACCTTTTTTGTCACCATTCTTGCCTTTTTTGCCTTTTTCCTCTGATTTTTCGATGTCGTCTGAAGAAATTTCCTGAGATGCGGGCTTTTTAGCAGCTGGCCTAGTATTCCTAGCAACGGTAGCAGTAGCGGCAGCTTCATCTGCTTCTTCGTCGTCAAAATCTGATTCATCAATTACCTGCTCGCCAAGTTCTTTCTCAGCCTCAATAATCTCTGATGGAAGTTTTGGACGAGATTGTAAGTTCTTAGCTACAGGAATTTGTGCAGCAGCGGCTAATTTGATAAGAGAAGAATCAGTAGTTACGATAACCACAACCTTATCTGCCTCTCTAGCAGCTTTAGCGACTAATTTGGTATTAACAGCGCTTCTTAATACCCCAATTTTCTTCGGTGGAACGAGCGCGACGAGTTTTAGCTTTGCAGCCTTAATGCGAGCGATAATATCGGTGATATCATCTTCTGGCTCAATATAGACAACATCTTTATTCATAAATCTAGTTTAGCACACTTTGAGCCGCTTGTGCTAAAAAACGCTAAAAATGGCCTCAAAATGCGAAATTTGGGCATTTTTCGGCGAATTTCTACCCAAAATTAGCATAAACGTGATAAAATAGTACTGATGGGCATTTTTCAGAAAAAAACCGCTGGCGTCCCACCTGATCTATCTAGAGATCAGGCTATTTTGGCGGAAAAAGTCTTAAATACAATCAATGATGGCGTGGTAATTATTGACCAAAATGGCTTAGTAAAGTTGATAAACCCAGCTGCAACCAGAATGACCGGCAACAGCTCGCCGGCCGATGTGATTGGGCTTTCTTATTTAACACTAATTAGGCTAGAAAACGGTGAAGGTTTAGCAATTACCGATAATCAAAACCCGCTAATTGTGGCTGTGGCAAACAATACGGCTTGGGAATCAAGAGATTATTTCCTAGTAACTTTACAGGGAGAAAAAATTCCTATAGCACTGTCGCTTACTCCTTCTGGCGGCCGTAATGCTGACCGTATTATTACCATGAGAAACATCACCCAAGAGCTTCAAAAAGAAGGCGAACAGACCGAGTTTATTTCTACCGCTTCTCACGAAATGCGCACCCCAGTGGCATCAATCGAGGGTTATTTGGGTCTTGCTTTGAATCCGCAGACTGCAACCATCGATGATCGTGCTAGACAATATCTGACAGAGGCGCACAATGCTTCGCAGCACCTAGGTAAGTTATTCCGCGATCTTCTCGATGTAACCAAATTAGATGACAAGCGTGAAAAATTACACTTAGTACCAGTTGATATGATGGCAACCGTAAAAGATATTGCCGATCACCAGATGACAACTATTAATGATAAAGAAATCAAATATAGTTTTGGTGCCGCTTCTGATGATATGGGCGGAAAAATTGATCTTGAACAGGCCGTATATGCAATGGTTGATATTGACTTTTTGCAGGAAATATTGGGTAATTTATTAGAGAACGCTGTTAAATATACTGAGCCAGGTGGCGCTGTTTGGGTGAGCGTGCGTGGCGATGGCGACAATGTTCTGATTAATGTTACAGACACCGGAATGGGTATTTCCCCTGATAATTTAACCCATATTTTCCAGAAATTTTATCGTGTTGATAACTCTCAAACTCGTACTATTGGTGGAACTGGCCTTGGACTTTACATCGTCAAAGAACGTACCGAAGCGATGGGTGGCAAAGTTTGGGCTGAAAGTGCCTTTGGTGAAGGCTCAACATTCTATGTTTCTTTGCCAAGACTCACTCCTGAAGAATATGAACGCCAGAAGATGGTTATTAGGAATACTGAGATGATGCCAACATCGGCGCCAAAAGCGCCTGCCGGCATGGCAGCAGCAACTATGGCAGCGGCCGTACCTTTGGCTGCACCTACCGCGCCGGTAGCTACTCCTGTTGCACCAGTAACTACGTCTGCCGCACCAGCAACTACTCCTGTTACGACAGCAACCGAAACCCAGCCGCAGCCAGCACCAGCTCCTGCCCAACAGCCAGTACAATCGCAGCCCGAAACACAACCAACTGCCGATGTTTCAAATATGAGTCCAGAGCAGCTTGCTGCCGCAAAACAACAATTTGCCGCGCAGACTAGTCAAAATAGCACAAGTGTTATACAATAAGGTAAATTAGGAGGAATATATGACCAAAATAATGCTAGTAGAAGATGACAAAAGTCTGAGAGAGATTTATAGTATTCGCTTAGTAGCAGAAGGCTACGAGGTTGTTTCAGCTGGCGATGGCGAGGAAGCACTAGCATTAGCAGTCCAACAGAGACCAGATTTAATTGTTTCCGATGTGATGATGCCAAAAATTTCTGGTTTCGATATGCTTGATATTCTCCGTTCTACTCCTGAAACTAAAGATATTAAGGTGATTATGATGACCGCGCTTTCCTCCGACGATCAACGCCAGAGAGGTGAAAGTCTTGGAGCAAACAAATACTTAGTCAAATCTCAAGTTGGTATCGAAGATGTAGTTAACGCCGTTCATGAAGTTTTGGGTGACAAAACCGTAGCTAATCCTGCTAACGGTCCAGTTCCAGACCCAACTGCACCAACTATCGCCTCGCAACCAATGGGAGCACAGCCTACTGGGATTGTAGCACCGACAGTAGCAGAAACACCAGCTGCAGAGCTAGCACCAACTACTCCTGTCGAAACTCCAGCTCCTGAGGCTCCAGTTGCTCCAGAGGCTACACCAGTTGAGCAACCAGCACAACCAGCTGAAGGCGCAGAATCCCCAGCTGAGCAGCCAGTAGCAGCTCCACAAAGCGCTAATAGCGCAGCAATGGATGAACTTCTAAATAATACCCCGGACGAAAATAATGCAACCTGGCCAGGCAACACGGCTCAATAAATTTTTAGCCGAACACTTAGGAATTTCTAGGCGTGCCGCCGATAATCTAATTGAAAATGGCAAAATTCTAATAAAAAAGCCTGACGAAAATAAACGTCCGGCAGTTTTGGGTGAGCATATTGACAATAACACTAAAATATGGTGTAATAATAAAATTATAGCGGCCAGTGAACCTCTAAAATACATTTATTTAGCATTGAATAAACCCGTCAATTATATTTGTTCTAAGAAAAGACAGGGCGACACTCCCACGATTTATGAAATTCTCCCCGAAAAATATCAGAGACTAAAGACTGTGGGCAGATTAGATAAAAATTCTTCAGGGTTGATTATTCTCACTAATGATGGTGATTTCGCCTTTCAAATGACACACCCTAAATTTTACAAAGAAAAACAGTACGAAGTTGAACTAGACCGCTCCTTAGAACCGCTCCATCAGCAAATGATTGCAGATTTTGGAGTAAATCTACCTGATGGCAGGTCTAAACTTGGTCTTTCTCGTACTGACACTACTAGAAAAAACTGGTTGGTCACTATGTCTGAAGGTAGGAATAGACAGATTAGAAGAACTTTTGCAGCAGTAGGGTATGAGGTTGTTAAGTTACACCGTATTCAGTTTGGAAAATATCGTTTGGACGGGCTTCCAGTAGGCGAATTTACGGAAGTAGAAAAGAAATAAAAAAGAGGCCGGAATAATTCCGACCCCTTGTCAAGGCAACAATCTTACGAAAACAGTAAACTGTGACAATACGCATAGGCTGACGCGGTTTTTTTCAGAATGCTATCGGGAATATCGTCAACTCTGCGGCCAGCAGCCTTTTCATCAGCAATATAGTTCCTAATAATCTGCTTGTCCATAGACTCCTGATCTTTACCCGGAGCATAACGATTAGCATACCAGAACCTTGAGGAGTCCGGAGTGAACAACTCATCGGCTACCTTCAGATGATCATAGTCGTCAATACCAAACTCCAGCTTAGTATCGGCCAGAATGACACCGTGCCGTAAAGCGTATTCCGCACCAACCTTATAGATATTAATGGCAAGGTTTTCCAACACTACAGCGTAGTGTGCCGGATCAGGAATGCCGAGTTTGGCACTTGCTAAGATCTCTACCAGTTCCTTGTGGGTGAGGTTCTCATCGTGCTGGCCAACAGGCGCCTTGGTTGTGGGTGTGAAAATGGGCTCCTTGAACTTACCGCAGTTCTCCAATCCATCTTCAAGCTTGACCCCGCAGATTTCACGCTCACCATTCTGATAAGCTTTCCAGGCACTACCAGTAATGTAACCCCTGATAATGGCCTCTACAGGTAACATTCTCATCTTCTGCATAATTGTAGTGCGGCCATAGAATTCAGGACGCTGGAAATACTCCGGAAGTTCATCATCGTTAGCTGTCACAAATGCAGTTAAGTATCCAGTGTTCTCGATGAAATGATTAAACCAACCGGCTGATATTTTGGTTAAATACTTACCTTTATCCGGTACCGACACGCCAAGCTTCTCGTCAAAAGCAGAGACGCCGTCCCCTGCTACTAACGCAACCAGCTGGGGTCTAATAGTACTATTATCCACAGGTTCATAGACAGAACGCACTTTCCCCTGCTTAACCATTTTCCATTCCTGTTTCATCTCTCTCGTATTTGACATATTACCCCTCCTTTATGTAATGGTTCGATTGTTGTCCTGTTAAAAAACTAGTGGGGCGATCCCACTAGCTATATATTATATCACATTTGTGCTATCACTGCTAGTTCTGTAAAACCTTGGCGATACGATCGCGAATACTACCGCCCTCAGGGGAACCGGCTAGAGTATCTAGAGAAACGCGAAGCAACCCTAGTGCGGTAATAAAGGAATGATCTAGTTCGATGTCAGTTTCATTATTGATGCCTGGAATATCTTCAGAATCAACAATGTGAATTACCGGGCGACGAGAGAATGGCAAATCCTGATACCAATCAGAGGTAGCCAAAGTTTCCTGAATCTCCATCAGACCAGCACCACCGCCACAAAGCAGAACTTGCTGTGGTAGGACTTCCAGAAGTTGGAAATCTTCTAGTGCCAACTGGACGCCACCAAGCCAGACAGTTAAATTCTTATCAATGGCTTCTTTCATCTTTTCTCTAGCCTGATCTGGCAAGTCTTTAGAATCTGGGTTCAATTTGAAATATTCAGCGGTGTCATAATCAACACCAATCGCTTCAGCAATCTGATGAGTAAAACTGCGGCCACCGATACCAAACATCTTGGTACCGTCAACGCCACCATCATCGACAATCGCGATATCGGTAGTGCCACCACCGATATCCATCACAATGGCAGACAAATTACTATCTGGGTCATCACCGAGACAAGCACGACAAACTGCAAATGGCTCTACAGCAACGGCCAAAAGGTCTAGAGATAATTCAGCACAAACCTTCTCAATTGCAGAAATATGGACAAGTGGTGCAAAAGCCGTATAAAACTGAATAGTAAGATCTGAACCCTTAAAGCCAATCGGGTTAGAAACCTTATAGCCGTCAATAGTAAGACTAACAATTGCGGAATTAATTAGGCGAACTTCGATATCTGGGTTATTAGTCTCTAGGGCGACTTCTTTTCTAGCAATTTCGCCAGCACGCTCTTGAACGCGTTCGATAATCAGAGACATTTCTTGCTCAGAAAGTGGTTTGTTGCCATTTTTGCGGCGATAATGAACAGTAGAGGTATTTCCCTTTACTAATTCCCCGGCAATACCGACAGAAACCAATTTGCAGGTAACGCCAGCTTGCTTTTCCGCATCAGAAAGCGCACGCTCACAGGTGCCAACAACGGCGCCAATATCAGCAATTGCACCAGCATGCATATTAGATGGATCCTGATGGGCGCGGCCGACACCGATAATGTCAAGAGTTTCGTCCTTGTTTTGCCTAGCAATAACGGCCTTCACAAATTCGGTACCGATATCAAGAGAGAGCAAAATATCATCTGGGGGCGGAGTAGGTTTTAGATTTGGTTTTTTACCCTTAATAATGCTCATGCTCTTATTATAGCACACCTTAAGAGTTAAGAGTTAACTTAAATTTATTTTATCGGTCAGGACTTGAAGTCCGGCACGTCATACGCTGGGAAATTCCTACGGAATTTCCGTCAGGAATATACATTTTTGTTACTCAAATCTGATATGTAATCTCAAAAGTAATGTAATTAGCCCTTTACACGAGCGCGTTTATGGACTATAATAGAGATATACTTACTTGACCGGCCCGGAAGGGTCGGCGTTTTAAGTTTTAGGCGCAGGACAAGAGCGCCACTAAAAGAAAGGAAAATTATGGATGGACTAGATCTCAAGCAGATGGCCGCAATGGTAAAGGTCATTGCTGAAGAAAAAGAACTCCCAGAAGAAACCGTGATTGATGTCATTGAGACCGCTATCGCCGCCGCTTGGCGCCGTGATAATGGCGACAAAGACATGGATGTCCGTGCAGAGCTTGACCTCAAAACTGGCGAAGCTAAAGTTTTTGTCACCCGTGAGGTGATTGAAGCCGGGCTAGCTTACAACCCAGCTACTGAAATCCCAGCTGATGAAGCACCAAAAGGCAAAAAAGTTGGCGATACCGTAGAAGAAGAATACACCGTAACCAGCTTTGGACGTGTAGCATCTCAGACTGCTAAGCAAGTTGTAATTCAGAGACTCCGCGAAGCCGAACGTGATGCTGTACTTGCTAATTTTGAAGACAAGATTGGTACCGTTGTCAATGGCGTAGTTACTCGCGTGGAGCCAAAACTAGTGCGCCTCGAAGTTGGCCGTGCCTCTGGTATTATGCCAAAATCTGAACAGATTGATGGCGAATATTACTCTGTTGGCTCACGTATCAAGGTCATGATCAAAGAGATTGAAAGAAACGAGCGTGGCGCTCAGTTGATTCTCTCTCGTGGTTCTGCTGAATTTATTGAATATCTCTTCCGTCAAGAAGTTCCAGAACTTGAAAATGGCACTGTAGAAATTAAGGCTATCGCTAGAGAAGCCGGCAAGCGCACCAAGATTGCTGTCACTTCTTCCGTACCTGGCGTTGATCCAGTTGGCACCTTCGTTGGTGGCCGCGGTGTCCGCGTTCAGGCTGTGATGAATGAAATCGGTGAACATGAAAAAATTGACATCGTAAATTGGAGCGACAACATTTCTGAATTCGTACGCGAAGCTCTTTCCCCAGCTGAGATTACTAAAGTTGAGGCTGACGATAAAGAAAAGAAGGCTAAAGTCTTTGTGACTGAAGACCAGCAATCTATCGCTATTGGCAAACAAGGCCAAAATGTTCGTCTTGCTTCTAAACTCACTGGCTATGAGCTAGATATCGAGCTTACTAAAGCTCCAGAAAAGAAGAAAAAGAAAAATGTCGAAGATAGCCTACTCTCCGCTCTCGAAGAGACCGAAGAAGACGCTGAATAATCAAAAAACCACCCTTAATTCGGGTGGTTTTTTGATACACGACAACATACAATTATAGAAAAAGAGGCCCGTTCAGGCCTCACGCGGATAAAGGCCGTCGTCCTAGCGGGACGGCAATTATCCGACGAAAAACCACCCGTCGGGGTGGTTTTGTCGTATAATTTGGCACCTTGCTAGTTTCCCGCAATTGCAGTATAATCGCCGCTACTGGGCTTGACTTCTGTGTTCGGAATGGGAACAGGTATTTCCCCAGCGCTATGGGCACCAAATGACACGCCACGCTTTAAGAGGCGGGCTATTGATGTCCATCTGCTAGACAAGGATGAAATTGTAAACTTTCTCTCGGCACTTCAAGCACCGATTGCTAGTTAAGTCAATTGTACCAAATCATCTACGCCAATGCAAGCATGAGCATAATAATTCTATTACGTCAAATACATCAGTATAAATGACTTGGTCATAAAAAGGCAATGAGTCTATTAGTATGCTTCGGCTCCACGGATTGCTCCGCTTCCACCTTGCACCTATCAACCAGATCATCTCTCTGGGACTTCATAGGGAATTCTTATCTTGGAGTGGGCTTCGCGCTTAATATGCTTTCAGCGCTTATCTCTTCCGAACATAGCTACTCGGCAATGCAGTAGGTGACCACAACCGATACACTAGAGGTTCGTTCATCTCGGTCCTCTCGTACTAGAGACAAAT
>JAFRBH010000009.1 GCA_017404955.1 Candidatus Saccharimonadota bacterium | reverse complement strand
GAGAATAGGCAGATAGACAACAAGAATGCAGCTACCGAACATGGACAAACACCTGTTACTATTGGTACTAATGTCTCTTCTGCAATAGCTTCTGGCACGTATAGAAACGAACTAGAATTAACTGCGGTGGCAAATCCACTAGAAATAGATTATTCTTTGACATTTAATGCTAATTTGGATGGTGCAGGCGGCGATATTGATCCGGATACAGGGACATCAGATACTGTTTCTAATCTATATAGCCCACTCACTGCTAGCACGGTAGCTTCATCTTATGTTTTTACATTACCTAATCCAAGCGACAATAGTAACGCTTTGATGAGGAATAATTACATATTTACAGGTTGGAATACTGAAGCGGATGGTACTGGGGAATCCTATGCGGCTGGGGCGGAGTACACTGTGGTAGCGGATGACCAGAAACCAAATCCTGGAGCTAGCACCCTTTATGCCACCTGGAAACCATTGCCGGATTTTTGGAAGATTGATTATATGCAAGACATGACGTCTACGATTTGTAATTCTGTCTATACACCAACTAATGCTACTGCCTTATCGGAGCCAGCCGCAGTAATGATTGATAAGATTGCTGCTATGGTCGGAAAATATGAAGCTGTGTCTGATAACACTTCGCCTAATGTCGCACAAGCTACATTGTACGACTATAGAGGGTTAGACGGAACAGGTACGGCTATCAATCCAGCTACTGGAGCCAATGCTGTCACTTATAGAGTCAGGAAACTGGCTGATGGGAATTGCTGGATGACGCAAAATATAAGACTTACACTTTCCACCTCTGTTACGCTTGAAGTAGGGACTTTTAACGGTGGTGTTGCTAGTTGGACACCAAACAGCACCACTTCAGCGAATGCTTATAATTATGCCATTACGCCAAATTCCTGGACTAATATAAGTATTGGCGATGAAATAGATACTAGAAACGGTGGCAACTCATGGTATTACACATGGTATGGGGCTACAGCTGGACAAGGCACAAGTGCAGCCAGCCCATCTATTACTCAATCGATTTGTCCAAAGGGGTGGAGATTGCCAATAAGTGGCTCAGGGGTTGATAAGTCATTCTATAATTTGTTCACAACTAAATATGCCTTACTAAGTAATGCAGAAGGTTCCGCCAAATCCCAAAATGCTCCTTTAGATTTTATCTACGCAGGTGCCGTACTCAACAATGCAGTACTCGATTATCAATCAGGGCATTACTGGTCTGCGACGCCATATGCTAGTTATAGCAACTATGCCTACAGTTTAGCCATTAGTCCTGGAGGTATTGCCCCAAATAACCAAGTTAGCAGCAGTGGTAATGGCAAAAACTTCGGCATTTCTGTGCGCTGTGTGTCTATCTAACATTTATAACGCAACACACCGCACGCTACCTCCTTGTGGTCTGGAGCTGGAATCATATGTGTTCGCTCCGTCTGTTCTATAATATAGCTGATATGTATAATATGCTCCATTACTATGTCTACTATCCGCTGTCGATGACCAGAAATACCCACTATAATCATTATTCACTAAAACCCCGTCCCAAAGAGCGCCATTTCTAGCAAAATCCAAAGGGGAACTTTCCAATATTTCATAATCCCAAGCACCAGTTATATATGAATCTACAAGCTTGGTATAAGATTTGTCTGGCGTTGATGATATATTTGTGGGTGGCATTCTCCAGTGCGCAGGACAGACGGAATTGGGCGCATCAGTGTAATTCGGTGTACTATTCGAACCACTGCCGGCTGTAGCAGCAAACCAAGAATAATAATACTCTGAAGTCCGACTACCAGTGCCAAATTTTGTATTATTATTCATCGGGCAATTACCATGAGTCGCGCAACTAGACACCGTAAATGAAATTGCCTCACCTGTCGCATTGTCCGCGCCCACAAGTGTCTTCCCGGTGGATAATTCATATTTTAAATTTTGAGTCATCCAACAATTCCCATCTGCAAGCTTGCGGACAGTATATAGTTTAGAATCTCTAATGTCGTACAATGTAGCTTGTGCGACATTAGGCGGTAGTTTTATGGAAATTTCCTCCCCAAATCTTAAAAACTATGGTATTATAGATAGAGTAAGAAGGTTAATATGCATTTCAAAACAATTTTTAAATCATTTTTGAACAAAGATATGCGCAAGCGTATTTTGATTGTTTTTGGAATCATTATCGCTTATCGCCTCTTGGCACATGTACCAGTTCCACTAGGTGATGCTAGCACTTTCAAAGAGGCTATTGAGAACCTTATCTCTAAATCTGACTTTGGCAGCTTCTTAAATCTTATTTCCGGTGGTGGTCTTACTTCATTCTCGATTATCCTAGTTGGCCTTTCTCCATTTATTACCTCATCTATCGTTGTCCAGCTTATTACTAAAGCTGTACCCAAGCTAGAAGAGCTATCTCAAGACGGAGAATCTGGTAGAAGAAAAATCAATCAATGGACTCGTATTCTTACTGTCCCGCTAGCTATCGTCCAATCGTTTGCCTATATCTTTATCTTAAAAGAGTCTGCACTTGCCAATACTGCTTCCACTATTGAGATGTCTACTGCCCAATGGACTCTGGCAATCGCCGCTATGACCGCTGGCTCCGTAATCTTGATGTGGCTAGGTGAGCTTATCACCGAGCAAGGTATTGGTAATGGCATTTCCATGATTATCTTTGCTTCTATTATCTCTCAGTTACCTACTACTATGGCTAGCCTTTGGAGTAGCCTATTTGACACATCTAACGGTTCACTCTCACTCTTTGGCTGGCTCAATCTCCCAGTTAATCCAACAGTCTTCTGGATTGTGCTAGGCTTTGCTGTGGCACTGGTAATCGTGATATACTTCTTGGTCAAACTTAACGAAGCCCAGCGTATTATTACTATTAATTACGCTAAGCGTGTCCATGGTAACAGTAGCTATGGTGGCATCAAATCAATCTTGCCAATCAAACTTATTGCTGCTGGAGTGGTTCCTGTGATTTTTGCAACTAGCTTTTTGGCTTTGCCGGCACTTGTCGGTCAGCTTGTTCAGTCAATTGATCCAGGCAACGGTTTTGGGCAGGCACTTGTTTCCATTTTTACTGCACCTTCTGCATCCAACTTCGCCACTGAATACCCAGACGGTATCACTATTAAGTGGTTCTTATACCCAGCGATGTACTTTGCTCTAGTTGTAGCATTTACCTACTTCTATACTTCCATTATTTTCAATACTAAGGAAATCGCTGATAACTTGCAGAAACAAGGTGGCTTCATTGAGGGTGTTCGCCCTGGCAACACCACTGCAGTTTATCTTGGTAAAGTAGTAAATCGTCTTAATCTCTTTGGCGCTCTAGCTCTTGGGCTTATCGCGATGTTGCCATTTATCACAGACTACGTCTTTATCATGACCATGGGCTACCCAATCGGTCTCTCTATTTCTGGTACTGGACTTCTAATTGTAGTGACGGTGGCACTCGAAAGTCTCCGTCAGCTAGACTCACGTGCGCTGATGATAACTTATGATGATTACAAGTAATGGCTCTAAAATTTAGCTGGAAGAAATACCGTTCCCAGATTATCTGGGGCGTAGTTGGTTTAATCTTTTTGGCAATTATTTTGCGCCTAGCCATTTGGGAGCACAATTACTATAGTAGTAAAGAAGGCTCTACTCGTATGGCGCCCATCAATAACACTATTGCTCCAGAAGAAGTAGAAAATGTTGATGAGTCAGATGTTACTAATGATGACAAGAACAATTATAAAGTAGCACCAAACAAACCTCGTTTTTTATCTATCGCAAAACTCGGCATTGATCGAGCTAGGGTGGTAGAAGTTGGACTGAATAATATCGGCAGATTACAAGTTCCGGTCAGTATTTATGATGTTGGTTGGTACCGTTCCTCTGGCAAGCCCGGCATGGGTGGCACTATGTTGCTTGATGGCCATAATGGTGGCCCTACCAAAGAGGGTGTCTTCAAGCATCTACCAGATATCGCTATCGGTGATATCATCGTTATTGAGCGTGGAGATGGAAAATTCTTCAAGTACAAGGTAGTGGAGAGTGAAGAAGTACCGCTCTCTGAAGCGGACAGTCAGATGGCCAAGATGGTTGAATCACCAGAAAAAGGGAAAGAGAGCCTCTCAATTATTACTTGTACTGGTGTTTGGTCTCAGGTTCAACAGACATATCTCTCGCGTCAATTTGTCCGAGCGGTACTTGTAGAGGAGACTCTTGTAGAAACTAATACAGGGGTGGAGCGCGCCGACGATGGTTCTCCAGCCAAAACTGAAGAAGACGAGAAAAAAGAAGAAGAAAAATCTGAAGAAAATCAGTAAAAATCTCTAAAAAACTCTTTACAACTTGACAAACATTTGATAAAATATAGAAGTAATTTATGGCTAGTCAAAAGGAAGTGATTGAACTCACCGGCAAGGTCGTGGAGGCTTTGCCTAATACCCAATTTCGGGTTGAACTCGAGAATGGTCATATTATCATTGCGCACATGAGCGGAAAAATGCGTAAAAACTATATCCGTTTAGTGCCTGGTGATAAGGTGAAAGTTGAACTGACCCCTTACGATCTTACGAAGGGGCGCATCAGTTTTCGCCTAAAAGATTAATAAAACGTTGTAAAAATTACAACATTTCGAAGCAATTCCTGAACAGAATGGCGAATTAGTCGAACACGCCGAAAATTCGGGTAGAAATGGGAGATTTTTACAACCGTAACAAGGAAAGGATTTTGACACTTATGAAAGTACGTGCAAGTGTTAAAAAAATCTCCCCTGATGACATCATTGTGCGCCGTAAAGGTGTGCTTCGTGTTATCAACAAGAATAAACCAAAGAATAAGCAAAGGCAGGGTTAAGCATGGCAAGAATTGCAAGCGTTGTTATTCCTTCCGAAAAGCAAGTTTGGGTCGCCCTAACTTACGTCTACGGAATTGGTAGAACAACCTCCAAAGCCATCCTTGCGGAGGCCAAAATTGAGCCTACCACTCGGGTGAAAGATCTCACCGAGGCTGAAGAAGCAAAGATCAACGAGATAATTGCAAACAAGTATCGCGTTGAAGGTGACCTTCGTCGTCTCGTGACCAATAATATCAAACGCATCAAGGACATCAACTCTTATAAAGGTGTCCGCCACAAGCTGAAACTACCAGTCAACGGACAGCGTACCAGAACGAACGCACGCACTCGTAAAGGTAAAGCTATCGCAGTTGGTGGAGCACAGCCAAAGGCAGCAAGTAAGACTTAAGGAGAAAGGAGAATAACATGGCAGAAGAAGAAATTAAAGATAAAGCTGTGGAAGCTCCTGAAGCGGAAAAGGCTGAAAAAGCCGAAGCTACCGAAGCTCCTAAAGCTACTAAAAAGGCCAAGAAAGGCAAACGTATCGTTACCTCTGGCCAGATGCACATTCAGGCAACCTTTAACAATACTATCATTAGCTTCTCTGATAAGAAGGGCGAAGTACTAACTGCCTCTTCCGCAGGCGCTAACGGTTTTAGAGGAAGTAAGAAAGGTACGGCTTATGCAGCTCAGATTGCAGCTGAAAAAGCCGCAGAAATCGCTAAGAAAGATCATGGCATGAACAGCGTTGACGTCTATGTCAAAGGTATCGGCCTTGGTCGTGACAGTGCAATTCGCGCCGTCTCTAGCGTTGGTATGAAAATTGACAGTATCACCGACTTGACCCCTATTGCTCACGGTGGTGTTCGTCCTAAGGGAGAAAGGAAACCATAATGGCACGCGATAAATCACCTATTGTAAAGCAGAGTCGTCGCGAAGGTTATGCCCTCGCTCCTAAGGCTCACAAAGTTATGGCCAAAAAGACCGGTATTCCTGGTCAGCACGGCGATATGAGAGTTAGAGGTGGAAGCCTTTATCTTACTCAGCTTCGCGAGAAGCAGAAAGTTCGCCGCATGTATGGTCTTCTTGAAAAGCAATTTGCTAAATTAATGAAAGAAGCTACCCGCGCAGAAGGTTTGACCGGCGAAAAACTTCTAGAATTCCTAGAACGCCGCGCCGATAACGCTGTTTACCGCGCAGGTTTTGCTACTACCCGTCGTCAGGCTAGACAACTAGTCTCCCACGGTCACTTCCTACTAAACGGCCGCCGTATCGACATTCCATCCATTCGCCTTAGCGCTGGTGATGTTCTCGAAGTTCGTCCAAAATCTCAGAAATCTGAATATTTCAAGAACTTAGACAACATCATGGGTGCAGCAGGTAGCAACACTTTGTCTTGGATGAAGGTTGACGGCAAGAAAATGAAAATCGAAATAACCGGTTTGCCAAAGCGCGAAGAAGCAGAGGCGGGCATTAACGAACAATTAATCGTTGAGTACTACTCACGCTAAGGAGAAAGAACAATATGACAACAAAAGCTATTCATGAAGCAAAGCTAGAAGAAGTCAATGACCTAGGTAACAATACCGCAGAGTTCATCGTACGCCCTCTATACTATGGCTACGGTAACACCCTTGGTAACTCCCTTCGTCGCGTTCTTCTCTCTAGTGTTAAAGGCGCTGCTATTACCGCCTTTAGCATTGAAGGTTCCACTCATGAATTTACTGCTATTCCAGGCATTCGTGAAGATGTCGTTGACATCATGTTGAACCTCAAGAATATTCGCGTTAAATCTCACTCTGATACCCCTGTTGAGCTCTATCTAGAGATTAAAGGCTCAGAGCAGTCCGAAAAGGCTGGAGATAAGCGCGTGGTCGCTGGTGACATTAAACTTCCAGCTGAAGTTGAAATTGCCAACCCAAATCAGGTTATCTGCCACATTGATGACCCAAAGCATGTTTTAAAGATGCATTTCATCGTCGATACTGGCTGCGGTTACCTTACCATTGAAAAATCTGGTCAAGAACGCGTTCATTCAGATATGATTGCACTTGATGCAGTATTTTCACCAGTACTTCGTGCTCGCTACAAAGCCGAAAATACTCGTGTTGGTCAGGATACTAATCTTCAACAACTTACCCTTACTATCGAGACTGATGGTACCATCACTCCACGTGAGGCCTTTGAAGAAGCCGCTGCTATCCTAGTTAACCAATATACCGCCCTTGCCGGTAGCACTACCGTCGAAAGTGCTCCAGCCCCAGGAGGTGAAACAGAAGAAGAAGATTCTGGTCTAATGCTTCCAATTGAGGAACTTGGACTTTCCGCTCGCACCGCTAATGCGCTTACTAACAACGATATTAAGACTGTGCGTGACCTTGTAATGCTTTCTGATTCTGATCTTAAAGACCTCAAAGGCTTTGGCGCAAAGGCATTGGATGAAGTAAAAGAAAAGATAACGGAGTTAAATATTTAATATGCATCGCCACGGATATAAAGGCCGTAAGTTCGGCCGTGAAACCGACAAGAGACGCGCACTTGTGCGGGGCTTGCAGTGCTCTCTTATCGAAAATCAATCAATCACTACTACATTAGAAAAAGCCAAAGAGATCCGTCGTTCTACTGAAAGACTAGTTACCATCGCCAAAAAAGGTGGTCTAGCCAATCGTAGAATTCTCATCGCTAGATTAAATAGCATTGAAGCTGCAGATCTTCTTATGGATACAATCGCCCCACAAATTAAGCGTGATTCTGGCTATCTTCGCATCGAACGTGCTGGAAACCGCAAAGGTGATAACGCCGAACTAGCCACTATTTCTTTTGTAGACAATATCGAGACCAAGGAGGACAAGTAATATGAAAACTTATTCTCAAAAAGGCTCAGAAATCTCCCGCGAATGGTATATCATCGATGCCAAATCTTTACCACTTGGTAAATTAGCTGTCGTGATTGCCGACAAATTGATGGGAAAATCAAAGGTAACTTACACTCCACACATCGATAATGGCGACTACGTCGTAGTTATTAATGCTAAAGAGCTTCAAGCTACCGGCGCTAAATTAACCGACAAGAAGTATTATCGTCACAGTGGCTTCCCAGGTGGTATCAAGGAATTAAGCCTTGCTGAGGTCATCGAAAAAGACCCTAGCTATGCCATCAAAGAAGCAGTGAAAGGTATGCTTCCTAAGAATAAATTACAGGCAGAAAGACTTGCCCGTCTTCGCGTATTCGAAGGCGCTGAGCATTCCCACACTGCCCAGAACCCAAAGGAGATTAAATAATGGCAAAAGATTCTTACATCTACGGACTTGGCCGCCGCAAGGCTGCCACAGCTCGCGCCCGTCTCTATAAGGGCAAAGGCAATATCACTATCAACGGTAAAGATGCTCTTGAGTATCTCTCCGGCGACAAGTCCAAATTAGCAGAAATCACCGACCCACTAGCAGTTTCCGGCAAGCAAAAAGATTACGACATTACTATCGTAGTTACCGGTGGCGGTCTAGCTGGCCAGGTTGACGCAATCAAGCTTGCAGTTTCTAAAGCTATCACCCTTGAAGCCCCAGATCTTCGCCCAGTATTGAAGAAAGCTGGCTTCATCAAGCGTGACCCACGCGAAAAGGAACGCAAGAAATACGGTCTTCGCTCTGCGAGAAAGAAAGAACAGTTCTCAAAACGTTAGGAGGAACAAAAATATCCGTGCTTGCACGGATATTTTTGAGGTAACGTTATGCTCCGTCGGGCGAAGCCTGACCGGTGCTAGGAGAGACAAAGGAAAATACCCCCAAACCTTGGGGGTATTTTTTAGTCTTCGGGTCTGACTACATAGTACAGGGTGTCCAAAGTGTCGTCATGAAAGAAATCTTTGCCCGAGCTATTGAGGAAATCTTCAATTTCATCCTCATCATAGTCATCATCTTCCCAGTATTCTTCATCCTCATCATAGTCATCATCTTCCCAGTATTCTTCATCCTCGGCTAATACTTCGTCTATTAGATCAGACTCTTCATCGCCAGAATAATAAACTGAGGTTGCAGAACTATATTTGAGCTCCTGAATCTCATAATACTTCTTGGCATTGAGCTGCTGCGGCGAGCCTTCGGGGTATTTCTCCGGCCTAAGTGGCGGAAATGGTCCACTAGGAAGATACTCATGAAAGACAGATATTCCTCCATCTGGCAGGAAATCAACTTCGCAAGGAACTAGATACAGGCCTTCCTTCATTTCGTCAGTCAGGAATACTGTAAACTTCTCCGAAAGTTGATTGTCTTTGCTACGCTGAAAAAAGTCAAAATAGAAAGAACCTAGTGGTGTTATCGTGTAGCAGAAGGCTTCCTCTTTGGTTTTCTCTGAGCGTTGTGTCACAATGATTAGCTCATCGTAGTGTTCTTGAATCATGTGCCTGCTCTGCTCGTCTGTTAAATCTAATGTTAAATACAGTTCCAGGTCCTCAAAGTAGCTCTCAATCGTATTTACGAGGAGCGGAATTTCCGGATGGATTTTATTGATATCAATTTTCGGAAATAGAAAATTGCAATTAGATTTAAAGTAGACATAAGGCACCATTTCAGGATTAATCTCAGTTACAGTCATAAATGGCTGATGCTCGTATTCTATCATAACCTCACCTCCTAAAGAACAAGCCATCACGCACGTGAAGGCTCTATACTGTAATTATTGGTGGAGACGATGAGACTCGAACTCACCACCTCAGCAATGCGAATGCTGCGCTCTACCAGATGAGCTACGTCCCCGACCATTGGCAAAATTATACCACATCTTGCAATTTTTAGCAAAGTGTGCTATAATAAAAGTATAGCTGTCTCTTTTGAGACTTGTCTAGGGGGCGCTCTTTGAGAGGAGGTGATGGTAGTGAAAGAACCGCAGCGTAGATATATCACGCTTTTTAAAGATGAGGGAGACTACGAAGAAGCCTTCTTCGTTGATAAAAGTTTTGACACTTTGGAAGACAGCGAGCAGGACTCGCTTTTCACGAGAAATATCAAGGAGGGGTACAACAGCGTCAGACCTTGGAGAGGTTTCGTAAAGTGTTTAACAGTTTTGGCGCCGATATTTCTCACCGGATGCATCTTGGTCAAATGTATTCGGAAGCTCGTAGAGTGACCTCACCCCCAAAAAATCCCCAGGGTCTTTTGATCCTGGGGACTTTTCTTTGAGCTAGCTATCCCTCAGTTGGAAGAGGGAATTTGAGTGCTAATTTAACCACTTGCTTATGAATCTTTTCAAAGGCAGGTGCATATTTTTTGCTAGTTAAGTCTTTTTCATTGCCAATCTCGACACAGAGTTTCGCTACCTCTGTCATCCAGTCCGCAATTTTCTCCATCTCGGCGGTTCCCATACCACGTGTGGTGATGGCTGGTGTGCCTAAGCGCACCCCTGATGGACGGAAGGCCGCTTCCTTGTCGCAAGGTAAAGCATTGGCATTCAATGTCAGCCCTACCATATCAAGTGCTTTTTCGAACATTTTCCCAGATACACCGAAGCTTTCCTTAACGTTAACTAGCACTAAGTGGTTCTCGGTGCCGCCACCCTGTAAAATGAAACCATTTTTTTGCAAGCGTTTGGCCAAAGCTTTGGCATTTTTTACAATATTACGCGCATATTTTTTGAATGATGGCTGAAGTGCTTCGCCAAAAGCCACTGCCTTGGCAGCAATTACATGCTCTAGCGGTCCACCTTGAGTTCCAGGAAATACCGCACGATCAATCAAAATAGGGATATTTGTAAGAGTTTTTTCTGGTTTTTTCAGAGGTGAAGCCACGTTGCCTTTGGAAAGAATGAGGCCGCCTCTAGGGCCACGCAAGGTCTTGTGCGTGGTAGTAGTCATGACATGAAAACCATGATCTAGTGGGTTTGGATGAACACCACCAGCAATCAAGCCTGCTACATGCGCCATATCAGCCATCAGAAGCGCCCCAACTTTTTTGCCAATCTTAGCTACACGGTCAAAATCTGGCACTTTCATAAAGGCGGAATAGCCAACTAAAATAATCTTTGGTTTTTCTTTGAGAGCAATCTTTTCCAATTCCTTGTAATCGATGTCACCATCAGGGGTGGTACCGTAACTTAGGAACTTATAAATTTTGGCCGAACGGGTCACTGGGGAGCCATGAGTGAGATGCCCGCCATGAGCAAGGTTCATCGCCAAAATCTTATCGCCAGGTTCGCACCAGGCAAAATAAACCGCTTCGTTGGCATTAGCGCCGGAGTGTGGCTGAACATTGGCATGATCAGCATGGAATAGCTTCATCGCGCGACGAATTGCCAAGCGCTCAATGCGGTCAACATTTGCTTGCCCACCATAGTAGCGATAGTTAGGTAAAACTTTGTCGGCAATTTTTGTCTCTGACCAAAGTGTGCCTTCGGATATACCCTCAAAAGACGGGTAACCTTCAGAATATTTGTTGGTTAAAACTGACCCCATGGCAGTAAGTACATCTTTTGAAACATAGTTCTCGCTAGGGATAAGCTCTAAGCCCTTTCTTTGGCGCAATTTTTCCTGTTTCAACAGGTCAAATACTAAATCTTTTTTCATAGACCTCCTTATTTGACAATATCACGAATTATTTTCTAGTATATTTCACGAATTGATAGTTTATACCATCTTTCATACCCTTTCCTAAAACTTCACGGTTAAACTTGAGTCTATCGAACTCCGGAAAAAAGGTATCAGCGGACTCATCGGCAGCATCTACCTCTGTTAAATATAACGTATCGGCATAAGGTAGCATCGCAGCGTAAATCTGCCCGCCACCAATTACGAAAATTTCTTCATCAGGAGCAGAAGCAATGAACTTTTCTAAATCTTCAACGACCTCCAAGCCGTCTCTTTTAAAATCTTGATTTCTGGTAACGATATAATGCTTTCTCTGGGGGAGCATAGAAGGTAAACTTTCAAAAGTTTTTCTACCCATCAAGACCGAGTGGCCAAGTGTTGTTTTCTTGAAAAACGCCAAATCTTCTGGCAAATGCCAGAGCAGCTTGCCATTTTTGCCAAGCTCTCTGTTTTTTCCGACCGCCGCGATGATAGAAAAACTCAAGGCTACCTCCTAGGCCGACACCGGCATGCTGATTTTGCCAAGATGTTTATAATCGATCAAACGAATATCTTTTAACTCTTTAGAATTGTCGAACTTGAAGAAGTCTTTGACTGCAGGGTTGAGCCAAAGTTTCGGTGCATCAGGGAACTTCTCACCACGGGCTTTGAGTTCATCACGACGACGAAGTTGCTCACGAATGCCAGGAAGCTGGTTTTCATAGATGTGTGCGTCGTTAGAGACAAAAGTCATCTTCCCAGGCTTTATTCCAATGCTGTGAGCGATCAAGCAACAAAGTGCTGCATACTGAGTAATATTAAATGGCAAGCCTAGAGGAATATCGGTGGAACGAGAATTAACTAGCACATTTAGGCGTCCATCAGTAATGTTCCACTCTGAATTCCAGACACAAGATGGTAGAGCCGCTGTGTTCAAAAATTCATTTTGCCAGAGAGACATTACCATACGACGGTTATTTGGGTCGGACTTCAACGTCTCAATCAAACTCTGAGTGAGTTGGTAACGCTTAGCAATCCAGCCATAAGCTGTGCCAATAGTGTGGGCAGGGTCTTCTTTCAGGCCAAGATCTTTGTATAGCTTTTTGAAATCGCGGCCCATATATTTGCCATTTTCAGGAATTTCCCACTCATCCCAAATCTTAATGCCGCGCTCATGTAGCCAACGCACATCATTACTTTGTACCTGATAAATCCATAAAATCTCTAACACTGCAGTCTTGAAGGCGACCTGTTTTGAAGTTAGAATTGGGAATTCTTCTTCAAGATCAAACGAAAGCACTTGGTGGGGCAAGCGAATCGTCGTTACAGGCTTTACTGTCTGCGCGTAGTGATTTGGCATATTAGTCCCGGTAGACTTCTTAATTTTTCTCTTAAGAACTGCCGGATCGTTGCTCACCCTTTCTCCGTAAATCAACACCCTTTCACAGAGGTCAAGGTATTGATCATCGAATTTACTCATAATTTACCTCCGTTAGCTGTTTTTTAGTATACCACAGAAGATAAGATTTTAAAAGAAAAAGACCCTAATTTCTAGGGTCTTTTGGTTAGTGAGGTTAAACCAGCCACCATTCGTATAATGGCCTGCCGATTGACTTCAGCCCTGCAGTTAAAAACTCCGCTGCGATAGTTTTCAAGCGCTTGTCGTAGTCCTGTTGCTCCATCATCTGATAGAAACAGTACGCCCATTCATCAGTACAGTTGGAGGAACCGATCTTCTCTGCATACTTCATATCCTGCTCTGATGGTATGCGTTTCTTCAAGACGTCACCCTTGAATCCGCAGCCTTCCAGGATAATTAGTTCGCCAAGAGCATCCAGTTTGTCCGCTACGCGGATTGCCTGACCGAGAAAAGTAGTATCCTCATCAAATTGACGATGCAATTCTATGATCGCTGACCGATCTCCCTTCGGTTGATAGGAATAGAACTCCTGGACTGCTGCCCACTCGGCTGCCTTTTTCTTCTCATGTTCAGCTGAGCCATCTGCAGCGATATCGCCAACTATACTTTCTCCGATGTCGTGGCAGAGAGCTACCTTGATTGCCAGACTTATATCTTCGTTTCGGAAATACATAGGATACCATCGCATTATATCGTACAAAAGATTGGCCGTTCGGCCACAATGACACCCTGTCGTACTGACGTTGTATCTCTCAAGATTACGGAGTATCTCTGGATTATCTTTCGGATCGTTCGGATCCACATAAAAACCATACACTCCAGTACGTGTAAAGCCGCTCCTGAATACCCCCTGAAGTTGGAAAAAAGATTCAAAACTTTTCCATATATTCTCAGCTGCACTCAAAATAAATCACCTCACTTTGCAATGTGCTCCCACTAACCTAAATCCATTTTAGCAAAAAAATCCAGAAGAAAAAGTCTTTACTTTTAGAAATTTTTTGCTATACTTGACTTGACAAGCCTAGATAGGCTTATTTTTATAGGAGTAAAGGAGACAAAAGTGGCTAAAATTACCAGAATTAAGGCCCAAGATCCGGGAAAATCGCCGGAGGAGCCATTAGAAGCCCCTAAGACGGTAAAAAAGGTCAAAGTGGGAAAAGATAGCGGTAGATCCGCAAAACCTGCTAAATCTACCGGAAAATCGGTCAAAATCGATGCTAAAGCAACCAAAGCTGTCGCGAAGGCAGAGAAAAAATCGAAAAAAGAAGGTAATTACTTTAAAAACGCATGGCTTGAGCTTCGTCAGGTGCGCTGGCCATCTAGAAAAGCTACTTGGAAAATGGTTTTTGCGGTGTTTGTTTACACTGGCATCTTCATTGCAATCATTATGCTCCTAGATGCATTATTTACATGGTTATTTGGATTAATATTGGGTTAAAGAGAAAGGAATTATATGGCAGTAAATAGATATGATGACACCAGAGCTTGGTATGCAATTTCCACCTACTCTGGCTACGAAGACAAGGTTGCTGATTCTATCAAGCAGCGTGTCGATGGTATCGAGATGAAAGGTAAGATTTTCGATGCTCTTGTACCAAAAGAAAAGCAAATTGAGATTAAAAACGGTAAGCGCAAAGTCGTTGACCGCAAGATTTTCCAGGGTTACGTACTCGTGGAGATGAAACTTTCTGATGAAACCTGGTATATTGTTCGTAATACCCCTGGCGTAACTGGATTCATTGGCACTGGCACTCAACCTACCCCTGTTTCTGAGAAAGAGATCGCCAAGATCAAGAAACGTATGGGTGTAGAAGACCCAAAGTTCTCTGTCAATTACTCTATCGACGAAGTGGTTTCCATTACCGATGGCCCATTCAAAGGTTTCGATGGCACCATTTCTGAAATTGATAGCGAAAAAGGCAAGCTCAAGGTTATGGTTTCTATGTTTGGCCGCGAAACGCCAGTCGAGCTTGATGCTCTCCAGGTCAAGAAAATTTAGACCTCAATATATGGTGTGAAGTTTTCCACACAAAACTTTCAAATTTTCTAAAACATGAAAAATGGCGTCCAAATAAGGCGCCATTTTGTTGCACTTCTTTCTGGGTTGGTTGCTACTCGTAGCTCTCCCCCTGAGTGGGTAAGCCGTTGCGACCGTTGTAGCGCTCCAACATACCTTTACAGAGTTCAAGTTCAGACATCTCTTTGTCAAGCCTCTGTAATTGCATCTTGGTGGCGTGCGCCAGCTCGGCCGCTTCCTCCTTTGCGCTGCGATTAGCTAGGAAGATTGCTACTATTGCCTTGATCAGGGCATAAACAAGGCAACAGATGATGCCAACAATCACGTAAACCGACAGCCTACAGGCGAACAAGGCTATGCCTGTAGGGGTGTAGCCTTGGGATTGAATGTCAAAGAACATAGTGGCGTATATAAACACCAGTACTGCAATACAGATAATACAGACCACGATACTCTCTATAGAAAGAGAGATTTGGGCTTCTTTGCGTTCCTTTATGGCCAGCTCCCTGTTAGCCTTTCGTTCCGTTGAAACCTGTGAATATATCTTTCGATAGCCTTTAAGGGTTAAGCAGATAGATTTGTAAAGCTCAACTGCGTCAACAGATGCTAGGAGTTTCTCCCTGATTAAAAAGTCAAGGATTTCACGTTGGCTCTCGAACTCTTCCGCTTCCTCTTTCATGTATCTGATCTCTCTGATAGAAATCTGGTTCTTTCTCTGTTCAATAAATTTTATAATATCAATCATCATTTTCTACCTCCTCGTAAAAAATGACCCAGAATGTAAATGTGCATAATAATATTATACATAATATTTCGAAAAAGTCAAGTAAAACAGGGGTGTAGGTTGACTTTTTTAGAAGACTGTGATAAAATAGTAATATGTACTTTAAGATCTAGTCCAGGATAAGGGGGGTGAAACTATGAAGGACTTGGATGTAATTGAAACAATAGAACAAGAAACGCTTTCCTATGTGAAAACGTCGTCTAAGAATAACGCTCGCCGCAGAGGTGAAGACGACGTGGTATATTTTAGGAGAATTTTAAGGCGTGTGCCTCCAGAAGATTTCAAAACCTTAGAGGCAAACCTGACGGCCCTGTTAAATAGCAGCATAGAGCAGTCAAGGAGGGAAATCCTCTGGAGCAAGGATAACTGGAAGTGCGACAACCTGATTCTCGGTCTGTTTTTTGGATTGGGTTGTGGAAACATCCTTGTAGCGGTATGGGGTCTATGGCATTTTAGTGTCTATGGCTTTGATATCACAGCTACGGAGGCGTGGCTAATAGCCGTAGCTCTCTTCAGCTTTATTTTGTTTGCGGAGGAGATAGTAAGAAGGAAACAATATAAAGCTTCTGAGGCCTCCGAAGAAGAAGCTATGATCAAGGAGGTGATCCTCCGCAACAGGATACACCTCTACGAGTCATACTTGATGGCTATACGAGAATACAGCCATCAACATGGGCTGATGTGAGCTAGACGAAGGCGTCCCTATTTATGGGGCGCTTTTTCTCGGTGTTTTAAAAACTTCTTGGCAAAATAAAATGTTAGTGCTATAATGACAGAGGCTATTTTGAAAGGGGGTAGAAATGGAGAACATTTACGTCAAAACCTATGGAAAAGTTTGCAAGCCCGATGTTGCAGAAGTGCCAGTTCGGATGCGGGAGGAAGCCTTTTATGAGGACCTACTTGAAACGGCGGATATTCCTGATGACATGTTGTATCAGGTTTATGTGCAGCTGAGGGATGACAATAGCGAAGATCTGGAGCGGCTCCATCAGAAATATACGGAGCTTAATCTCAAGATCTTAGACTATGAAACTCCGGAGTTTAAGGAAGCAGAACTAATGGCCAAGTGCCGCAGTGACAACCTGAACAGCTTTGCTTATGCGATAGTTTCGGGGATGGTGACGTTCTTCCTGGTAGACCGTTTTCTGCTGCATGTGGATTTTGATCTTGCCATGAACACGCTTACTCGTGGGCCTGGCCTGCAGGCGCTACTCATTTGTATTCCAGTATGCTTAGTAACTTACTTGGTCAGTAAGTTGATGCTTAGAACATTTCGAGCACCACTGTATGCAAGAGAGTTCGAAGATGAATACGAGAGTACTCGACAGGAATGCGCAGATATTGAAGCGCAATATCGTGACAAGCTGGCAATGCTCAATGTTATAAAGCGAGCATATCGGAACAGGGCTTCTGCTTAGCCATAGGAAAAAGCTAGTTCGCCGAGAGGCGAGAAAACCCAGCGAGGAATAATGCGCTGGGTTTTTACTTGCATTTTTAAGCGATATGCATTATAATAAAAATCGTTACGCACGATTTGTCGCGACGCTTCTTTATGCGACATTAATCGAAAGGAAATAATTATGGCAGAAGCCAAAAAATGTATTGGAAATCTAAAACTCAGAATTCCTGGTGGTAAGGCCACCGCAGGCCCTCCAGTAGGTTCTACTCTTGGTCAATGGGGACTTAACATGATGGACTTTATTAATCCATTCAATGAAGCTACCAAAGATTATATGGGTAAGAATGTGATTGTCCATATTAAGGTCTATGAAGATCGCACTTTTGACTGGGTATGTCTCGGTCAGCCTGTGGATGATCTTATTCGCGAAGCTATTAAGATTCAGAAGGGTTCAGGTAAACCTAACCTTGAAAAGGTCGGCAAGATTTCTCACGCTCAGCTCGAGGAAATTGCCAAGGCTAAGATGGATCAGCTCAATGCTGTTGACCTAGATGGCGCCGTCAAAGTTGTGGCTGGCACCGCTCGTTCAATGGGTGTGGAAGTTGAAGGTTAATTGCAACATAGCAACAGATTGTTGTAGTTATTAAGATATATACCAAAAAGACTCCTTGAAAAAGGAGCCTTTTTGTTGTATAATAAAACTAATGGGGTGGACGGCGTAGAAATATACGTCTAACAGGGAAGTACCTTAAAAGGAGGTCCTAAATGGGAAAGAAAAAAACCGAAAAGGCGAAGTGGAAGAAGAGCGATCTTCTTGGCGTAACAAATGCTATCACTACCGAAAAGGTAGTAAAAGTAGTGGACAATGCCATCAGAGTAATCCCGGATTTTCCAAAGGAAGGGGCGACGTTCAGTGACGTCACTACGGTCTGGAATGACGCGGATGCATTCAGGTATTCGGTATCAGGGCTGCAAATGTTCTTGTACGAACACGAAATAGATAAAATCGCGGCCATTGAAGCCCGTGGTTTTGTTTATGGAGCAGCGCTTGCAGACAGGCTGAACCGGCCGTTTGTGCCAATCAGGAGAAAAGGGAAGTTACCCGGTAAGGTAGTTCAGGAAAGCTACGACCTCGAATATGGTAAAGACACGCTCGAAGTTCACGACGACGCGATCAAAGAAGGAGACAAGGTTGTCTTGGTCGATGACCTGATCGTTACGGGTAGTAGCACAGCAGCTGCTGCCAGGTTGGTTAAACAGCTTGGTGGCGAAGTGGTAATGATTCTCGCCTTGATAGATCTTGACAGGTTTAACGGTAAGGCCAGTTTAAGGAAAAAGGGGTACACGGTGAATACTATTCTCACCTACCCTGGAAAGTGAGGCGCCAATGAGTGGGATAGATAGAATGGAGAGCTACAGGCTTTTCAAAGATCTGGTTACGGGCAGGCGCATTTCAATTACGGCAGCAGAGAAGTTCAAAGCTGATTTAATTCGCACTGGGCGCGATATCGTGAAGGATATGCCGAGGCTGAGCTACGATTTTATGATCGCGAATAGCGGTGGTGATGACCTTATTTTGTCGTTCGCTCTGATATATTCGTATATCAACATTGGCAAGACAGAGGCAGGATTAGTCATTTACGGTAGCAAGAATAGGTATGCTGTTACCTACAAAGACAACAGTAAATACCCGCGTTTTTCAATGCCTTATCAGGCTATAGAATCTGGAATGTCTGGTCCGTACATTTCAATGAGCCGCGGTGGATTTATCGAAGAGATCAAGAATGAAGGTGTCATGAAGGGTGAAGTTTATTACCTGAGCCCCAATGGCGAGTATGAGAATGAGCGATTCTACAGTGATAAGCTCATATTTGACACGAAGTTTTCCCTTTAGAGAGCGCACTAGGCGCTCACGTCATCCCCTTGAGGGGCTGCAAGAAATTGCGGCCCCTTCTTTTTTTCTTGCGTTTTTATCTGTTCTGTGCTAAAATAAGAACATTAAAATTTAATTTGATGGGAGACCTATTTTAGGTCGCGAATACCACAGAAAGGAAATTTATGGCCAAAGCTGCCAAACTTGAAGCTGCCGAAGATGCAGCTAAAGAAGAAATTAAAGCTCCAGTTGAAGAAACTGAGGCTCCAAAAGAAGCTCCAAAAGAGGAGGCTCCTGCTGAAGCTGAAGAAAAATTCGCTAAAAGCGGTAAAAAATCTAAGAAACACATTGAAGAAGTCAAGGCCGAAGAAGAGCGCCAGGCTAAAAAGGTAGAGAAAGCAGAAAAAGACGCTGAAGCTGCCAAGAAACCAAAAGGCGCAGCTCCTAAGGTTCGCCCTCTAATTGAACGCCGTGGCAAGAAATATCAGGCTGCCCACAAAGAGATTGATCGCACTAAGACTTACTCTTTGAAAGACGCAGTTGCTCTTGCTATTAAGACCAGCCCAGTCAAATTTGACGCTACCCTCGAAGCTCACGTTCGTCTAGGTGTTGATCCACGCCAGGCAGACCAGAATATTCGTACCACTATCGTTCTTCCAAACGGTAACGGTAAAACTGTCCGCGTAGCTGTCTTCGCTCCACTTGATGAAGCTAAGAAGGCAAAAGCTGCCGGTGCTGACATCGCTGAAGATGAAGAATTTTTGAAGCAGCTAGAAAAAGGAACTATCGATTTCGACGTCCTTATTTCTACCCCTCAGTACATGCCAAAACTTGGTAAATTTGCTAGATTACTTGGCCCTAAGGGTTTGATGCCAAATCCAAAGGCTGGCACCGTTACCGCAGATGTCGCCAAAGCTGTTAAAGAGGCTAAGGCCGGTAAAGTTGAATACCGTGTCGATAAGCAATCTATCGTTCATATCGGCTTAGGTAAAGTCTCCTTTGGTGAAGCTAAACTTCTTGCTAACGCAGAAACCTTCTTCAACTCCTTGAAGAACCAAAAACCAGCTTCCCTCAAGGGTCAATATGTCAAATCTATCTATCTGACCACTACTATGGGCCCATCTGTCCCAGTAGAAAACCTCTATAATTAATTATGGTGGTATTTACCACCCCTGGAAATTTCCTGGGCGCGGTAAATCTGTTCAGATAGCATGATACGCATTAGTTCATGCGGAAATACTAAACCAGAGAAAGAGAGCACGAAATCAGCTCTCTTTCTTGTTTCCTCTGAGACCCCGTAAGGTCCACCGATGATAAAGGTTACAGATTTAGAAGAGTTAAATACCTGCTCTAGCCTATGAGAAAGCTCTGGTGAAGTTAATTGCGTGCCACGCTCATCTAGTAAGATTACGTATTCAGAGGGCTTAAACGGCCAATTAGAGGTGAGAGAGGCGATTTTATCATCGTCCCAATACTCAAAATGAACATCAAACGGCTTCTTTAGGCGTTTTTCATACTCTGTTTGCCCTTCTAAGACCCAATTTTTGGACTTTTTGCCACCAGCAATTACTCTAATCATAAGACTATCATACCATAAAAAGACCACCTCTTAGAAAAAGGTGGTCTTTTTTAGAATTTAATTCAGCCAATTTAAGATTTAGTAGACCTTAACCTAATGGGCTAAAGCCTAACCAAGCTAAAGCTTGAGTTATGCTAATTCGACAGTTGCGCCAGCTTCTTCGAGAGCTTTCTTCATAGCTTCAGCTTCGTCTTTGGCGACTTTCTCTTTAACAGTTGCAGGAGCACCGTCTACGATAGCCTTAGCTTCGCCAAGACCTAGACCAGTAGCTTCCTTGACAGCCTTGATGACTGCAATCTTCTGAGCACCAGCGTCTTTGAGGACAACATCGTATTCAGATTTTTCTTCGGCAGCAGCGCCAGCATCGCCAGCAGCAGGACCAGCAACTGCAACAGCGGCAGCAGCAGGCTCAATACCATATTCATCTTTCAAAACATTTTTAAGCTCGTTAACTTCGAGGACGGTGAGCTTAACCAATTCCTCTGCTAATTTCTTGACATCAGTTGCCATAATTATTTTCCTTTCGTTAATTGATTGCTGATTTTAAGCAGCGTGTGCCTCTAGGCCAGATACGATACCAGAGATACCACCGGAAAGACCGGAGATGGAATCGGTAACTGGGGAAAGAAGCTGTGCCACGACCTGAGCGATAAGTTCGTTCTTGGAAGGGAGAGAGGCGAGAGCCTTGATCTCATCTTCAGAAAGATTTACGCCGGCATCATTGAAGGCACCAGCAATTTGCAAAGCTTCGTGTTCTTTAGCAAAGTTTGCGAGAACCTTAGCTGGAGCAACCTCATCACTATCAGAGATAGCGTAAAGTAATTGACCAGAAAGGCCAGTAGTGTCAGTGTCTTTATAGACAGCGATTTCGCCCATCGCGACTTTGACTAAACGGTTCTTAACGACCTTAATTTTAACGCCATTTTCACGGGCAGCCTTACGTAAGTCTTGGAGTTCCGCAACAGTAAGCCCCTGATATTTGGCAAAAACGGTCATCTTAGAACTGTTTAAAAGTTCTGTCAAATCAGCAACCAAAGTTTTCTTCTTATCTTTAGTAATTGCCATTTGGCTCCTTTGGTTTAAATTTATTTGATTGGCTGAATTGTTAAATTCCGTTACCAATCATAAAAACAAGATATTTGCCTCGGTGGCATGATTAAGCAACTTCGCTTTCTTTCAATCATCGTCGACTCAGAAGAAAAAACAATTTTTCTCTTCATTTGTGTTCCTCGATTGAAAAGAGTTGCCGCCACTGTCTTTGGTAACTTCTTAAATTATACACCTATCCAACCAGAAATGCAAGTATATAATGCAAGAAAATGCCCCCGATTGCTCAGGGGCGTACTTTATACAGAGTAGCTATTATTGATCATGCGGTGAATTGCTTCAAGCTCGAACAGCTCGATTTTGAGCTTCTTTGTTCGCGCCTCGAAGGCGTCCTTGAGCTCATCATCCTCCTGCGGATATCCATTAGCGCACTGGTCGCAATAGTGAAGAATATAACCCATAAAGAGAAAGTATGCTATGAACACCCCTATCTCTAACAGGGGAATAGTCAGCCACGCAATCGAGGAAACATCCCTGCTAGACAGCACTATGATTACTACAATGGCTGCAACACAGAAAATGCCGCTTACCCATAAGCTTCTAGTGGCCAAGCGTGTCATTTGGTGAATTGTCTCTGCTCGATAGGATCTCACTTCGTCCTGGAGTTTCTTGTACGATGAGCCGCTTTCTATCTCTTCACGAGTGGTCTGTAGCTGCCTCGTAATACGAGCATCGAGCTCGCGCAACGTTTCCGTTGAGAGCTGATTATTACCACACAAAATCGCCATAATAGCGATAACATCACTTTTGTCAAAACAGCGATCAATGGCTGCGGCGATGTTCTGCTTTTCATCTTCGGTTGAAATGTTCTTTAAGAAACTTATTACGTTCATTCTAAATCCCCCTCCTTCAAGAAGCTGCTCCCATGTAAAAGTACTTACTAATACTATACAATAGTTTAAGCTAAAAGTCAACCAGAAGGTCTATTTTACTGGACTATTTTGTAATATTCTGTTATAATATTTTTAAGTAGTTGGATGGATTACTGTACTTTAAGGAGGAAATCATGGTATGGGAACATTGTTCAATGTGTTAGACACAGATGACCGACAGATTAGTATTATACTATTGGCCAATGACAGTAAGTCGGTTTCAGCGTACTTTGATAAGAGCACGCACACCTTACTGGGTGAAGGTCTAGATCTATGTGCGGAAATTTGCGACGGCGTGTTACCAAAAAGAAAAGAAGTGGCTAAGTACCAGTTTCGATTCATAAGGGACACCGATCCACCTTTCGAGGGCATGCTATACTGCCAGATAGCACATAACCAGAGCGACTCGAAGTATTTGTCGGTATACGAAGATGTGAACACAAAGGAGCTCATTCTGCATGAAATTTTTGACCTAGATAGCTATGGTTTCTATGCTCTTCTGCTCTGGCTCAAAGAGCAAAAGTTGGTAAAATTCAAGAAGTATCCGCGCCTTCGCCAGTTACTTCAGCGAGTTGCTACCTAAAAAAGCCCCTGGCTGCAATAGCCAGGGGAATTTTTAATAGTCATTTTTACAACATTTATACCTACTACCTCTGTGGATTCGGTGGAAAACTTTTTACATAAAAATGTTGACAAGAATTTCGTGTCGTTATAATATAATATTAATACTATATTTAACAGACAGGATGCGAGGTATGTCTGAATTACCAGAAAAACAAATAAAAAGATTACGTAGCCTGCTAGCAGAAGCAGAGACTAATTTATCAGCCGCTAAAGAACTGCTAGTTTCTGTGCTCGGTGATGGTGAGGCAATCACAGCCCCGCGTGACGTTGTGGTTTCTACCCCAGAAGGAAAGGTTATCGAGGGGGTATTTGATGGCCAGATTATGATCGATCAAGAGGGTAAGAATTATCCAGTTCCTGCCAACTATGCCTCGAAATCTAAGCTAGTTGAGGGTGATATTATGAAACTCACCATTACTCCAGAGGGTAAGTTTCTTTACAAACAGATTGGCCCCGTTGAGAGAAAGACAGTCATCGGCACACTTAATCACCACGATGACAAGTATTTTGTAGAAGTTTCTGGCAAAGAATACGAAATTTTATATGCTTCTGTGACTTATTTCCGCCTAAAAGAAGGTCAGCAAGTTGCGGTAGTGATTCCTGCTAATAACGAAGACGCCAACTGGGCAGCTGTAGAAGCAGCAATCTAATTAGAATTAAAGCGGCCACATAAAGGCCGCTTTTTGTGTGCTATAATAGAGTAAATGAAGGCGTTATATCGTAAATATCGTCCGGTTAAACTAAGCGAGGTAGTCGGACAAGAACAGGTGGTAAAGCCGCTAGAGAGTTCTCTAAGGTCCGGCAAAATTTCCCATGCCTACATTTTTATTGGCCCTAGGGGCTGTGGCAAGACCTCTGTCGCCCGCATTTTTGCCCACGAAATCAACAAATTCCCATACACAATCGAAGATGATTACACTGATATCATCGAGATAGATGGCGCTTCTAACACTGGCGTAGATAACATCAGAGAGCTTAAGGAAAAAGCAGTAATTGCGCCAACCAAGGGCAAGTTTAAGGTTTATATCATCGACGAAGTTCACATGCTGTCAAAATCAGCCTTCAACGCGCTCTTAAAGACTCTGGAAGAGCCACCAAAACACGTAATTTTCATCATGGCTACCACTGATGCCTACAAAATTCCACCTACTATTACTTCTCGTGCGCAAATTTATAATTTCAATCTTGCCACCCCTGATGTCATGAAGAAACATTTGGAGAACATTGCTAAAAAAGAGAAAATCAATATCACAAGCGACGCCCTGGACGTTATTATTGCCAAAGGTGGTGGTAGCTTTCGTGATAGCATCTCCCTGTTAGATCAAATTTCTACCCTGGGAAGCAAAATTGACAAAGATTTAGTTATTTCCGCTCTTGGTGTCCCAGAAGAAAGCCAGCTGGATAGCTTACTTAGTGCCTATAAACAGGGAAATCAAGAGGAAATCACTGCTAATATCAAAACCATTTTAAACTCTGGCATCAAGGCCGAAACTGTCGCAGAAAACCTAATAAACCAGATCATTAAAGCCCCTGAGCCAGAACTTCTACCTCTATTAGAAAAACTCCCAGAAGTATCTTCACCGTTCCCAGAGGCCAAGTTGCTTCTCGCTTTTCTCGCTCAGAGCGCTGTCAGGCCTCAAATTACCGCATCAACCTCAAAGGTGGTATCTATAGCTCCAAAAGAAGAGAAGGCTCCAAAAACGCCTAAAAAGGCCTCCCAAGAGGCTGTAGAGGCCAAGGAAGAGAAATCGCCTCAAGTAATACCAGAACCAGTCAACTTTAGCTGGGAAGCGCTAGAAAAGGCCATCTTAGAGAAGAATAGCATTATAGCCAATTCTCTGAAACATACTGAGCACCAACTACAAGGAAATACGCTACTAGTCTATATTCCACGTAAGTTCGACCGCACAATATTAGAAGCGGATAACAACCTAGAGCTGATCAAAAGCCTCCTGCCGACGAATATCATATTAGAATTTACCGATGATAAATCTGTGATCAAAAAAGACCAAAAAATCTCGAAGATTTCTGATATAATGGGTGATATACAGGAGGTAGAAACAAATGGTGTCCCATTCTAATGACGAAAAAGGTGGTCGTATCCCACCCCAAGATATCAACGCCGAAAAGTCTTTGCTTGGCGCCATTTTGCTATCTGATGAAGGCTTCCCAGACGTCCTAGAGAAAGTCAAAGACAAAGATTTCTACGACAAGAACAACGGCCTCATCTATAAGGCTATGACCACTCTCTATAGCACCCATCGCCCAATTGATCTCTTAACTCTTACCTCTGAATTAAGGTCTGAAAAAAACCTCAAAACTATCGGCGGTGCCCCATATCTTACAGAGCTTACTAATTTCGTCCCTACCGCAGCTAATATTCAGGCCTACGCCGACATCGTCGCCGATTGTGCTACTAGAAGGAAACTTATTGATACCGGCACTAAAATTGCCACCGATGCCTTTGATGAGAGTCGTAACACTTCAGATCTAGTCGCCGATGCTGAAAAAAGCCTCTTCGACGTCTCTAACAAATCGACTAAATCTGATTTCAAATCGCTAGAGACTCTTGCTATTGAATCTTTTAATCGTATCGAGAAGCTCAAAGAGAGTGGTGAAACCATCTCTGGTCTTAAAACTGGCTTTAGAGATCTTGATATGAAAATTTCTGGCCTTCAAAATGGCGACCTTGTGGTTATTGGTGCACGTCCTTCTATGGGTAAGACTACAATCGCCCAGAACATTGCCTATAATGCTGCCACTATCAATAACGCTGGAGTCCTTTTCTTCTCTCTAGAAATGGCCGCTCGTGAACTAGCCGATCGTATTGTCTCTGACCTTGGAGAGATCAATAGTGAGCATATCCGTAACGTCTCGCTGCTTACTGGTGATGAACAGACCAGGGCTGCCGAAGCTTCCAGTGAACTCAGCGAAGCTCCACTCTACATTGATGATACCTCTGTTATGACTGTTCTGGAACTAAGAAATCGAGCCCGTCGCGCCGTCCATGATCACGAGGATGACCACCCTATTAAATTGATCGTGATTGATTATTTACAGCTTATTCGCGGTTCTGACCGTTATGCTGGTAATCGCGTTCAGGAGGTCACGGAAATCTCCCAAGAACTCAAACGCCTTGCGCGCGAGTTGAATATTCCAGTGGTAGCTTTGGCGCAGCTCTCCCGTAACGTTACTGGTCGTGAAGACCCGCGCCCAGTCCTATCAGACCTTCGTGAATCTGGCTCTATTGAGCAGGACGCTGACCTTGTAATGATGCTCCATCGCCCAGATTACTACAATAAATTTAAAGATGATTATGAAGATACTCATATTGCCGAGCTGCTTATCCAGAAGAACCGCCATGGTTCCATTGGTAAGATCGAGCTCTTCGAGCAACTCCAATTCTCTCGCTTCTTGACCTTAGACAAACATCATAGCGAAGAAGATATGTAACTCTAGACAAAATAGATATTGAACTGATATAATAAAGCTAATGAAAAAAGTAACCATTTCCAGATTATTCTTGTATCGTCACCGTTTTATAATCGGCTATATACTACTAGCGATTGCTTTACTTGGTTTAATTTTCGGAATGCCCCTAATTTCCCCAGATGGTTTGTCTGAAACTGAGATGGAGTCTGCGGTCACTTCCTACAACACTTCCATAGAGACTATTCTAGATGGAGACGTTGTTGATTTACCATATCATTTTTTGCAAAAATTCTCGATTAGTCTATTTGGACTATCTGCTTACTCCATCAAGTTGCCAAGCATCATCCTCGGCGCTATATTGGCACTCCTGCTTATATTACTTTTGAACCGCTGGTTCAAGAATAACGTTGCAATCATCGCATCCATCCTGACAGTGCTGTCAGCGCCATTTCTCTTTATAGCTGGCTCGGGCACACCGCTTATTATGTTAGTATTTTGGCCTACCCTATTGCTTTGGCTAGGTTCTAAAATCCAAGGGAAAACTTTACCAAAAACTATCTATACAATCTTTTTTGGTATTTTTGTACTACTATCGCTTACAACCCCATACATCTGTTATTTTGTAGCATTTGTAGCATTATACGCCTTGCTTCATCCACACCTAAGATTTATACTTAAGTCTTTGCCAAAGGCGCTGATAGTAATTGCCTTGTTGCTCGCCGCCGGGGTGATTGCTGGCTTCACTTTTGAGTTCCTAAAACATCCAGAATCATTAAAAACTCTTGCGTTTACAGACGAGTTCTCGTTGGGCCACTATTTTGCAAACATCAAGGATGCCTTCTTGCCATTTTTGTCCTGGAACGGAAATATCGAGTCCGTATTTCTATCGCCGATGATCGGTTTAGCCTCATTAGCGCTAGCTTTCACGGGCCTAATATCTACCGCAAAGGGCTTCTTTGCTTCCAGAAATTCTATTGCCTCTATATTTATCGTCTTCACAATTGCCCTAGCTGGACTCGAGCCGCCCACTGCAGTTCTGATTATTATTCCTTTTGCGATTTTAACCGCTCACGGAATTCGTTACATCCTTGAAAAATGGTATGGTTTATTCCCAGAGAATCCATATGCGCGCATTTTTGGGCTTATCCCAATTTCCATTATTTTAGGTACCATGATAGTTTCTAGTCTCAATCACTACCTATTTGGCTATCGCTATAACCCAGTTGTTGCCAATGAATTTAATGAAGATTTAGCTTTGATTTACGAAAAAGTCCCTAAAGACACCACTATCTTGGTTCAGGGCGGCACTTTAAGTTATGATTTTTATAAGATTTTGGAGGATAAGACTGATTATACGGTCACTACTACAGTTTCCAACATCTACGCCGACGCTCAGTCCCAAAGCATTGCAACCTTGGGCAAATGGCCTACTGAATTAGAATATGGGCTTTCCCGCATTATCACCTCGCCAAAATCTATGAATTCTGATAGAATATACCTATACGAAGGAGTTAAAAAACAGGAGAATTAATATGGGACAGACAATGGACCAAATGAAAATGTTAAACCAATTGCGCAAAGCTCAAAAAGAGCTTAAGAACGAGATTGTCGAAGTCGAAGCTGGCGATGGCGCAGTAGTAGTTCAAATTAACGGTGAACTTAAGGTCAAAAAAGTTACCTTGGACCCAGAAAAAATTGATTTTGATGACATTCATGAGCTCGAACGTTGGATTGAGAACTGTTTCCGCGATGGCTATGCCAAAGCTCAGGAAATTGCTACAGACAAGATGAAGCCTCTGATGGGCGCTCTTGGCAACCTAGGAATGTAATATTAGGAGCAACAATGCTTCCAAAAGCTCTTCAAAATGCAATTGACGCACTAGGCGCCCTTCCTGGTGTTGGCCCGCGCACCGCAGAACGTTATGCCTATTATCTTTTTCGTGCCAATAAAAATTTGAGCGACAACATCTCTAAGTCTTTAGAAAATCTTCATAGTGGAGTCAAATCTTGTCCTGTTACTTTCGCTCTAATTGATGGCTCAGAAGAGGTTTCCCCTCTATACGATGACCCTACTCGCGACAAAACTACTATTTTGGTAGTAGAAGAACCTCTAGATATTTATGCTATTGAGCAAACAAAAGGTTATCATGGCACCTATCATGTTCTAGGGGGTGCAATTTCCCCAATCGATGGTATCACTCCTGATCAGCTCCACATTAAAGAATTACTCTCTCGTGTTGAAAACGACAAAGCAAAAGAGGTAATTATCGCTACTAACCCCTCTGTGGAAGGTGAATCTACCGCTCTTTTGCTTCAGAAGACTCTTTTAGAAAAATACCCAAAGCTCAAGATCACTCGTCTTGCTCGCGGCCTACCTCTAGGAGTAGATCTATCCTATGCCGATCAGATTACGCTTTCTGCAGCTTTAGAAAATCGTACCAATCTCTAAAATATTCTTGACTTTTTATTATCTCGATGTTAAAATAGCACGGTTGGGCAAATTTTGCCCGTATCTGTTGTAGATTCAAAGGAGGACCTATGTACCTTAGAAAAGTAGCTGTTGTTATTGTTTTAGCCGTATTATTAGGCGGGGGGTTAATGCCTAAGACCTCTTACGCGCAAGGTTTAAGCGAAGAGCGTATAGCTTTTATTGAAAAATATTCCAACATTGCCATTAGAAATGGCGCGAAATACGATATTCCGTGGGAAACCGCTATGGCTATTGCCATTTTTGAGTCTGGCCAAGGCACTTCGTACAGCGCAATAAAGCGCCACAATTTCCATGGCCTATCCGGCGGAAAATCTGGCAATCAGAACTTCGCTACCGATGAAGAGGGCTGGGAAGCATTTTACCAAAACCTATTTGAACAAAAATGCTATACCTCCAGCAATGCATTACTCTATCGAGATAACCCCCAAAAGTTCTTTGAGGCTATAGTTAGAGCAGGATATAACCCTGATCCCGACTATTATATTGCCAAAGTTAGGCCTTTTGTAAGAGCGGTAGAAGATTACCGCGACGAGCATAATCTTCCCAGCTCAAGGGGGTACATTGCGCTATTTACTGCAGTAACAGCAGAATAGCACTCAGGGCGACCACCAAGGCCGCCCTTTTTGTGCTATACTAGAACTATGGAAATAGCATTAGTAATTTTAGGAGCAGCCAATTTAATACTTTTGGTCGTTCTCCTAGTCAGAAAACCCAAAGCTTCTTCTGCTGATGCCGAAAAACTAGCCGAAGAAGTTGCTGAACGCACCAAAAAACTCGACGAGCGTATGATCAGAATTGAATCAGAAGTAGATAAACTCACGCCCAAAATTTCTGGTGAATTTCGTGAAAATCGCAAAGAGATCTCTGAAAATCTCCAAACTATTCAGAAAACTGTTGATGCCAGAGTGAAAAATCTCCAAGATGAAAACACCAAAAAACTTGAGGAGATGCGCGAAACCGTTGATGAGAAGCTCAAAGCTAGTGTTGAAAAACGTTTTAATGAGAGTTTCAAAACCATCTCTGGCCAACTTACTCAGGTCTACCAAGGTCTTGGCGAGATGAAGAACCTCGCTACAGGGGTTGGCGATCTTAAAAAAGTGATGGAAGGCGTTAAAACTCGCGGTATTTATGGTGAAGTCCAGCTCGGCTCTATTATCTCTGACATTCTAAACCCTTCCCAATACGAAGAAAACATTGCTACCATCAAAGGATCATCTGATAGAGTAGAGTTTGCTATTAAAATGCCAGGAAAAGACGAAGATAGCACGATCTACTTGCCAATCGATAGTAAATTCCCGGTAGAGAACTATTCTCGCTTGATTGCTGCTTATGACAAGGGTAGTAAAGAGGACATCGATAAGTATTCTAAAGCCCTCGCTACCGATGTTAAAGAGCAAGCCAAAAAGATCTCCAGCAAATACCTTGACCCACCAGCTACGACTGATTTTGGCATTATGTTTGTACCAACAGAGAGCCTCTATGCTGAAATTCTTCGTATTCCTGGTCTCTCTGATAAGATTAGGCAAGAATATCATGTTAGTATTACCTCACCATCAACCCTCCCGGTGGCCCTAAACGGCCTTCTGATGGGCTTTAAATCTGTAGCAATAGAGAAACGCTCTTCTGAAGTTTGGCAGGTTCTAGGGGCTGTAAAGGCCCAATTCGGCAAATTTGGTGACCTACTTGATGCTACACATAAGAAATTAATAGAAAGCGCCAACAAGATTGAATCTGCTGCTACCACCTCTCGTGTAATCGAAAAGAAGCTCAAAAATGTCGAAGCTCTCCCCGAAAAAGACAGCACTAAACTAATTGGTGATATTGAGGTATAATAGGGGTATGTATAATACTTTTTCTGATTTTTTGAAGGATAAGCAGAAAATCTGCGTAATTCAAGCTGAAAACCCAGATGGTGACTCTTTGGGTTCTGCTTTGGCGCTTGATTATCTTCTAAAAGATCACGAAGTATCTCTATACTGCCCAGTAGAAATTCCAAAATACTTAAGATACTTTGATGACTGGTCCAGAGTCTCTTTGGAATTTGATTTTAATGCCGATGGCTACATTATTGTTGATACTGCCGCCGAAGTATTACTTTCTAAGCTCCTAGAAGAGCCAGCCATCAAAAATCGCTTAGAAAACTACCCAGTTTTCGTGCTCGATCATCACGAAACCGAAGATGATTTGCATTTTGCCCACCAGGGATTAATTCAGACTTTACCAGCCTGTTGTGATTTAATCTATAAAATAGCTATCGAACAGGGGTTATTAGCAAAAGAGCCGTTAAAAGATACTGACGAAAATTATGAGACTCAGAAGAAAGCCGCTGAATATCTCTATTACGGTATTCTGTCCGACACTCTAGGCCTAACTTCGCCCACCACTACCTCTGATACGTTCAAAGTAATTGCTGATCTGGTCTCACGTGGCCTTGAAGTCGCAAAGCTAGATGATAAAAGGCGCGACTTTTCTAAGAAAACCCCAAAAATCTTAGATTATAAAGCTGACCTAATCAAGCGCGTAGAATATTATCTGGAAGGGTCACTCGTTACTGTTCACATTCCTTGGGAAGATATTACCGAATATTCCGATCAATATAACCCAAATGTTTTGATTCTTGAAGAATTGCGTATGGTAGAAGGTGTGGAGATCGCAGTTGCTATTAAAACCTATCCAGATGGTAAGGTCACTGGAAAGATTAGAACTACTTCAGATTTTGCCTATGCGGATAAAATTGCCGAGTACTTTGGCGGCGGCGGGCATCCTTACGCTGCCGGTTTTCGTACTTACGACATCTCTTACGAAGATACCGTTCACGAACTAATTAACGCCATAATGAGCATCAAGGAAAACTTATGATTAAGCTATACAACCAACTGACTAAATCCCTAGATGAATTCCAGCCAATCGAAAAAGACAATGTTAAAATCTATACTTGCGGGCCGACAGTTTATAGCTATGCCCATATCGGCAACCTTACTTCTTACATTTACTGGGACTTCTTAGTTCGCACCCTAGAGCTTTCTGGGTTTAAAGTAAATCGCGTGCTCAATCTTACCGATGTCGGCCATCTTGCTTCTGATGCCGATGAAGGCGAAGATAAGCTTGAAAAAGGCGCTAAAAAGGAAGGTAAGACTGTCTGGGAAATCGCTGATTTTTACGGTGCTGCCTTTCTTCGAGATTTTCGCAGCTTAAATTTGGTAGAACCAACTAAGATTGCTAGGGCCACAGATTACATTGACGAAGATATTAAACTAGTCAATCTTCTAACCGAAAAAGGCTATACTTATGAGACTTCTGATGGTATTTATTTTGACACTAGCAAGTTCAAAACTTATGCCGATTTTGCCAAACTTGATTTAGACCAAATGCGCGCTGGCGCTAGAGTAAAATTTAATAGCGAAAAAAAGAATGTCTCTGATTTTGCAGTCTGGAAATTTGTGAAACCAGGCGAAGACCACGCTATGCAATGGGAATATCTCGGCCGTCCCGGTTACCCAGGTTGGCACCTAGAATGCTCTACCATCATTAAAACAGTACTGGGCCTGCCAATTGATATTCACACTGGCGGCATTGATCATATCCCAGTTCATCATACCAATGAGATCGCGCAAACCGAGGCAGCATTTGATGCTAAACTTGCCAACTACTGGCTGCACTGTAATTTCATTACTATCGATGGCGAGAAAATTTCTAAATCCCTTGGCAATATTTTCACCTTAGACGATTTAAAAGAGAGAGGCTTTACGCCACTTGATTTCAAGATGTGGGTTTTACAAGGTCACTACCGAGGCGAGCGCAACTTCAGCTTCGATGATCTTGCTGCCGCCAAAACTAGGAGATTGAACTGGCGAAATCGCATTGCACTCGCCTACCAATCTAAGGATTTTTCCGACTGTTCTGAGAAGAAATTCTCTGAAATCGAAGCTCTAAAATCTGCTTCGAACAACCTTAATTCCTCAGAAATCTTAGCCCAAATTGACAACACTTGCTTAAAACTAGAAGATTGGGACTATATTGATAGGTTACTCGGTTTAGACTTGCTCAATTCTACTCCTGACAGGACTGCTGAACTAGCAGACAAAATTGAGGCCCGCGAAGAAGCAAGGAAAGCCAAAGACTTCGCCACCGCTGACAAAATTAGAGACGAACTAGTAAAAGACAACATTACTATTTTAGATACTGCCGACGGCCCAAGATGGCAATATCTGAGCTAACTTGACTTTAAGAGGTAGTGTGATATAATATAGACACATACTTGGTTTCGTGTTCAAATCCGATAGGGGGTGAAAAAATGAACAAGCACAAAAAGAGTAGTACGCAAAAGGTGAAAACCTGCCGCGAATGGAAAAAGGTTGGGCGAGTAAATCTTCACGCTATGAAGTCTATTACTGCAGTCAATAAGAATCGCTACAGTAGATACTTCCATCGCAGCCTATATCGTTTGGCAACAAAGAGGTATTGTAATAGCAAGAACTGGCGAGAGATACTGCAGCTTCACGAGGAGAATCCTCGCATGGTTGATCCGTATCCATGGCCGCTGTGCCACCCGGATTTTGCCAACTGGGACGAAAACGATGAAGAGGAAAGCTATTCGCTGGTTTCAGACCCATCCGGCATGGTGGTGAAGTACGCGACTTCATACTGCGCTTGCATGATTTATGGATACACTGGTAAATGGATCCGCTATAATGCCAACGCGAGAGATGCCAATAATTGGGTTTCGGTTTTGCGGGCCAATGGCTTCAGTAAAATTGTAACCACGCCCGAATACGGGTACCACTATATTGGCATTTTGAGAGATGAAACCGCTGATCATGGCCATGGGCTAGTGGTATGGCTCGAGAGAAGAACCGGTAGTTTAATTGAATATTCAACCTACCAGGATCACACATACCGAGTGTCTCAGGATCGTGCTAAACGGTTCATCTGGATACAAATAGCGTAACTCACCAAAAAACCGACGCTTGAAGCGCCGGTTTTTACTTTCTATGCAGAGTTTCTTAATGTTCGAATATTGGGATACTCATCAACCAAAACTTTGATACAGCCAGCGATTGGGATGGAAATGATTGCGCCAACCAGGCCGAACATATACATACCAATCACGATAGAACAAAGAATAATGAGTGGTGGAAGAGATAAGGAATTCCCTTGGATTTTTGGCGCAATTACGTTATTTTCGATCTGTTCATAAACGATGTAGAAAACGAGGAAGGATAACGCCGCAAACGGGGCAGAAAAGAACAAAATCAACGAAACCAATATAGCAGTAATGATTGGCCCAAACATCGGTATAAGATAGAAAATCATCGCAATCATACCCATAGGAAGCGCCAGACCAGAAGAAAAGCCAAAAATCAAAGACAAGATAAATACTGCCAGTCCAGCAACAATACCATCTAGTACTGCTACCAGGACCTGACCAGTCACATATTTGGCCACGACATTAGCAAGTTTGCTAGTGATACGTTGAGCAAGAGCAGTTTTCTTGCTATTTTTGTCGTCCATCTTCTTCCAGAAAGAGTTAAGCAAAGCTGGGCCTTGTGTTAGGAATAGAATAGTAAGCACCACCACCAGAATTAAACTTGCTAGCGCGCTTCCGACTGCGCCAATACTAGCAAAAAGTGTTTGTGGAATAGAAGGCAATAAATTAGCAGAGAATTGTTTGATCATATTGATAATCTGAGCTCTGGCGTCATCAATCCCAAACATTTTGCCAAAATCATTCAATCCATCCCAGGAAGAAATAGTTTTCTGTATCTGTTCCGGGGCGGTAGAAACTACGCGTGAGGTTTCGGTAATTAACGCAGGTGCAATCACGATTACTGCGAACACTAATGCTAACACCACACCGCCTACTACTAGACCAGCAGAAAGCCCCAATCGGCTTTTCTTCTTATTTAAAGCCTTGTCTACCTTTTTAACTAATGGCCAAATTGCAAGCGCTAAAAACAGTGCTGCGCCCACGATTAAAAGACCTGTGAGTGCTTGCCCAAGTAATAAAACAATGACTGCCATCGCGGCCACAACTAGCCAAAATCTAATAAATGTCTTGGTGTCAACCTCTATGAATCTACCCATAAACCTCCTACTTGGTTTAATTATAGCACAAAAATCAAAGCATTAGCAACTCCAAGACTCTAGGTTTAATTAACGTAAAGAAAAGGCTTTTTGGACTTCTAGTAGTTTTTTGTCAGCCACATCATTAGCGTAAGCTTCACCAGTCTCAAAGAGCTCGTAAACCATTTCGTCTGGGATTGCTTCGATACTTTCCTGGAAATGAGTTAAGAATGTAGAGACAGAGCTGGCTACCTGTTTCTTTAGATCACCATAATGTGTTTCACCCTGCCAGGTAGAAATCACCTCCTGTAGCGGCTTATCATTGATTAAAGCCTCAATCTGTAGAAGGTTAGAAATGCCTGGTTGGTTAAACATATCGTATTGGATTTTACCTAGCGAATCGGTAGTTGCAGACATAATTTTCTTAGCCGCTTTTTCTGGATTGTCAGTAAGCATAATTTTACTATTCTCCCCAGGGGTAGATTTACTCATCTTCTTGGTTGGATCGGAAAGATCACGAATACGCACACCTTCACTATTACCCATAAATTTAACCTGTGTTTCGGTTTTTTCTGGAACTACCAAAATATCTTTTTTGAAACGATGATTAAAGCGCAATGCGATATTGCGAGTCAGCTCTAAGTGTTGGAATTGATCCTCTCCCACAGGTACATAATTAGCGGAATAAAGCAAAATATCTGCCGCCATTAACACTGGGTAGTCAAAAATACCCACATTGACAGTGCTTTTGCCCTCACTCTTATCTTTAAACTGGGTCATGCGACCCATTTCACCCATATTAGCAACGCAATTTAGAAGCCAGCACATCTCTGAGTGAGCCGGCACATAGCTTTGGCGGTAAACATGCACGTTCTGGTTGACCTTGAGCCCTGCTGCCAAATAAATCTTGATAGAATTAACTAGATTTTTCTGAAAATTACCATCAATTTCTGCAATCACTGAATGAAGATCGGGGATAAAGATATTAATATGATGGTCTTTGCTGTGTTCATTAGCAAGTCTTACCATCGGCAACATCGCGCCAAGAAAATTTCCCAAGGTTGGTTCACTATTTACTCTGATACCAGTCAAAATCGTTTTCATACTTCAATTTTAGCACAACTTATGGTAAAATAGAACCAGCCTTATTTATGGGGTGTTAGCTCAGCTGGTAGAGCGCTTCAATGGCATTGAAGAGGTCAGGAGTTCGATCCTCCTACACTCCACCAAGGTTTTTTTGATATAAAAAGGGAGGCCCTAGCCTCCCTCATTGAAGTGTGTATTATTGACAGTAGCCAGCTCGTAAATCAGAGCTCCTTTTTTCGTAAATGCGACCGCCATTTTCTGGGTAGCTACATCGCCGATTTCTACCTCTACAGCGAATTGCAACATCGCGATATACAGGAACGGCAACTTCAGAGCATACTCTTGGGGGAGTCCGCCCCTATTGTATGCTTCCTGGGGATTAACAAAAAATTTCATTGTCACCATACCTGTCTGGTGTCGCTCAAGATCGAAATCTGTAAGATAGACATCCTTGACATCCATCTTGTTTCCTCTGAGAGCGTATGGATTTTCATCTCCAACCCTTTCATAGGTAAGGATCTCCTCAGCTCTATATTCCAACTTCTTATTCTCCGCTACACGATTAGCCGCGTTACAAAGCTGAACGAACTCTCCACACGAGTTACCAATCGGTTTTGGGTACATCAATGAATATACCCCCGTCAACAGACAGTCAGGCCTGCCGTTATAGTTGCATATTTGGGTGAAAATCGATCCACCCTTTATCTCTCTATACACCATAGGCCACCTCCTTTTTTAAGATACACTCCAATACTTGTATTATACCATACTTGACGTAACTAGTCAAGTTATAGTACAATATAATCATGATTATCACTGGTAAAAAATTTAGTAAACCAGAAATGTCTCGTGTCAAAAACGGTGATATTATTTTGCCGGAAACAAAAGTATTAGAAAGAAAACGCCTAGATCTACTTCTAGTAGATGAGCACCCTGAGTATAACCGTAGCACTCTCCAAAATTTTATTAAGTCCGGCTATGTAAAAGTGAATGGCGAAGTTATTAAGAAACCAAATGCCGAAATTATTACCGAAAACCCTGTCAAAATTGAGCTGAGCATTCCCGAAAGAAAAACTCTAGAGTTACCAAAAGAAAACGTCATCTATGAGGATGATAATGTTCTCGTTATTAATAAACCTGCTGGCCTACTATCTATGGCAAAAGGTGAATATACTGAGGAGCCTACTCTAGAAGATTTTGGCCTACTCGTCCATCGTCTTGATCGTGACACCTCAGGTGTAGTAATTTTAGCTAAAAACGAAGCCGCTCAGAAGTATCTGCGCAACCAATTTCAAGAGAGAAAAACCCACAAAACCTACTATGCAATAACTTGCGGAATACCTAAACTCAAAGAAGCCAAGATTGATTTACCCATCGCCAGAAACTTGAAACACCCAACTACCTTTATGGTTGATCCCAAGGGTAAGCCTGCAGAAACCTATTACAAAGTCGAAAAAGAAGACACCGCGAAGAACCAGGCACTTCTTGAGCTTAAGCCTATCTCTGGGCGCACCCATCAGCTTCGTGTCCATCTTAAATACATCGGTTGTCCAATTTTGGGCGACAAAGTGTACAACAAAGAACATCCTGCAAAGCGACTTTATCTTCATGCAGGCTCTCTAGAAATAACCATTCCTGGCGCAGATGGTGGCGAACGCACCACATTCACAGCGCCATTACCTCCGGAGTTTAATGATGTTTTTTAGTGATTTAGAAAGCATTCGAAATATTGCTGAAAAATCTGGTTTTTCCATTTTTTGTGTACCAAACCCAGAAGAAATCAGCATCAAAAACGCTTTTAGAATTATGCCCGGGAAGACAGGTAAAATTACCAAAGAGCAGGCCGATGAAATGATTGACATTTGCAAGCTTAAGGAAACAAAATCCCGCTTTATTGTTGTTGAAAACGCCGAAGCTATGAATGAGAACGCTGAAAACGCTATCTTAAAGCTTCTGGAAGAGCCAAAAGAGAATTATCACATTGTATTCTTAACGAAAGAACCCTCCGCTCTGCTTGAGACAGTTCTATCACGCGCCAACGTATATATCTTCAGACAAGAAAACGCGTTAGGCGTGCCAATTAGCACCTCAGAAAACATTAAAAATTATGCCAAAAAATTAATTACCGCTAAAGACACCCAGATTTTGAACATTACGAAAGACATCATGTCCGAAAAAGAGTATAAGAAAACCGGGAATTCTAGACTATTTACTTTAAAAATCATCGAAACCGCCATCGAAATACTCTATAAATCATATTTCAAGACTAAAAACCCAGAGCTTTTAAAGAAATTGCCAAACTTTTTAAAACTATACGATAACCTTAAGCAAAATGGCAACATAAAACTTCACCTTGTAGCCGATTTATGCTAAAATAGAACTTATGTTAGGAATTTTCGCAATTCTTTTGCTTGGGCTTTACGTTGCCTTTCTTTTTCCACTGTTTAAACATAAAAAAGCCGAAGAAAAGCCCGACGAAAAGACCGCAATCAGAGTGAAAAAACTCTGGAGTATCGCTCAAGTTTCCATGCGTGAAAGAAAATTTGTTCGTGCCGAAAAAGCCCTACTCGCTATCTTGAAGCTCGATGAAAAAAACGCCGCCGCTTATAACCGTCTAGGTATTCTTTATGCTAAAGGCCAGAAGTTTAAGGAGGCAATCGAGTGCTTTGAAATCGCTCAATCACTAGACAGTAATGCCTCTTCTCTCCATAACGTGGGTCTTATCTACCTAGAAATTGGCGAATATGAAAAAGCTGCCATGGCTTTCAACCAAGCCATCGAGCTTGAAGATGATATGCCGGCCAGATACATTGCCCTTGCCAAAGCTGAAGAGAAAATGGGGAATCGCAAAAACGCTCTCGCCGCCCTTGAATCAGCCTTCAAATTAGATAATAGTCTTGCCACTCTGAAACAAATTCTTGCTATTCATGAAGCTGCGGAAGATACCGAAGCCATCACTGAAACCACCGCCAGAATCGAAGCTCTAATTGCGGAAAAAGCCAAGAGAAAGGCCATCAAACACCCCCGACGCATGCTTTACCCAAAAAGACAAGCTAAAGCGTCGCAAAGAGCAGTCGCAAAGCAGCCTAACCAATCTGCGGTCAGTCGTTCTTCGCTCTCAACTCACTCAACCATACCAGTTGGATCGCGTCGTAATATTCGTAAAAAAATTCAATAGTTTCCCATAAAAATGGAGCCGCGAGTCGGACTTGAACCGACGACCTGCCGCTTACAAGGCGGCTGCTCTACCAACTGAGCTATCACGGCTTACTTTATATGCCGCAACGCGTCCCAAGGGGCGAGCACAGCATAAAATACTTAGATAATTTTAACAAACTTTTAAAAATAAGTAAACCTTTAACGTGGCCTTGATAAAATTAAGGCACCCATAAAGGCGTAAATATAGCCACTTTCCCAAATTAATACCATATCCCAAAGTATATTCCAAGAGCTCACGTAGCTAATGATATAGATCAAACTGTAACCTAGAAACGCCAAACAAGCCTTAGCGGAAACAGAATTTTTGAGACCATTAAGCCTCAGCCGTTCTAGCATCATACCAAACATCGCTAAAAACATCATTCTCGCCATGAGAATATGAATTGTATTAATAGTTTCACGGGTTCCATCGCTCATAAAAGCATTGTGCGGGCAGATAGAAAGTCCAATAAAACCGATCGTTTGAATCAATGACAGAATTAGCCAAATTACAGAGAGCTTTTTCCAAGTCACAAGATAATATCTTAACATCAAAATCACGATAAGAAGATTACAAATAGCAAAAAATACCGAAGACCAAAGTTCTAGACCTACATATTTAGAGATTGTCAGATTAAGCTTCCCAGCATAGCCTCCAAAAAACCAGTAATACCCCAAAATTACTACTTGCGATAAGCCAAAGATTATTGGTGTAAGCACAATCCCAAATTTTGGAGAAAGCAGCGTCTTTAATTTCATAAAAAAATTATACCACAAATACAAGTGCATCTTTACGAAAGAAAAAACTTTTGATATAATATCTAAAGGTTGCTGGAGTCGTCTAGTGGCAATGACAAGAGACTGTAAATCTCTCGGCTTCGGCCTTCGTAGGTTCGAGTCCTACCTCCAGCACCAAGTTGAAAGATTTGGCCCTTCGGGGTCTTTTTTTCTCTATCGTGGGCAAGTTCTACCCATTTTGTTTTAACTCTGACCCAAAAGTTAAATCTGATAAAAATAGTATTTATGCTAGGAGCAAAACAGCCTTTCTGTACCTTTTGACTTTTACATGATTTTATGGTAAAATAGTATATAGTCGTAGCACTTTTACAGCCAAAGACAGAGGAGGGTGAAAAAATGCAAGAATATACAATGTTTATTTCGATAGGAGTCTGCTTGGTATTGATGATTTTTACCTTTATTACAGATTCTATTTCGAGAAAAAGAAAGCAGCTACTATTCACTTTAGCGGCTTTCGCAATGTTACAATCAATTTCCGACCAACTGGCGGACCTCTACAACGGGGACATCAGTACGCTCGGAATTTGCATCACACGAATCGGCAAATTCTTGGTTTATGGCGCAAACATAGCTTTTGTCTATTTCTTTTGCCTATACCTGAAAGATTTGCTAATTGTCGAAGGAAAAATGAAAGAGCCCCCGAAAAGCCTGAGGGTCGTAGAACACATCTTATCTCTTGGCGTATTGACACTGTTAATCTCACAATTGACAGGTCTGTATTACGTCTTTGATGATGGCAATGTATATCTGCGCTCGCAGTATTATTTCATCTCTTACATTTTTCCGATGCTCTCAACGTTTATTCTGCTTGCCACCACTATCAAGTATCGCAAGCACCTAAGAAAACGACTATTTTTGCCACTTTTACTCTTCCAGATTACCCCACTCATCACCTCTGCTCTCCGCTTTGTCGCACACGAAGTTGCATTAACTAGCGCTTCTATTGTGGGGATGGTTACGGTTTTATACTGTTTTTCCATTTTGGACGCTAACAGCCTTGTAAAGATCGCCTACCAGAAGGAGATCGAGTTGGTTAAGCAAACAACCTTTGCATTGGTTGAAGCAATTGATGCCAAAGACAGCTACACTAACGGTCACTCCAAGAGGGTAGCGGAATATTCGGTAAAAATCGCCGAGCGAGCCGGCAAAAGCAAAGAGGAGCTAGAGGAGCTGTATCTGATCGCCTTACTTCATGATGTTGGTAAAATCGGCATTCCCGATGCTATCATCAACAAAGAGGGTAGGCTTACAGATGAGGAGTACACGGTGATTAAATCTCACCCGAAGATTGGGTATGAGATTCTTTCAAAAATTAGCATTTCTCCGGAACTTACCATCGGTGCGCACTACCATCATGAAAGATTTGATGGCAAAGGCTACCCGGAGGGACTTTTCGGAGAAGAAATACCAGAATTTGCTCGTATTATTGCCGTTGCCGATACTTATGACGCGATGACCTCAAAGAGAAGCTACAGAGATGTACTTCCCATAGAGGTAGTAAGGAGTGAATTTGTAAAAGGTATTGGGACGCAGTTTGACCCCACGTTTGCTAAGATTATGATCGACATCATCGATTCCGAGAGCAAGCTTCAGATGGGAGAGAAACTTTTGGCAAAAATGAAGGCCACATAAAGCGGCTTAGGGCCACCTAGAAAGGTGGCCTTTTTCATGTTTTTCGTGCTACAATAAAAACATGAATAGATTGGTAAAACGCGGCCTTTCCGCCTACAAAATATTCCTAAAAAACAAGTTTATGGCATCTTTTATGATGTTTATATTTGGGATAATGATGTTTATCGCCGCTCTAAATGGTAAAGGCAACGACACCTGGACCCTACCAATCATCATCACTATACTTGGTGCAATTTTATCCCTATGGGCAGCCTATCGGCTTGGGTACATTAAATCCAGTTATAATGAGGCGAAAAAACAACCCCGCGAGGAAAGGACTATTAGGAAAAAAGAACTAGTTCTACAATTTTGCGAAACGGCTGTTTATATAATCATCACAGGCCTTGGCGTGTTTTTGCTCACCAATCAAAGTTTCACCGATAAAATACTAAACTTGATGGCTGGCTTCTTCACAACATTAAATGGCGTGCTCGGGGCTATTAACACTTATAAAGCCCGCAAAAATATAGACTTTCATTGGAAATTCGTAGTTGTTCTAACGCTTTTTGAGCTTATTCTAGGCCCTTATTTCATTATTGCCTCTGATTCGATTGATATTAATAGCTATATCGTCATGGGTATGCTTACTATGGTTGCTGGAGTTGCGGAAATTATCTCTGCATCGACCAAGGAAAACCTAAAAGAAACTTTGGACGATGGTAAAAAGATGGCCAATATTATCAGAAATGGCAAAGAAAATCCCGAGAGTGACCAAACAACACCTTGAATTATTCAGCTGGCGTGCTATAATAAACCCTGTAGCGTTGCGCCCGTTAATAATGCAACGCAATACATAGGCCGCGATAGCTCAGTTGGTAGAGCGCATCCATGGTAAGGATAGACACTCACCCCAATAGCGGAACTGAGCTAAAAGGTCGAGGATAAGGAGAAGAATAATACCTTAAAAAGTCGGACTAAACGATTCCAAAAAAGTTTGGTATAAGGCAATATGCCGTGATAGCTCAGTTGGCAGAGCGTCGCCATGGTAAGGCGAAGGTCGCCGGTTCAAACCCGGCTCACGGCTCCATAAGAACCAAATTGCTGGAGTCGTCTAGTGGCAATGACAAGAGACTGTAAATCTCTCG
>JAFRBH010000008.1 GCA_017404955.1 Candidatus Saccharimonadota bacterium | reverse complement strand
CCAGCAAACTATACTATAGATTCCACCAAGTCTTATGGTTCACTCACTAACGCCTATAACCTCACTTCCGGTGGTGCTAACAATTCCCAGAACCACGTCTCTGAACTAGAATCATCCCCACTTAATTTCGCGCGTTCCGGCCGCTACGGTGGTGGTAGCCTGGACTATAACGGTACCGACGGCCGCTACTGGTCTAGTACTGCTTATAGTAGTAGTACCGGCGCGTACGTCTTCGACTACAGCACTTCCTATACCTACCCGCAGGACGGCAGCTACAAGTACTACGGCTTTAATGTCCGCTGTGTGGCGCAGTAGGGTTTTCCCAGCGTTTCGCAAAATGGATAAAAAAGTGTTGAATTAAGCAAAACTTAGCGTTCAATACACTTCAATTAGCCTCACCGCAAACCCCAGGAAGAAGACTTCCTTGGGGCTTGCCCCCAAGGAAGTTCTAAGGAAAGTATCAAATGGCAACAAAATCTACTAAGACATCGCTCTCGCTTGACCCTGAGCAAGCGGCGGCCCAAAAAAAGGCCGAAAAGGTCGCCTACCTCTTGCGCAAAGAGCAAGTCATAAAGCGTGAAAAGACCAATGACCGTTTGATAATCTTTTTTCGCAGTACTGGCGTATTTTGGAACGCTGTTGAAAGAAGCGCCATCTATTACGCCAAACTTTTGTTTCCCCACATCAAAAAGCCAGGGCAGAAGTCCAACCCAATACAGCCAGATCGTGATTACAGCCAACCATCTTCCACAGGTATCGTACATATTCCCGACATCAACAGATTACTAGAGCGCGCCGAAAAAGCCGGTTACAAAGTTAAAAGAGAAAAGAACGAGGATTTTGTTGCGATTGAGCTTCGTAACAAAGTTACTCCAGAGCAATACAATATACTTCTGAACGAAGATAAAGAAAAGCGTAGTATTGCCGCAAGAATGGTTTCCACAGCTATTATTTGGCCAGGTATCAAGACTGAGACCTTAAATCAGCTCGTACTTTGTCGTTCTATGGTTAGAAACCTCGACCATCACCTCCAGCGTGTTATCGGCGATCCAATGATGGAAAATCTTATCAAAATTGTACGCTTAGTGGAACTAGCCGCCAGGGGCACCTTTGAGCGTGCCGAAGCTATTGTTGGTATTCTAGAATGCGTAGACAATCTTGATGGCTATGTTCTGTCAGCCATTGCTCTGCGGATATTTGACAATGAACAGGTTTATCAATTTTCCACCGGCATGATGAAACTTCGTCGTCTCGTAGAAGCAGAAGTTAAGAAACGTACTAAATCCAAAGAAGCGGAATAATGCGCGGACCCAATCTAAATGGCAAAATTGATAAAGATTGGCTGCGCCATGAACTTTTTATCGCTTTTATGGATGCTAGAAAGCGCAAAACTAATACTGCCGATGAATATAAGTTTGAAGTTAATTTTGCCGAAAATATCGAAATCCTTCTAGAAGATATCCTAAACGGTACTTACCAACCCTCACCAGGCGTAGCTTTTGTTGTTGAAAAGCCAGTCAAGCGTGAAATTTTTGCTGCTCCTTTTAGGGATCGCGTTATCCACCATTTTCTTTATAACATGTGTGCCGAATGGTGGGATCGTCATCTTATCTATAATTCATTTTCTTGCCGCAAAGGCAAGGGTACTCTTTTTGGCGTCAAACGTATGGAACATGATATTCGTTCGGTTTCCAATAATTATACTCGCCCAACTTACATCATCAAACTTGATGTCCAGGGCTATTTCATGAGTTTATCTAGGGAGAAACTGTTTGCCCGCATTAAATGGGGATTAGACCGCCAATTGCCAAAAGGTGGAGATAAATATCGTTTGCTAAAATATCTTTGGCGAGAAATTATTTTTGATGAACCCACCAAGGGTGTGATGAAACGTCCACCCTATTCGGCCTGGAACGATTTACCAAACTCCAAGAGCTTGTTTCATCAACCAAAAGGCCAGGGAATTGTCATCGGCAATTTATCCTCTCAACTTTTATCAAATATTTTCATGGATTCGTTCGACCGTTTTGTCACCGAAACTTTAGGCTATAAACATTACGGTCGCTATGTAGATGATTTTTACATTGTGGTGCCAAAATCGGAGTTAAAAAAAGCTATATTTGATATCGAAACTATCCGCAAGTTCTTAGCTGGGATGGGGTTAATCTTACATCCCAACAAAATTTATATTCAAGATGTAAAAAAAGGCGTGGCTTTTCTTGGCATGGTGATTTATCCTTTTGGCATAGTTGCTGGCAAAAGGTTTAAGCGCAATTTTTATCAAGCAGCCTATAGTTATAGCCAAGGTTTCAAAGAAAACGAAACCATCGTGTCTTATATGGGTTGGCTCAAACATATTCGTGGTAAGAAACTTTGCGACAAAGTTTTTAGTGCAGTAGGCTGGGACTATCAATACTAGGGTTTTTAAAAACGTTATCAATTCGGATGTTGTCAATATTAAACGTGGGGGTGGCTTTTCTTTGCGGAGCGCTGGGAAAACCCTACTGCGCCACACAGCGGACATTAAAGCCGTTGTACTTGTTGTTGTTGTTCTGCGGGTAGGTATTGGAAGTGTTGTAGTTGAAGTTGTACGCGTTGGTACTACTACTATAAGCAGTACTAGACCAGTAGTTGCCGTTGGTACCGTTATTGTTCAGGCTACCACCACCGTAGTTGCCGGAACGCGCGAAATACGCGGCGAGCTTAACCCTGATTTGGCGTATCTTCTGCTACACCTCCTGATACTTTCCCCACAACTGACAACAGCTCAAAGTATCTTTGTGACAATAAGAAGCGCCTTCCTGATTCTCTCTACTCCGAGCCAGATTAGAGAAATTTGCTTGATACTTATCCAGAAACTTAATAGCTCATGGACAAGGACGCTCCCGTTTCGCAAGAAAAAGGTTCAAATGACAAAAGATCTACTAAGCCCTTAATACTTTTCGATTTTTTCATTTGAGGCACCCACTCCCCACTAAGTATATTATACAATTAGCACTCTTGCTTTTTAAGTGCTAATTATATATAATATAGTTATGAATATTACCAAACGTCAAAAAGACATTCTCTTTGCAATTATCGAAGAATACGCCGAAATGGCCGCCCCAGTTGGTTCGGTCACTCTTGCCAAACTTTTTGATGTTTCCAGTGCTACCATTCGTGCTGAAATGGCCAAACTTGAAGAAGCCGGCCTCATCGCTCAGCCGCACACTTCTGCCGGCCGTATTCCTACTGACGCTGGCTATCGTTTTTATGTAAATTCTTTGACTGAAAACGCCGACCAAAAAATCGACCAAGCCGAAAATAATCCTACTCACCTTATCCCTGACAAGACTTTTGACCGCAGCACCCACGCTCTTGAGATTCGTGTTTCTTCCCAGACTCGCGCCGACTATGCCATTCGTGGTGCTGTCGATTCGTTGGTTGAGCTCACTGGCAATCTTGGTCTTGCCACTATCGGCGATCAGCTTTATCTTGCCGGTATTTCCAAGCTTTTTACGCAGCCAGAATTTTCCGACAACACTCGCGTTCAGAATGTTGCGAAATTGCTAGACAACCTTGAGCCATGGCTTCGCGAAGCCGCTCCAGGTGAGCCGTTAAATATCTTCATTGGTCAGGAAAACCCAATCGGCAAAACTTCTGGCGTTTCTCTTATCATCAGCAAATTCCGCTCGCCTTATTCAGATAATAGTTATATTGGTGTGCTTGGCCCAACTCGCCAGAACTACAGTCGCGTGATGTCACTCGTTCGTCACGCTGGTAATATGTTGGAGAAAATGCTATGAAAACCGTAAAAAAACCTTCCGCCGAGCAAGAAAAAATCGCTGAACTTACCAACGATCTTCAGCGCACTCGTGCTGATTTTGAAAATTATCGCAAACAAATGGATGCCCAAAAGGCCCAGACTGCTGACTTTGCTCGCAAAGAAACTGTTAAGAAATTTTTGCCACTTCTAGATGATATGGAACGCGCCATTGCCAGTGTGCCAGATTTAGCTCCGCTAGCAAAAAGCCTAGAGCAAACCACCAAAGATCTAGGTCTCGAAAAAATCGAATCAAGTGCCGGCACCGAATTCAATCCAGACCTCCACGATGCTGTCATGATGGAAGGCGGCGACGGGGAAAAGGAAATCGTCTCCGAGTCTCTCCGCTCCGGCTACAAATACGGTGGCGATGTTATTCGCCCAGCTATGGTCAAAGTCAAAAACACTTAAATCTCAGTTCAAATTACGCCAAGATTCGCTTAAATTACACCGAGAATTCCGCGCAAAGCAAATGCGGTGTCTTCGTGACTGCGTACGGTGATAGTATCAATACCCATCTGCACGACTGGGTAATCATTGCCGCCCGGTTGAGTCATATCGCCAAAGTAAAGAATATCAGACTTCTCAACGTTTAGCTGCTCGAGTAACTTGTTCATACCAAATTGCTTATTCATGCCAGGAGTAATGGCGTTGATAGAAGTAGTTCCGCCGATTTCATAATCAAATTCTGGCGCGAGTTCTTTAGCCCTAGCCACAATTTTTTCACGCTTCTTAGTGTCTGGGTCCCAAGCATATTTTTCTTCAGTGCCAGCCTTTTGGCCTAGTGCAGAGAAAGTCACCTGTGACAGACGGTTTTCGATAATCTCATCGCCAGGTTGCAGCTCGTCTTCTTCCCAATAGCCAAGTTCTTTGGCTGCGGTTTCAATTGCATTGGTAATCTTTGCTACTTCTTCGTCTTTTAGAGGGAAATTATAAACCTGTTCCCAATCACCTTCGGAATAAGTATCGGAATTGGCACGGTAACGATAATATTGGGTGCCTTGTGCAACAAACAGATGCAAGTGTTCTAGCTGGGAAGGTTTAGCGCCACGTTCTACTAGACGATTAACAATTTGAATCAAAAATTGGTCGAACTTCTGCCCAGAAATCGGACAAATCTCAAAATGGTCAAGACAAGCCGTGAGAAGGTCGGCAATCTCATCCGGAACAGGGGTCTTAGCGATATTTAAAGTCTGGTCAATGTCAAAAGATAATACTTTTTTCATAATTTCTCCACTTAGATATCTCTATTATAGCACGAAAATTTTTCCATGAAAAAGGGGCAAACTATGGAAAACGAAAATTTTGAAGAGCAGAGTGAACCAACAAAAAACCGTCGAGTTTTAGCTCGGCGGTTTTCTTTTTAAAAGAAAATTAAGTATATTAGTGCGCCAACTCCAGCACCTAGCAAGATTGTTAGCAAGATAGCAATTATCAATCCAATATTATGCCCTTTTTCTTCTGGGGTGATCACGATAGTGCTATTTGGCTCGTTCTTTACGACTTCAGCATTTTCCTCAGAACGCTTAGCGTAGACATTTTTGCTATGAATTGGGCGATATTCTGGGCTATTTTTTCGTACCAATTTGATTGGTTTCTTTTCTTTTTGCGCAGCTTCAGCTTGTTTGGCTAGTCTGCCACCGACTACTTCTCCGCCAGAAATCACCACTTCGGTTGCCGGAGCGGCTCCGGAAAGTGGACGTTTTTCTACAGTTACAGAGGTTAAGAACGGCGATTTACCATCATAAAGCGAGCGGAAAATTGTATTCTTTTTAGGCTCGTCTTGTTCTTCCTCGCCAAAGAAAGCTTTCGGTTCAGTAACAAAATCTTCAATTTCCTCTTCTTGCTCTTTCTCTTTGAGATTCTTCATGGCGTCAGCAACGGTTAGGTTGTCTTTTTTCACATCGGTATCAAGATTGTCGGAAATATCGCGCGACAATTCATCAGAGATACCACTAATTTCCTCAACGTCTTCTACCTCGTCAAGCGCATCAATTTCTTCGGCAAACTCCGCTGCCTCCCTAGAAAGATTATCAGTAAGTGGTGAAGTTTCTTCTTCGGAGTCATCGGCAAAACCAGCTAGCGCAATAGCAAGGTCTGCATCGCTCATTAACGGAGAGGAATCTTTAAAGAACCCATCTTCACCAATATTAGAATTTTTGTGACCAGTATAACCGGCACTTGGTGCGGATGGCATTACTACGGCACCAGAGCGCGTGATTGGAGTTGGACGGCGTGGAGCTACGCGAAGACTGCGCTTAGATTGACCAATCTCTGGCATATTATCTGTAGTAGCAATAACGGTAGTCTGTTTAACTACTTTAGCTGGGCCCTGAATATGAGGCATATTACCAGAGGTAATTCCTACTTTACGCTTGATTGGAACTTTAGAGCGCGGCGGGCGCGGAACTACTGGCCTATCGATTGGTCTATCAGGGGTAGGACGACGAGTCGGCAACTCATCTGGTGATTTTTGTTGCGATAATTTATTGTTCAACTCTTCAACGCGAGATTTGTGACCGGGCGCAAAATCAATAAACATTCCGCGATTTACCACCGGTTTTTTCGCTACTGAGTTTTCTGCTGGAGCTTCTTTCTTTGGCGTGGCTTTTTTTGCTGGCGCCTTTTTTGTAGCCGCAACCTTAGTCCCGCTAGTTTTCGTACTGGTTTTTTTCAATTTTGCTTCTTCTGGCATATTTTACCTCTTGTAATCTTTTACGCCGCCACTTTTTTAGCTGTCTCGATTATATCATTGAACTGGGAAGCAATCAAGGAAGCGCCCCCAATTAGGAGACCATTTACGCCTGGAATAGTGAGGTACGCACCGGCATTGTTAGGGTTGACACTGCCACCATAAAGCACCGGAATTTTCTCGGCAATTTCTTTGCCGTAGGTGGCTTTCAGGTGATCTCTGATAATATTAATGCTAGAAGCAATATCATCAGGGGTAGCAGGGCGTGCGCCTTTGACGCTAGAAATCGCCCAAACTGGCTCATAAGCGATGATACATTTGTCTAAATCTTCTTTAGAAATATCCTTGAGACCGGAAACGAGCTGATCTTTCAAAACATCTTTAGTCTCGCCAAAAGTACGCTCAGACTCAGTCTCGCCGATACAAAGAATAGGGGTGACGCCGTTGCGAATACAAGCTGCAACCTTTTCACGAATCATTTTGTCGGTTTCGTTAAAGACATAGCGGCGTTCAGAATGGCCGATGATACAATAATCAACTAGGCCTCTAAGCTGAGTAATGGAGGTTTCACCGGTGTAGGCGCCATAATCTTTTTCGCAACAGTTTTGCGCACCGAGTTTCAACTTTTTGCGGTCAATTTGGAGAGAAAGCGGCTGCAAAGCGACAGTTGATGGCACAATCGCAACCTGTAAATTCTTAGCCGGTTTGATAGTTTTTAAGAGTTTATGTAAATAAATGGAAGCTTCACCTACGGTAAAGTTCATCTTCCAGTTGCCCACGATATAAGTCTTCATAAGTTTATTGTATCATAGATGCAGCGGAAGGTCATTGCTTTTTTGCCCCTTTTTTGCCAAGATATAAAGTTTTCCGATTTTTAGTATTTTATGTTATAATTAAAGAACCGCGCAGGGAAAATCTTCGCCTGTGCGCCCAGTTAATAAGATGTGGGCGTCGAATCCTCCTCGTCCCACTATGGCGGGTGTAGCTCAGTTGGTTAGAGCGTCTGATTGTGGTCCAGAAGGTCGCTGGTTCGAAACCAGTCACCCGCCCCACAAAATAGAACTTGCGGGTATCGTACAACGGCTAGTATACAAGTTTTCCAAACTTGGGATGAGGTTTCGACTACCTCTACCCGCACCAATTACCCCTGTAAAGGGGATTTTTATATGCCCATTTTTCTTGATGGAATTGCTGGAGCGTGCGGCACTGGCTTGTTGGCCGTTTGCTGAGCTCGCGCAGTTGCGGTATCCATAAGGTTTGCCGTACCACCCCTGCCGGAATTGTTATTGATAGCCGACGCAGCCGAACTGGCCATACTTTTTGCTCTTTGCATGTTGCGATATTCATTAGTAATGCGTGAGTCTTTGTAGCCCTGGATATATTTTCTGTCAGTCTCAATACTTTTGCGCTCAGAAAAACTCTCCGTGCTTCCACCGGCAGCCCCAAAATTTGCACCCGCTTGCGCGCGTGCGTAACCAGAACTATGGAAAATCTCCTCTTTTTTGTCATTTTTCATGGCATATTTTAGGAGTAATTTATCGCTGCTGCCGTTCATATTCATACAGATATTATAGCATCACAACGCCTAGAAATAAAACCTTTATTATGGCGCCACAATGTGTCATAATGCTTGACAAAAAAGCAAAAGTGTGATAAAATGGAGTCACAATACCATTTGCTGGGCCGGGAGTCCCAGCACGTAACTTAACAATCCACAAAAAAGGAGGTTTTACCATGATGTCAGTATTAACGAAACTTGCCGAGATCACCGGCACCGCAGCCCCTTACAACGAGGAGGCAGAGAACAAGAAGGCCGCTGAGGAAGCCAAGAAGGCCGCTGAGGAGCAGGAAGACATCGATGATGTCGACCAGCTTGACGACGAGCCCGTCTTCAAAGTCGTAAAAGACAAGGCTAAAAAGGCGGGCGAAGCTGTAAAGAGCAAGGCTTCCAAGAAGGTCGAACCTTCACAGGATGAGTCTACCGAGGCAGCACTCAAGCAAGAAGAGCAGGATCAGGCCGAGGCGACAGAAAACGATGATGACAAACCTGTCATCGAAGAAATCGTCGAGGTAGAGAAAACAGAGGAGGAAGAATATATGAACAGGAAAATGCAGACAATGAACTTCTATAACGAGGCAGGTAGCAAGATGTATGACTTCGACCGGGGCCTGGAAATGTCCCAGGATCTGAAGTCATGGATCGTCAACAAGTTCGGCGAGGATCAGGAACTCGCAAAGGAGGTCCTGAAGACTCTGCCGACTATAATTGAGAGGAATCCTAAGTTGATTCCCTCAATCAAAGAAATGCTGGTGGCCTCGGCCGAAGCTCATGTTCCGTACGTTGTTCTCTACCTTTCGAAGGTGGACGACAAAGAGTATGAGGACAAGGCAGAAGCCGAAGCAGCAGTCAGTGGCCTGGCAAAACGCCTCTCTATGAAGGCGTCAGATATGCTGAGCCTGGTTTATCACAAGGTAAACGCTGATGGCTCAATCGGTGCCAAGGTTTCCAGGGACGAGGTCATAGACTTCGTTTCGACATTTGACGGAAATAAGGAGGCACTCAGAAAGAAGTTGCACCTTCCCGATCCGACCAAGAAAGCCGCCAAGAAGGAAACCAAGCAGGCCGACACCGCCGACAAGTGACACCTCCTTTGGGGGTGCCACAAAACTCTCCTAGAAGGGCAAGCACACGTTTTTTTCGCAAACCGCGACAGAACAAGAAGCAAGATACAACGCGACAGAAGTGTGGTGCCCCCAAATTGTGGTATTGTAACCGCCCCGCAGGGAAACTTGCGGGGCAATTTTTTGCCCAAAAAAATCGCTAGAAAATACTAAGCCGTTCATTGAGAAACCGGCAAAAAATAATATTTTTAAACTAAAACCATAAAATTCACAAAAATACAAGCAAAATTGCCTATTTTTGACACCTTTGGCGTCACTCCACCCCTGTTAGTACTATTGCAAAAATATTGTCTAACTATTGACTTTTTTGGCTATCTGTGCTATAATGTAGGTAGTCTATGTGGGAGAGTTGTTGAAGCACCACCTGCATCTAGACGACCATTAAAATCGAATCATCCCAGATACAAACGTATCTGGTGTGTGCTTTTAGGCCCATAGTGGTCTATCAACTCTTCAATCAGGAGGGTTGGTAGCCTCCTGTTTTTATATAAAACAATAACTAAGGTTACAATACACAAAAAACAAGGAGGATAATTATGGATCTGGGATTTTACCTGGCAGCGATCTGCTGCGTACTCATATCAGCCTTACAGGCTGACACGGCATCAAAAACAGAAGGAAACCGTGCCGGCGGCATAGGAATCAAGGGCTATATTGGCTACATCGTAATCGGAATAGCGCTGGCGTTCCTTGCTGCAATCTCGAAGGTGGTGGCACTGATCATCGTCTTTGCGATAGGGATCCTTGCCATTATGAACAAGGAGGGCGTTCACCGCAGTTATTCGTGGGTAGCGCTTCTTGTGCTGAATGGCGCAATGATGCTGATGGCGATCGCAAGAGGATGGGACAAGACAGGGCCGAAGTTCTCTGAACTGAAGCTTTTGCTGTTTCCGTTATTCTTCATTGTGATAGCTGTTACAGTTGGTAGATACAGAGAAATTTCAGCAACATCCTAGAAAGGGGGGATAGATTATGCTGAAAAAAATAGCAACAGTAGCGCTCTCCTTGCTGGGAGTTGCGGCACTCAGTTTTGGGGTATGGTCCTACCTTCCCAAGGCTGACACAACTGAATATGTCGCAGTCGCAACAGCGACTGAAACCGCGAAAGCGGAAGTAACTGTAGACACCAAGACGCCTGACGTCACTGAGCCGGTGAAAACTGAGCTTGATGACGAAGAGGCAGCCGAGGAAGTTGTGGCGGCGGAGGTTACGCTTCTTTCAGTCTCAAAAGACGAGGCTCCGGATGTCGATGAACTTGCATACAAGGACATCGCAACAGAAGAAGAGCTTCACGCTTTTGAGGAGTTTTTGAAAGAGCAGCCTGATGTCGACGCTGACCTTGTAAAGGCTTTCTACCAGACCTATGGGGATAAACTCCATAACTGGAAAGTTACGGAAGAAGGCGAATACGTACATCTGCTGTACGACAGGTCTCTCATGAGCACCGACGAAGCAAGGCCGAAAGCTACAGTTGAGATGGGTCTCAATAAGAACCCCATCGATGATGCTGTTAGCTTTCCTTTCAACCTCAATGAGGAGCAGGTTAAGAAGATTCTTGCCGCAGGGCGGAATCAGAAAGTTGCTTTCTCAGAGGAAGAGATCGACGCGCAACGTTGGGAACTTTTTGATGAAATTCTCGGCAGCTATGTATTGGCCGAGGACGGAATCCGGATGCTCGGTGAGCAGAAGATTGCAGACTATTCTACAGTCTCTGAAAACTGGGTAGCTGGCAGAGAATTCCTCGACATCGCCGAAGAATCTCGCAAAGACGGCAAGGGGGCCAACGTGTGGCTCACCAAGATCAACGGTGAATACTACACGAATGGCAACTTTCAGAAATACGTCATAAGCTATATCATGATGTTGCTTCCGAGAGACGCAAGGGTGCAGGTTTTGAAGGCGAAGGCCGGCGACCACTCGCACCTTGTAGCCACAGATTTTAATAGTACGCGCGTAACCACTCGCGCGGACTATCCGGAAACGCTCGCAAGTTTGGTATTCCCGTTCTATACCAAGACGGGGAAAGTCGCTCTATACTTTGGTATCAATGAGCGAGACAAGCGGGCGGAGGTGCTGAACCCGACAGTATCCAAGAAGCCGCCGGTCAAAAGAAAGATATATCGTCGCACTGACGAGTATATCCCGGTACAGACCGTATGGATAAATCCTGGTGGTGGAAGCTCCTCAAACAATACTCCGAGCAACCCTAATACACCGGTTAACCCGCCGAACGGGCCTGAAACCAAGAGTCCTTCAGAGGACCCAAGGTATCAGGGCAACGCGAACGTTGGCGGGGGTCCGAACGATGATCCTGGTCCTGGCACCTATAAGCCCGACATGGGTAACTCCAAGTCGGATACCGTCGAAGGAAGCCAGTATCAGCAGGGCAACAGCTCGACCGTGAATAACGGGGCGGCTCCCGCATACGACCCTGGTCCGGCAGCGGACGCTGCTGATGGAGGAACTCCTCCTGCAACTGCTCCGATAGAGCAGCATGAAAACCACTACTCGCAGCCGAGTTCAAGTAGCTCTTCAAGCTCAAGTAGCAGTAGCAGTAGCGAGCCTGCATCAGAAGGAGACCACAATGGCAGTATGTCTGCCCCTTCCGCTGAGGATTAAGCACAGCACACAAGCACTTTATTTCCGGCGGCCCTACCAGCCGCCGGAGATTACATGATTTGCATCTGAGACGATTCGATTTTACTCGTTCGCCGTCGAAGTTCGATTTGGAATTTGACGTCACCGATCGCGACAATGGTTAAGACGAAAATTAAAAATTCGGCTAGCAAAAAAGTTGTAAAGTGAGCGATTTTTGTAATTTTTACGGCATCGTAATTATTGCAATTCAATATCAATTTAAGCTAACTAATCAACTAACTATAGAATCTTTTGAAAGGAGATTTTAATATGAATAAAGTTATCAAATCTGCTTCCGCTGTCTTGGCCGCTGCTGCTGTCGTCGGCGTGAATGCTGCTCCTACTGTTATGGCTTGGGGCGACAACGTAAATGGTACTCGTACCCTTTACACTCTATCTAACTGTAGTGCAAATCTTACCAATTGTACTATTACTCCATCTCTTGGTGACAAAGTTACTTTTAACTCTATCACCAATAACCCAGCTATCGCTGGTGATGAAAGAAACTTCGTTGGCGCACGTCTAAACACTGGTATCAATGATGGTAACCAAGTTTGGAATGCTAACGAAATTACTGTAGAAGACGGTAAAGAATATCTTATCCGTATCTACGCTCACAACAACAACCCAAATGAGAAAGTTGCTAAGGATACTACCCTTCACTTTACTCTTCCTACTGTTGCTGGTACTCAGCTTTCCGTCCAGGGCTCTATCGACTCTTCTAACGCTGATCCTACTCGTGTTTATGATGACGTCGTATTCAAGAGCGCTGATGGCCAAGCTTTCTACCTAGACTACATTGAGGGTTCTGCTCTCTTTGAAAACAACGGTATCGGTGCCAATGGTGGCATTCAACTTTCCGATAACATTATCACTAGCTCAGGCGCAAAAATCGGTTACAATGCCCTCGATGGTAACGTTCCTGGTTGTTTCAAATATGCTTCTTACACTACTATTCGTGTAAAGGCTGTTTATCTTAACAACTCTTATACTGTTGAGAAAACCGTTCGCAGAATTGGCGATGAAAACAAGTCCTTCAAAGACACTGTCGAAGCTAATATCGGCGACACCGTTGAATACCAGATCCATTACAAAAACGATTCTACTGAACACGTTGGCAACGTAATGGTTAAAGATATTCTTCCAAACAACATGGAATATATCGCTGGTACTACTAAGCTTTACAATACTACTAACCCAAATGGTATCATAAACACTGATGACACTATTACTACTACCGGTATCAACATCGGTGGTTACGATGCAGGTGGCGATGCTTACATTCGCTTCCGTGCTAAAGTTGTAGACAAGAGCATGGTTTGTGGCACTAACAAACTTGTGAACTGGGGTCAGGTTGGCGTTGGTCAAACTACTCTTCAGGACAATGCATTTGTTATGACTAAGAAAACTGAAGGTTGTAAAGATACTCCAGTTAACCCACACACCGATGACAGAAAGACTATGCCTTCTACTGGTCCTACCGCTGCTATCATTGCAACCGTAGCTGGTATTGCTGGTATCTCTGGTCTCGGTTACATCATTGCTAGCCGTAAATCTCTACGCTAATTGACCGCCTCTAGATGCACTTTTGGGCGGGAGACTAGGTAGGTGCTAACAACTTTACCTAAAAAAGTCCTCTCGAACTTCGTTTTCGGGAGGACTTTTTGATGAAAAAAATCTGTACATTTTATTCCGCTTATGATATAATTTTCCCAGGTATGGATCCAAAACAAACATCCCCTCTGGGTGGTACCCCAGGTGGTGGGCAAGAAGGTCAGAATCCATCGTCTGTATCTGCAGGCGCTAATTCTGGTGCGAGCCCAGTTTTTTCTTCTGGTACTGATTCCGCTCCAGCTGGCACCCCAGCTTCCGATCAGAAGATGCCAGGCACACTTGGTGCTGAAAACTTGTCTACTGGGGCAAATGTTTCCAGAACCATGGATAGTTTGAACAGTAAAAACCAGTCCGAAACCGGGACTTCAGTATTTTCTAAACACAAATTTGACCGTGCTGAGCCAGATGGCTCGATTTTAATTCCGGAATCTAAGGGGCTGTTTTTCAGAAAGAGTAGAGGCGATAAGGACAATGATGTCACAGGGAGCATGATTGCCGCCAGGGGGGAGAGTGTAGATGGGCTCGATCCAGAGACTAGGAGAAAGCGCAGAATGTTACGCATCGGTGGAATTGTTGGCGGAGCGCTAGCCTTGATACTAGTGGTGGTGATTGTGGTAGTGCTGGTGGCGGCACCGAGGAGAGAGAAGGTGGAAGCACCGATTACTACTCAGGTATCAGCGGCCCAAATAAGAGCTGCTTTTGAAGATTATTTGAGCTACTTGTTCTATGGCAATGACAGTGGAACAGAGGAATCATTCAAAAAGACTTGGAACGCGTACATGATAGAAGGCCCTACTGCGATATATGCAGAAGAGCAGTTACTCAAGCCTTTTTCAGATGATAGGAGTAGTTACTTCAACGATCTAGAAAATAAATGGAAAAGCTTTACTGATATTTATAGTTCTGAACTGGTTAGCGCAGAGTCTTTAGCTTATCCATCGATATATTTTTACTCTTTTTCTTCAGTAGATAATCCTGATGCAAGTAAAGTATTAGAAATCTACAAAGAGAATGGCGTAGATGCTGCAAACAGTCAGATCGATCTTATTTCTAAAGGTTATAATGAGGTAAACTTTGTGATACAAGATTATATGTCTGCCAAACAAACTTTCTTACGCAACTGGCTTAGTACGATTGAGCAGTTAGATTCAGAGGGCTGCTTGAATGACAATGGCCAGCCAACGTGTAAAGAAGATGTTTTCAACGAATTTATTTTGACTCCAGAAAATTTGAGCGAATATGTTTTGTCGGAAGAGATTAAAAATAACATGCGTGAAAATGCTATGGTGCCAATACAGGTGGCATACGCCGATATTTTTAACCTAATAGAGGAAATGGAAGAAGAGGCTGATATATGAAAAAACGAATAGGTATTATTGTTGCCATAATAGGATTAGGGATATTTTTCGGCACGACTTTTAGCCGCTTGGCCTTTGCAAGCTCTGGCTCCATTAATAAAAAATGGATTAATTCTATAGTGTATCAATGCATTACCGGTGGCGCTGTCAATACACCAATTACGCGAGGTACTAGTGGGACAGTAGCAGATAAAGTTTTGAGTGGTGGGACAACAAAATCGTTACCATCATATGACTTTTATGGTTCTGGGTCAGAGTCGATTAATTGTTCAGATGCGTATCTAAAAGCTTTGGATTATGCTGGTAGAAATAGAAGTGTTTCTTTTCAGGATCTCGCTGGTACTAATAGCCTGCTAGTTGATACTGGGTATATACCAAATAAGACCGAAACCGTTATTAACATCCAAGCGAATGTGACGCGTAGCCTGAGAAACTGTAATATATCCGGCTGTGATGAGCCTTATTACACCGCTAACCTTCAAAGTGAATCACTTGAATTGACAATTATAGAAGATGGACAGTCTCCACTAGTTGTCCAAACTGGAGCCAACGGTAGCGGTGGCGGCGGTTGGTGGGCGATTCAAAACTGGTTTAAGGATTTAAAGCTTAGCGTAAATAATCCGAGTAAGCAGATCACTATAGAATGGAGCAACCAGAAAGAAACAATCAGCTGGAACGACAAAGATACCACAGCGACGCTTATTGATAAAATTAATTCACGACTAGCCGGCATAAGATGGGGTGGATCATGGGTGTGCGTCGACACGGAGACTTGTACTTCGCAGGAAGCTAGAACCCTCCAATTTTCGCAAGAGGGGTCGGTCAATTCAGAGGCGGGTGGTTCGTTTAACTATGAATCAGATAAGGTTACAGGCGCAAACAGGTTTCTATCAAAAATTTCCGGCTTTAATGGTGCTTCGGCACTTGCACTGGCAGAAGACGAACGGGCGGAACTTTATACTTACTACGTAAACAAGGCGATTCCGAATGACTTACAGAATAGATTTACTTGTGACAAAGTCGATGCTGAATATGCTAACCAGGAAGCACTTCCAATATGGTCTGGTGGAAAATGGAATGTAAGATGGGTAGATCTTTCTGTCGTTGACAGGTCAAAAACCGTAAGAGATCTTCAAACTGGTACTAGTATTGCAGATATCACCCTTGGTGAGGTCATCGACTGGTTAAAGTCTCATGGGAATGCTAGCGATAATAAGGAAGAGGAGTGCGTCGAGTTAGAAGGCATTCAAGTTAATGATGGCTTTATCGAACCGAGTCGTACCGGCGGTGATGAAATGGATGATCAGCCATGTTTCGACGGCGGTGTTGGCTCTCTCGGTTGGATCATTTGTCCGATTATCAAGCTCCTTCGTCAAACTACAGAAAACTTGTACGATTATGTGATTACTCCGTTCCTAGAAATTGACGTGGGCGCATTTGATACTAGTAGTGCAATGTTTCAAGGATGGCAGACATTCCAGTCATTTGCAAATATAGTATTTGTCATAATTTTGATATTAGTTATCCTATCGCAGGTCACCGGCTACGGAATTGATAACTATGGTATCAAACGCATGCTACCTAAAATAATTGTTGGTGCGATACTAGTAAACTTGTCGTTTATTATTTGTCAGTTGCTAGTAGATATATCGAACATAGTAGGATTTTCTATGGAGAACATGTTTGACAATCTAGCGAGCCAGGCTATGTCTAACGCAGATGGTGCAGCTGTTGGTAATAATGGTACCGCTATTGGCGCGACAATTATTTCTGGTGCGGTCGGCATCGGTGGTGCAGCAGCGGCTATTTATACAGCAGAAATTTGGTTGCCAGTAATTATCCTCCCATTGTTGCTAGGTCTCATCAGCATTATAATATCCTGCTTGTTCATGTTCATTATTCTTGGAGCTCGTCGAGCAGCAGCTATTATTCTCGTGGTAATATCACCGCTAGCTTTTGTGATGTATATGTTGCCAAATACGAGAAAATTATTTGACAGATGGATGTCAGCATTCAAGGCGGTGTTATTACTATTCCCAATCTGCGGTCTTTTAATGGGTGGTGGCGCGTTCGCTGGTGCAATTCTTTGGAATGTTTCTGGTGACTTTTTCCTCGGTCAGCTTCTTGCAGCGCTCACCACAGTCATTCCATTCTTCTTTATTCCTCGCATCCTCAAATCATCGCTTAATGCAGTTGGTAATCTTGGAACAACGCTATCAAATCTTGGGAATGGGATTTCCAGAGGTCTCGGCGGAATCACCAAAGGTGCGATTGGCAATTCTAACTGGTATAACAATATGCAGAGCAACCGCAAAGATATTTTGGAAGAGAGAAACCGTAACCGTGAACAGGAAAGAGCACAGAGAATTGTTGATAGGCTTAAGGCTAGAGGTGGACAAAATGATGAGAATTTAACAGAAGCACAACGCAGGCGTAAATACAGGGCACAGGCTACACTTAATAGATTGCAGAGAGAAGATGTTGAAGCTGAGGCTGGATTGACACCAATTTCTCGTGACGTTGAGCTTGCACAAGCTCAAGCAAAACGTAGACAAGAAACTGTTAACGCTAGAGAAGATCAAATCCGTCTCTCCGGCGATGTCGACGACATGGATGCAATGCGATCACAACTTTCTGCCGCCATTATGGATAACGACGATGTTGCAATTGAGGCGTATCAAAATGTTCTCTCTGGTAAAGGCGAGCAAGGGCGTGAGACTGTGCATAAAGCTATGGTTGATGCCGAAGCAAGTGGCAATGTCTCTGCAGAGGCACGCAAGGCTTACGCTTCGAATATCATGAACGGTAAGTTCGCTAATGAGTACAAAAACAATTCCCGCTCTACTTTCGAATTTGCCAAGGCGAATGCTGGTAACGGAGAAGGCGGAAGTATGAACTCGTATAGCGGCAGTGCCGTGAATAGCCTTACCCAGCAAAAAATGGTTGATATGGATGAGGCTGAACTCTCTCGCTATCGAGATGCCATGGCAACTATGTCCGATCCTGATCGGCAGACCGTTCTTAATATGGCCCGTGATACCCTAAACAACCAGCGCCTATCACAAGGTCTGAAGACTTCCCAGCGTGCAGTTTTGGAGGAGATTGCCGGTTCTTCATCTACCAATAATGACGGTACCCGTTTAAACGTTCGCGATAATGGCGCCAATCGTTATTATGACGCTGCAATGAATAGGATGGCTGCGGAAAATAGACGCCCTAAGAATAATAGTAACCCAGTGAACCAAGAAGGCTTAGACCAATATAACGATATGAACGACGGCCGAGCGTAGTTTTCTAGAATTTCTCTGCCGCTTGAATTACGTCTTCAAACAAAACGCCGACAGTTAGTGGGCCGACACCACCGGTTTTTGGCGTGATGGCGAAAAGGTCTGAACGTTCGCGCACAACTTCGTCTACATCGCCAACCAAAACGCCGTCTTCGCTGGCGGTCCCAGCATCAACGATCACTGCACCACTAGAAACCATATCAGAAGTAATAAGATGTGGCACGCCAGTTGCAGAAATGATTACGTCAAAATCGGTAAGCTTAGATAGATCGCTATCGTGGCGGAAAACTTCGGCAGATATTCCAGAATTATCAAAAATACGTTTTAATGGTTGCCCCACCAGTCTTCCGTAACCAACTAATGCTACACGTTTGCTGGCCAGTTCTATTCCGTGTCCAGCAAGCAGCCAATTGATTGCAGTTGCTGTAGCGCTCTCAAATTTTCGTTTCAAACCTACAGTCTGATTTAGACCATCTACGTCTTTTTCTGGCGCAATCAAATTAACAATTTCGTCAGTATAAGAAGTATCAGTCAAAGGAAGTTGCACAATTATTCCAGAAACCGAAACGTCATTATTGGCCGCAATGATAGCCTTCTTGGCAGCGGCTAAACTTGTAGAATCAGAAACCGCATCAATTTTTTTGTCAACGACTTCAACACCGATATCTTCTCCATATTGTTTTTTCAAGTTTACATATTTTACAATTACTGGATTGTCGCTATCGCGTACAATCACCAGTTTTGGAAAAATCTTGCGCGAACGCATTCCGCGCACTACATGTGCTTGGCGTTCCTTAATAAAACCTGCAAGCTCTCGTCCATCTAAAACTTTCGTCATTAAGAAGCCTCTTTCTTTTTGCCGATAGGAATTTCTACCGGTTCTTGCTCAAGATAGAAACCATATTTTTCTTGGACTTTGTTGCGGATTTCTGAGCGTGCAGCATCTAAGTCAGCATAGCTTTTAGCGCTTTCGTTAATTAGTATTAAGGCTGCTTTTTCTGACACTTTGAATCCGTGCATTCTAGCGCCCTTTAGTCCAGCTCCTTCAATCAAATATCCAGAATTAATCATTTTACGTCCGTCAGCTTTTTCCCAAACTTTTATGCCTAGTGCTTTCGCTTTAGCTCCTTCACCGTCATCTATGAAGATATTTTTAAAGAAGCTACCAGCGCTAGCCTCGTGGATAGGGTCTGGCAACTTTTCCGCACGGATATTCGAAACCATTTTGCGGATATTTGCTGGAGAGAAATCGGTTTCATTATGCTCATCTATGTACTTTTGTAGGGAATTATAAAACGGTGGCTCTAAGCACTCTTCATTTTCTAGTACGAAAGTCGCAGCCACGATAAAGTATCTACCAACAAGTGGCCCATTGTTGAAGATTGTTGAACGATATCCCATTTTAAGTTCATTAGCGCCGAGTACAATCAACTCATGAGTTTCTCTATCATATACTTCTACGCTTTCTAACACTTGGGAAATATCTTGTCCGTATGCCCCAATATTTTGCACGGGTGCTGCTCCGACAGTACCTGGGATTTTGCTAAGACATTCAATTCCAGAATATCCACGTTCGCATGTATATTTTACGAAATCATCCCATTCTTCTCCGCCCATTGCACGGATCACTACCTCATCGGAAGTCTCAGAAATTACCTCAATACCCTTTAGTCGATTGAGTAGTATTACTCCGTCAAAACCCTCATCTTTGCCAATTGTGTTTGCTCCACCTCCTAGTACAAAAGTAGGAAGTTTTTTCTCCGCTGCAAACTTGTATGCTTCTGGAATGTCAGACAGTTCAGATATTTCAATAACAAAGCGGGCCTTTCCGCCAAGGCGCATAGTAGTGAGTTCAGAAATTGGTACATTTTCTCTGATTAACATATTATATATTATACCATTATTTATACATCTAGAAAAGCACTAGAGAAATAGATAGCAATATTAAAACGTTTCCTGATCGCTAAGCCTAGCACTAGCAGAGCTAGCACTGATATCGGGGCCACACTTTGCAATTACGGAACGTACATTTTGATTGGTCGGAGAAATGCCTTTCTTTCGCATCTTTCGACCAATCTCTCGTCCCAGCATTGACTCTTCCTCAGAAAAAACGCAACCGCAGTATTTTTGCATATAGAGTCCTGCCTCGCGTGCTTCGTCTTGACCTTCTTGCCAACCTTCTCTAAAGTCGCGATATAGAAAATCAATCTTGAATTCACGCGACAAGTGCTCCATTAGGTCTTTAATGATATCGTGCTGCTGATAAATGCTATATAGAAGCGTGGTAGAAACTGTATCGTAGCCGTTATCTCTGGCGTACTCAAAAACCTTGCGGAGTCTTTTAGGATAACAATAGTTTTGACACCTAGAAAGTAAAGCTTTTTGGACGGCATCCATATTGGATGTGTTGACATCTTTCAAAACTCCACAGACAAATTCATCAAGTCCATATTGATCTTCTATCACTAGCTCAACTTCTTTAGTTTTTGCGTATTCGGTCAGACAATTGCGACGTGCTTTATATTCGGAATATGGGTGAATATTTGGATTGTACCAAAAAAGTGTGGGTTCGATTTTTTCCGAACGAAGTTTTTTGATGCAGTAAACACTGCACGGCGCACAACAAGTATGAAGAAGTAAGTTCATTCACTTATTATAACAGATTATTTAGCAAAACCTTTGAGCTTCTTAAAATCAATTTTTACAGCTGCTGCCTCTAATGCTTCTTTTGAGCCATAATGAGTCTTAGTCCCAGGGCTATCAGATAGCATGTGCTGTGCAAATGGGAAGCAAACGGCTTTCGTCAGTTTCCCTTTAGAAATTTCCGGATAAGGTATAACTTTCGCTTTACGCACATCGGCAAGTGGTATTTCCCAAGCAGATTCCATTTCTTGAGGTAGAAAAGTCAGAGAGAATAAATCGCCATCTTTGCCGCCAAGCTCTTTACTGTAAGCAATAGAAGTATTTCCGTCAATCCATAATTGCTCATCAAGTTTTTTAGTCTTTGGGTGTTTTAGTGATGCTTCTATATCGATAACAGTCTTTCCGTTCTGTTGTATTTCCGCTAGATAGTCACCTTCGCATGTTGTGGTAACGGCGGCGTTATCTACGCTTGGCGAACGTAAGCCGTGTTTTTCGTCAAAAGAAATAGTATCGGAAAGATAGTCTAGTATTATCCAGCTTTTGAGCCCAGTCACTTCATTTTTAGCGATAGCATAAAATTCTGCACGAGATCCCCAGAATGCGCTGGTATGCGCCCGAAAAATACAAATTATACCAATATATTTTTCTGCATCGCCCTCAAAAACTTTAGCTTTCGCCGGTACAAAACTATCTGGCAGATCTCGTTGGAACCGAGCTAAGTCATCTATTTCATATACTAAAAAGAATGCATAGGGTTCTACCACAAAACCCATTTTATCGGCCTTCTTAGCGGCTGAGGTCACGATTTTTCTCTCAATAAAGGCAGGTAAATTTTTCAACTTTTGCTGCATATGATGGAGAGTTCCGACTTTAATCGGATCAATCATTTTCTCTGTGCCTTTGGCAAACTCTATGACATTCATTTTAGTACTCGCAACTTAAATTAGTTTAAAATCGCAATACCACAGTTAAGATATGCGGCGAAAGTGCACCAAAGAATATATGGGACAAGTAGTAGAAGAGCCGCAACGGATACCTTTTTGGTTTTCACCATCATCATAACGATCACTATCCACATAGCTACGAGCCAAGCGAACGCAAACCAGTATTGTTCAGCTAGGAAGAATAACGGAGTCCATACGAAGTTCATCGCAAGTTGCAATCCGTAAAGGATTAGAATTTCTTTGTTTGTGCCTTTCTTGCTTTTTGCCCAGATTAGGTAGCTTGCAAGTCCCATCAAGATGTAGAGAATAGTCCACGCAACAGGGAATAGCCAAGCAGGAGGAGCGAGAGGTGGCTGATTGAAGCTGCCGAACTTGGCCATGGCATCACCGGTTAATAATGATATTAAAAGCCCACCACCGAGAGGGACAGCTATGCAAAGCGCAATACGCCAAATCTTTCCCCAGGCAGAAATAGATTGAGCATTGGTTTTTGCGGATAAAGCTCTCCCAACACCTTTTCTTGCGCTGGTTCTAGCTGATTTTTTAGAAGTAGTTTTTGTCATTTTTTGTTTCCTTTTATGGTTATTTGTAAACATTTTACTATATTGTGAAGAAAAAAGCAATAGATATAAAAATTACGCAATGATATTGCGTAATGTCAAGTAATGGTGATCCGGGAGGGACTCGAACCCTCGACACCAAGCTTAAGAGGCTCGTGCTCTAACCAGCTGAGCTACCGGACCAAACTATGATTGCTACGAAGAAGTGCGTACCAACCACTCAAATTATTAAGCCGCAAGAAAAACTTGCTCTACCTATTATACCAGATAAACTAAAAAAAGAAAACCCCTTAATTTAGCCCTTGAATTTTCTGTCGTTTCTTGGTATAATGTATCACAAGCGTTAATATAAAGGTAAAATTATGAGTTTTTCTATTCTAAAGAAAATCGGTGACGAACAGAAGAAGAAAGCTGTTGTTGATGTCCGTTCTGGTGATACCGTTAAAGTCACTCAGAGAATTAAAGAAGGTGACAAATCTCGTCTTCAGGTTTTTGAAGGTGTAGTTATCCGTGCAGATCGCAAAGAATCCCATACTGCTCGCATCACTGTTCGCAAGATTGCATCTGGTGTTGGCGTAGAAAAATCTTTCCTTCTTCACAGTCCACTAGTAGAGAAAATTGAAGTTGTTAAGCGTTCTAAGGTCCGCCGCAACAATTTGAGTTATCTACGTGAGCGCTCTGGTAAGTCCGCTCGTCTTTCCGCTACCGAGTTCGACCGTGCAGCAGTCAATGATGTTGCAGTAGAAGAGGAATCAGCCGAAGAAGTTAAAGCTGAAGCTTCAGAAGAGGCTCCAAAAGCTGAAGACGCCGCAAAGGCCGAAGCTCCAAAGGAAGAGCCTAAAGCTGAAGAACCTGCTAAAGAAGAACCAAAGGCAGAAGAAAAAGCTGAATAAGATTAACAAAATCGCTCGGGAAACTGAGCGATTTTTTGATGTATAATAAGTGTATGATTTTGGGAATTGATGAAGTCGGACGTGGACCTTGGGCGGGGCCACTGGTGATAGGCGCAGTAGTTTTAGGCGACCCACAAAATGAAATATGGGAGGACCTTAACGATTCCAAAAAAATGACTGCAAAAAAACGCAAGCTTCAGAGTGAAGTTATTTTAGAAAATGCCAAAGCTACTGGCCTTGGTTGGGTGTCGGCAGAAGAACTAGATAAAGTTGGCCTGTCAGAAGCTTTGAGACTCGCTGTCAAAAGAGCAGTAGCTGAAATTCCGCGTGAATGTTTTACGGAAATTATTATTGATGGCACAATAAATTTTTTGAGAGGTACACCACTAGAAGAATTAGTCACTATTATTCCTAAGGCCGATAGTTTAGTTAAGGAAGTATCCGCTGCATCGATTATTGCTAAAGTTGCTCGCGACAACTATATGATCGAGCTTGCACAAAAATACCCAGGATATGGCTTCGACAAGCATGTAGGCTATGGCACGAAGATGCATAGGGAAGCTTTGGAAAAATTTGGTCCATGTGAGGAGCATAGGAGAAGTTTTAGACCAGTTGTGAAATTAGCGCCAAAAAATATTGTAAGTGGCAAAAAAGCTGAGGGTGTTGTTGCGGAATACCTTAAATCAAAAGGCCATAAAATTTTGGCTAGAAATCACAAAACTAAATTCTATGAAATCGATATCGTTTCCGCTACAAAAGAACACATTTATTTTACGGAAGTAAAATATCGCAATGATAGTATTCATGGTGAGCCACTAGAATTTATTGATCAGAAAAAGAAAATCCAAATGACCTTTGCGACAGAATCTTTTATGAAATTTTTGAGCCAAGAACTAAATCGAAAGCAGGACGATTTGCCATCGCCGGTTTTAGCTGCGGCTAGTGTGAGTGATAAAAATTTCCATTTGGACCAGTGGTTCACCATTGAATAACTAGCCTAAAACATATATAATATATGTTATGTTTAAACTCTTGAAAAATTTTCCCAAGAAAGAGATTTTTCTTGTAATCATCGTTATCGCGCTGATTTGTTTTCAAGTTTTTCTAGACCTTAGACTTCCGGAGTATATGTCGGAAATCACTCAACTTGTTAATACGGAAAACCCAGAAGTGTCAGAAATTCTGATGGCTGGGTCGAAGATGCTACTTTGTGCACTTGGCAGTATGGCGGCAGCAATGTTGGTGGGGTTTTTAGTCGCGAACATCTCTGCTAGTTTTTCGATGAGACTTAGGAAAAAACTATTTTCCAAAGTCGAAGATCTCAGCATGGCGGAAATTAGTAAATTTTCTGTCGCTTCACTCATCACCAGAACCACCAACGATATTACTCAGGTGCAAATGCTAATCGTGATGGGCCTTCAAATGATGATTAAGGCGCCAATCACCGCAGTTTGGGCTATTGCCAAAATTTTGGATAAGTCTTGGGAGTGGAGCGCCGTGACTGGCGCGGCTGTAGTCATTCTACTTGCGATGGTCATAACTTTGATGGTAATCGTTATTCCGAGATTTAAAATTATTCAAAAATTGACAGATAAATTAAACTTAGTAGTTAGAGAAAACCTCACTGGTATTCGCGTAGTGCGTGCATTTAATGCCGAAAAATATCAAGAAGAAAAATTTGGCAAGGCTAATGACAATTTAACCAACACCCAGATTTTTAGCCAGAAGGCACTTTCAGTTTTCTCACCAATTATGTTTTTCATCATGCAAATGGTGACAGTGGTGATTTATTTCGTTGGTGCATTCTTGATCGATGGCGTAGGAAACCAGCAGGAAAAGTTGTTGTTGTTTTCCAACATGGTAGTTTTTTCTTCCTATGCGATGCAGGTGATCATCTCGTTCTTGATGCTGGCAATCGTTTTTATGATGGTGCCACGTGCGCAAGTTTCCGCTGAACGTATTAACGAGGTTTTGGACGCAGAGATAACTTTGAAAGAGGGGGAAAGAAATATCGTCGCGACATCAGAAACTGGCACAGTAGAATTTAGAAACGTTAGTTTTAAATACCCAAGCGCCGAAGAAGCAATTTTAAATGATATTTCCTTCAAGGCCGAAAAAGGGCAAACTATTGCTTTTGTCGGTTCGACCGGTTCTGGAAAGTCTACACTTATTAATCTTATACCAAGATTTTATGATGCAACGCTTGGCGAAGTTCTGGTAGATGGCATTAATGTCAAAGAATATACATTTGAAAGTCTTTATAATAAGCTCGGCTATGTTTCGCAAAAGGCGGTATTATTTGGTGGTACAGTGAAAAGCAATGTTTCTTTTGGCGAAAACGGTAATGGTGAAAAATCGGAAGCTTTAGTTAAAAAAGCAATTAAGATTGCACAGGGCACAGAATTTGTAGAGAAAATGGAGAAAGGCTATGACAGCCATATCGCACAAGGAGGCACCAATATTTCTGGCGGCCAGAAGCAGCGCCTCTCTATCGCACGCGCTATTGCGAGAGAGCCAGAAATTTACATTTTTGACGATTCGTTTTCCGCGCTCGATTTTAAAACCGATGCTAACTTAAGGCAAGATTTAAGGAAATATACTAAAGACGCTACGGTTTTGATTGTGGCACAGCGTATTGGCACCATCATGAACGCCGATCAAATTATCGTATTGGATCAAGGCAAATGTGTTGGCAAAGGCACGCACAAAGAGCTTTTAAAAACCTGCCCAGTTTACCTAGAAATTGCTAAGTCTCAACTTGCTGAGTCAGAATTGGAGGGGAATTAAAATGCCAGGTCCAAGAGATAAAGGTGTTCCAGAAAAAAGTAAAAATTTTGGTGCAGCTATCACTAGGCTGATTAAAGAGCTCAAAAATTATCGTGCCAAGATTATCATTTCCACGACCGTGGCGATTACAAGTACGGCAATTGCGATTATTAGTCCAAGTTTCCTTTCTGACTTAACTGACACGATCTCTGCTGGTCTTGGAGGAAGTATTGATTTTTCCGCAGTTTGGAAGTTTATTTTAATTATAGTTTCACTATACATAGTCAGCACAATTTTTGAAATTATTGAATCATTCTTAATGACTGACGTAGCTAATGGTTTTGCAAGAGATCTCCGCACTAGAATTTCGGAAAAGATTAATTGTTTGCCGCTCAAATTCTTTGATCGAAATGAAATTGGCGATACTCTTTCTCGTGTCACTAACGATGTTGATACACTGGCTCAGAGTTTGTCTGATTCATTAGCGTCTATTTTGGTAAATATCTTAATGCTAGTTGGCGTGGTCGCGATGATGTTTGTTACTAGCGCGCCGCTTGCTGTTACTGCTATCATTTCTGGCATACTTGGCTTGGTTTTCGTTGCTCTAATTTTGTCACGCTCGCAGAAATATTTCTCTATGCGTCAAAAAGAACTTGGTAAGATTAATTCACATATCGAAGAGGTTTATTCCGGTTTGAACGTTGTGAGAGTATATAATGCCAAGGCGGAAGCCAGCAAGAAATTTGACTATCTTAACAAAAGAGTCTATGATGCCAACCGCAAGAGCCAGTTCCTGTCTGGTTTGATGCCACCAATGATGCATTTTATCGGTAATCTTGGCTATGTGGCGGTATGTGTAATGGGTGCAATTTTGGTGACTAACCATGCGATTACTTTTGGCGTAATCGTAGCATTTATTGTCTACGTCAGAATGTTCACTAGACCACTAACGCAAATTGCGCAATCTTTGAATCTCCTCCAATCTTCTGCCGCTGCTGCCGAACGTGTGTTTGAATTTCTAGATGAAAAGGAGATGGCAAAAGAAACTGCACCAGCATACTTAGACAAAAATACTGTGAAGGGCGAAATTGAATTTAAAAATGTTCATTTTGGCTATACCGAGGACAAGGTTATTATTAAGAACTTTTCAGCTAAAGCTATGCCAGGGCAAAAAATTGCCATTGTCGGCCCAACTGGCGCCGGCAAAACCACGATGGTAAATTTGCTCATGAAATTCTATAACATCAACGATGGTGATATTCTAATTGATAGTGTTTCTATTCATGATCTTACTCGCGAGAATGTCCACGAACTATTCACGATGGTCCTGCAGGACACTTGGCTATTTTCCGGCACGTTCAGGGAAAATATCGTTTATAATCACGCTCAAATTTCTGATGCGGAGATTGATAGAGTTTGCGATACGGTCGGGCTTACGCACTTTATCAAAACTTTGCCAAAGGGAATTAATAGTAAAATTTCTGATAATGATTCGGTTTCCGCTGGCCAAAGACAGCTTATCACTATTGCTCGCGGTATGATTAAAAACGCACCATTTCTAATCTTGGACGAGGCGACTTCCAATGTTGATACCAGAACCGAAGAACTAGTCCAGAAAGCTATGGACAAATTGATGAAAGGTCGCACCTCATTTATTATTGCACACCGACTTTCTACCATCAAAAATGCCGATTTGATTCTCGTTATGAAAGACGGCAACATCATCGAAACCGGCACTCATGATGAACTGATGAAAAAGAATGGCTTCTACGCCGAATTATACAATTCTCAGTTTAGACATTAAATTTGAATTCGACTACATCGCCGTCTTGCATTACGTATGTTTTGCCTTCAGTGCGAAGTTTGCCGGCGGCTTTCACTGCCTGCTCGGAACCAAGTTCTTTTAGGTCGTCATAGTTGCAAATTTGTGCGGCAATAAACCCACGTTCAAAATCAGTGTGAATTGTGCCAGCAGCTTCTGGCGCGGTGGCACCTTTTTTGATTGTCCAAGCACGACACTCTTTTTTGCCAGCGGTTAAGAAAGTTTGTAGGCCGAGAGTTCTGTAAGCAGCGTTAATTAGCTGGCCCAGTGCGTCATCTTTTACGCCGTAACTTTCTAGAAATTCTTTGCGCTCATCACGAGACATACCGGACATTTCTTCCTCGAGTTTAGCATTCACAAAAATTGCTTCAGCAGGTGCGACGAGTGCTTTTAGCTTTGATTGTAAATCAGAATCTGTAAGACCTTTTTCGTCTACATTGAACATATAAATTACTGGCTTTTCGGTGAGGAAAGGAATGTTTTCATCGGCTGGGTCTTTCTTTCTCTTAGCTGCAATTTTTTCTTTCGTTTCATCATCGGCAAGTTGTAATTCGAGATTGATAATATCAATATCATCCTTAGCCTGAGCGATAATGTCAGTTTCTATTTTCTCATCTGCGCGAACGATGTCGTCATTGATAAACGCACGCACTACATGACAAATTGCTTGGCATTCGCGGATATGCGCTAGAAACTTATTGCCAAGACCCTCGCCTTTGGATGCGCCAGCAACAAGGCCTGCGATATCTACGAATTCTACAGTAGCCGGCACAATCTTTTCAGTTTCATACATTTTGCCGAGCACGTCGAGACGTTCGTCTGGAACCGGCACAATACCGACATTCGGCTCAATGGTCGCAAAAGGATAATTAGCCGCCAAAGCGCCGGCGTTAGTCAGTGCATTGAAGAGAGTAGATTTTCCAACATTTGGAAGACCCACAATTCCGATCTTTGAATTCATATCTGTTATTATACTACAAGATTGCGTAAAAAAGAAGTTCTCGCGCTTGGTGCATACTGCGCCCTGCAAGAACTCCGTATCTTAATGGTGCGAATAGAGAGAGTCGAACTCTCATCTCGTCCTTGGGAAGGACACATAATAGCCGTTATACGATATTCGCCAACCTAGTTTAATTATACCACAGATATAGTATAATATATATATGGCTCCGTAGCTCAATGGATAGAGCAGCTCCGTCCTAAGGAGAAGGTTGTGCGTTCGACTCGCGCCGGGGCTACCAAGCTAAATAGGGTAGTTATATCCCGAAAGGCTACCAAGGAAAAAGTATGACAAAATTATCATTTGATGGGCAACGCGAAGGAGAAGAAGTAAAGTTTATTTTTAGACGTCACATCTCCACCGCAAACAAAGGAATTTTATTCTTGATTGTGATGGTTGGTTTAGGCATCGTGCCAATGATAATGTGGCCAGGTGATGCCAGAATGTTCTGGATATTCTTGGGTTGCGTCATTGTCGGAATCCTGGGCTTAGTCTATGGCTATATGCTATGGTATTTTTCGATATACATCGTGACTAATGAGCGCATTCGCCAGATTAGCCAGAAAGGCCTATTCAAGAAAACAGTCGTAGATTTAGGCCTTAATAAAATCCAGAGTATTTCAGTTAGCACACCAGGCTTAATTGCTGGTATAATGGGATATGGAACTATATTAATCCAGACAGGCGTGGGTGATTTAGTGATTTCTAAAGTTCCTAAACCTGAGAAAATCCATAACAAATTGGAAAATGTAGCAAGGGAAGCAGAAAATGAGTAAAGATAAAAGTTTGAAGGATAGATTGCCAAAAATTGGCAGGGATAAAGGCGTCAAGACCGAAAAAGAAAAGTTTGAAGAGCGCCGCGAGGAGGTCTTGGCCAAAGGTCGTAAATTTAAATACCCGATGCAATTTGCTAAGCATCGTCTGGTTTTTGCAACTATAGCAATCGCAATCATAGCGTTGATTTTGGCTGGTTTCTTTGGCTGGTTTGCATTATATAAATCCCAAAGTGCAGGCGACGTCCTGTATCGTCTAACTACCGTGTTGCCTATTCCGGTTGCAAAAATTGATGGTGAAGATGTTAGGTATAGTGATTATCTAATGATTTACAGAAGTAGCCTTGCCCCAGTTGTTCAGCAGAACGGTGATTTCTCTACGAATACCGAAGACATAGACAATATTCAAAATGCATATAAGAGATTTGCGTTGGATGCTGCAGAAGATTACACTTACGCCATTAAACTCGCAAAACAATTAGGCATTGAAGTTACTGATGAAATGATTAATAAATCATTTGATGAACATCGCAAAATCGGTGGCACTGACAGAAGCAAAGAAAATTTCTTGAACGTACTTGACGACAATTTTGGCCTTTCTGAATCCGAGTATCGCAGGATGCTATACTTATCTTTGGTTAAGTCTGAAGTTACAAAGAGAATTGACGCCGAAGCCAACAAAAAAGCCGAGGAAGCTAGACAAAAAGTTCTAACTAATGGTGGCAATTTTAAGGCTGCAGCTGAAGAGCTGGGTGTTGAATACGAAGAAACAGGTGGACTTATTGACGTCATGAATGTTGATGGTGGCAGATCTAATGTTGCCTATGGTTTGGAGCCGGGCAAGATTAGTGAAGTATTCTTATCGCTGGGTGGCGATGCTTATTATATTGTGAAATTAAATGAAAAATCTGAGTCCAGGGTGAATTATGTATCTCTCAGGATTCCGTTTACTGAATTCGATAAACGTCTTAAAAATGTACGCGAAGAGAATCGTGTAGAGGAGTTTATCGAAATCCCAACCGACGAATCTGAGAACGCAGAAATGTCCAATGAGGCTGCCAAGTAAGCCAAAAATAAGAAGTTAGCATAACAAATTAGCACTCTTGACACTCGAGTGCTAATTTGCTATTATAGGGGTATATGCAAGATGAATTTAATGAAATTATGAGCCATTTGTCGGAAAATGCGCGCTTTGCAATTCAAAAAGCGGATACATTTTCTAAGAGATACAATAGTGGCTACATGAGCACTGAACATTTGTTACTTGGTATTCTTGATATGGACGCTTCAACTGGCGCGCATATTCTTGCTGATGAAGGCATTGAACTCTCTGATGTAGAAAAGAAGATGAACCAGACTGCAGTGGAAGTTCCTGGCTCACAAATGTCGATGATGTCTCTTTCTGAAGCTGCAGTTTTGACTTTGCGCATGGCTGCTGGTTTTGCTAGAGATTATGGTGTAGAAGTGGTTGGTACAGAACATATATTATATGCATTAGTTACCCAGCCAAATTCTCGTGCGGCTTTGATTTTGCAGGAAATGGGCGTAGACATTATTGAGGTTGCACACTCTATCGAAAAACTAGCCGAGGACCAGGCTGAAGCTGCCAAAAAATCTCGTGAAAAGGAAAAGTATCTGAACAAGCCAAAATTGAAATGGCTCTCTCGCTACGGCCAAGATTTGACCGAAATGGCAAGAGGGGGAAAACTTGACACCGTAATTGGCCGCGACAAAGAAATTGATCGCACCATTACTGTGCTTTGTCGTCGCACTAAGTCCAACCCAGTTTTGATTGGTGAAGCTGGCGTGGGCAAGACCGCTATCGTTGAAGGACTTGCTTCCAAAATTGTCAAAAATGAAGTTCCTGGTCTCCTGATTGGCAAACGTATTTATCAAGTAGATTTGTCCTCAATGGTAGCTGGTACTAAATTCCGCGGTGAGTTTGAGGAGCGCATCAAAGGTGTAATTGACGAAGCTAGCAGCGACCCATCGATTATTTTATTTATCGATGAGCTGCATCTTCTTGCCGGTGCTGGCAGTGGCACTGAAGGCACAATGGACGCGGCCAATATTCTAAAACCTGCTCTCGCACGTGGGCAAATTCGTTTAATTGGCGCGACTACTTTGGACGAATATCGCAAAAATATCGAAAAAGACAAAGCTCTCTCTCGTCGTTTCCAGACCGTGATGGTGGAAGAACCAAGCGATGCAGTGACTTTGCGCATATTAAAAGGTATCAAGAAACATTATGAAAAACATCATGGCGTTAAAATTCCAGACAGTATTTTGGAGACCGCTATCAATATGAGCAATCGTTACATCAACGATCGTTTCATGCCAGATAAAGTAATTGATATCATTGATGAAGCTTCGGCAATTGCTAAAGTTTCTGAGGATAAAAAAGGTGGTAGTAGATATAAAAAGCTAAAAATTGAGAAGCAGGAGTTGGAGGGCAAAGTTGAGGCTGCTGCTGAAAATGAAGATTTTGAAAAAGCTGCACTCTACAAAACTCGTTTAGAAAAATTGAAACAGGAAATCAAGAAGTTGGAGAAAGCAGGTGTTTCTAAAGTTAAAACCCCAACACTTACTGAAGAGAATTTGGCCAAGGCTGTATCACTAAAAACTGGTATTCCAGTGTCTAAAGTTCACGGTTCGGAATTGGAGCTATTATTACATCTTGAAGAACACATTGACAAGGCTATTATTGGTCAGGATGAGGCGGTTCATACCGTAGCTAAAGCCATTCGCCGTGGACGCTCCGGTGTAGCCAGTAGCAACCGTCCGATTGGATCGTTTATCTTCATGGGCCCTACTGGCGTAGGTAAAACCGAGCTTGCGCGCGTGATCGCACGTGAAGTTTTCGGCGGTGAAAATGCCTTGATCAAAATTGATATGTCGGAATTTGGCGAAAAGCATAACGTCTCTAGGTTGGTTGGTGCGCCAGCTGGTTATGTCGGCTATGATGACGGTGGCAAACTCACCGAAGCTATTCGTCGCCACCCATATTCAGTAGTACTATTTGACGAAATTGAAAAAGCCCATCCAGACGTCTTTAACTTGCTTCTTCAAATTCTAGAAGACGGCGTTCTTACTGATGGCCAAGGTAATAAAGTAAAGTTTAATAATACTGTGGTAATCTTAACTTCTAACCTTGGCTCGGAAGCAATGTATGATGATGATAACTTTGGCTTTTCCGCGCATTTGAAGCAGACCAAGAAAGAGCGCGATGCAGAATATGATCGCCAAAAGGAAACTGCAATGCGTGCTCTTAAGAAGGTAATGCGTCCAGAGCTTATCAACCGCCTAGATGCAGTGCTAGTATTTCATGCTCTCACCAAACGTGAAGTCGAGCAAATTTTTGACACGCTGATTGAGGACTTGAGGAAGCGTCTCGCCACTAAGCATCTTGGTATCAAAGTTACTGATAAGGCTAAGGAATGGCTAATTAATATTGGTTATGATCCAAAGAATGGTGCGAGACCATTGCGTCGTGCCATTGAAGACAATGTAGAGTCATTAATTTCCGATGCTATTATCTCTGGGGAGCTAAAAGGTGGTGATATTGTTACTATCGATCTTGAGAAACAAAAGCTGAAACTTAAAATTGGAAAGGAATAAAAGTGGTGGAAAAAACTACAAAATTTAAATCAACAACAATTCTGATTATTGTAGTTTCGGTCTTAGTGGGAGTTTGTGCTTGGTTTAACCGTATATTAATTTCTGATGCGCTTGCATCATTTTTCTCAAAGATCACGCCAGAAACAAGTAAAGTTGCAGAAGACGTTGGCTTCACTAATTATGGCCGACTAGTATTTTCTGCTACTAATGCAAATCTGGAAAATCGAGACAATTTTAATGAACGTTGTAAATCACACGATCAAGATATTTCAGTCTTAGGATGCTATACCAATGGCCATATTTACATATATGATATCAAAAATGATGATTTAAAAGGCATAGTTGAATCTACCGCCGCACATGAACTTCTCCATGCCATTTGGGATAGGCTCGATGCTAGTGAGAAAAATAGACTTTCCAAGTATTTGTTAGATGTCTATAACGATGACAAATATCACGAAATGTTAGCAGAGGGCCTAGAAAATTATAATGAGGCAGAACGTATTGATGAGCTTCATTCTCGCATTGGTACAGAGATCGCTGAACTTCCAGAAGAACTGGAGAAACACTATGCTAGATATTTCACAAATCAAGATTTAATAGTAGATTTCTATAATTCTTATATTGAACCGTTCAAAGAGTTAGCTGAGGAAATTGAAAAACTATCTGCAGAGCTAGAGAAGATGGACACTGAAATCGAGGCTAGAACCAAGACGTACTATGAGAACGCTCACAACCTAGCTGCGCAAATTGAAGAATTCAATAATTGCGCCGGTACAGCTGGTTGTTTTATTTCGCAGTCCATTTTCCAGGCCAGAAGAAACGTTTTACAGTCTGCACAGAATGCATTAAATGAAGAATTCAATGTGGCTAACGAATTAGTAGAAAAGTATAATAGTCTAGTTACGGAATATAATGAAAACGTCATTCGTGGCGATGCGTTGGAAAAAGCAATTAACTCCAATTCGGAGATGGAAACTATCAAATAAAAGAAAGGAATAATATGACAAAAGTAAAAGATTATTTAGTCCCAACTGTCGTAGAAGAAACTGCCAAAGGCGAACGCGCCTACGACATCTATTCAAGACTACTCACCGACCGTATCGTTTTCTTGGGCGAAGATGTCAACCCGCACACTGCTAATCTGGTAATTGCACAGCTACTATTCTTAGCCCATGAAGATCCTAAAAAAGATATTAAGTTTTATATCAATTCTCCTGGCGGTAGCGTTTATGATGGTCTTGCTATTATTGACACTATGAATTATATTGAACCAGATGTCCAAACTATTGGCATCGGTCTTCAGGCTTCAATGGGCGCAATGCTACTTTCTAGTGGTACCAAAGGCAAACGCTTCGTACTACCAAATTCACGTATTATGATTCATCAACCATCATCTGGCACTGAGGGTAAAATTACGGATCAAGAAATTGCTTTAAAGGAAGGAATCTATCTCAAAAAACGCTTAGCGGAAATTTTTGCTAAAAACACAGGCAAATCTCTGGAGCAAGTAGAAAAGGACATGGATCGCGATAACTGGATGTCGGCAGAAGAAGCCAAGAAGTACGGAGTGATTGATGAAATCATCAAGTAAGTCAAATTTTATTTGTAGTAATTGTGGCACGACTTATGCCAAATGGGTAGGAAAGTGCAATAATTGTGGCGAGTGGAACACGCTCACTGAGCAAGTGGTCGTTGACGAGACCGAAGCAAAATCAGCTATTGCCAAAGGCCAAATTTCTGGCAAAAAATTAGAATATATGTCTATCAATGACATTGAACCATCTGATGCCAAGGCTAGACTCTCTACTGGTTTCCCAGATCTTGATGAAGTTTTGGGTAGCGGTTTTTTGGCCGGTTCGGTATCTCTACTCACTGGGCAGCCGGGAATCGGTAAATCTACATTGCTTATGCAAATCTGTGCGAAAATTGCTAAAGTTGCACCAGTACTTTACGTTTCTGGCGAGGAATCTGCTGGGCAGGTTAAACTTCGCGCTAAAAGACTTGGCGCTAATTCCGAGCAACTTTCTTTCGCATCTTCAACTTCTGGGAATGATATTGCCAAAACTATTGAATCTGGAAAATTTAAATTTGTAGTGGTAGACTCTATCCAGACTTTATCACTAAATGAACTTACTTCTGCACCAGGCACTGTTTCCCAAGTTACTAACTGCGGGAACTTGATAATTCGCGCAGCTAAAAATACCGATACGGCAGTAGTAATTGTTGGCCATGTTACCAAGGAGGGAACATTAGCTGGGCCAAAAGTTCTGGAGCATTTAGTAGATGTAGTAATCAATTTTGAAGGGGATAGATACGGTGGGTTTAAAACTGTCCGCGCAGTTAAAAACCGTTTTGGTTCCACTTCGGAAGTAGCAATTTTTGAAATGAATGACAAAGGTCTTTCTGAAGTTAAAAATCCATCAGCAGTACTTCTTGCTGAACGCCAGAACACTGATGGCTCTGTAATTCTTGCAACTGTAGAAGGAACTAGGCCAATTCTGGTAGAGATTCAAGCATTAGTTACGCTAACAAACTTTGGCTACCCAAAACGTACCTGTTCTGGTTTTGATATCAACCGCCTGAACTTGTTGCTTGCCGTGATTGAACGCCGCACCAAGTTAAAGCTAAACGACAAAGATGTCTATATCAACGTAGTTGGCGGAATTAAGCTTCAAGATTCTGCAGCTGACCTCGCTGTCTGTATGGCGATTGCTTCTGCACTTGCTAAACGCAAACTTTCAGAAAAATATGTGGTATTTGGCGAAGTTGGTCTTGGTGGAGAGATTCGTTCTGCATTTCGTCCAGATCAACGTATTGCTGAAGCTAAGAAGCTTGGCTTTACTCACGCAATCGCACCGGCTACGATAAAAGATAAATTTGTTTTGCCAGCAAAAGATTTGCGCGATACACTAATCAAATATATGAATAAATGATTATATTTTAGAAATCAGAGAATGACAGATTGCAGCAGCTAAGGCATCGGCTGCATCATCTGGTTTTGGTACAGTATCTAATTTCAAATGCAGACGTACCATTTCCTGCATTTGTTTTTTATCAGCATGACCGTAACCGGTCATAGTCTTTTTAATTTCATTTGGTGAGTATTCAAAAATTGGTAGCTTCTTTTGTTTAGCAACTAAGATACAAACACCGCGTGCTTCGGCTACAGAAATACCGGTCGTGATATTTTGCATAAAGAATAGTTTCTCAATACTAACAACATCTGGCTTGTCAGTGTCTATAATTTCCGAAAGGGAATTATAGATATCTTCTAATCGATCTGGAAGTGGTGTATGCGGCGGAGTAGAAATCACCCCAGCATCAACAAGTGATGGCTTGTTGCGTTTAATATCAATCACGCCAAAACCACAAATTCCGGTACCTGGATCGATTCCTAAAATTCTCATATTTACATTATATCACCTGATGATTATTTCTTGATTTCATCAATGCGATAAATGTATTTAGTCTTGCTGCTGTTATTCTTGGCGACATTAGAGATGGCCTGTAACCTATCAATGATTCCGCGGACATTATTATTATAAACATTGACCAGTTTTTTAACAGCTTCCTCATTGAACTGTTTTAAGCCAGCAGATAATTTCGTTGAGCCATCGCGAAGCTGAGAGATACCATCAACTAATGCTGGAGCAGAATTGTTTAGAGTTTCAACACCGTTGGAAAGTTCGGAAGTCCCAGCAGCAATTTTGGTGGTACCAGCCTTTAGTTCATCAATGCCAAGGATTAGCTCGTTGTTGATGCCTGCCGCAACTTGATTCACTCCCTCAGTGTAAGCCTTGGTCTGAGCGATTAATGTGTCAAGCTGGATGAGACTTGTCTTTAGCGTATTAAACTTAACCTTTAGTTCTTGAGCGTTTTGTCCATAGTTGGAAAGAATAGCGACCACCTCGGGCTTGTCCATCGCGGCAATCCAAGCGGTGAGTATTGTATTGTAATTATCATGGGTCAAGGCTTCTGCCGGTAAGTCAACTGTTTCAAAGATAGGAAACAGCGGCTCAAAACTTGGATTATACTGAGTAAGAGTAGAACCAATTACGTTATTTGCTAATTTTTCCACTCCAGCTGAAAGCGCGGTACTATTGGCGTAATTGTCTCCTACAATTTGATTGGCACCAGTCTGAAGATTCGTCTTCACTTTGTTTTGTAGTTGCGCAACGCCAGCGTCTAGTTTAGCAGTACCCGCCTTTAATTCCAAACTACCGGCAGATAATTTTGCCACCCCGTCAGGTAACGCGCTAGCCTTTTCGTATAATTTTTCGATACCTGTAGTCAAATCAGCAGAGCCACCAACTAACTGATCCATAGCTGAACTCATTTTGTTCAGTTCTGCAGAAAGCTGCTCAACAGAGTTAAGACCAGAGAAGTCTAAATCAGAGAAAATTTCATTGGTAACTACAGAAACCACCATGCCCAATTCGAAGTTTGATGCATCTGTAGTGATTTCTAGGTAACTTGGAATTTCAAAGTCTGCACTAGAAAGGCCCAAGTTTTCCTGCATCCCAGGCATCATTAGCCCGGCTACAATCGTGCGTGCGCCATCGTTAATTAATTTGCCATTTTTGACTTCTATATTCTTGAAATGCTCATTATCTAACATTAGTCCAGAAACTACAGCATATGGTACATAGTATCCACTAGCGATACTTCTATTAGTGTATTCATAGCGCATAGTTACTTTTCCAGATTTACCAGCCAGATCATTACCAGAAATTTCTTTACCATCTAGAGTATAGGTAACTTTCAATTCAATAGGAATTTTTTTGTTGTCATCACGGATACTTAGATATTCATCTACATCTAAATTGCGAGTCCAATCGGAGGAGATAATTTTACGAGTAGAGCCATCAGTTTTCGCAAATACATATACGTTTTCGTCGACCAATTTCGATGCACTATCAAGGCTATTGGAGTTCGTAGAATTAGTAACTGGACTACTATTGCCTAGTCCTTTAGCTGCGAAGGTCGCCGCTACGCCAATAACGCCAGAAAGTATAATGGCGGAAAAAATTGTGAGTTTTAATTTTTTAGACATTTTTTCATCTCCTTTGTTGTGTTGCAAATTAATTTATCACATAGCATAAATAGCGCAGGCAAAACTAATATTACCATTGCCATACTAATGATGGCACCGCGAGCCAACAATAGACAGATTGCAGAGATCATATCAATATTAGAATAAATAGCTACACCAAGTGTTGCCACAAACAAGCCTGCGGAGGACACGATGATCGAAGGTATGGAAGTCGATAGCGCAATTAGTACAGCATCGTGCTTGTTTTTGCCACCTATACGTTCAGATTTGTATCTAGTAGTCATTAAGATTGCATAATCTACTGTTGCCCCGAGCTGGATTGTACTGATACAAATTGGGGCGATAAATGGTAGGTGAGTACCAGTTAAATGCGAGATACCAAGGTTTATGAAAATTGCTACCTCGATCACAATGATTAAAATAAATGGCAGAGAGAAAGATTTTTCTACCAATGCAATAATAATAAATATTGCAATAATAGAGATAGCATTTACCACTCGGAAATCAGTATCAGTAGTTTTGATCATGTCATGCATGGCCGGCGCTTCACCAATCAGCATGCCGCCGGCATCATATTTTTTGACTATATCATTTAGTTTCCCAATCTGTTCGTTTACTTCATCTGAAGCAGTACGATATTCTGAACCTATTAAAATTAACTCCCACTTATCATTTTTTATAAGTTTGGTTACCGATTCTGGCAAAATTTCTATCGGGACACGTTCTCCAACTAATGTCTCTAGCCCAATGGCAAATTTTACGCCATCAGCTTTTTCCAATTCCTTTACCATTTTGCGAGCGTCTGATTCTGGGGTGGAACTTTCCAGTAGCACCATATGCGTAGAAGAGATATTAAAATCATCTCTCAACTTACTGTTGGCAATTACTACGTCCATATCTCCAGGTAGGGAGCCGCCCATGTCATAGTAAACTTCCTGTTCTGCTTGTTTGCTGAAAATATACGCTGGTACAGCGATTGTAACGAATACAATTAATAAAATAGGGAAGATTTTAAGCAATTTTTTAGAAAGGTTAGTCATGTCTGGCAATAATGATTTGTGCGCTGCCTTTGACAAAACTTTATCAAAGACAAGAATCAGAGACGGTAGTACCGTTACGCAGCCGATAACGCCAAGTACCACACCTTTTGCCATAACAATACCAAGGTCTAAGCCAAGAGTGAAGGACATGAAGCAAAGGGCTATGAAACCAGCAATGGTCGTAATTGAACTTCCCACTACGGAAGTAAATGTTTTAGAGATGGCGGTTGCCATAGCTTTTTCTTTATTAGAATCTTTTGCGTTCTCCTCTTTGTAGCTGTGCCAAAGAAAGATGGAATAGTCCATTGTCACTGCCAGTTGTAAGACTGCAGCTAAGGCCTTGGTGATAAATGAAATTTCTCCAAAGATAATATTTGTGCCAAGGTTGAGGAGAATCATCATGCCGATAGAGATAATAAATATAAAAGGAGTTAGCCAGTTGTCGAGGAAGATTAACATTGCAATAATTGCTAGCACTACTGCAATTGCTACATAAATCATTTCCTCTCTTTCACAAAGTTCCTTTAAGTCTAAGACCAGTGCTGACATACCAGATACAAAAACTTGCCCAGAAGCTTTTTGCTGGATTTTTCCAACCGCCTCCAAAGTAGTATCTTCAGAAGTGCCACCAGTGAAAAACACCGCCATCATTGTAGAATGATCGGTGTTAAATGCCTGGTATAGTTTGTCTGGCAAAAATTCCATTGGAATAGATAAGTCAGCAACTGAAGTGTACCAAACTACGGAATCTACATTTTCAATTTTTTCAATTTCAGTTTTTAATTTATCTACATCGGAAGCTGGCATATTTTCTATTATTACTAGGGAAAATGCGCCTTTTCCAAACTCTTTTTGCAGCTCTTCTTGGCCCTTCATTGTGTCAATCTCAGACGGGAGGTAAGTGAGCATATCATAATTGACACGAGTTGCTATCATACCTAAAAAGGCTGGAATCATCAAAATAACAGATATGATTAATATCAAAATACGATGCTTGACAATTAATCTTGAGACCTTCATTTCGAGTACATTATATACCTTATTTTTAAAAAGTAAAGCACGAGTAGAGCGCTTACTTTTAGGTTGTAATGGATTTTGAACCCAAGTACTTTAGTAGTTAGTGGCACGTATTTCAAAGAAGGCTTGTGGGTGCGAACAGACAGGGCAGATTTCAGGTGCGTCCTCGCCTACGAAAATATAGCCACAGTTACGGCATTTCCAAACGGTGACTTTATCACTCTTAAACACGACATCGTTTTCAACGTTATCGAGTAATTTTTTGTAGCGTTCCTCGTGTTCTTTTTCAATAGCGCCTACGCCCTCAAATTTGTCGGCAATTTCATTAAAACCTTCCTTACGGGCAGTTTCGGCAAAACCTTTGTACATATCAGTCCATTCATATTCTTCGCCAGCAATCGCATCTTTTAGGTTTTCTTTAGTTTCTGGAACGCCACCATCGTGTAAATACTTGAACCAAATTTTGGCGTGTTCTTTTTCGTTAGTGGCGGTCTCTTCAAAAATCGCACCAATTTGTTCAAAACCATCTTTTTTAGCCTTGCTGGCATAATAAGAATATTTAGTGAACGCTTGCGCCTCACCAGCAAAAGCAGTTTGCAGATTTTGATAAGTTTTAGATTTTTCAAATTCAACAGTCATATAATCTCCTTTTTCTCATTATAACACGCGTGATATAATATATATATGGGAATTGAAAGAATTGTCAGCACGGAGATTTCCGAAGATGATAAAGAAGAAGAAATTATTGAAAAATCTCTTCGTCCGCTAACTTTTGATGAATATATCGGTCAAGAGCGCATGAAAAATAATCTCAAAATTGCGATTGATGCCGTAAAGAAACGTAAAAGTGAAGGCGAGACTGATACCCCAGGCAGTACGCTCGACCATATACTATTGTATGGGCCACCAGGCTTAGGCAAGACTACTATGGCAAATGTTATTGCCCACGAGATGTCTGCTAATCTCAAGGTGACATCTGGTCCTGCAATTGAGCGCGCGGGTGACCTAGCTAGCATTTTGACTAATCTACAAGATGGGGATGTACTGTTTATTGATGAGATTCACCGTTTGCGTCGCGCCGTTGAAGAAGTGCTCTATTCCGCAATGGAAGATTTCAAATTAGATATTACTATCGGCAAAGGTCCCGCCGCACGTTCCATGCGTCTAGATTTGCCACACTTTACTGTAATTGGTGCTACTACACGCACGGGTTCTCTTGCCGGCCCACTTCGCGATCGTTTTGGTATGCTTCATCGCCTTGAATATTACAAAGAAAACGAAATCGAACAAATCATTAATAGGACAGCCAATATCCTAAACACTAAGATTGAACCAAGTGCAGTTAAGCTTCTTGCTACTCGTTCACGCAGAACTCCACGTATTGCTAACCGCCTAGTTCGTCGCGTACGTGATTATGCTGACGTTAACGGTGATGGTATTATCGATAATAAAATTGCTAACTCTGCACTCGATTTGATGGAGATTGATGAGCTTGGTCTAGATCCAGCAGATAGGAATTTGCTAAAGCTCATGGAAGAGAATTATGGCGATCGCCCAGTAGGACTCAATACGCTCGCAGCACTTACTGGTGATGAAGCCACTACGATTGAAGACTATAACGAGCCATACTTATTACAAATCGGTTTCATTGAGCGCACTCCACGCGGACGCAGAATTACCGAAAAAGCTAAAAAACACTTAAATAAGTAATTATTTTTTGAGGGCTTGTTTGATGCGTTCTTCGACTGGTAATTTTTGGTCGACTTCAGATAGTGCATCAGTTGCTTCTTTCAAAGTAAATCCTAGCGCCATCAAAGCGTCCAGCGCCTCATCACCTTCCTGGACCTTGGCGGCACCAATTACTTCCGCAGTCCCATATTTAGATGGCAAACCGACTTTGTCTTTAAGATCTACAATCACACGTTCGGCGGATTTTTTACCAACGCCAGCGGCCTTGGAAATATAAGCCACATCGCCATTAGCAATGGCATTTCGTACATCTTCTGGTGCACCCAAAGAGAGAATAGCGATTCCGGCTTTTGGACCAACGCCATTTACGGAAATCAAGAGTTCAAAAATCTTTTTAGCAGCGAGCGTGGAGAAGCCATATAATTCTTCGGCGTTCTCAGAAATTTTATGATAAGTATAAAATTTCTTCTTATCATTTAAATTTGTATCATCATAATCTAGGGAAGTAAGGGCGATTTCGTAACCGACGCCATTAACATCAGCAATCACTGAGTTCCCAAACTTTTCTGCAATAATACCTTCTATGTGAGCAATCATGTTCATATTATATAAAACACTTCAAATTTTTGTCAATTTGTGGTATAATTAAGAAAAGGGAAAGTGCTATGAAACAGGAACTTGTCAAACTTCATCACGCTCGTAGTAAGAAGGATTTTCCTGAGTTAAAACTTGAGGAAAATGAGTATGTTGAGTTAGCTATCCAGCGTTCTAGACTGGGTATTATTTTTATCTGGACAGCTGCTTGTATTGGGTACGTATCGTTGTTGATTGCATTAATCTTTCTGGAAACCAATGGTACCCATACTAATGTCTTAAATGGTTTTGCTAAATCGTATCTTTATCTTATCATTCTAATTTTGTTTGGAATTATTACAATCGCTGCTCTCGTGGGAAGTAGGGTCTACAAGAGTAACCGCCTCTACGTTACTAACAAGCGTCTTATTCACCACTGCGCCAACTCGCTTTTTTCTAAATCAGTAAATATTATTGAGCTCGTTTCTATCGAGGACGTTTCTTTTAAGCAAGATAATATTGCCGATCATATTTTCAAACTTGGAACTATCCGTATGGCTACAGTCGGTGATGAAACTACATATACATTCAAATATGTAAATACGCCAAAAGATGAACTTGACGCAATTACGCACTTAGTTCACGTAGAGAAAGAAAAGACTAAGCGCCGTCATCGTCGCCCAGATGAAGAACAATACTATGATGATGAAGATTTTGACGATGAGATGCCAATACCAGAACAGCAGCTAGCCACTACTCAGCAATCTGCAGCAGCACAACCATTTCCGGTTCAGTCGTCATCGGTTGGATCGGTGACAGTGCAACAAACTACTGTTACAACTAATCAGCCACAAAGCATCCAAGAACTAAACCAAGCCCTAAAGAAATAATTAGTTACGATTTTTCTTGATATAATCTTCTTCTTTTTCTAGAATTGCGCGAAGAGTGTATTCTTTGCATTTTCCATCTTCGCAGTTGGCAGCTTCATAAAGATAAGAACAGCCATTCTCACCGAGAACAATACCAGAAGGATCAGTAAAGAGATTTGGGTCGATTACGGTAAGATTTTCTTCGGAGATAGTTTCTGGGTAGTAACCATTTTTAGTGAAATAGCCCTCTTCTAGGCCGTAATACATTGCATTGATTGCAGTTTTACGATGGTCATCACGATTCATTGCATCCATATTCATTTTTTGAACAAAGAAAAGAATAAGTGCGAGGCTAGCAAAAACAATTACGATAATGAGTTCAATTAGTGTAAAACCAGATTTCTTTTTCATAAGCTAATTATAACACGTAACAAAAATGGTAGCAACGACTGGGATCGAACCAGTGACCTTGGGCTTATGAGTCCCACGCTCTAACCAACTGAGCTACGTTGCCACTTAGTACATTATAACACATCTGGACAGGAAAAGGAAAGTATTGACTATTTAAGATATCTATGGTATAATAGAAAAATAGGCATTGCTTAGTAGCTTAAGTCCAGGAATATTATCGAAAGGGGGTGACATAATGTTCAAAAATTTTTTTAAAAAGCTATTTCAAAAAAGAGTAGCTGAAGAAGAAATGCCTATACCAGATGATAAGTACTATGGCAATACAAACGAGCTTTTCGAGTCAGTTGATCGTAGTTTTGCCAGTAGTGCAGCCAAAGTGTTATATCCGGATGTCGACGTCGAAGAACTAAGTGAGGAAGAACTGGATGAACTCGCTGACATAGGGTATCTGTTCTTTTTACTTGCCCGCGGCTTTCATGCGAGCGCAGAAGATGTAGAACGTCTTGAAAAAACTGGACATTTCTAAAGGGTCTACCCCCCTGCATAGGGGGGTGTCTTATTTAAGAATTTTGGCGGAAGGGACAGGAAGCTACGTATACACCTTTACTTGTACATAAAAAACCGAGAGCAAGCTCTCGTTTTTTATGTGATGGCGGAAGGGACAGGAAACTACGTATCCGCTCTTCCTTCAAAATGGCTAACCAAGAGTAAACTCTTGCTTATCCATTTTGGCGGAAGGGACAGGATTCGAACCTGCGGATGTTTCCATCTCTGGTTTTCAAGACCAGTGCCATCAACCACTCGGCCACCCTTCCATAGATTATTATACTACATTTTCACCTCTTACGCTAGTCATGATATAATATATATGTATATATTATGAAAAATAGAAATAATAAAAACCTTATCGAAAAAATTAAACGCGTCGTTTTTATTTTATTATTTTTTCATTTTTGGGTTGGGTATGGGAAGTTCTTCTGAGTTTTATAATGACCGGACATTTCGTAAATCGTGGAACGCTATTTGGTCCATGGACACCAATTTATGGCTTTGGTGGCGTTGGTATATTATTACTTTCCAAAAAATTCAAGAAACCATGGCAGCTATTTTTAGCTGCATTTATCGTTAGCGGAATTTTAGAATACGCGACAGCAACCATATTAAAGGAAGTTTATAATGCCAAATGGTGGGATTATAGCATGTTATATTTTGATATACAGGGAAGAATCTGCTTGGAATACCTACTAGCTTTTGCTATAATAGCCTGCCTAATCGTTTATCTTGTGGTTCCGAAAATGGATATCATATACAAGAAAATTAATCCAAAAATAATGACTATCATTTTGATAGTCGTCTTACTTTTGATTTGTGCTGATTTCGTCTACTCAATATTTAACCCAAATGATGCAGCGGTAGTCGGGAATTTGGTACCCCGGGTTGGAATCGAACCAGCATTGTATCCTTAGAGGGGATATGTCCTATCCGTTGAACGACCGGGGCAAAAAGTCTGCTTTCGCAGGCTATGTTTATATTATAACATAAATGCTTGCGAAAAATTGGATAATCTGATAAAATAATAATAATCGTCCGAACGAGTCTTTATTGGTCTCGTAGTATAACGGTTAGTACAACGGGTTTTCATCCCGTCAATAGGAGTTCGACTCTCCTCGAGATCACCAAGTTTCGAACGAAAAAATAAGCCCGTAGGGTTTATTTTTTAAATTTATACCGTCATAAAATAGCCCCCAGCACAAGCTGGGGGCTTCTCTAAGGAGTATTTATTTAGTTAGAACAAACTGTACGCGGCGAAGAGCGGCGCCAGAGTGTTCGATTCGGTGGACATGATCTTGATAAAGATATCAAGGGCTACACCGATTACATCTTTTCTGGTATCACCCATAGTATCACAAGCCACGGCAGATTTGTACGCTTCAGTGTTTTCAGGATTATTCTTGTAGAGAATAACGGCACTGCCATCTTCATTGCGGACAGGCTCTCCGTCTTCTCCCAACAATATTACCATGCCTGCTTCCCACATCTTCTTAGCATTATCCCATGCTCCGCCAGAATTGCCCATAAAGAGCGCTTCCTTGATTGCGGCAGCAATAGCTCCTGCAAGCAATCCGAGTACAAGATTTGGGCCAAAGATAAAACCACAAAGTGGCACCACCATTGCTATGATCGACGGCATGAACATATAACCGAGAGCTTCATCGGCTGCCATTGTGATGACATGCTCATAGTCAGGGCGAGTTTCTCCTTCCAGCACGCCAGGGATTTTGAGCTGTCTTTCGCCTTCATCAGCAAGTTTCTTGGCCGCTTCGATGGTATTATGTCCAAGTATTGATGAGAAATAGTCAATCAGCGCTGAACCGATGATTAAACCACCAATGATAGTCACTATAGACATAATCGTAGCTCGTGATGTCCCAAAATACTTTGAGATGTCGTATGAGCCGATATAGGAAAACGTCAATGACACAGTTGCAAATCCTGCTCCACAAATAGCATTTCCTTTTCCAATAGCGGCGGTAGTGTTTCCGACCGCGTCCAGTTCATCAGTAATCCTTCGAACGCTCGGATCAAGATGACAACTTTCAGCGATACCGCCAGCATTGTCTGCCACCGGACCAAAAGCATCAATAGACACAGTAGTTCCAATAAAGCTAAGTACGCCAACTGCTGCGATAGCAACACCATAAACCCCACAGATTGCACAGGAAATAATAATTGCTAACGCAATGATGATGCACGGCGCCATAACTGAGCGTTTACCAATCGAATCACCCTCTGTTTGTTCATAGGCTACACCTTCTCGTGCCATATAAGCAAGTCTCTTGACATGATGGTACTTGTAGCTGGTGTAGAGTTCTGTGAGTTTACCTATTGCTACAGAGCTAATCATGCCGAGTATCGCTGCGACTACAGGAGAGAGCCAACCCCAGATGAAGCACTCGGGTAATTCTATGTGACCGAACACCACCTTTGCTCCTATGAGACCGATTAGCCCTACTACGATAGCTGAAAGATAAGTCGCATGATCTAACTCTGTTGCCGGATCGATGTCTTCACGGGAAACTTCCACTTCCTTGCCGTTGATGATCTGAACTTGCTTACGGTTCCTCAAGATGATGTGATTAACACCTATAATACTCGCGAGTAGACCGCCTCCCGTTAAGATAAACGGATAAATGCAAGCTGCATTCAAAGTCTCGGTATTTTCTGCGAACTCCTGTATTGACACCAAGATTGCTGCTACCGGCGTAGCGATAAACGATTCCGAAAGATCGGAAACGTTGCCAGCGATATCATTGACACAGTCGCCAATGAAATCAGCTAAAGTATTAGGCATTCTTGCATCATCCTCAGGTAAGTTGTGAACATTCTTTCCGACAATGTCTGCCGAAATGTCCGCAGCTTTGGTGTAGTTACCGCCAGCCACACGATTAAACATGGCGACTAGTGAATAGCCAAGTGAATACGTCGTGACACGCATAGCCAAAGGGTTGCAGGGCACGCTCAGAAGAAAACCGTGCCCATCAACGTTGGTGGTAATACCGCCAGATGCGATAAAGATTACCATCGCTCCGAACAAAGCGAAGGCCGGCACGGAATAACCGCTGATACTGCCACCCAGCAACGCAATACGCAAGGTTCTGCTCATAGCCTTAGTTACCCTCGCTGCGTTAGTTGTCCGAACATTGCCGTAAGTGCCTCCCCTCATACTGATTATTACAGCTAAACTAGACAGTAATGACCCAAACATGAATGAGAGACCGGCCGTCCTTTCTATAAACAGGGAATAGACAGCTGATACGATAATAACTGTAGGAATAATTACCCGATATTCTCTGCGCATGAAAGTTTTTGCACCAGCGCGAATAATACTGGCAATCTCACTCATTTCCTCAGTACCCTCATCGTGATTCTTCAAATCTTTGAAGTTTCGGAAGATGAGACAGAAGGTAATGATAGAGATAAACATAACGCCATAGTAAACTAACATAGGCTTCTACCTCCTTTTTTGTTAAAGAACTTTGCTACAAAACAAAATAGTGCGCGCTCCTTAGACGCCCACCAAACTTATTTTAACACCCATTGCGAAAAACCGCAAAGATAAGCATTTTATTTTATGACTATTTTTCCCACCAGCAGTCGTAGCTATATTTAATATTATAATCAGTCTTCCCGTACGGGGCATAAGGCATATAAATCACTGAAGTATGATTGGTGTTGCAGAAATATTGGCCGGTAAAGTATTGCCTAGAGGCTTCGTGTCTACCATCATCAAACAACAATAGCTGCCTTAGATAAACTGGCGGAAAACCATAATCAGCATAAGATTGTAGAGCGATTGCTAATTCATCTTCTGGTGTATTCTCTGTAAAAATATCATAGTAATAATTTTCGTAATAATCCTTGGCGATGCGTTCAAGCTCTCTCTTTGCGGCGGTTTCTGGATTAAACACGAAATGAGCGATTAAGTTTCCAAATACCAGGACAAGGCAGAGGACAATCGCAAACATTGAAAATCTATGAGCAATCGGCTCAATTGGAAAATTCAACGGCTCAGGCTGTTTAGGGTAAGAATAGTATCTTTGTAAAACTTTTTTCTTCTTTGGCATACAAAAATTCCTTAAGACCATTTTACCATAAAAACTTTGAGCGCCACCATTTTCTGTGGTAAAATAAAAGATATGAGTAAATTGTTTAAAAGAACTAAAATTCTTGCCACCATTGGACCAGCAGTTTTTTCTGAAGAGAAAATTGAAGAGCTGATCATGGCTGGCGTTAATGGTTGCAGACTTAATTTTTCTCACGGTGATTATACCGAGCGCGACCAACAAATTGAATGGATAAGAAAGGCTGCCGCAAAGAAAGGTCGTTCTGTGGCTATTCTGCAGGATTTGCAGGGACCAAAGATTCGTCTTGGCGAGATTCAAAATAATCATATGGATGTTCGCACGGGCGATGAATTGATTTTGGATAATTCTATCACCACACATGATGGCAGTAACATTATCCCAGTTCAATATAATCTTGCCGAGAAGGTAAAAGTCGGCGAACCGCTTTCTATGTTTGACGGCAAAGTTAAATCTGAGGTTACCGAGATTGTATCCAATACCGCTATTAAAGTGAAGGTCTTAAATGATGGCTTCATTATGAGTCATAAAGGTCTCAATCTTCCAGATACAGATTTTGGTGGCGACATTATTACTGAAAAGGATATGGCTGATATTGAGTTTGGTGCTAGCCGTGATTTTGATTATGTGGCGTTATCTTTTGTACAGTCGGCAGAGGATATTGAGAAGTTGAGACAGATTCTACTTTCTCATGGCTCTACCGCTCGCATTATCGCCAAGATTGAGACTAAAAAAGCTATTGAGTCTGATGAAACCATGGAAGCAATCGTCAAAGCAACCGATGGTATCATGGTCGCACGTGGCGATATGGCCGTTGAAGCTGGTGCTGAAGTAGTGCCAATTGTCCAGAGAAAATTAATCGCTATGTGCCGCGAGCACTCTAAGCTTTGTATTGTGGCTACTCAGATGATGGGTTCAATGGTAGAGAACCCAGAGCCAACTCGTGCTGAAGTCTCTGATGTAGCAAATGCTGTAATTCAAGGCGCAGATGCCGTAATGCTCTCTGATGAGACTGCCAACGGCAAATACCCAGTAGAAACTGTAAAGGCAATGAAAAAGGTGATTTTATACACCCAAAATCATTCTCACGTTTCACCAATCAACCATGAAGTTACCGGCAATTATAAAAGCTATGACGCTATTGCTAATGGCGTTGTTAGCCTTGCAGAAAAAATCGATGCTGATGTTATCGTTTGTCAAACTGCTTCTGGCGCAACTGCTTCTGCAATTGCCGCGCAGCGTCCAAAGCTACCGATTGTTACCGTCACCAGCAATCCACGCGTAGCTGGACAGCTTGCCTTGACTTATGCTAATTCTGCTTTCGTTCGCACTTATTCTGAAACCTATGGTCAGGATTTAGCCAGTGAGCTAAAAGAAAATGGTTATCTCCAAGTCCGTGAAGATAAAGACGACATTTTAGCAGTAATCATCTCTGGTCACAAAGACACCGCTGGTGGCACAGACACTATTCATATTGTGCGTATCTAGTGTATAATAGAGTTAATGGAGGCAAAATGTTTGAAAAGCTTAGCTTAAACGATACTAAAGTACGTGGGCAAACCGTTCTCATGCGCGTTGATTATAACGTACCAATGAAAGATGGAGTAGTTACTGACGATTTACGTATTCGCGAAACTATTCCAACCTTAGAGTTATTAGAGAAAAAAGGAGCTAGGCGTATTATTCTAATTTCTCATCTTGGCCGTCCAGAAGGTAAGAAGGTCCCGGAGTTATCTTTAAAGCCCGTTGCTGATAAACTGAAAGAACTTTTGCCAGATAAAAAAGTATTTTTCGTGGCTGATGTTTCTGGTCCAGATGTTGAAGAAGCTGTAGAAAAATTACCAGTCGGTGGAATTTTACTTTTGGAAAACTTGCGTTTCTTCCCAGGTGAAGAAGAGAATTCTGCTGAGTTTGCCAGGGAGATTGCCGAATCTACTCATGCAGAGGTGTTTGTCCAAGATGGCTTTGCCGTGGTTCATCGTGCTCACGCCTCAACTTCCGCTATTACTTCTGAACTTCCTTCCGTAGCCGGCCCACTTCTAGAGAAAGAAGTCACAAGCTTATCTAAGCTCGCCGAAAATCCGGCCCACCCATTTGTAGTAGTAATTGGTGGTGCCAAGGTCAAAGACAAGCAGCCATTAATCACCAAGTTTTTGAAGATTGCCGACAAAATCATTGTTGGCGGTAAGATTGCCGCAGATATTGCGGATGGTAGTTTATCTGACGAGGAAAGGGAATTGCTAACTTCTTCCGATAAGATTTACATTGCTTCCGACTTTGCTACTGACGAAAATGGTACAAAACTCGATCTCGGTCCAAAATCAACAGCTGAGATTATTGAGTTGGTAAAAGGCGCCAAAACCGTGCTTTGGAACGGTGTCTTAGGCTACGTAGAAAACCCAGATTTTGCTAAAAGCTCTCAAGCTCTGGCCGAATTTCTAGGGAAAGAGAAGGGAATTTACTCTGTAATTTGTGGCGGTGACACCACTGGCTTTGTGGAAGGGTTACAGAAGATTGACAACAGCTTAAAATATGGTCTAATATCTACTGGTGGTGGAGCAGCTTTAGAACTCCTTGCCGGCGAGTCTCTGCCAGGTTTAGACTCTCTAGATGATAAATAACACACTTGTGCTTGCGAAACTTTAGTCTCTGTGAAACACTAGTCTTATGAAAGAACCGTATAGAATCAGAAGGATAGCTGCTATGCTTGCCTTGCTCTTTGTTGTGGCGGTTTTCTTGATTATTAACCCAGCCAGCTACGAGAAAGAAGTAGTCCCAAAAGAAGACGACCCAGAAGCTATAGCTGGGACAATTGATATTGCCCCAGAAAATGAAAGTACTACATTAGCCACTACAGTTCTAGAAAAACTTGAAGTTAAAGGTCGCGCTCCAAAAACTGGTTACAATCGCTCTGAGTTCTATGCTGGTTGGCCAAAGATTGATGGCTGTTCGCTTCGCCAAATTATCATCAAAAGAGAATTAGGTAATACTGCAGTGATGGATGGTTGTGATGTGGTTGGCGGAAAATTTATTGAGCCATACACTGGGAATGAAATGACTTTTTCTAGCAAATCTGAGTTCAGTAAAAAGATTCAAATCGATCACATCGTAGCGCTTTCTGATGCTTGGCAAAAAGGGGCTCAGTATAAAACCAAGGAAGAGCGCTACCAGATTGCTACTGACCCACTTAATCTAATTGCTGCGGATAGCGCAGCCAATCAACAAAAATCTGATGGAGATGCCGCTACTTGGTTGCCACCAAATAAAGCCTTTAGATGCCAATATGTTACTCGTCAAATTTCTGTAAAATACAAATATTCTCTCTGGGTAACAGAGGCAGAGAAAAGTGCGATTGCGAATGTCTTAGAAAAATGCCCGAAAGAACCAGCAATCGGTGTATAATAAATATAAGCATAATTTGGAGGAAAAATGATAAGGGTTCTTACGGATACAACGATACATATTTCTGATTATTCTGCCGCAGAAACTGCGCTCGCCGAAATCAAAACCGATTCTATGGCTGGCTGGCTCAATGTCCCAATTGACCAGGATGAATTGACACGCATCAAGCAGGCTGCAGCTAAAATTAGCAGCGATTCAAGCTTTTTAATCTGTGTTGGTATTGGTGGCTCATATTTGGGGCACAAGGCCGTAATTGATGCGCTTGGCAACAATAGTAAGACCAAAGTTGTTTATGCTGGGAACAATCTAAGTTCTGCCGCACTAGACAAACTATTTGCCGAAATTGGCACAGCTGATTTTTCCGTGAATGTTATTTCTAAATCTGGCACCACAACTGAACCAGCGATTGCCTTTAGGCTGCTCAAGGCTGGTCTGATTGCCAAATATGGTGAGAAAGGTGCAGCGGAGCGTATTTATGCTACAACCGATGCCAATAAAGGCGCCTTACATGATGAGGCTGTCAAAAAAGGCTACCAACGTTTTGTTGTACCAGATAATATTGGTGGACGTTTTTCGGTACTAACTGCAGTAGGGCTTTTACCAATGGCAGTAGCTGGTGTTAACATTGATGAATTATTAGAAAGCGCACGCAAAGCCGCGATTGGCACCGAAGCAGAATTTGCCACAACTATGAGTTCGGCTACTGTAGATACTTCTGCCGCTATTGCAAGAGAGGCTGCCAAATATGCCATCCTCCGCCAAATGCTTTACAAAGAGCAGGGGAAAGAGACTGAAATCTTAGCTACTTTTGAGCCGCGACTTACCACTTTCATGGAATGGTGGAAACAGCTATTTGGCGAATCTGAAGGGAAAAACGGACAAGGAATTTTCCCTGCCTCCGTTGTTTATACTACAGATCTACATTCTCTTGGTCAGTATATTCAGCAAGGTCGTCGTAATATGTTTGAAACTGTTGTAAAAATTACAACACCTAATGCTAGATCAATTGTGATTCCAAATGACTCAGAAAATCTCGACAACTTAAATTATCTCGCCGGTAAAAGTTTAGACTATGTCAATCAAAAAGCTGAAGAAGCTACCATTAGGGCTCATCGTATTGGCGGTATTCCAGTGCTTGAAATTGAGATTGCAGATTTAACCGCAAGAAGTATAGGTGAGCTAATCTACTTCTTCGAACTCGCTTGTGCCCTTTCTGCTAAAATTTCTGGTGTCAATCCGTTTGACCAGCCAGGCGTGGAAACATATAAGCAAAATATGTTTGAACTACTAGGCAAACCAATTGCTTAGGTGTATAATATAAAGAGCAATTAAAAGGAGTGGGCAACACTTATGAATTTAAACTATAACGGTCCAGTTGTGCTAGCAATCCTAGATGGCGTCGGCTTGAAACGTGATCTAATGGGTAATGCTGTGAAGCAAGCTCACACCGAATTTTTGAACTACGCAGTAGGAAATTACAAAACCACCGGTCTCAACGCTTCTGGCGAAGCAGTAGGAATTATGCCAGGTAGTATGGGCAACTCTGAAGTTGGACATAACGCCATTGGCTCTGGTCAAATTATTAAACAAGACATTGCTCAAATTAACGAAGCTATTAATAGCGGTGACATTTGGAAATCTGAAGCTTGGCAAGAAGTTATCAAACGTACTAAGGAAAGAAATTCTACTTTGCATTTTGCTGGTATTTTTTCCGACGGCAACGTCCATAGTAGCATTTACCATTTAGAACGTATGATTGACCAAGCTCATTCTGAGGGTGTTGAGCATATTCGCATTCACCTCGTACTAGATGGTCGTGACACTCCGCCACAATCAGCACTTCAATATGTAGCAGAACTAGAAGCGTTTATCGCTTCCTTCCCTGATCATCCTGATTATCGCATCGCTTCTGGCGGTGGCCGTATGGTCTTCGTGGCAGACCGCTACGAAAGTGATTGGGATATTGTTAAAGCTGGTTGGGATGCCATTGTTTGTGGTGAAGCTTTTCATCGCTTCCCTTCAGCTACCAGCGCCATTAATACCTTTAGAGAGAAAGACCCTAGTCTTCAAGATCAATATATTCCACCATTTGTCGTTGTAGAAAATGGCAAGCCAGTTGGCCGCGTCCAAGATGGTGATACCTTTATCTATTATGATTTTAGGGCTGATCGTGCTGTGGAATTTGCTATGGCAATGACTTATAATGACTTCCCTCATTTTGATCGTACTTATTATGACAAGGATGGTACACTCTATCACAATAAACCAGATGTTTATTTCGTGGGGATGACAGAATATAACTCTGATACTCATGTGCCAGAACATCGCCTAGTCGAACCAGTCGTTATTAATGATACGCTTAATTCCTTCTTGGGCTCTCGCGGCATTCATCAATTAGCAGTTTCTGAGACTGTGAAGTTTGGTCACATCACTTATTATTTTAACGGCAATAGCTACAAAAAAGCTATTGGTGAGGAACATATTGAGATACCATCCGATACTCAGCCATTTGACACACGTCCATGGATGAAGTCGGCGGAGATTACTGATGCTGTAATTGAAAATCTTGATAAATATAAGTTTATTCGTCTTAACTTTCCTGGCGGAGATATGGTGGGACATTTTGCGGAGCTTGAGCCGACAATTGTCGCTATGGAAGCTATTGATATTCAGCTAGCACGCATCGCTAAAGAAGTTGACCGCCTCGGTGGCGTGCTAATTATTACTGCTGATCATGGTAATGCTGAGGAGTTGACGGATAATGAAGGTCATGCCAAGACTGCTCATACTACTAACCCGGTACCATTTGTAATTTATGACAACACGGAAAATCGTGATAAGTATGAGTTCGCTAAACTTGAAGATGCTGGTATTTCCAATATCGCTGCTACGATTGCTACATTCCTAGGACAAAGTGACTACCCAGACACTTGGCGACCATCATTAATCTCCCCTATTGACGGGAATATCTAACAGAGATAAAATAAAATCATGATAGAAGTACTATTAATTATTTTGATTACTTCAGTAACTGCAATTCTATCCCTTACTGGCGGCTTTTTATTATTATCTGGTTCTAAGCTTGCTAAGACTTTTCAAAAATATGGTACTATATTTGCGGCAGTAGTTTTGCTTTATGCTGCCTTTGGTGACATTATCCCAGAGATTTTGGAAGAAGGCGAACTTCCAGTCTGGCAAGTCGCTCTGTTCTCTGCCATTGGTGTTCTCTCCTGTTTTATTATTAGTGGTTTAGCTGGACATTATCATAAACATGGTGAAGAAAAAACTTTTAAAAACAAAAAGCAAGCATATGCGATGCTGATTGTTGACAGCCTCCACACCGCAATGGATGGTATTGTAATTGGCACATCTTTCGCAGCTGGTATTCCTACTGGTCTTACATCTTCCCTTGCCACTGCCGCTCATGAAATTCCTCAAGAAGTGGGCGACTTCTCTATTATGATTCGTTCCAAAATGGAGCCGAAAAAGATTATTAAACTTCAGATAATTTCAGCATTGATAATCGTTCCTTTTTCCGTTGTTTCCTATTTCATTGGTGATGCCCTGACGCCGGCCCTGCCGACTTTGCTTTCATTTATTGCCGGTTTCTTTATTTATATTGCACTCGGAGAAATTTGGAGTATTATTAAAGTAATATGGAATAAAGCCAAAAAAGGCGTTCCAGCAAAATAAGGAGTTTTATGCAAAAAATCACCAAAGCCATCATTCCAGTTGCCGGTTGGGGAACTAGGAGACTTCCAATTACTAAAATAATCGAGAAGTCGATGTTGCCAGTAGGAAATCGCCCATTGGTTGATTATTCAGTACAAGAGCTAATAGATGCCGGCGTAACTGATATTTACATGGTGATCTCCAATGTTGAACCTTGCCAAGTGCGCGAGTTTTATAAAGACAACCTTGCTCTTAATAAGTATCTAGAAGAACGTGGTAAGAACGATCGTTTAGAACTTGCTAAAACTTTGCCAGATAATGTCCATATTCACTATGTTTCTCAGGACCCATCTGGTAAGTATGGCACCGCTGTCCCGGTTTGTTTAGCAGTTGAAGAATACAACATTGATGAACCAGTCTTTGTCTTTATGGGTGATGATTTTATTTGGAACCCAGATGGTGAATCTTCCGCCGAAGCATTACTGAAAGCTGTAAAGTCCGAAGATGAGTCTGCCTTGATTGGCATTACTAAACCAGAAGCAGCGCTTCTAAATGGTGGTGCACTTACTATTGAAGATGAAAAAATCACCAAGATTACCGAGAAGCCGAAGCCGGAGCAAGTCACCGGCATTGCGTCCGTCTCTAAATACATCATTTCCCCAAGCCTACTAAAAGAAATTGTTGAATATGTTCATAGTCACGATTTTGGACCATTAGACCAGGAATATATGATTACTGACCCATTTGCTACCTATATCGAAAAAGGTGGTATTATGCGTGTGGCCAAAACCGATGGCGAGTATCTAGACGGCGGTTCCCTAGAAGGCTGGGTTCATGCTAATAACGTTGTCTGTAGTTCAAAATAAGGTAGTTCTCTATTCACAAATTATTCATTCTGTGATATAATTTGCTTATGTCAAAAAGTGTGGAGAATAAGACCTATCAGCAGGAAATTGGTGGCGTTGTTGCGCATCTTCGCTCGGAGCGTGGTCTTACTCAAGCTGAGCTCGCTAAACTTGTAGGCTCTTCTCAGCCAGCTATTTATCGTATTGAAAAAGGCGCTCAGAACGTTTCCCTCGACATGATCAGGAAACTCTCTAGTGCACTGGGTAGCCCAATTTTGTCAGTCAATACCTCTGTTTCCCAGAGTCTTTTTATTGAAGGCGGTAAGGAACTACATGGCGAAATTACTGTTAATACTAGTAAAAATGCAGCTGTAGGTTTGCTTTGTGCTTCACTTTTGAATTCCGGAAAAACTACTCTAAAGCATCTAGCTCGTATTGAAGAGGTTTTCCGTATTATTGAAGTTTTGGAGTCTATCGGTGTAAAATGCCGCTGGATTAATCGTAATCGAGATTTAGAAATTATACCACCACGTGAATTAAAAATTAAAAATCTTGATATCAATGCCGCTAGAAAAACCCGCTCAATCATCATGTTTTTGGGACCATTACTACACAAATTTCACGAGTTTAAACTTCCTTATGCTGGTGGCTGTTCCCTTGGCGTACGTACTGTTGAGCCACATCTTCGCGCACTAAAGAGCTTCGGTCTAGAAGTCGATGCTAGGAAGGAGAGTGGTTTCTATAATGCTAAGGTGAAGGTTGGCGTAAAGCCAGAACGCCGTATTGTTCTAACTGAACGTGGGGATACCGTTACGGAAAACGTCCTTATGGCTGCCGCTCTCTATCCAGGTAAAACTATCATTGTTGGTGCTTCTCCAAATTATATGGTACAAGATGTTTGCTTCTTCTTGCAGAAACTCGGTGTAAAAATTACTGGTATTGGTACCACTACGTTAGAAATTATTGGTAAAGCAAAAATCGGTCAGCCAATCGAATATTCCCCTTCTGAAGATCCAATCGAGGCCATGTCTTTTATTGCCGCTGCACTTACTACTCATTCGGAGATTACTATTCGTCGTGCGCCAATCGAATTTCTAGAAATTGAGTTAGAAATTCTAAAAACCATGAATGCTGATATTAGAAGAAGTGAGGAATATCTAGCTGACAATGGTAAAACTAGACTAGTTGACCTCACTATTAAAAAGACTGATTTGGTCGCGCCGGCCGATAAAATTCATCCAATGCCGTTTCCTGGCCTAAATATTGATAATTTGCCATTTTTCTCTGTCATTGCAGCTTCTGCTCGTGGCAGGACCTTGATTCATGACTGGGTTTTTGAAAATCGCGCAGTCTATACTACCGATCTTACCAAGCTAAACGCCAAGGTTGAGCTTCTTGATGCACATCGTGTTTATGTGGAAGGTCCAACTAATTGGCGTTCTGCGGAGCTGGTAGCGCCACCAGCTTTGAGACCGGCTGTGGTAATTTTAATTGCAATGCTTGCTGCGCCTGGTGCTTCAATCTTAAGAAACACTTATTCAATCGATCGTGGTTATCAAGACTTTGCCGCTAGACTCCGTCAGCTTGGTGCTGACATTGCCCCGCTCACTGGTATTTAATCTGCAGAGTTTTTGCCCAGCCTAACTATATTAATGCTATAATGAATTAATGGACAAAGTGGAGCAAGCCTCAGAGGAAATTTTGAAAGGTTTAAACCCCGCTCAGCAAGACGCGGTGAACACTCTTTCTGGTCCCCTACTAATTTTGGCTGGCGCTGGTTCCGGCAAAACTAAGACTTTAACTCATCGCATTGCTAATTTGATTGCTCATGGTGTTAATCCTAAAAATATTCTTGCAGTAACTTTTACCAATAAAGCAGCTGGCGAAATGCGCGAACGTTTATGGAAATTATCCGGCGGAACCGAAACTCCACCAGCTAGGTTTATGCCCTACATGGGTACTTTTCATAGTATTTGTGTAAAGATTTTGCGCATAGAATATTTGGCTGCTGGCCTCAACCGCAACTTTGTGATTTATGATACTGAAGATCAGATTTCCCTCATTCGTCGTATTATTAAAAATGGTGATTACAATAGCAAAAACTTGAAGCCGAAAGCTATTCAATCGGTGATTTCTAAATGCAAAAACGAATTAAAAAGTCCTAGTGATTTAGAAAATGAGGCTTACTACGAAAATCTCAAGCAAATTGCTAAAATCTATGCTGAATATGAAAAGGAAAAACGTTCATGCAGCGCTCTCGATTTTGATGATCTCCTACTTGAAACCGCTGAACTTTTTACCAAAAACTCGGAAGTCAGAAAGAAATGGCAGGAAAAATTTGAGCACATCTTAATTGACGAGTATCAGGATACTAATGCGGTCCAGTATCGATTAGTGCGAGCGCTAGTTAATAAATCGCAAAATATTTGCGTGGTTGGAGATGACTGGCAATCGATTTATTCTTGGCGTGGTGCCGACTTCACCAACATCTTGAATTTTACAAAAGATTTCCCTGAAGCTAAAGTAATAAAGTTGGAGCAGAACTATCGTAGTACCGGAAATATTTTAAAGGCATCACAAAAAATTATTAAGAATAATAAAACCAGAACCGACAAGGAATTATTTACCGAAGCAGGGAACGGGGAACCGGTAGAAATTGAAGCTTTAGCTGATGAGACCATGGAAGCGATTTGGGTTGCAAATAAAATTAAAAGGGAAACAGAACGAAAATTTTCGGACTTTGCAGTTCTCTATCGTACCAATGCCCAGTCCTATGCTTTTGAAAAAGCTTTCATTGCCGAAAAGATTCCCTACAAAATCATTGGTGGTGTAAGATTTTATGATCGTAAAGAAGTAAAAGATGCACTTGCGATCTTGAAACTAATCATCAATCCTCTGGACCGTATTAGCTTAGAACGCGTATTGAAAAATGTACTTTCCGGCATAGGTGATGCCAGTATTAGAAAACTCTATTCTGCACTAGATGATATTCTTGCCGCACACCCAGATGGAAATCCGCTAACCAATGAAGATTTAGCTAGTAGTCTTTCTGCCAAAGCCAAAACTTCGGTTCTTAGACTTCAAAATTATTTAAAGCTTGCTAGTTCGGAAGATCGAACCGTTTCAGAACTAATTAACCAGACAATTAAATACTTTGATTTTGAAGAGTTATTGAATGACGGCACGCCAAGTGGAGAAGATCGCCTAGAGAACCTGAGCGTACTAGCTGGCAACGCAGTGAACTACGAGGCTCTAGATGAATTTTTGGCTGACGCGGCTCTAATGTCATCTGCTGATGAAGTCACCGATAAACATTCAGTTACTTTAATGACGTTACACGCTGCTAAAGGCTTGGAATTTCCAGTAGTCTTTATCGTGGGCATGGAGGAGGGGCTTTTCCCTAGCGAGCGCTCCGATAATGAAGCCGAGCTTGAAGAGGAAAGACGTTTGGCCTACGTCGGTATGACTCGTGCCAAGGAAGAATTGCATCTCAGTTATGCGAAATCACGCTTTACTTTTGGTTCACGTAATTATACTTCCCCATCTCGCTTCTTACTAGAATTAGGCTTTAATCCGTACGGTTCCAATGATTTTAGCGATGAACCGGTGAAAAAAGAATTTGATCCATGGAAAGACGATGTTGAGCTTTTCGACAACGATCCCTTCCCTGACGATGGTCCAGTTTTTGAGTAAGTTTAAAGTACTATTTTTATCTTAAATATGCTATAATTTAACTATTAAGGAGTTTTTATTGTGCCAAGTTCAAATAATCAAAAATCACAGCAACAAAAGAAGCAAGATGCTTCTAATAGTGCTCGTCGTATTTCTTTTATATTAATTTTGATTTTAATGTGTTTAGCCTTTGTTACTTTAATGACGCCACAAACACACTTAGAGGAAGTTCCTCTTTCCGCTGTCATTACTAGAGCTAATAGCGAAAATAGCGACATCGAGAAAATCACTGTCGCCGGTTCCGAACTTAAAATCACCTTAAAGGGCAAGGATCAGCCAACTCAAATTTCCAGAAAAGATGCTTCTGGCACACTTTATGATCAAGGTCTAGAAAATAAATGTGAAGGAAAATCTGGCGATGATTTGAAATCTTGCCAAGAAAAATACCCAATAATTGAATACATTGAGCCGTTTAATGTCTGGGGTACAATCTTTGATGTAGTAGTAATTGTCGTTCCAGTTATCATAATGATTGGCTTCTTTATTTATTTACTACGTCAAGCACAGTCTATGAATAACCAGTCTATGGGTTTTGGCAAAGCTAAGGCTAAACTTTATGGCCCAGACAAAAAGAAAGTAAAATTTGAAGATGTTGCCGGCAACGAGGCTGCTAAACAAGATTTGACAGAAATTGTTGATTTCTTGAAAAACCCTAAGAAGTATGAAAAACTTGGCGCTAAGATTCCACGTGGTGTTCTGCTAGCTGGCGATCCAGGTACTGGTAAAACATTGATGGCGCGCGCAGTAGCTGGCGAAGCTAATGTTCCATTTTTCTCTATTTCTGGTTCCGAATTTGCAGAAATGTTTGTAGGTGTGGGTGCATCTCGCGTACGCGATCTCTTCTCTAAAGCTAAGAAAAATGCTCCATCGATTATCTTCATCGATGAAATTGATGCAGTCGCTCATAAACGTGATGCGCGTGGTGGCGCAGGTCGTGAAGACGAGCAAACTTTAAATCAGATCCTAGTTGAGATGGATGGCTTTGATAATGATTCTGGTGTGATTGTGATGGCCGCTACTAACCGTGTCGATATGCTAGACAAAGCACTTCTCCGCCCAGGGCGTTTTGATCGACATGTTAATGTTACTCTTCCAGAAAGAAAAGACCGTCTAGAAATCTTGAAGGTCCATTTCAAAAATAAACCTACCAATAAGAATGTAAAACTAGAAGAACTTGCTGCTAAAACTGCCGGCTCTTCTGGTGCTGATCTTGCTAATATTGCTAACGAAGCTGCTATCACAGCTGCTCGCGAAGGCCATAAAGAAATCATGAATAGCGACCTTACTGAAGCCTTTGAACGCGTAGCAATTGGCCCAGAAAGAAAGAGCAAGGTAATGAACGATTATGAACGCAAACTTACAGCTTACCATGAAGCTGGCCACGCTGTAGTTGGTCATGTACTTCCGGATTCCGATCCGGTTCATAAGGTTACCATCATTCCACGTGGTAGAACTGGTGGAGTCACTTGGTTCTTGCCACCTGAAGACAGAAGCTATAAAAATATCTATGAGCTAAAAGACGTGCTCGCACGCGCAATGGGCGGCCGTATTGCTGAAAAAATTATTTTTGGCGAAGATGACATTACTACCGGTGCATCTTCCGATCTTAAGAATGTCGCAGAGCTTGCTAAAGAAATGATTGTCGAAGAAGGTATGGGCTCTGGTACCCGCAATCTTGTCTTCCCAGAAAATAGCAATATGGGCTATTACACTATTTCTACGGGCAAGCCATATTCAGAAAAGACTGCCGAACTGATTGATGCGGAAATTAAAAAACTTTCTGATGAGGCCGCTAAACGTGCCGAAGCTGTACTTAAGGCCAACACTAAAGTTCTTGATCGCGTGGCTAAAGCTCTTCTAGAAAACGAGACCATCGAGGAGGAGCAAATCGCACCGCTTATGGAAGGCGCAGTACTTCCGACAGCCGCCAAACTCCACTAAGCTGATTTTATAGATAAAAACGTGCTACTTTTGTGCTATAATTAATAGTAATGAAAGCGCCAAAGTTTAAGTCGATTGTTGCGATGGCTAATGCTAGATTTTCAATCAAGGCATCAGCTGTAATTTTGGCGAGCTCAACCTTGGTTTCTGCGTTACTTGGTATTTTCCGCGACCGTCTTCTCAACTCCTATTATCTTGATACCTACCCAACTGGTATTGATGCTTACACTGCGGCTTTCACGATTCCAGATTTTATGTTCTTCATTCTCACTTCTGGCGCCTTGGCAGTTTCCTTCATCCCAGTCTTTAATCAGCGTCTAGTCAATGGTAATAAAAAATCTGCTTGGGAGCTTTCTTCTAGCGTACTCAACCTTATGGCATTAGCTACCTTGATTGCCTCGATTCTTATCATGGTTTTTGCTGACCCATTAGTCCGTTACGTAGTAGGTCCAGGTCTAGATGAAGCTGGTACAATTCTCGCTATCAACATGATGCGCGTGATTGCAATTAATCCGTTTCTTATGTCGATTGCTACAGTTTTGTCTAGTATTCAGCAGGCAGTTGGGCGTTTTGTATTTTATGCCCTAGCGCCAGCAGTTTATAATATTGGTATTTTGATTGGCATCGTGTTCTTTACTAATGGTATCAATATCTTTGGTGTACAGATTTTCGAAGGTGGTATCATGGGTGTAGCTATCGGTGTGGTCTTTGGTGCGATTCTCCAGGTAATTATTTCCTTGATTGGCCTATTCGGCTTAGGCGTAGACTACGAGTTTAAAATTTATTGGAAGAACCACGGTTTTCGTGGAGTATTGAAGCTTCTCCCAGCTCGCTCTTTGGACCAGGGAATTGATTATGTGAATACTATCGTTAATACTAATCTTTCCTCTCGTATGGGCGCTGGTGCGATGAGAAGTTATCAGCAGGCAACATCGCTTCATCAAATGCCAGTTAATCTCATCGGGGTGGCTATTTCCACCGCTTTCTTCCCACAAATGACAGAGCAACTAGGCGAGGGAAAAGAAGACGAGTATTATGCAACTCTTCGTGCAGCATTAAGGTCAATCATCTGGATTTCCCTGCCGGTAGCAATTATTGCCTTCTTTGCACGTGGCTATGTAGTATCGTTTATCAAGAACGGCGGCGATACCTTAATTGCCTCGGTATTAGGTACCTTGGTGATTGCAATTTTTGCACGCTCAGTTTTCCATATCGCCTCGCGTGGATTCTATGCTAGACAAGATACTAGGACGCCCTTTGTTGTCAGCATTGTAGCGGTTGGTTTTTCGACATTGCTCGCAATTCTTTTCACTATGGCTGGTTTTGGTCCAGAAGGTTTAGGCTATGCTCAGTCAATTGGTGCACTTCTTGAAGTGATTATTCTGATTGGACTGTTGCAAAAAATTAGTAAGAAAAAATTACTTTCTAAGTCTTTCTGGAAAGGCTTCTACAAGATGTTGTTCGCTACTGCCATTACTGGTGCGGTTGCTTATTCCATGACTAAGTTCTTCCCGCTTCGCTCTACCGACGTCTCGATTCTTGCAACGCTGCCAAAATTCTTATTGATTTCCCTAGTCAGCTTTATTACTTATATTATTTCCGGCTACTTTCTCGGTCTACCCGAAGTTCAACCAATTGTTCAAAAAATCAAAAAAGCTCTATTCAGAAACGTTTAAATATATTACTTATCGCCAGGCTTTTTCAGGCGATAGTAAATTGATGGAGCAAAACGAATTGGCGCTAAAATAGTCTGGGCGCCTTTCTCTAGTCTAATTAAGTTCTTAGTACCAAAGACTTTCTTAAGACCTTGGGAGCGGAAATTTGAAACGGATAGAACCTTATCAATGTCAAAGCCAGTATCAATAAAAAGATTTTCCATATATTTTGGGTGGTAATTGAAAAAACCATCTTTATCAATATCGGAAAGATTGACGACTTTTCTGTCAAATGGGCTGACCTTAGTCTTACCAGTAAGATAACGTGCGATGCGAGGAAGGGTGCGCTTATTAGCAACTTCAATTACGGCTACACCGCCAGGCCTTAAAATACGATAAAGCTCAGCAAGAACCTTATCCATATCTTTGAAATGATGAGTAGCTCTAATCATCATCAAGCTAGAGAACTCACCATCTTTGAATGGCAAATTATAAATGTCGCCTTGTTTAGTCTTAAGTTTTTTGCCATACTTTTCTTCGGCTTGCTTTAGTTCGCTTTTGCTAAAGTCAAAAAGTGTAGCAGATTTGGCGCGTGGCAAATATTCATCGGCTAAGCGACCATAGCCACCAGCAATATCTACAAAATTCTCCATGTGCTTTGGGAGCAATTTTCTAATTGCCATACGGTCAGCTGCATCTTCGTATTTTCTATCAGCATCTTCCCAGAAGATTTTTTTGTAATCGTAACCATTATAGTCGGAAATAGATTTAGTCATACGACTATTATAACATAGTTCTCCATAAAAAACCTCCCATGAGGGAGGTTTTTTATTCGACTAATTACTAGTTATTGCCGCAATAGATACCACCATTTTCTAGTTTAAATTGAATGGCAATCTTGCGAACACCGGTAGAAGGAACTACATTTTCACCGTCACAAGCGGCATTTTGGAAAATATAAATCATATGATTGAACTTACCGCCATAGGTTGGATCGTCTGGAAGAAGATCTTGAGCAGTGATGTTGCCGCCTTCAAATTCGAAAGTATTGACAGTGGCATTTTCGTTAGCAGAACGCTCAGTCAAGCTTTGACATTCTGCACCACCAGTATTGTTGCCAAGATTCGGACAGACAGTACCGACGGCATAAACTTGGCCATCTGGATCGACATATTCATCACCGCCTACCCAAAGATAGTTGACCATGAAGTTTGCGTAAGCATCACGATAAGCAGCTTGGGAAGAGCCGGAAGCCACATTGTTACCAGGAATCTTACCACGGTTATTGGTTTGGTAATTGGCGATCGAAGTCTGGAAACGAGCGAGATCGTCACGGCGCTGAGTGTCACGCTGAGAACGTTGAAGCGCTGGAAGTGCTAAGAATACCATAAGGAAGATAAGACCGGCGATTGCAAGCACGAGAACTACCTCGATGATTGTAAAGCCTTTTTTTGATTTTGTTAGATTTTTTGGCATAATTTCCTTTCTTTATACTAGAATTTAAGCCTATTTTATTACGCTTATTTTTATCTTATAACATAAGCGTTAAAAAATCAAGTCGAAAATCATGATATAATATATATATGCTTTCAGAAATAATTTTCCTTGTGATTATGTTTATTTTCGGCGCGATACTCGGCAGCTTTGCTTGTTGCCAAGCTTGGCGTATTCACTATAAAGAAGAGAAAAAGAAAGATTTAGGGAAATGGTCAGTCTGCCTAAACTGTGGCAAGAAGTTAAAGCCGCAAGAAAATGTCCCTATTTTCTCTTGGATTTTTTTGAAAGGGAAATGCAAAGAATGTGGTGCTAAAATTGGTATAGCAGAGATTTTAAGCGAAATCAGCCTGGCTTTAGGTTTTGTTGCGGTTGGGGTTCTATTTTGGCCGAGCTTTGCCTCATCAGAGAGTAATATGATGAAGCTATTATTCTTGATAGCTTCGTTCCTGACAATTTTAATAATTTTGGTGATGTTATGGGTGCTAATGATTTATGATGCTAAGTGGCGTCTTTTGCCGACAAAGTTGTTAGTTTCAGTAGATATTTTGGCGGTAATTTATCTAGGTTTTGAGATAGTAAGTCTTTCCTTTGGAAATTCCTTCTGGCAAGATCTCACTAAGATGCTACCAAGTTTAGGCATCGGCATTGCTATTCTTCCTGGTATGTATTTCTTGCTGTATAAAATGTCTAATGAAAAATTCGTTGGTAGTGGCGATTGGCTACTGGCACTTGCCGTTTCCCTAATTCTTGGCAGCTGGTGGCTATGTCTTCTAGTGTTATTTTTATCGAATTTTATGGCTAGCATTGCCGGAATTATTCTAAAAATCAAAAACGGGGAAAAGGTAATCCCCTTCGGTCCATTTTTAATCTTGGCATTTATTATTGTCTATTCCTTACAAAATTGGCTAATGGTGGTTTTTGCTGGGCTAGTTTAATTAGTCTCTGAGTGAAATCTTTTATGAACATCCTTTAGGTGCGGGTCAGTAATGTGAGTATAAATCTGAGTTGTGGAAATATTACTATGTCCTAGAAGTGACTGTACTGAACGGATGTCAGCACCATTCATTAAGAGATCGGTTGCAAAACTATGCCTCAAAGTATGGGGAGTCACATGTTTAGTAATTCCTGCAGCTTTGGTGTATTTTTCGATAATTCGTTGGATGCTACGAGGAGTTAGTCGTCTATAATCACCATTAGTATCTGGCACCCCAGAATTTCTACTGTTATTTAGAAATAATGCGGGTAGGCTATCATGTCTTACTGCTAAATATTCCCTCACGCGTTCAGCCGCGGACTTATCAATGAAAATTGGACGATCTTTGCTTCCCTTACCGCGTACTACGAATTCGTATTTCTGAAGGTTGATGTCGCCGCGATTTAATTTACAGAGTTCCGATACGCGCAATCCGCCAGAGAATAATAGCTCAATAATAGCACGATCGCGAAGCCCTGTTTCGGTATTTAGATCAATTGCATCTAGCATTGCTTGGATCTCATCGAAGTGCAAAAAAGTAACTTGTGGACGATGAGTCTTTGGTAAATCTACCAGTGCCGGGTCTAGGGAATCGATGCCACGACGAGCCAAGTATTTTAGAAAACCACGCAAGGCAATCAGGTAATATGATTGCGTAACTGGTGTCAAACGCTCATGGTGTTCTGGGGGCATAAAACGATTTAGCTTTAAACGATATTTTCGCATCATCTCCTCGGTAATATCAGAAGGGAGCATTTCGTGGCTTAAGCCTTCGCCTGCCATCTCATAAAAACGCATGAGATAAAGTTCATAATTTCTTACAGTATTAACTGAGCGCCCCATTTCTATCTCTAGGTATTGAAGAAAATCTTGGATTAAATCGGTCACATATTGTGTACTCATGACATCAGTATACACCAATGTCGTAAAATATGAAAATGCTAACATTTTACGACATCAAAACGTAAACGAGATACTTTTAACCGCAATTTTCGTAGATTAGTGGTATAATCATTAAAAAGGAGTTTTATGGGAAAAGAGAAAGATCTAATCCAAAGAAGTTTAGTAGTATTAAAGCCGGATGCGGTTCAGCGTGGCATCGTTGGCGAAATTATCCATCGCTTTGAACGTGTTGGTTTAAAGATCGTTGGCATGAAGATGGTTATGCCAGGTGAAGACCTTTACTATAAACATTATGAAGATGTCGGCCAGATGATCACCCGCCATGGCGAAGATATTTTCCGCTACAATGTTGCTTATATGATGACCGGTCCAGTAATTGCGATGTGTCTTGAAGGTATTGAAGCAATTCCGCTAGTTAGGAAAATTGTTGGTCCAACCGAACCAAAGTCTGCAGATATGGGTACTATTCGTGGTGACTTCGCACACATGAGCTATGGCTATTCTGATGCTAAGAAACAAGGTGTGCCAAATCTTGTCCACGCTTCCGCTAACCCAGAAGAAGCTAAGAAGGAGTTGAAGCTCTGGTTCAACGAAGATGAGCTTTATGATTATTCTGATTTGAACGAGAAATATACCCGCTAAAATTCAAAATTTCCATCAAAAATAACAGATAAAGGTGTTGTAAAACTTACAACACCTTCTTTTTGTTGTAGATTTTTTAAACAACCTGTGCTATAATAAATATAACTAATAATACTTGTTTCACTCTTCTAGTCGCAGAAATCTTATTCTGTTGGAGGTACTAGGGAGACGTTATAAGATAAATAAAGGAATTTTTTAAATGAATCAACAAGAACAAGCGCGCCGTGCGCGCCTCCTAAAAAGCGCTAAGGAGCGTTTGCCTGGAATAAAGGAACAGTTTGAAGAGGCTCAGAATCGCAACTTCAACAGTAATTTTAAACCAGGCGGAAAAGACGCGCACCTAGTAGCAAAATCAGCTAAGAAAACTGTAACCAAAAGGACTACTAAGGCAAAAACTACTGAAACTAAAGCCGCTAAGACTAAGGTCAATCTTTCTGTTTCTACTAGAAAGGGCGAGATGGTTCATCACCAGCGTATGCTTTCTCAAGATGTTAACGCACAGGCTACTCAACACATTATTGGTATTCCAGTTAATAAATCTAGGTATAATGGCTACGATGGTAAGCAAGTCACCCATGCTCAGCTTAAGAATTCTCGTCCTGATCCAGATGCAGTTCGCATTATGCCAATAGGTGGTGTTGGTGAGTTTGGTATTGGTAAAAATATGACCATCGTCGAATATAAAGGTGAGATGATTGTTATCGATATGGGCGTGCTCTTTGCAGGGGCTGATTACCCAGGCGTAAATTATCTCATTCCGGACATCAAATTCTTAGAGGATAATAAAGATAAAGTTAAAGCGATTCTCTTTACTCACGCGCACCTTGACCATATTGGCGCTTGTCGTCATCTTCTACCAAAGTTTAACCCGCTCACTCCAATCTATGGTACTGCTTTTACTCTTGGTATGATTAAGCGTCAAATGTCCGAGCTGGATGAAGAGCCAGACTTGAATTATCAAATCGTTGACCCATTGAAACATGAAAAATTCCAGGTTTCTGAATACCTTTCAGTAGAATTTATTCATGTACTGCACTCGATTCCAGGAAATACTGCTATCGTTGTGCGTACTCCAAATGGCACCATCTATTTCTCTGGTGACTGGCGTCACGAAGAAAATCCAATGGGCCGCCAAGCTGATTATGAGCGCATCGATGAAATTGTCAAAAATGAAGGCATCGACCTTATGATTAATGAATCGACTAACATTGATAGTCCAGGACATCACCCACATTCTGAATATGACGTTGGCGATTCTTTTGGCGCTATTATGGATCACTATGCCAATGGTCGTATTATCGTTTCTTGTTTCTCATCCCAGATTGCTCGTATTGAGCTAGTCTTAAAAGAGGCCGCTGAACGCGGGAGAAAAGTCGCTTTTGCTGGCTTTTCTATGATTAACAACATCGAAGTCGCAATTCGCTCTAAAGAAATCAAGGTGCCAAAAGATACTATCATGAAGATGGAAGATATTATCAAACTTCCAGATGATAAAGTTACAATTGTTTGTACCGGTTCTCAAGGCGAGCTCAATGCTGTGTTGAATCGTATGGTGACTGGTGCGCATAAGTATATTAAAATCAAATCTACCGATACTATTGTATTTTCATCTAACCCAATTCCAGGCAATGAGCCACATGTGGTCAATACTGTAGACGGCCTTCTCCGTGAAGGTGCGCAGGTTATTCAAAATGGCAAAACTCACAATACTAATATTGGCCCACTTCATCTTTCTGGCCACGCCTATTACGAAGACCATGTTGATTTTGTCACTCGTCTTCACCCAACCAATTATGTGCCATATCATGGCGAATTCTATATGCTCGAACATAATGCTGAAATGGCAGAAAATGTCATTGGCATTCCAAGGGAACGTATTATCGTTGCGGACGATGGTGATGTAATTGAATTTAGGAAAGATAAGAAGATTAGAAAATGTGGACGTATTCATGTTGGCAACAAACTTTACGATGATGCTGATCAGCCGGTCCATGAAGCAGTGGTAAAAGATCGTATTCACATTTCTCGTGAAGGTATCTTCGTATTAGTTTTGACCCTCAATAAAAAGACCGGTCGCCTAGCCAAGACTCCAGACATTATTTCTCGTGCGTTTATCTACCTTGATAATTCTGAAGAACTTATTGGTAAGATTCGCCACTATCTGCGCATGAAAACTGACCGTGCCATTTCCAGTGACACTGAACTTAAAGCCTTAAAGGAAGAGATCAAAGAAGATGTTACTCATATTCTCTTTGACGCAACTGGACACACTCCAATTGTAATCCCGGTAATTAATAGAGTTTAACGCTTTTTACGAGACTTTTTGCTTAGTTTTTTGATAGTCTTTTTTGCGACAGTTTTACAAGCCTTTTTTACCTCTGCGGTCTGATCACCGGCAAATTTGCTAAAATCTACCAACTTTTTTGCTCCCCAGGTTGCAAGCATTGATGCGGTAAAATCGGCTAATATAATTACTAATAAGACTAAAGCGAGAATTACTTGTGTGATGTCGGGTATTATGGAAAAAATGTTCTCTATGAATGGCTGTGTCCATTGGGCGGCGATTACACCAAAAAGTCCAAATGATAAAGTTGCAGTCAAGCAAATGCGTCCGTTGATGTTAAATTTTTCAGTCTTTGAGTAGTCCCACCATCTGATATGAAAAATTTTTTCTAGTAAAAAGCTAGTAAAGTATTCCAATATTGAGCAAAGCGCCATAGCAATTAAAAAGGTTAGCAGCCAATTGTCACGTACGGTGTAGGTTGCCCCTAGAACCAAAATTGCTCCAAATCCATAAATTGGACAATATGGACCGAAAAGCACGCCCCTAGTCTTGGCCTTCTTATGAACTACCGAGCACCATAAGAGTTCAAAAAACCATCCAGCAAATGAATAGATGAAAAACGATAAGAAAATTTTAGCAAAAACTAACATATTGTTTGGTCCCCGAGACTGGACTCGAACCAGCACATCTTTACAGACACTAGCACCTGAAGCTAGCGCGTCTACCAATTCCGCCACTCGGGGGAATATAATTATTATATCATATCTGTTGATGGTTTAAAAATGCTTGACTTTCGAGAGTGTCAATATATAATATACTTAAATAAGGAGATCATGTATGAAAAGATTATCTGAAGTGTTTGCGGCATTGTTTTTTGCGTTTGCTAGCATATTCTTGCCACTCTCTAGTAATGTTTCCGCCGCCCAAGTTGTAAGTAAGGTTACCTATTCTGCTCAGGAAGGCGAAGTTGCAGATGTTTGGATTAACAATACGATGGCTAACCCACAAGACGCACAACCTGGTTCGAAGGCGTGGACCAACGATGGCGTCAGTTATGAATGGAACGATGGCGACTTGGTTACTTTCAAGTTCGAGACACTTTATATTGATGTAATTAATTACTTGAAGATTAATGACACTGTTCTTACTAATCAGTTGCCAAGTACCAAGGAAGACTTAGCTACTCATTATGCAAATCAGCACATCAGCTTCACTGTTCAAGTTCCAAAAGCTGACACCTACAATGTTATCACCAAGAGCGCTAACATTACTCAGGAACAACAGTTCTTTGGCAATTTCCTTTGGGAAAATGACGAGACTGAAGTTCACGCTTTTCCAGATGATATTATTGGCCAAGGCACAATTAGCTTCGTTAAAGCTGTAATCAATGGTGTAACTTATAATTCTGTAGATGATCTCAACAACAACTGTGGTCTCAATTATTGCCATTGGGCTAACAGTATTGTTACCGAGGAAGACCCAGATGGTAGCACTGGTGGTGCCGAATTTCCAGTTGGTACTGTACTTACTGTTAAGTTGATTCCAAATGCCGGTTATCAGCTGACCTCCTTCGGTATTAACGGTGGTCAATTTACACCACAGGCAAACGTTGGTGAATATACTTTCACCATTCGTGGTGGTAACGCACACTTAGCAGCGAAATTCGAATCAGTTGCTAACGCAGTAAATGCTAATGCAACTAGCGCTATCAGCTCTGGCTCTATTGTTCTTAATAATGAGCCAAGCATGGGCATGGGGACTGCTAGACTTGATATTGTTGATAAAGAACTGCCAAGCGACAAAGTCGACAACTTTAAGAACGCTACTCCTGCCGGCTACGATATTTCTAATTTCGTAGATATCTCTCTATTTAATACTGTCTACAAAGCCTCTGCTGCAGCTAGCTGGGATACCCAAGTTAACGAGCTAGAGCACAAAGCTACTGTAACTTTGAAACTTGATGATGGTGTAGATGGCAGCAATTTTGTGATCATCCACGAAAAGCACGATGGTACTTATGAAGTTATCGAGACTACTTATGATCTAGAGACCAATACTATCTCATTTGAAGTTGATAGCTTCTCTAATTACGCTATCGCCTCTAAGCCAGTTGCTGGCACACCAAACTCTGGCGTAAATACTACAGTTGCCACCGCTTCCGTAGTATCTAGCGGCGCTGCTACACTCTTTGCCGTAACAGTGCTATCCACCGCACTTTGGTTCGCGAGCGAAAAGATTCGTAAATAAATTACTAATCGCAGCAAGTAATTTCAAACTTGCTGCGATTTTTATATTTGCCATAAGTGTTTTGAGTGTGCTATACTAAAAGGTATGAGACTACATTCTAGGCGTAACCGATTATCTCTTGTGGTTTTTGGCGTGATTATTGTCGCGATGGTTTTTTCTTCTGTCGCTAAAGCTATCACGATGAATACTTTTGCAGAAGACTCTGGTGTTTCCGGTGATATCACCGAACCACATTTTGTTTCAATTCACGATCAAGGAAAGAAATTAACTATCAAAACTGACGCCGTCACAGTCGGTGAAGCTTTGGAACGCGCAAATATAGAAGTTGCAGAGACTGATATCGTGGAACCTTCCAAAACTACACTTATCAATTTTGATAATTTCCATATTAATATCTATCGTTCTCGCCCTGTCACTCTAATTGACGGGATGATTAAGAAAAATATCATGACTGCAAGTTATGATCCGCAGACAATTGCTGAAGCTGCGGGCATTTCTATTTACGATGGGGATGAAGTGAAACTTGTTACTAACAACAATATTATGGAAACTGGCCTTTCTACCACTTATAAAATTATCAGAAATGGTGGCCAAACTGCGACCGTAGAAACAGTAATTCCGTATTCAGAAGAAACTCAGGAAGATAGCTCCCTTGCTCAGGGTGAAACAAAGTTAATCCAGGCTGGTGAGGAAGGACGCAAAGTTGCCAAATATGAAGTTAACTTCAAGGATGGTGTCGAAGTATCTCGTACTCTAATTTCTGAGGAGACTGCTAAAGAACCAGTTGCACGTATCACCGCGGTAGGCTCCAAGAAATCTATTCCACCAGAATGGGAAACATGTGCTGGCTGGGCTCGCGAAGCAGGTGTCTCAGAAGCCGATCTTCAGAATGCTCTCACTCTCATTTATCACGAATCTGGTTGTCGCGTAGGCGCTACAAATGCTTCATCCGGTGCTTATGGCATCCCACAAGCTCTGCCAGGTAGTAAGATGGCTTCCGAAGGCGCTGACTGGCAGACTAATCCTGTCACCCAAATTAAATGGATGGCAAAATATGTCACCGGTCGCTATGGTGGTTGGAACCAAGCAATGGCCTATTGGTGGGCTCACCACTGGTATTAATATTTGATTGGCTTTTTAGCAAAAATATTGTATAATATAATAAATGGCATTACAAAACAATAAATCACTTGGTCAAAACTGGTTAAAAAACCGAGTTATTTTGGATGAGATCGCCGAAATAGCTGCTGATAGCTCATCCCCAGAAGCAGAAGAAAACCGTCTCTGTCTAGAAATCGGCCCAGGTCTTGGGACTCTGACTTCTAGCCTACTTAGGGTTTTCCCAAAAGTTTTAGCTATTGAATTCGATAAAAAATTAGCTGATAACTTGCCAAAATCTTTTCCAGGTAAAAACTTAGAAGTCAAAAATATGGATTTTCTTAAGTTTAACCTTGAGAGTGTCAAAGAACCGTATGTGGTTGCTGGAAATATTCCTTATTATATTACTTCGCCAATTATTCAAAAGTTAGTTAAGGCCACTAATAAACCAGAACGCATCGTGCTCCTAATTCAGAAGGAAGTAGCTGAACGTATTGCGGCAGAAAAAGGGAAGCACACGGTTCTTTCGCTTATGGTCCAAAATTATGCCAAAGTATCTCTTGGCCCAGTAGTTTCTAGGGAAGAATTTGCACCAGCTCCAAAAGTTGATAGCCAGGTTGTAATTCTGGACCCACTCGATAGTCCAGTTATTCCAGAAGCCACCTTTGCTCTAATCAAGCGTGGTTTTTCTGCGCCGCGTAAGAAACTCATAAAAAATCTCGGACAAATCTCTAAAGAAGATCTTCTTAAAGCGTTCGCTGAGATTGGTATTTCCGCTGATGTTCGCTCAGCCGATTTATCCCTTAAAGAATGGCAAAAATTAGATTCATTTTTCTCTTGTCAATCTTAAACATAAGCGATATAATAAAACAAAGTGTATATTGACTAAAAAGGGAGGCTTTATATGAATCCGGAAGAAAATCAAAATAATCAGGGTGACGCAGCGGCAACTCTTAATTCTGCTCTTGCGCCAGAAGTCCCTGCGCCGGAAACGACACCAGCTGAAACTCCTGCCGCAGAAGAGACCCCATCTTTAGACCAAGTTGCTGCAGATTTGACTAATACTACGCCAGAATCATTAGCTACTCCAGAGATTTCCGCACCAGAAACTTCAGTCCCGCAGCCAACTCCAACTCCAGAAGGTTTGACCGCTGAAGCCCCTACCACTACTCCAGAAGCTCCTACCACTCCAGAAGCTCCTGCTGTCCCAGAGAATCCAGTTACTACTGAAACCTTAACTTCTGAAGCTGCAACAGCACCAGAAGTTGCTCCAGTAGCCACTCCTGTCACTCCTGTCACTCCTGAGGCTCCAATTGTGCCAGAGTCGCCTTTGGCATCAGAGACAACCACAGAAACTTCAACTGCTACTTCAGTAGACTTATCAACGCCAGCTTCGACTACCCCAGTAGATTTATCCACTCCAACTACGCCAGAATCTTCATCTATTGAAACGCCAGCTGGTACTACTGAAGCGCAACCTGACTTATCTACCGATTTTACATCCGAGACTACTCCTAGCTCTGCAAGTTTTGTTGGCGATGCTCCAGAATCGTCAAAACCAACAGACACTGAAGATGATGAAGAACCACTAAAACCAGCTGACCCAGTACCAGGCTCTATTGGTAGTGCGCTTGCGTATTCCGATTCGACTCCAGACCACTCTACCCCAGTGATCAAGCCAAAAAAGACCCCGATGTTTGATTTTAAAGGCAATGCTAAACTTATCATCATGATTGTTGCTGCAGTAGTACTTGTTGCTATCGTTGTGATTGTTTTACTGTTCGTTATGAATAGTACATCGGGCAATAAATCTTCGACTAACAAGAATAATAATTCTAATAACAGCGCCAATGTCAAACCTAATCAGCCAGTCGTTTCTAGCTTAATTTGTACTTTGTCTGGCGATGGTTCAAAATTCCAAGGTTATGGTAATGTAACTAGTGGCGAGGAAAATGTTATTGCCATGTATTCTGATGATGCACTTACAAGTTTAGGTACCAATATAACTTTGAATTATAGCTCAGAAGATGATGCAAATACTGGGCGAACTGCGGCTGAACAAAACTATAAAACTAAATATACCCAGCTGAATCTTACCGCAGACCCATTCTTAAGTACCTATGATGTTACTGGCAATACTGTAACAGTAACTCACCAAGCTGATGGTGAAGCCATTACTACTTCTAACGCTAAGGTAATGGACCTATATGTTCTCCGTGGTGAAGTTATCTCCGATATGGAGACTCTGAAAGATACCTTCCAGACTGATGGCTTTACCTGTGTTGAAAAATAGTATATAATATATATATGTCAAAAATCTACATCACTACCGCCATTCCTTATGTCAATGGCGCGCCGCATATTGGGCACGCGATGGACTATCTTTTGGCTGACACTTATGCACGCTATCAAAAGGGCTTAGGGAATGAAGTCCGTTTCCAGGCTGGCACTGATGAACATGGCAATAAAATCGCTAAAAAAGCCGCTGAGCTCAAAATAGATGTTAAAGATTATGTAGATCAAAACTCTAATAAATTCCGAGAATTTATTAGAGAGCTTGGCGCAGAGCCTACTGATTTTATAAGGACTACAGATGCAAACCACGAAAAAGGTTGCCAAGAAATTTGGAAAAAACTGGAAGATCATATTTACAAAGCTGAATATGAGGGTTGGTACTGCGAGGGCTGCGAACGCTATGTCACGGATAAAGAATATACAGAAAACAACGGTGTTTGCCCAGACCATAACAGGCTATACGAAAAATTGAAAGAAGAAAACTATTACTTTAAGATTTCTGACTTTAAAGAGCAAATTAAAAAAGCTATCGAATCTAAAGAAATGGCAATTCTACCAGATTTCCGCGCTAAAGAAATGTTAGAACTTTTGAAAGATAGTCCAGACGTTTCTATCTCTCGCCCAACTTCTCAGTTGAAGTGGGGTGTTAAAGTACCAGGTGACGAAAGTCAGGTGATGTATGTTTGGATTGATGCACTATCTAATTATCTGACTGTCTTAGGATACCCAGAAAATGATATTTCTGATTTTTGGCCAGCCAAAGTTCAATTTGTTGGCAAAGATATTTTACGTTTTCATGCGATTATCTGGCCAGCGATGCTACTTGGTTTAGGATTACCTTTGCCAAAAATCTTACATTCACACGGACACGTCTTAGCAGATGGCAAAAAAATGAGCAAATCAATTGGCAACGTAGTTGATCCAATGGAAGTCTTAGAAGCCAAAGGCTTACCAGCGTTCCGTTACTTTTTCCTACGTCATATTGATACGTTTGCTGACTCAGATTTTACATGGGAGAAATATGATGCTGCCTACAATAATGAGCTCGCTAACGATTTAGGTAATCTGGTACAGCGTCTTGCTAATCTTTGCAAAAAACAGGATTTAGCTGGCATTAAAGATTTTCAGCCAGAAAAAGACGCTAAATACCTAGAAATTATGGACTCATTGTATTTCAGCAAAGCTTTTGATTATACTTGGGAAAAAGTCCAAGATCTAAATAGGGAAATTGATGACAAAAAGCCCTGGGAATACAATAAAAAAATTAAAGCATCCGATGAGGATGAAGCTGAGAAGCTTACCGCAGAGCTCCACGGCGTTTTAATTGATATGGCACAAAAGTTGCTAAACGTTGCACATCTTTTAGCCCCATTTCTCCCAGAAACTAGTGAAAAAATCACCAACATTTTTACGGCAGAAAAAATTACGCCACCAGAAGTGCCGCTATTTCCAAAAAACTAAAAAAGAACCGCTATTTCTAGCGGTTCTTTTTAGTTGGTTATTTCTTGATGCATTTGTCGCAGCAAGTTTCGCCAGAAAGACGAGCTGCAAAGTCTGCTAGATAGAAACCTAGGACGCCACCAGCCATAGGGAAGATGACATAGGTTAGAAGAGCAGAACAAATTGCGCCAAACACTTCACCAAAGCCTTCACCGCCAGCTGGCAAGATTTGATACATCAAAGCTGCAGCAGGGTTAAGGATGAAGTTATTTTGTAGATTAAGGTAGGTTGAAGAAACTACGATAATGAACAAAAGGGTAACACAAACACCACCGCCAAAGATAGCAGCAAAGGTGAATGTGCTGCGCTTGTAAGCAAGTGCACGTGCAAAGAAGAATGCAATCATGATTGCACCAACAAACTCGATCATAGTTACTAGCCAGAATTGGCCTTCAGCAACTTCCGCCATTTGTGGGAAAGCAGCTGGCTCTTTTGCAGCGGTACGGAAAGCGTTAGCTAGCAAGAATGCAAGCCAAGCACCGAGCACCTGAGAGAGCAAGTAAACTACGCCGCGAATTGCAGACATACGGCGAGAAGCCATCATACCAACGGTGATGATTGGATTTAGGTTTGCACCAGAAAGGGCAAAGACTGCCATAGTGATAGCAATTACGCCAAACATCACATAAAGTGGCTGATAAACACCCAAGGTGAGTAAGATCAAGGTAAGTAACATAGTACCAAGAACTTCGCCTAGGATTGCGCCATAAATGCGTGGGCTCTTAAAGATTGTTAATATATTTTCATTGGCGTCGAACTTTCTAGCAAAGAAACCTTTTAATGGGTTCCCGCTTTTTTCGACAACCGGTGTCTGAACTACTGCAGCTTTTTTGGTTCTTGCAGCAGTAGCTCTAGACTTTGAAGACCTTGTAGTCTTCTTGGACTTGGTTGTAGCCATTATTCCTCCTTAATTGGTATATGTACTAATTATATCATACTTGTCAAATCTTTGCAGATAAAATATAATAGGAAAGTACTTAAGTTTTAAATTGTCTAGTCGTGGAAAAGACCGTTTATTATATAAGTGAATAATCAGAAAGGACAAGAATGGGAATTATTGTATCCAAAAACAATGATGAAAACTCTAGATTAAATCAGCGCATTACCGCAGATCTTCGTGAACGTGCGCAAAAAGAAATGCGTGGTTCCGACCCAGATTTGGTGGAAGATTCTGACTACGCCAAAGATCTAAAAAAGAGCGGCAACTATGCTTGGGTGTGGGCAGTTCTAGTTGTTCTCGCAATTATTTCACTAGTTGTGATTGTGCTTATATAATATATAAAGTAAAAGCTGGCTAATTTGGGCCAGTTTTTTCTTGTATTGTGCGACATTAAAACCCCAATTATGATATAATATATATATGTCAAAAATCGAAGAAATTAAGGGAAAAATCAAGGCTCTAAATGCCGAGTATGCCAAAATTAAAACCATAGCACCAGAGGAACGTAAAGCCTTTGGTATCGAGCTAAACAAAAAACGCGAAGCTTTGCAGAAAGAACTGCAAGAAGCCCTAGACGCAGAAGAGTCAGGTAGTGTTACTCCAATTGATATTACCGCACCTGCTGCTGAGAATGCTCAAATCCCAGAAATCAAGAAGGGAAGCAAGCACCCACTTATGACAGAGCTCGAACGCGTTCTCGATATTTACTCTCACATGGGCTTTAATATCATGGAAGCTCAACAACTTGATGACGAGTTCCACATGTTTGAATCTCTTAATTTCCCAGAAGGTCATCCGGCTCGCGATGGCTATGATACTTTTCGTACCGCTGAAGGTTACATCCCGCCAGCCCACACTTCTACTATGCAACACCGCGCATTGAAACGCTATAAAAAAGACCTAGAGAACGGTGGCAAAATCGCCGTAGTTATTCCGGGCCGTGTGTTTAGGAACGAAGATGTTGACGCTACTCACGAACATACTTTTTACCAATGCGAAGGTATCTTCGTGAGCGAGGGGACTACATTCGGTCAGATGCTTGGCGTGCTCAAAAATTTCTTCGAAACCTATTATGGTCAAAATTTGAACATCAAAACTCAACCGGGCTACTTCCCATTTACCGAACCATCAATTGAACTCTTAATTGAAAAACCAAAATCACTCGGTGGCAAAGGTGATGGTTGGCTAGAGATGCTTGGTTGTGGCATGATTCACCCGAATGTTCTTAAAATGGCTGGCATTGACCCAACCAAGTATAAAGGTTTTGCGTGGGGCGGCGGCATCGATCGCTTGGTGATGCTAAAATACGGCCTTACTGATGTCCGCTATTTTGAATCTGGCAAACTTGACTTTCTAAAGGAGTTTTAATTATGAGAATTAGTCTAAATGAAATTAAAAAATTAGTTCCCGCAGCCAGTAAGGTTGAGACTGATGAGCTCATCAAATTGATTGGTTCACGTCTAGTTGAAGTTGAAGAAAAAATCGACCTGTCAAAAAAGTATGACAAGTCCTACATTGTAAAAGTTATTTCCGCTGAAGCAATTCCAGAAACACATCTGCATCTTTGTCAGATCGAGACTAAGGATGGCCCAGTTCAAGTCGTTTGTGGCGCGCCAAATGTGCGTGCTGGTATGTTTGCTGTTTGGCTCGCTCCAGGCGCTATCGTTCCACAAACTTTTGGTGAAGAAAATTTCAAGCTCGACGTTAGGAAACTTCGTGGTTACGAATCGAACGGTATGCTTGCTGGCCTTGATGAACTTGATCTTGGCGATGATCATTCCGGCATTGTCGAAATTGATCCGCATCAAAAATACGCAGATGGTTCTCGTGAAATTAAATCAGGAGATAGCTTCGCAGAAGTGTTTGGCTTGAACGATATTATTCTTGATATCGAAAACAAATCTCTCACTCATCGCCCAGATACTTTTGGTCTTATCGGTTTCGCCCGTGAAGTCGCTGGTATTCTTGGTGTGAAGTTTGAAAATAATTTCAGTCTTGATGAAAAAATCGCCACGGGTTCTGGTATTAATATCAAAATTGAAGATTCTGCACTTTGTCCACGTTATTCTTGTGCCATGATTGAAATGAAGGATGCATTGACTGATGATAAATACTTAACCTTCATGGATATTTTCCTAGCCAAAGCTGGCATGAAAGGTATCTCCAAAATTGTGGATGCCACTAACTATTTAATGTTGATGACTGGCCAACCGCTTCACGCTTTTGATTATGATAAATTTGTAAGTGTCGGCGGAAATTCTAAACCAGAAATTGTTGTTCGTGCTGCAAAAGATGGGGAAGAATTACAACTTCTTGATAATAAAGTTATCAAATGTAATACAAGTGATGTCTTAATCACTTCAAACAACATTCCAGTCGCCCTCGCTGGCGCTATGGGCGGTAAGAATACTGAGATTGATGCTTCCACCTCTCGTGTGATTTTGGAATCAGCTACTTTTTCACTTTATAATCTTAGAAAAACTCAGATGGCTCACGGCATTTTCTCTGAAGCTATCACTCGTTTCACTAAGGGTCAACCGGCCGCACAGACATTGCCAGTTCTAAATATGGCTATTAAGATGCTCGGCGGCAATGTAATAGAGATTGCCGATAAATATCCAGAACCAGTAAAACCTTCCGTTGTTGATGTTTCTGTCCTGGCCATCAATTCATTGCTTGGTACCGAGTATGACCTACCTACAATAAAAGCCACTCTTGAAAATGTCGGTTTTGAAGTTGAGGTTGCTCGTGATAATAACCCAGCTATTAACCTCAGGGTCACAGCCCCACTTTGGCGCACCGATATTCACATCAAGGAAGATGTTATTGAAGAAGTTGGTCGTTTGCTTGGCTATGATAATATCTCAATTGATTACCCAGAAAGACCATTTATTGGCGCTAAAGAAGATGCACTTTTGGAGCTAAAATCAAAACTCAGGAATATTTTATCAGACAAGTTAGATGCTCATGAGCTACTAACGTATTCATTTGTCAGCAAAAAGCTTCAAGAAGATGTTGGCGAAGACCCTCGCGACTCTTACGAAATCGTAAATAGTATTTCGCCAGAACTTCAGTGTTTCCGTCAAAGCATTACTCCATCACTTCTTGAGAAAATGCGTGATAACTTAAAGGCTGGTTACCAGAATTTTGCGCTTTATGAGATCAACCAAGTCACCAAAAAATCTTACAAATTAGATGAAGATAAGGTGCCAATGCTTTATACTCATCTTGCTTTTGTCACCACTGGTGATTTCTATGAGATGAAAGCGAATCTTATAGCATTGCTAAATGAGCTTGGGTTCAAAGATCTAGAGTTTCATCAATATGATGGCCACTTCCCATATATGGAGCCTGTGCGTTCTGCTACTACTCAAACTCCACATGTTTGTTGCGGTGAAATTAAATCTAGTGTACTTAAGCGTTTCAAGATTAATCAACCGATTTCCGCTTTCGAAATCAGCTTAGATAATCTCATCAAAGAACTCCCAGAAGCTGCTGCTAAAATGCCTGCGCTTTCCCGCTTCCCATCAGTCGAACGCGATATTACGCTTAAGGTTGCTACTGACACTGCTTTTGCTAAAATCGAAGCCGCTATTGCTAAATCTTTTGTTGTTTATGGTAATGACAATTCACTAATTGGTGAATTAATTATCAACATTAAGCCAGTTTCTATTTACAAGGCCGAGGAAAATGCCGCCACCAAGAACGTCTCTTTCCATCTTGATTTCGCAAGCAAGAAGAAAACCTTAGAAAACACCGAAATCTCTGCTATAATGGAAGAAGTAGAAAAAAATGTAAAGCAAGCGGTGGGCGCCGAAATCGTTTAGGCGCACTATTTATTAAGGAGGTAATATGGATCAAAGTGAATTAAAGACTAGTTTAAAGCAACGTATTGTAATTGCTGCAATCGCGATTTTGCTTCTTGGCTCAACCATTGCTACATATATTCTGATTGTTCTATCTAGTAGTAATTCTGGCGATGCCAAGCTCAATAAACTACAAGATGATTACACTGCTAAACAGGTAGAAATTAACGAATACAGCCAAACTCTATCTAGTAAGTATTTTGATACTATGAATAGTTTCCGTTCCGAGGTTAGAGCTTACAATGCTGAGGCAGCTAATAGTACTGGCGTTAAAAAGACTGATCTAAAAGAGGGCGATGGCAGGGAATTAACCACCGGCGATCTTGATTACTTTGCATATTATATTGGCTGGTGCCCAGATGAAAGTATCTTTGACACTACCTTCAACGACAAAGATAATCCTACTGCGCTCAATGTTCCAATTTATGCCGGCCAAGGTTTAATTGAGGGTTGGAACGAAGGTGTAGTTGGCATGAAAGTCGGCGGTGTTCGCGAGATCACTATTCCTGGAGAGCTTGCCTATGGTGATTCTAAAGAAATTTGTGGCATGACCAACGCACCACTCAAGTTCGTGATTATGCCAATCACCGATGACAAGCTACATCAGCTCAATAGTGAGTTGGAAAACATTTATGGCGAGCTAGTCCAAGCTTACTACAACAGCTCTTCCTATAAGAACTCCTCTTCTACTGGCGGTGGCTCTACTACTGCCCAATAGTTCTATCAGATCTATTTGCTACCATTAGTTCTGTCACCTCTGTGACTATTGTCTGCCACCTCTATTTATATCTCTACCCCTGTTATTCTGTTGTCTCACCCCTGTTAAATAACCATAAACCATATTGACTTTTTAGGAAATCTGTGGTATAATGTAAGTATGAGTTCTCGAAGTGGGAGAACTAGCAACAATATATTATAGGGGAAATCCCCAGTGGGAGGTATAATATGAATTACATAGTATGGTTAACAATAGCGTCGGTTTTTGCCATTTTGCTTGGCTGGCTTTCAACTAAGAATCTGACAGAAATGAAAAAGAATGGCCGGCCGCGCCTAAAATACAAGCAAGTGGTGTTTGACGCGGTAGCGTTCGTAATGACGCTAGTTTGCTTCGTATTACTAATACTGGCAGACTTCCGCCTTGTGGCGGAGTCGATTGCTCCGTTCTTCAACCTGAAGACGGAAGCTCCGTATGTGTTTTCCTTCTTGATTATAGCCGCGATACATGCGGTCTACTTCAGAGGGTTGCACTACCTGTCGGCAGGAATACAACAGGTAACATTGGTTAACGCTCTAGACGACCATGAGCAGAAAGTGGAGCTAAGACTCCGTAAGGAATACCGTGATGGGTTTGAAACGGAAATAGATAGCCTACTTGCGGCCTGGGAAACCGACAGAGAGGAAATCATCTTGGATAAAGATTTCAACATCCAAGATGTTGCCAGCTTCAGCAACGTCAAAGCTGGGAAGAAAGTTTTAACCAGTGAAGACATTAATGCTGGCGCTGATGAAGTCGACAAAATTGTTGACTTCCGGACAACAAGAGCCAGGTAACTAGAGGCCCCACGAAATTTGTGGGGCTTTTTCTTATGCTATAATATTTTTATGAAATCATTCTTTTTCTACGATTTAGAGACCTCTGGTCTAAATCCGCGCGAAGATCGCATTATGCAATTTGCTGGTCAACGCACTGATGAGAATTTAAACCGTGTCGGGGAGCCCATTAATTTACTCGTAAAAATGTCCGATGATACTCTGCCGAGCCCTGGCGCAATCTTAGTGACCAAAATCACTCCCCAAGAAACTTTGACCGATGGCCTCACCGAGGCTGAGTTTTGCAAATACGTGAATGAAGAATTATTTACAGAAGACACTTGCGCGGTTGGCTATAATTCTGTGCGTTTTGATGACGAATTTATGCGACACACTTTTTGGCGCAATTTTTATGATCCGTACATGTGGCAATGGAAAGATGGGCGTAGCCGTTGGGATTTGCTAGATGTTGTGCGCCTTACTCGTGCGCTCAGACCAGAAGGAATTAAATGGCCATTCCAAGAAATGGAAATTATTGATAAAGAAACTGGCGAGAAAAAAAATGTGAGTGTTGCCACTAATCGCCTTGAACTTCTAACTAAACTCAACAATATTGAACATACCCATGCTCACGATGCGCTTGCCGATGTCGATGCACTGATTGAAGTTACAAAATTAATCAAAGAAAAACAACCAAAATTATTTAATTATCTTTTCAACCTTCGTGATAAACGTGAAGTCGCTAAACTTGTAAATCTAGACGATAAAAAGCCATTTGTTTATGCCTGTGGGCGCTATCCGGGAGAATTTAACAAGACTACGGTGGCTTTTCCGCTTACTGCCGGCAGAAATGGCAATGTCTTAGTGTTTGATTTAAGGCATAACCTCGATGAAATTTTGGCGCAAGCGGAATCAGAAAAAGCAGAAGGGGTTTCAAAAATAGCAGAAGCAGATTCGGGCTTAGCAGAAACGGAATCAATTTTACCACAAGCGAAACAAGAAAAACCACAAACTTTTTATCCAATAGTAAAAGAACTTTGTTTAAATAAGTGCCCAGCAGTTGCGCCTATTTCTGTTCTTGACAGCAAATCAGAAGAAGATGGTAAGACTGGCTGGGAAAGAATTGGGCTAGATAAAAAACAGGTCGAGAAAAACCTGGAGACCCTACTAAAACACCCAGAATTCGCCGAAAAAATGCGTTCTCAATATGAAAATCGCCCGGAATTTCCAGAGGCTATAGACCCAGAGTCGGCCCTATATGATGGTTTTCTAACCGAACAAGATAGTACGAGATGCAATGCGGTAAGAAATGCCGATGCTAATCGCTTGGCTGACTTCCATCCAGAATTTACTGACGAGCGTCTGCCGGAATTATTACTGCATTACAAGGCAAAAAATTTCCCAACTAGCTTGTCTGAAGCTGAAGTTAAGAAATGGGAGAATTATCGCCTGGGCCGCCTCAACCGTCAGCTACCAAAATTCCAAAAAGAAATGGAAGAGCTCCAAACTAGACTAGATCAAGGTTATGATACTACCAAGCGTAACCAAAAAATCGACCCATATATTTTAGAAGAATTAATGCTTTGGTATCAAAATCTTCAGCCAGCTGATTATTAGACTCTAGACTTTTCTCTCTTTTTCATATATAATATATAGCGCTATTTTAGAGAAAATGGTGCAAAAATATAATTGCATTAATGTTAGGAAACTATGGAAAACGCAATTAAAATTCGTGGTGCTAGACAGCACAACCTCAAAAATATTGATGTCGATATTCCACGCGACAAGCTAGTGGTTCTAACTGGGCTTTCCGGTTCTGGTAAATCTAGTCTAGCTTTTGATACGATTTATGCTGAGGGTCAAAGGAGATATGTTGAATCGCTCAGCTCTTACGCTAGGATGTTTCTTGGTGTCATGGACAAACCTGATGTCGATACTATCACTGGTCTTTCTCCAGCAATTTCTATCGATCAGAAATCTACTAGTAGAAACCCACGTTCTACTGTTGCTACCGTGACAGAAGTTTTTGATTATCTAAGATTATTATTTGCTCGCGTAGGTGTGCCGCACTGCCCAATTTGTCACAGCGAGGTTTCAAGAAGGACCACGGAAGATATCGTAAATGAAGTGATGAAACTTCCACTAGGGTCAAAACTTATGTTGCTTGCACCAATTGTTCAGCAGAAAAAGGGCGAATTTCAGCATATTCCAGAGCAATACCAAGCTAAAGGTTTTTCTCGTGCTCGTGTTGATGGTATTGTTTATGCGCTTGATGAATTTCCAGAACTTGAAAAACAAGAACGCCACGATATTGAAATTGTGGTTGATAGATTTATTCTAAGTCCAGAGTTAAGAAGCCGTATCGCAACCTCTGTCGAGCAAGCGTTGGAGCTAGGCCAGGGAATTATCAATCTCCTAAAAATCACTGACAATTCTACTGCAGTTGATAATAAAAAAATTACCGATGAAAACTCTAATGTTATTACTTTCTCTCAACGCTATGCTTGTCCAAACCACCCGGATGAATTGATCCCAGAGCTCGAACCAAGACTATTTTCTTTTAACGCGCCACAAGGCGCTTGTCCAACCTGCACTGGCCTTGGTACTCGCATGGAAATAGACCCGAAACTTGTGTTTAATGAAAATTTAACTATCGCCGAGGGTGGCATCCGTCCGTTCAATCGCGTCAATCAAGATTCTTGGTGGCTTAAACGTCTTGATGCGGTAGGAAAGAAGCAAGGTTTTAGTATTCATACACCAATTCGTGAACTTTCTGAAGAGGCTAAACAGAAAATTCTCTATGGTACCGGCAACGAAAAATATAAAGTCAGACTCGCCGGCACTGGCAAGTTTGCTGAAGGCACAGTTTATGAATCCACTTATGAAGGCGTAATCCCAACTTTGGAACGTCGCCACAAAGAGACTGATTCCGATTTCATCAGAAAAGATATCGAACGTTTTATGCGTATCAAGGAGTGTCAAACTTGTCATGGCGCCAGATTGAAACCGGCAGTGCTGGCAGTTACTGTCCATAATCTCAATATTATTGATATGTGTAACATGGATGTTGATACCACTCTGGAAGTTCTAAATAAAGATTTGGAGTTCACTAAAGCTGAGCATCAGATTGCTGATCCGATTCTAAAAGAAATTAAAGAGCGTGTGAAATTCATGCAAGATGTGGGTCTAGGCTATTTGGAGCTCGGTCGCGCTGCTAATACCTTGTCTGGTGGTGAAGCACAACGTATTCGCCTAGCCACTCAAATTGGCTCCGGTCTCCAAGGCGTTTTGTATGTTCTAGATGAGCCATCAATCGGTCTTCATCAGCGCGACAATGACAAATTGATTGCCACTTTGAAGCATCTTCGTGATCTCAAAAATACCGTTCTAGTCGTTGAACATGACGAAGATACAATGCTTAGCTCTGACTACATTGTTGACATTGGCCCAGGTGCCGGTGTGAATGGTGGTAGAGTTGTCGCTACTGGCACGCCAGAAGAAATTATGGATAATAAAGATTCTATCACTGGCGACTATCTTTCCGGTCGTAAGAAAATTGAAACACCAAAACATCGCCGCAAGGTTAAAACTGATATTAATCGCAACCCAGAGTATTTGGAAGTGATCGGGGCACGTGAAAATAATCTCAAAAATATCAACGTCAAATTCCCGCTTGGCGTAATGACGGTGGTTTCTGGCGTCTCTGGTTCTGGAAAATCGACTTTGGTCAATGATATTCTAGCAAACGAGCTTCTAGCTCGTCTTCATCGAGCACAAACTGTGCCAGGTGCGCACGATAAAATTGAAGGCATTGAGCACCTTGATAAATGTATTGTAATTGATCAATCGCCAATTGGTCGTACTCCGCGTTCCAATCCAGCAACTTACACTGGTGTGTTCAACCAAATTCGTGAACTTTTCGCTAAGCAGCCTGAGGCTGAAATCAGAGGCTACAAAGCCGGCAGGTTTTCTTTTAATATTCGTGGTGGCAGATGCGAAACTTGTCAGGGTGATGGTGTCAATAAAATCGAAATGCATTTCTTGCCAGATGTCTATGTGACTTGCCCAGCTTGTCATGGTAAGCGTTATAATCGCGAAGCGTTGGAGATTAAATATAAAGGCAAAAGTATTGCTGATGTTCTTGATATGACCATCGACGAAGCCTGCGAATTCTTCGAAAACATTCCATCAATTGCACCAAAACTAAAAACTATTCAAGAAGTTGGTCTTGGCTATATTCGTCTTGGACAGCCGGCAACTACATTTTCTGGCGGTGAAGCGCAACGTATTAAACTCGCAACCGAACTTTCACGCCGCTCAACCGGCAAAACTCTCTATATTCTTGACGAGCCAACTACTGGTCTACACACTGCTGATGTTAAAAAACTTCTCAGTATTCTCAACAAACTAGTAGATGGTGGCAACTCGATGATTATTATTGAACATAATTTGCACGTAATTAAATCTGCCGACTGGGTAATTGACATGGGTCCAGAAGGTGGCGCAAATGGCGGTACTGTGATTGCAGAAGGTACCCCAGAAAATCTGGCTAATGCCGGCAAAACTCCAACTGGACAGTATCTAAAAACCGTGCTATAATTAATCTATCTTGGGCTCGTTCAAAGATATTTTTGTATTGTGCCTTGGTGGACACAAGAATCTCTTTGAACGGGCCTAAAGGAAGGAATAATTATAATATGGCTAAAGCCACAAAAATGACAATGGACGAGTTGCTAGAAAAATCTGGCGACAAAGTCAAACAAATTGTAACTGGTGACACCGTCGAAGGAAAGGTGATGTCAGTTAAAAAACACGAGATTTTGGTTGATCTCGGCGCTAATGGCGTAGGAATGGTACCAAGAAGAGAGGCTGCTTTCTCTCGCGATATGGAAGTCGGTCAAGAAGTAACCGCATCCGTAATCGATGCAGAGATGGACGATGGCATGGTACTTCTATCAATGAGAAAAGCCGTCAAGGATAAAGGCTGGGATGAAATTTCTGGCAAACTTGAAGCTGGCGAAATCGTAGAAGTTACTCCATTTGATGCTAATCGCGGCGGTTTGCTTGTAGAATACGAAGGAATTCGTGGTTTCTTACCAGTTTCTCAACTTTCTGCTGAGCACTACCCACGCGTTGGATCTGCTGATAAGGATGAAATCCTACAGAGACTTAATTCTCTTGTTGGTAAACCTATCAAAGTTCGCATTCTTGATGCATCTAAGAAAGACAATAAACTTATCTTCTCTGAAAAGGAAGCTGTTAAGGATGCTCTCTCTGCCCGCTTTGCAGAAATGAAAGTCGGCGATGTGATCAAGGGCCTAGTTACCGGTGTAGTTGATTTCGGCGTATTTGTAAATGTCGATGGCATCGAGGGCTTAATCCACATTTCTGAAATTTCTTGGGAACGCGTGAATAACCCTGCTGACTACGTCAAGCCAGGTGATACTATCGAGGCAAAGATTATCGCAATTGATAAAGAACGCCTCAGCCTTTCTATGAAACAACTCAAGGAAGATCCATGGCTATCTGAAGTTGAAGGTTTAAAGAAGGGAAGCAAAGTAGAAGGAACTGTTACTCGTATTACTCCATTTGGTGCTTTCGTTCAAATTTCCCCAGCTGTAGAAGCCTTAGTTCATGTTTCTGAACTTGGTGATGGCAACGATGTCGATCCAGAAAAAGTCTTTACCTTGAATGAGCGTAAAGAATTTAAAGTTCTAGATATCGACCGTGAAGGCCGCAAGATTTCTTTGACTGTAGCATAAGTCAAAATCTAAAAAAGTCCCACCATTAAGAGTGGGACTTTTTGATATAATAAATATATGGAGAATGATAGACTAAAAATCCACGGAATCTATAGGCATTTTAAGGGCGATTTATATCTGCTGGAAGATGTTATTTACCATTCTGAAACTGGAGAAAAAATGGTAGCTTACCGCGCTCTATATGGTGAGAATCGTTTATGGTGTCGACCGTACGATATGTTCTTTGAAGAAGTAGACCACAAGAAATACCCGGACGCGAAACAGAAATATCGCTTTGAGCTTCAAGACATCGAAAGCATTGCAAAATAAAATAACCCTTGAAGGGTTATTTTTGCATACAACTTGGCTCCCCGGACTGGACTCGAACCAGTAACCTCGAAGTTAACAGCTTCTTGCTCCACCATTGAGCTACCGGGGAATAAGAACCTGTATGTATGTACGATTAATTATACACCTGAAATCAAAAAAGCGCAACCCTCGGACTGCGCTTTAATTATTCAAGATTTTCTGGTTTCTCTTCAGGGTCTTCAACTGGAGTTGGGGCAACTGGTTCGGGCTCTTCGACTACCACATTTGGGTTGCCGCCGGGAATATCATAATAAGTTGGATTGTGGAGCTCTGGAGCTTCACCACCATCGACATAAACTTGTCCGGCATATGGAGAGCCAGCATCATAATTTGCTGGGTGATTTGGGCTAGGATGGCTTACTGGGGTTGAGGCATTAGAGGTATTAGCTTTGATAGTCTTGGTAGTATATTGTGGGGTAGCTTGCGGAGAAGCTTCCTCAGCTACCGGTTTCTCCTCGACTTTCTCCTCGACTTTTTCCTCAGTTTTCTCTTCTGGAGTTGCAGTTGCAGGTACTTCTGGATCATCATTCTCCTTAGCTATAGTATCATCAGAAGTTTTTCTATTAACTTCATCTAAGAATGCAATTTCAAAGAGATTTTTGTTATCATTTGAACCGCGAATGGGCTTTTTAATGGCGGTAGCACCAGCAAACACAAAAATTAATACAGCAGCAGAGAGCAGCCTGATAGCAATAATTGTCTTCTTTTCTCCATTACCCATAGATTCCATATATTTATTATAACATACTTTTCTAAAAAATGGAATAGTTAAAAAATAAATTGGCATTTTTTGCGAAGTGTGGTAGAATAAAGAGGTAATTTTGTGTGTTATTTTTAGCGCATTTATAAAAAGAAAGGAGCAAAGTGAGCGAAAATCAGAAAAATCCAGAAAAAGTGATTCAAATCGCTGGTTCCATTACCGTCGATGAGCTCGCTAATGCTCTTGGCCTTACGGTGACTACGCTGATTGGTCAGTTATTTAAAGAGGGCATTGTAGCAACCATCAATCAGCGTCTTGACTATGACACCGCAGCAATTATTATCGATGAGTTAGGAATTGAAGGCGTAAAATTGGAGAAGAAAAATTCTGCCACCAAAATTTCCAACGAAACCCATGAACTCTCGGATAAAGCCGTGGAACGCCCACCGGTCGTAGCAGTGATGGGACATGTTGATCACGGTAAAACTACTTTGCTTGATACACTTCTAAATAAGAAAACTGTTGAAGCTGAGGCTGGCGGTATTACTCAACATATTTCTGCGTATCAGCTTGAGCATGATGGTAGGAAAATCACTTTTCTTGATACGCCAGGCCACGAAGCCTTTGCCGCTATTCGTCAGCACGGTGCAATGCTTACTGATATTGTCGTGATTGTGGTAGCAGCCGATGATGGCGTCAAACCACAGACTATTGAAGCTATCAAATTTGCTCAAGGAGCTAACGCCAAAATAATCGTTGCTATTAATAAGATTGACCGTGAAGGTGCTGACATTCCACGTACTATGGCCGATCTTGCTCAACATGGGCTTCAGCCAGAAGAATGGGGCGGCGATATTACTATGGTGCCAATTTCTGCTAAAATGAATCAGAATCTTGATAAGCTTCTTGATATGATTTTGCTCATTGCTGATATGGAGGAACTAAAGGCTGATGTTGATATTCCGGCTGAGGGCTTGGTGATTGAGAGCCACATGGAAGTCGGTAAAGGCTCCGTAGTGAATCTCTTAGTTACTGGTGGCGAGCTCAAGACTGGCGAATTTATCGTTGCTGGCTCTACTTACGCTAAGATTAGGACTATGGTAGATTTTAAAGGCAAACCAAAAGGCAAAGCTACACCTAGCACTCCAGTTACCGTGACTGGCTTCAAAGAGCTTCCAGATTTTGGTGACAAGTTTATCGAAGTTGCAGACGAGAAGACTGCACGTAAGATGGCGTTACTTAATGCCAACGCTACAGCTGACGCTTCTGCTTCTGCCAACGTAACTTCTTCCGACCTTCTCCGTATGATGAACACTGCCGATAATTCCAAGGTCTTTAACGTTTTAATCAAAGGCGATGTACTTGGTTCGGTTACTTCCGTAGTTGATAGTCTTAAAATGATTGATACTAAAGGAGAGATTACTTTAAATATTGTTGCTACTGGCGTAGGTGATATTACCGAAAATGATGTCTATATGGCAAATGGCGAGAATACCGTAATTTATGGTTTCAATGTCACTGTACCAACTAACATCGCTAAGATGGCTGCACGCGATGGCGTACCAATTCGCTGTTACAAGGTAATTTATGAGCTTCTTGATGATGCTAAACATTCGATGGAAGATTTGCTTGATGCCGAGATTGTAGAGGAGGATACTGGCGAAATGAAAGTCGAAGGTGTGTTTCGTACCGAGAAAACTTCTATTATTGCTGGTGGCGAGATGCTAAAAGGTAAAGTCTCTGCTGGTATGTTAGCCCGTGCATTTCACAATAAGGAAGAAATTGGTGAAGTTGAAGTAGTAAGTGTCCAAAAGGAAAAAATGGATGTAAATGAACTTGTCTCTGGTGAAATCGGTGGCTTAGCTCTTAAAACTGAACATAAGATAAACCTTGCCGTTGGTGACAGACTCAAATTCTTTACTCGTGAAAAGAAGAAAAAGACTCTGTAACCCCTTGCAATTCCTGCGAAAATGCGGTAAAATATAGGGAAGTTAAGTTAATAACAATTAATTTTTAAGGAAATAATATGTCTGACAATAAATTGTCTCTAGAAAAGCGCACTGTTTCTGGCAAGAAAGTTGCTAAGCTTCGCGCTGATGGTTTTATTCCATCCGTAGTTTATGGTGATGGAAATGAGCCTGTCTTGGCCCAGTCCGCTTACAATGACACTGAAAAAGTTTTGAGAGCTGCTGGTTACCACTCCACTATTGATATTACCGTTGATAAAAAACCATACATGGTCATCGTTAAAGATATTGCTGTTGACCCAGTTTCTCGTAAAATTGTAAATGTTGAGCTCCAAGCCGTATCTGCTGATAAGCCAGTTGAAGCTACTACACCTATCGTTATTGTCGGCTACGAAACTTCTGAAGCTAACAAACTTCACTATGTCTACACTCAAGCTCTTGAAGAGATTGACGTTAAAGCTAAACCTGCTGATCTTCCAAAAGAAATCACTGTTGATGCTTCTAAACTCGCTGATATCGACGACAAACTTACTGTTGCCGATCTTGAACTTCCAGCTGGTGTTGAGCTAGCTGACAAGGAACTAAGTGGCGACCAGGTAGTCGCAAGTCTTTACGACCCTGCTGTCGTGGCTGCTCAGCGTGAGGCTGAAGAGGCTGCCGCTAAGGAAGCTGCTGCTGCTGGTGAAACCACTGAAGCTGCCGATGTTCCTTCTGACAATGGTAGTAAGCCTGAAGAAGCTGCTGAAGGCGGCGAAGAGGCTAAGTCTGAAGAGAAGTCTGAATAAAGTAGCTTTGCTACAGAATTTCGAAACATCTCGACGAACCCAATAAAAATAAGTTTTCTACAAGTCGAGCACGGAACTGATAATTCCGGCGCAGACTTGCCTAGAAAACTTATTTTTTATTGGACGTGAGGAGAACGTTGAAAAATTCGTAGTAAAGTTACTTTTTCTTCAATGCTTCAGTGTTAGCAACAAGGCGTGCTTTGAATGCATCTTGCGCAACACCAATTTTATTATTGTCACCTTTCCAAGTTTCTAGTGCTGGCATTTGCAAGGCACGAGAGAATGAGAAAGTTAGCGGCCAAGGGAATGGTCCATTATTGACAATAGCTTGTAGATTCTCGGTAGCTTGTTCTACAGTCTGGCCCCCAGACAAGAATACGACACCAGCAATATTTTCCGGAACATGATTTTTGAGCACATTAGCAGTTTCGCGACCGACTTCTTCTGGCGTAGATTGAATCGGATATTTCTTGCCAGCCAATATCATATTGACTTTGAGAATAGTTGCATCTAGCTTTACCCCAGCTTTAGAAAGTTCGTCAAACAAGATATCAAGAATTTTGGCAGTAGTGTCAGCGCTTTGTTGCAAAGTATAATTGCCATCATATTGAACTTCCGGTTCAACAATTGGTACTAAGTTGTTATCTTGGCAAGCTTTTGCATACTCGGCCAGGATTTGACAGTTCTTAAGAATTGCCATATCAGAAGGTTTGCCAAGGTCAATATCGAAGGCTGCACGCCATTTGCAGAAGCGAAGTCCTCGAGAATAATATTCTGGTAGGCGTTTCTTAAGACCGTCTAGACCCTTAGTATATTTCTCATCAGAGTCTGGGAAGTTTTCTAGGCCTTCATCGACTTTCACGCCCGGAACAATTCCATGCGCAGTAAGATAAGAAACAAAATCTCTGCCGTCATCACACTTTTGTTTGGTAGTTTCATCAAACAAAATTACAGCATTGACGTAGCGCTCTAGTTCTGGGGTAGAAAGAAGCAAATTGCGATAGTCGCGGCGATGTTTTTCATCGTCAGAAATCATTAGGCCTTCAAATTTTTGGTGAATATTGCCGCCAGATTCATCCGCAGCAAGAATGCCTTTTCCGTTAGTCATCATAGTTGCAGCAACTAAACGAATATCGGTTTCCTCGATCTTCTGATTATCAGCAATCTCTTTAATTTTTTCAATTGGCATGGTGCCAGAAAGGGAAGAACCTTCAGCATTGACTTTAGCGTAGCGTAAAGCATCTTCTACGGACATACCCTTGGTAAGAGCACCGAATACAGTTGCAGCGATAATGGAATGAACAGTAAGATGAGTCATTAAATCTGTGCGTTCAATACGCCAAGTTTTAGAATGACCATTGAGGGAAATTTCCGAATCAGAAATGTAACAAACAGAGCCTTTGTCTTTTAGCTCTGGTAATTCATCATCGGTAAAGATCATTTCCGCCATTTCAATCAAATCTTTATCAGCAGCAGTTAAATCTTTAGGTACATAGAAAGCCAAGCGAGTTTTGTTGGAAATAGCTAAAAATTTCTTAAGTTCTTTTACTAAAGCGTCAGAAATTCCAGCTGAACGATCCACAAACACCCAGTCAATTGCCTCATCTGGCATTGCCCATTTAGTCTCAGTGCGTTGATTCGGTACAATGTAGGAAATTTTATTACCATGACAAAGCATATAACGATAGTCGTCAGCTTTCTGGTTATTGGATACGATCGAACCACCGGCGAATCCAAGTTTAGCACCAGCAATGCGTGCGGAAAAATCGAAACGATTTAACACTTCCAGCGCTACTGCTGCCCCACCATAAATACTGGTTCTGCGGAAGAAGTGATATGAACTCCCATCAAAACCTAAATCAAGCCAAGGCGTACCGCTTTGGTCGATTTCAAAATTATTTTGGCGTTCATCTAATCTTAGATAAACATCTTTTAGAATATTCCCAATTATTAATATATTACTCATACATTAAGTATAGCATAAGAAGTAAAAACAAGGCAACAAAAAACCGCCCTTTTAAAAGGCGGTTTAAATTTAGCGAACTTCTACGCGAACACGAGGTAGGCTTTTGCCGGAGAAGTGGGTCTTCTTGGTTTTGACAAAGGTGACTACGCCATCTTTAGCAGCATGAATGGTAAAGTTTTTGGACATGTAAGTGCCAGGACCAGCAATCTTAGTGCTGCCAGTTTGGCGTACGATTACTTCACCGTTTTTAACTTTTTGACCACCAAAACGCTTAACACCAAGGCGCTGACCAGCGTTATTGTGGATATTCTTGGCGGTACCGCCAGCTTTCACATGTGACATATTATTTCTTCCTTAATACTATTATTTCTCGAGCCACAACCTGCCCATCACGGTGATAAAGCAGATCTCTTTGACTCAAGTTCTTATACTTTACTACATTATACCCCAGTTTCTCGAACTCGTCAAGCAATCTCAAGCGATAATATGAGCCGTCTGGGCGTAGCCATGCTGGCACGGCAATGACTACTGGTGTGTCTTTTTTAATTTGTTTCGCCAAGTTTTTTAGAAACCCAACGATTATTCCACGACACTCTTGCTCGACGGTTTTTAGTTTTATCTCCACCGGTGGCTCAGACATTGGCGGACCAAGATATGTTTCTGAAGCTACGGCATCAATTGGTGGTTGCCATTCATAATTGGTGGCATCACCGACTTCAACTAGGGAATCAGATTTTTTATTTAACCAAGCTAGGTTTTTGTCGGAATACTCAATCATTCTCTCGCTGGCATCAGTGCCATAAACCGAATAACCCATGAGTGATGCCTCCTGCAACACTACGCCAGTTCCGCAAAATGGGTCGAGAATTCGAGAGCCAGCCTCAAGCGGGCCGCAAAGATTGATTAAAATCTGTGCTAATTTTGGTGGTAACATTCCTACCTTGGCATCACGTGCTGGGCGACCTTGGTCACGATCACGATAAGCATTTATGTTCTGAACGCCAGTTAAAACAAACCAGCGGTTGCCATATTTAATAAATTCGATATGGCCAGGCTTTTCGCCAAGCTGATTATGGAAAACAGTAGCAGAAGAAAGTACTGCGTCTTTGTTTTCTAGCACGCGTACCGATTTGCCATTTGTCTTTAAAACACGCTTAATTTTTAGAGCTAGACTTTGAGTTTTTCTAGCATTTGCACCTTTGGAATAATCAGAAATTCCAAACACAATTTTGCCATCAAAGTTTAAGTCTAGAAGATATTTTTCCGGTTTTTCGGAAATTTCCTGAGCAAGCTTAATAGTACCGCCGAGTCTAGAGATAGAAGAAATATCAGTACTGGTAAAAGTTGCAAGAGTGAGTCCTAGCGGCGTCACATCAGAAAACAAACTTTCAAGTTCCGCCAAAGATAACTTTGGCTGCCGACCTAGGACTGCTAAATATTGCATAATTATATTATACCATAAAACTTAAAATTTCCTAGCATAGACTTCTTAAATTATGGAAAAAGTAATTGCAAAGATATATAATATTATATATATGACAAATAGAGTGCCACTCGCGGAACGTATGCGCCCGCAAAAATTATCGGAAGTTATTGGACAGGATGAGATTATTGGTGATGGTAAGATTTTAACAGAAATCGTAAAAAAAGGTGAGCCAGTTAATTTGATTTTTTGGGGCCCACCAGGTACAGGTAAGACCACGCTTGCCCGCATTCTCGCACATGAATTTAAGGCTGATTTTATTGAACTTTCCGCTGTAACCGCACACAAAAGTGATGTTGAAAAAGTTGTCGAACGTGCCAGACAAAACTGGAATTTAAAAACCAGAACCGTGCTTTTTGTAGATGAAATTCACCGTTTTAATAAGGCTCAACAAGATGCGTTCTTGCCACATGTAGAATCTGGCTTGATTATCTTGATTGGTGCTACTACAGAAAATCCAAGTTTTGAGGTGATCTCACCTTTGCTTTCACGTTCACGCGTAGTCTTGGTTGCGCCACTTAAGAAAGATGACATTGTCACGGTTTTAAAACGTGCGATTAAAGCAGAAAAAGCTACTAAACGCGTAACTAAAAAAGCAATTGACTACCTCGCAGAACTTTCTGGTGGCGATGCTAGAAGCGCGCTCGGCGATTTGGAACTGGCGCTGAGTTTGGCTGATAAAGTTGATGAAAATGTAGTAAAGGAGGCTGCCGGCAAAAAAGTCCCAGGTTATGACAAGGCCGGCGACAATCATTATGATAATATTTCCGCATTTATTAAATCAATGCGTGGTGGTGATGTTGATGCGACACTTTATTACCTTGCACGCATGGTGGAGGCTGGAGAAGATCCAAAGTTTATCGCTCGTCGTATGGTAATTTTTGCCAGTGAAGATATCAGTCTAGCAGGGAATGGCGCGCTAAATTTGGCAGTTTCTGCTTTTGAAGCAATCGAACGCGTGGGTATGCCAGAAGGCGGGATCATTCTAAGTCATGTAGCAGTAGTTTTGGCAAAATGTAAGAAAAATCGTAGTACGATTGATGCTTGGTATAAGGCACAAGATTTAGCTCATAGATCTATGGGTTTGCCAGTTCCAACTCATCTTCGCAATGCGCCAACCAAATTAATGAAAGATTTGGGCTTTGGCAAAGGCCAAAAATGGGAAGCTGGTTTTCATCTAGACAAAAGCTATCTCCCAGACGAAATTAAGGATGAAAAAATCTTTAAAGACTAATTATCATCATTGCCAAAACACTAAAAATATGATATAATTATAAGCGGTATGAAAGCAAGAAATTTGGCCAAAATTTTTGCTAATTTGTAGGTTCCTTTAGAAGAAAGGGGGGAAATGAATGAACGATGTAATTTTGGAACATGAAAGTAAGCTGATTGTCGATTATCCTACAGTGGTGCTGGAGCCGACTACACACATCTACAATGGCCATGCATTGATCGAGAGTAAGATTTCTATTATGCGGGATGTTTCGACGCCGAGTTCTATTTTTCGGAAGCTGGTAGAAGAAGTAACGAAGCTCATCGCTTTTGATGCTTTTTCTCACCTGAAGATGGAGAGTAAAGAGATTATTACGCCAATCTGTCCGACAATCGGTAAGAGAATCGCTGGCAAAAAACAGGTTTTGGTACCGATTCTTCGTGCAGGGCTTGCTATGGAACAGCCCATGAAGGATATCGTGCCGCAGGCAAGAACTGGCTTTTGCGGGATCTATCGTGACGAGGAAACTCTGAAGCCTCAGAAGTACTTCTGGAAGATGCCGAAGGATATAGAGAACCGCGAAGTCTTCGTGCTCGATCCTATGCTTGCTACGGGCGGTTCAGCCGATTTTACTGTTAGTGAGCTCAAAAAAATCGGCTGCAAGACCATACATTTTATGGGCATCATCGGCGCGCCGCAGGGAATCGACCTAATGCAGAAAAAACATCCGGACGTGGAGCTTTTCATTGCGCACCTTGATAAAGGTCTCAATAGCAACGGCTATATCGTCCCCGGCCTTGGTGACGCTGGAGATCGCATCTTCGGCACAAAGTAGTAAGTTCATTCAGGAAAGGTCGCACGAATTGCGGCCTTTTTCTTGCCTAGTAATCTTGTTTTAACGCAAGCATTATGCTAAAATCATAAAAAATAACAGGAGGCATAAAAATGTGTAGTGGTGTCCGCTTTAACGATGACAAAGGTAATATGTATTTTGGTAGGAACCTTGACTGGTCCGTTGGTTATGGTCAGAAAATTGTGATTACTCCAAAAGGCTATCAATACCATTCCGCATTCTTGGGTGATATTGCCCCAAGATACGCTATGATTGGCATGGGTATCATCGAGGAAAATGTTCCGCTATATTTTGACTGTGCCAATGAAGCCGGTCTTGCTATTGCTGGGCTCAACTTCCCAGGCTACGCTCAGTATGAAAAAGATGCAGTTGATGGCAAGCATAATATTTCTGCTTACGAATTCCCTCTAATGATTGCGATGAATTTTTCTACTGTTGATGAAGTAGAAGAAGCTTTGAAAAATATCGCTATTGTAGCAAAGCCAATTAATGATAAATATCCAGTCTCAATGCTTCACTGGATTATTGGTGATAAAAATCGTAGCATCGTTGTAGAATATACTGATAAAGGTATGGAGATTTTCCATAATGATGTAGACGTCCTCACCAATCAGCCTGGCTACGCTTGGCATCAAGAAAACCTCAGAAACTATATGAATTTAACCAATCCACAACCAAAAGAAGTCAAATGGGGTAAAGCAGAAATGAAACCATTTGGCTCTGGCTCTTTGATGCGTGGTCTTCCTGGCGACTATTATTCACCATCACGCTTTGTGAGAATTGCATATCTCAATACCCACTACCCAGTTAAATCTACCGAAGAGGAAAACGTTTCTCGCTTGTTCCACACTCTTACTGGCGTAGCTATGATTGATGGCGCAGCCGCGATGGGCACTGGTGATTTTGAGAAGACTGTCTATACTGGCGGTTTCTCTACTGCAACCAATACCTATTATTACAATACTTATGAAGACCCAGCCATCAAAAAAGCTGCGCTAGCCGATTATGATGTAAATGGTAAAGATTTAATCGAGGCATAAAATGAGCTTAGACTTCTTTGGCACCGAAATTGGTATTAAGAAGCTAATTAACTCTGCTTTGTACATTTTCTTTGTCTTTGTTGTCTATCTCATTTTGAGAAGGGTATTGAAGGTTATTTTTAATCGTGCTGGCGGAAAAAATACTAGCGCTGCCCATAGGCAACGTATCAAGACCGTTTCCAAAATGCTTTCAAGCATCATCAAATACCTGTTCTTGATTATTATTCTGCTCGTCATTCTGGCTGTGCTCGGCGTGAATGTCACTTCCTTACTTGCTGGGCTTGGAATTATGACTGCGGTCCTAGGTCTTGCTTTCCAAGATATGATTAAAGATTTCATCGCGGGTATTGCTATCATCGCCGAAGATCAATTTGGTGTGGGTGATACAGTTATCGTGCCAGCCGATGGCTTTAAGGGCACGGTTACCGAGATTGGGCTAAAAACTACCGAAATCACCAACGAGAAAGGTGAAGTCAAGATTCTTTCCAACCATAATATTGATGGTTTGATTAATTGTAGTAGAAATAATAAGGAGGCCTAAATGGCAAATACTAAAAAATCAAATAACAACATTGAATTAATATTGGGAGTAGTTGCCGCTAACACTATGTGTATGCGTAAGGCTATCAGCGTTGCTGCCAAGATCGGTAAAGCTTGGATAATTTCTGGCGCCGCAATCGGTATAGCAATCGCTGTGCTTACAAGCGGTATCAAGATTGATATGAGCAGCAGCAATGCTTGGGTAGGTTTCTTGTGCTATGGCGCCATTATTGTATTTGGCCTGTTTGCGATTATCTACCCACTTGGTCTTCTATCTGAGTTAGATAACACCACTGAACTTGTCGCCGAAAACGAACAATCACTACTTGACGAAGACGAATAAACAAAAAAACGAAACTTCGTTTCGCTTTGTTTCTGGAAATGGTGGCTCCGACTGGACTTGAACCAGTGACACAAGGCTCTTCAGGCCTCTGCTCTACCAACTGAGCTACAGAGCCACACTCTCTAGATTATAACACACGTTGTGCTATAATAAAAGTATGAGCAAAAAAATGAATACTTCGCCAATTTCTGGAATGCAAGAATTTTTGCCAGGAAAGCAGGCTATTTTCAATGAAATCAAATCAAAAATCGCTGAAACTTATCAGAAACACGGGTTTTTAAATATCGAAACTCCAACCATTGATCGCTCGGAAATTCTTTTCGCTAAAGCTGGTGGTGATACTGAAAAACAGATTTACAAAGTTGTAAAAACTGAGGAGACTACTAAGGATGCAGACCAAGCTTTGAGGTTTGACCACACTGTGCCTTTGGCTCGCTATGTCGTGGAGCACGAGAGCGACTTGCATTTTCCATTTTCTGTCACACAAATTGGTCGCAATTTCCGTGGTGAACGTGCGCAAAAAGGTCGCTTTCGCGAGTTTTATCAATGCGACGTTGATGTAATTGGTAGAAATACCCTGCCGATTTATTATGATGCAAAAGTTATTGCGTGTTTCTACGATGCTCTGAAAACTTTTGTTAAAACTGATATCAAGATTAGAATTTCCAACCGCAAATTCTTGAGTGGTGCATTAGAAATTTTGGGTGTGGCCGATAAAACAAAAGAGATTTCTCATATTATTGACCATGCCGAAAAAGTCCCAGCCGCAAAAACAGTAGAAGCCCTAAAAGAACTCAGATTACCAGAGGAAACCGTTGTAAAAATTACAACATTTATCAACACTCATGGAGACATCAGGGAATTAGAAAAACTAGATTTTCTGAAAATCAATATTGCCGCCAAGACTTCCGAGGCTGGCAACGAGAAATTGTCAGAAGGCCTAGGGGAACTTATTGCCGTGATGGAAGATTTGAAGGCTTATGGCTTAGGAGATGCCGCCGAGATTGACCTCAAAATCGTGCGCGGGCTAGATTATTACACTGGCACCGTCTTTGAAGCGTGTCTGCCAAAATACCCAGAGCTTGGTTCAATTGGTGGCGGTGGACGCTATGAGAATCTTGCCTCACACTATACTGACCAAAAATTCCCAGGTGTGGGCGCCTCAATTGGCCTTTCTCGCTTGTTCTTCATTTTGTCAGAAAATAAATTGATTGACTCTGCCGAGAGAAAACCAATTGATATTGCAATCGTGCCAATTGATGCTGACGATGCAGAACTTAGGACTGCCGCTTATGACCTAGCCAAGAACTTGCGTGACGGTGGCAAAAATGTAGAGATTGTTTTAGCCGGTAAAAAGCTAGGAGACAAAATCACTTTTGCAACCAAGATTGCTGGCTCTGGCATTATCTTTGGTGGCGATGAGCTAAAAAGCGGCAAATATCAAATTAAGAATTTTACGACTGGCAAGCAAGAACCATTGAGCTTAAAATAATATGCGAAATCATCTGCTCTCACAGCATTTTCTAAAAAATCCGCGCCTAGCTTTGATGTTGATTGGGCATACCAATATCAAAAAACGCGATGTTGTGTTAGATATTGGCGCTGGCTCAGGCGTAATTACCGTAGCGCTTTCTAAGCGCTGTAAGCAGGTAATTGCTATCGAAAAAGACCCAGTAGCTGCCAAGAAATTATATGCAAATCTCAAAAAGCATCATGTAAAGAATGTAATCGTGATAGAGAATGATTTTTTGGATTGTGATTTACCGCGCGAAAACTATAAAGTTTTTGCCAACCCACCATTTGATTTATCTTCCAAAATTGTTCACAAATTATTGGAAGCCGATAGCCCACCAGAAAGTTTTTACCTAATTTTACAAAAACAATTTGCCCTGAAACTTTTGAATACTGATCGCCACTACACTTCACAACTTGGTCGAGCGTTAATTTCTAAATATCAAACTAAGATTCGCTATCCATTAAAGCCAACTGATTTTACACCACCACCAGCGGTGCCAACGGTACTTTTTGAAGCTAAGAAAATTAAGCCAATTTTAAAATAAGCCTAGGCATTTTGATTTTTTTGTGCTATAATCTAAGCATAAAAGTAATTGTGCGCTATGCGCTGTAAGAGAGGTGTTTATGCTTTATAGCAAGTGTCGTGCCGCCTTCATGTTTGTGGTTGGCATATTACTATTAGGAAGTGTGTTTTTTGGTTTTTCTAATTTTGTCTATGCCGAGAATGGTACAGCTTCAGATACTACTCTAGTTACCTTGAACCTGACTTCAAATATCTCTATTAGAACTCTGGATAGTACTGCCTCCTCAGAAATCTCTGCTCTTAACCTAGAGCTTACACCTACTCCTAGTGGTAAGTTTGTTAAGAATACCTCCATAGTAGATGTAGCTACGTCTAATGCTACTGGCTATACGCTCTATATGACTTCAAACTTCCTTGACCCTCGTACTAGTACTCCTTCCTCTCCAGTCTATACTACTGATATGATTCATAACGATAGTAATGTGGCCTAT